>JAQXLA010000001.1 GCA_029011315.1 Desulfovibrionaceae bacterium
TCGTGCTGAACTTCAACCGTTTGGGGTTGAAAAAGCTGATCGCCACCTGCTATGCAGGCTCCTGCATTGCCAATCGGCAGCTTTCCTTCTTTGATATCGCAGGAACCGTGAAGGAAGGAAGGAAGGAAGGAAGGAAGGAAGGAAGAGTCCCGGAACATTCCGTATAAAGCCGTCGTCACGACTGTTTACGACACAACCGGAGACGGCAGCGTGGATATGCTCGACGTGGCCGAACTCTTCCGCTCCGGAGAAAATTCACTCACGAAGCTGAAGGAAAACGGAGATTTCCGCTCCGATGAGTGCTTAGCATTGCTGGATGAAGCCGATATTGTCGTTACCAATCCCCCCTTTTCCCTTTTTCGGGAATACGTCGCAACGCTGATCGAACATGAAAAGAAATTCATCATTATCGGCAATCAGAATGCTGTTACATACAAGGAAATATTCCCACTGGTTTTAGAGAATAAAATATGGCTGGGTTCAACAATGCCAAAAGAATTTCTTACCCCTCACCTTCCGGAAGACAGAAAAAATGTCTCTGTTCGGGAAGATGGAAGCCATATTACCAAATTTGGCAATATCTGCTGGTTTACCAATCTCGATTTCAAAAAGCGTCATGAAAAAATGATTCTGTTCAAGAGGTACAGTCCTGAGAATTATCCGAAATACGACAACTACGACGCGATCAACGTCGACAAAACAGCCGACATCCCCTGCGATTACGACGGCGTGATGGGCGTCCCCATTACCTTTCTGGACAAGTACAGTCCCGATCAGTTTGAAATCATTGGCCTTGGTATTGCAAATTTTGGTTTGAGTATAGGTGTTCAGCCATATAAGCCTGAGCATAAAAGGTATCGTAGAGAAGTGCAAAAATGCGGAGCTGTGGATGGGGATTTGTATATGGTCGATCAAAACAATCGTCCTGTTGTTCCCTATTGCCGCATTCTGATCCGCAATAAATGTCCGGAAAAATCAATTGCATAAAGGATATGCTTTTCTGCCCTTTTGCAAAAATTTCGTTGTTTTTTGCTTATGGTATGTTTTTAAAGAGGGAGATTTGTTTTTTGGTTTGTAAAAAAAATAAAAAATATTTTTCTATACAGATTATGTTAACTTTATATTTGCATATAGCTGACAGGAAAAAAAACTTAAAGACATCAAGAACTATTTGAAATGAAATATGCCTTTTCCCGTCAGCTGCAAAAATCTATGCTGAAAAATTTTTTTACTGACTTCTCTTCTTGGCTTTCAGCCAGGCATTGATGCGGGGTTCTTCGCCGTTGTCTTTTGCAGTATAGAAAATCCTGTCGTTCAGTCTCTCCGGCAGATACGTCTGTTTGACCCAGGCTCCAGGGAATCGGTGGGGATACAGATACTCTTTTCCATATCCCCACTGTTTTTGCAGAGCTGTCGAAGCATTGCGCAAATGCAGCGGAACAGGTTCGGGGCCGTTTGTCCGGACTTCCTGCAGGGCCGCATTTAATCCAGCATAAGCCGTATTGCTTTTTCTGGCCAATGCCAGATACGTGACCGTCTCGGCCATCGGAATACGACCTTCCGGCATGCCGACCTGTTCCACAGCCTGATGACAGGCCACAGCCAGAGGCAGGGCCTGCGGATCTGCAAGTCCGATATCTTCTGCGGACGCAATAATCAGACGGCGGCAGATAAAGCGGGGATCTTCTCCGCTTTCAATCAAGCAGGCCAGATAATAGAGTGCGGCATCCGGATCGCTGCCCCGGATAGATTTGATCAGAGCCGAAATATACTCGTAATGATTATCGCCGTTTCGATCTCCCCGATGCAGTATTTCCGGCAATGCCGCTCCTATTCCGGCAGGAGTCCTCTCCTCTTCCGGAAGCGCGGCAGCATATTCCAGCAGATTCAGAAGCGTCCTGGCATCGCCACGCGACGCCGAACACAAGATATCAAGAACAGCATCGTCAAATTTTGACTTGAGTTCTTCCGCTCCACGCCTGGCCAGCGTCATCAGATCATCCCGCCCCAAAGGCTGAAGACGCAAGACCAGCAAGCGGGAAAGCAGCTGGCGTGTGACGCAGAAAGACGGATTTTCCGTCGTAGTTGCAATTAAGGTTACTTCGCCGCTTTCCAAAACAGGCAGAAAGAAATCCTGCTGTGCCTTGGAATAGCGATGCAGCTCATCAAGAATCAGGATCTCCGCACCCTGAATCTGACGGCGCAGATTCGGCAGACCGGATTCCGGTGCGCTCAGACGCAGCACACGATCGGATCGGGCATGCGCCAGGAGAAGAGCCAGCGTTGATTTGCCGCATCCCGGAGGCCCGAATAGCAGAAGACTGGGCAGATGCGGAGCAGACAGCAATGTTTGAACACGCTGACGGATCTGGGCTTGTCCTACAAACAGCAGAGGATCGGCTGGCCTGAGACGATCGGCAAGAGGCTGCGCACTGTCCATCTTACCTGTCCAGCAGACTGCGCTGCGCATCGTACATTTCTGCGCGTTTCTTCAATTCAATGCGATTATCGTACAATTTTTTGCCTCGTCCAAGGCCAATTTCCAGCTTGATCAATCCATGATGCAGATAGAGCCGGAGAGGCACGACAGTCAGTCCTTTCTGAGCTGTCTTGTCTGCAAAATAGCGGATTTCCGACTTATGCAGCAGCGCCTTTCGGGGGCGTTCCGGAACCTGCTCGGCATAGCCGCCATTGCGGTATGGAGCGATATGCATGTTCAGAATCCACGCTTCTCCATCGCGAAAGTCAATATAGCTGTCAGTGAAGCTTGCTCCGCCGGATTTGAGGCTCTTGACCTCCGGACCAGTCAGAACCAGCCCGCATTCAGCCCTTTCAAGAATTTCGTACAGATGCCGGGCCTTGCGATTTTCGCTGAGCAGCGAACCCTGATGTTTTTTTTCCGTCATTTTTCCGCTCCCTGATTGTTCCCTTTTTTTTCTTCGGGATCATCATGGTGTTCCGCACGAGGATGCGCCTGATCATACACGCGAATCAGTCGATCCAACGCGACATGCGTATATCTCTGCGTTGTCGAAAGATGCGCATGACCAAGCAGCTCCTGCACAGTGCGCAGATCGGCCCCGTCTTCCAGCAGATGCGTCGCAAAAGCATGGCGCAGGGCATGCGGCGCCACAGGATCCGGAAGTCCCGCTTCCATACTCCGCTCCGCCAGGATCCGCGTTGCCTCCCGTCTTTGCAGACGCTTTCCTCTTTTGCCGATAAATAGCGCGGTTTCGCCTTCAGGCAAGTGCAAAGTCTCCCGTTTTCTGATCCAGATTGCCAGAGCCTGAATCGCCGTATCGCTCAGCGGAGCAATCCGAATCCGGCTTCCCTTTCCCAAGACGCGCACAACGCCCTCTTCCGGATGCACCTGTGCAATATCCAGCCCAAGTGCCTCAGATATCCGCAGGCCGGAACCGTACAGCAGTTCTGCCAGAGCCTTGTCCCGGCTGGCAAAAACGCCATGCGGATCTTCCGGATCAGGCTTTGCCGGCACATCCAGCAAGGCAAAGACCTGATCAATGCCGATCGTACCAGGATTCCGGACAGGCTGCTTGGGATTATGAATGCGCTCTGCCGGATTCTGATCGATGATACCCTCCGCCACGATGGCGCGAAAAAAAGAACGCAGAACAGACAGCATTCTGGCAATGGAACTTCTGGCCCGTCCCTCGCGATACAGCGACGCAGAAAAAGCCTGAAGATCCTGTTTCACCACTTTTTCAGGACACGTCAATGTCTTGCCTGTCGTACGCAGCCAGCGTTCAAAAAGCGTGAGATCGCAGCGATATGAAGCCAAAGTTGCCGGAGAATAGCCTTTTTGAAAGCGCAGATGATCCAGAAATCGCTCGGCTGTATCCGGCAGAAGCGGCTGCCTAATCCGTATGCCCGCAGCTTCCAGGTTCTGATGCAGACTCATTGTTCAATCCATTCATAGCGGTTGTCAAACAGAAGCCGAATCGTGTCAGACATCTGCATCATCGTCAATGACATGCCCACTTCCACCGCATTCATCCTTAAATGCAGGCAGATATCATCCGCCGAAGCAGGACCGCAGGCTCTGAGGAAAATGCCGATTTTTTCAGCAGCTGTCTCTGCCTTCTCCAGTTCCAGCAAAACCTGATCATCAGGCTTTTTCTGCCTGTGCGGCTTTTTCACCTCTTCCCTGAGCGATGCGGACAGATGAAGCTCCGGCGGCAGCAGCATATCATCTTCCGTTTCCTGTCCAGCTGTTCTTTTCAAAAATGCGGACAGCTGCGGCTGCAGATCCCGAAGAATATCTGCCGCAGATTCCAGAGGCAGAGCCCCCTGGGAAATTAACGCCCTGTTTCCTGCCGTCCCTTCATCATCGGGATCTCCGACCGCGGCATAGATGGCGCGATTCTGATCCAGTGCCAGCCTCGCTGTGACAAGACTGCCGCTTTTCAAGGCAGCTTCCATCACCGCAACCCCCAGAGACAATCCGCTGATGATGCGGTTGCGTACTGGAAAATGCTGAGGAATCGGCAGCGTATCAGGCGCGTATTCTGAAAGAATCAGGCCGTTTTCCTCAATGCTGCGCCGCAAGGCTTCGTTTTGTCTTGGATAGAGAATATTCAGCCCCGCTCCAAGTACGGCAATCGTACTGCCTATCCCCGTCAATGCGCCGCGATGCGCATAATAGTCAATCCCCAGAGCCAGTCCGGAAACGATTGTAATGCCTGACGAGGACAGCTCATGCGCCAGAAGAGACGTCATTTCTCCGGCTCTGGCACTGCAGCGGCGCGATCCGACAATCGCCACGCAGGGATTCCGCAGCAACTCGACCGAACCGAGCGTATACAGGCGAACCGGTGCGTCCGGCAATTCTCTCAGACATGGCGGATACAGAGGATCAGTCCAGAGCAGAACGCCGCATCCGGAATGCTTCAAGCTGCTCCATTCTGCCTCCGCAGCTTTCCGCCACACCCCGGACATAAGCAGATCTCTCTGCTCATCGGCAATGCCGCAGCACTCCCGCCACTTCTCCGGATGCGAAACCGCCTCAAAGGCACTGCTGAAAACTGACAGCAGCCGACGAATGCGCCGCAGACCTATGCCTGGAGTATGCATCAGAGCCAGAGACGCCCATAGCTCCCTGCGCTGATCAGCATCCAGACGCTGTAGGATTGAAGCGGGATCCGTTGTTGTCATATTCAGCACCATGAAAAATATAATAATATGCGCAACTTTTTGTTTTTATTGTAAATAATACGAGTACCTACTTGGGATGGCATGCCCTTTGACACCTCAATAAATTAGCTGAAAATTGCTTCTTGCGTCAAGCTGCGAAAAAGGTTCATACCATCTTCTGCTTTTTGATCAGGGTCATTCCTCCGAATGTTCCTCCTCAAAACAGAGCTTGGGAAGCTTTCTGACTATTTCCACAGTCTGTACGCTGACATTGATCACGCTCAGCAGCAAATCCAGAATATAGCTGGGGGCATTGTGTTCAGTCGCCCAGTCATTGGGATCGTTCGTGATGCCGCTGTCTCTGTCCGTTTTGATACGGTAGCACTCCATAATCCATTCAATGGCGCTTCTGCCGTTGACCACATATTCATAGGCATCCGCAGGAATATTTTCTATGCGGATGTCTGCATTATAGATAATGCAGTCTTTGCTATTTTTGTTGGCAAAGCGCATCTTTTCCACCCGATAATTCCGATCATCGTTGCTGTAGCTGACAACCACGCCGGGATATGCCGGAACGCTTTCATAGTTCAAGTGCAGATCGGCCAGCTTACGGCCGGCAAGAGCAAAGTCCATAAAGGTTTCTATGTCGTCCGCAATGGGTATTCGGGGCAGAGACATCTTCAGGTCATCAGCAAACTTTGCGCGGTATTCCGGACTATGGAGGATGCCATAGACATAGTAGAAGATTTCTTCCTTCGTTATCGCACGAGTATTCTGAAAGCGAGCCCGGATATTTCTGAGTATCCAGTCCGTAATGCCGTCTTTGCGCTCGTACTGGTCATGCCCCGCGCCCATATCGATAAGAGTGCCTTGTTGCTGTTCTTTTTCCTTGTAGTAATACAAGGGAAAACACTGAGTTCCAGAGTCAAGGATGTTAAGGTCAGGAATGGTATTTGTGATAAAAGCAGAAAAATCTTTTGAGCCTCCAAGGCCACTGACACAAATTACCAGATTTTCATGATCAGGAGTGGGGAAAAGTTTTGGAATTTGGTATGTCATCTCATTCAGTTGACGTGAAAAATAGAGATGCGTGCAGGTGAACGGACGATATGTGCTGAATACAAGATTATTTTTTTGATAGGTGAACTTTTTAGCTTTTTCAGCCGAAGCTATTGATGCACGAGTCCAACTAAAACAAGTGCTATCAAAATTTATAGATCCACCTTTAGCAACAGTGTCACACTGTTCATTATAAAAATCTATAGCACGAGTTATATTATTGGCGAGCTTATTGGTAGAAAAGTTGTAGCACCATACATCTCTTTGAGTCTTCAGTCCGTTGGAATACACGGGCTCAAAAAAGGTCTCCTTCTGGTTCTTATCTTTCTTGTCGCCAAGCAGGATCATCGAGCCAAAAAGATCGCTTCTCTGGCTTACCCAGTCACCATGCTCATTGGGTTCGAGGATAGTCCAGTGCATAGAACGAGAGCAGACAGAACGTTTATCGCGCAGAATCTTAAGCTTATCTTCCCGCTTGAGGTAGTCGCCAATATCACAGTAGTGAATCTTGGCTTTTCCTTGATGTTCAGGATTGGAAACCAAGATGGTGATGACCACAGGAGCACGAGAACCAAGGCCGAAGACTCCATCGCCTTCTTTTCTGCGAAGTTCACCTTGAGTACGGGCATCACCCCTCAGATGGAAAACGTAGATGGACGAAAATTCCTTCTCCAAACACTTACGGAAACCAGCCGCAGCATTACCATCAAGCCAGCCGCCATTGGTTATAAAGCCAATGACACCGCCTTCCTTGTTCTTCTTCAGCTTGTCAGAAGACCAACGGAAGGCTCGGATATAGGAATCGTACAGAGAGTTCTTGTTGGTGGTTTTGACCTCAGACACATAGGTCTCTTCAATCCGTTTATCCAAATGCGGATAGCTCAGATTCTGAGCGTTATCGTTGGCTGACTTTTGCTTGGCGGAATAAGGAGGATTACCCACGATGACCCGAATAGGCGTCTTGCGCTGACGCGCTATAGCCTCAGAGTTATCCTTGAAGACTTCACAAAGTTGGGCAGAGTCATCTTTTTCCGCAAGTTCAAAGGTATCCGTCAGACAGATGTTTTCAAATTTGAGGTAGTCCTTCCGCTCCGCTTGATGATGGAATACGCTTTCGATGTTCACGTCTGCCACATAGTAGGCCAGAAGGACTATTTCGTTACAGTGGATCTCGTGACGGTATTTCCGCTCCATATCTTCAGGACGGATGATGCCAGACTGAAGCAGACGAGTGATGAACGTACCCGTACCAGTGAAGGGATCAAGCACATGGACACCTTCGTCGGACAAAGAACGACCAAACTCTTTCTTTAAGATGTCGTTGACGGAATGAAGAATGAAATCAACACATTCCACAGGCGTATAGACGATGCCAAGCTGATCGACAGTCTTGGGGAACGCGCCCTTGAAGAACTTTTCATACAGATTCTTGATGACGGTCTGTTTGCCTTCAAGGTTATCGATATCGCCAAGGTCTCTGCGAACGGACTCATAGAATCTGTTGAGAACGGCCGTATCCTTTTCCATGCCAGAGGAATCAAGAACTGCCAGCATTTGTTCCATAGTACGGGAAACGGGGTTGTTTCTGCTGAACTCGTATTCTTTGAAAAGGGCATCGAATACAGGCCGGGTAATGAGATGCTGGGCAAGCATTTCTATGGCCTGCGAATCTGCAATGCTGCTGTTGATAGTCTCCCGCAGACCAGAAACAAAACGCCTGAACGCATCCTGATGCCGGCCAGGGCGCTCCACCATTTCCGTAATGCGGCCTATGAAATTCTGAGCAACGGAACCGACTTCTTTTGCCCATTTTTCCCAATAGAGCCTGTCTCCGACCTTCTGAACCATTTTGGCATACAGGGCATCTCGGGTTTGATTTACAAAGGCAAGCTGCCTGGCCACCTGCTCCTGCATGGCAAGGCGCTGCTCTTCCTGATCTTCCCAGGAAGAGGCATCTGCGCAGCCCATAGGAGGAACGCCGGCAACAACAATTTTGGATGGCTTCTCCCTGTTCAGGGCTATCTTGTTGACCAGCGCATTAAAGCTTTCATCATGCGAGCGCAGAGCATTGAGAATAGACCAGACAACCGCAAACTTGTCGTTATCTTCCAGGGCTTCTTCGGGCTTAACCTTCGGATTTACCACTACGGGAATAATAATATAGCCGTACTTTTTCTCTCCCTCTTTCCCATTGCGGAAATTCCGCATCACTCGCCCCACAGACTGCACGACATCAATGGGAGATTTGCGGGAAGAAAAGAAAATAACCGCATCAAGAGCCGGAACATCCACGCCTTCAGAAAGGCAGCGCACATTGCAGAGAATGCGGCATTCATTGGTATCAGCCGCATCTGCCTGGAGCCAGGCCAGCTTTTGCGCGCGAATCCCGCTGTCCATGCTGCCATCGATATGATCAGCCGTGACCTTGACGAGATTGGTACGATCCTTTTCAGGAGTGGCTTCCCATACCCTTTCAGAAACAAGAGGAAACTGTCTGGCAGTATTGACGGATGAAGAAGCATCCCCTTTCTTATTGATGTTGGGGCAGAAAGCAAGAGCCCTCTTCATGATGCGGGGATCGGTATCCCATGTAACGTGGCTGTCTCCAACGATATTTTTTGAAAGCCCGTTGATGCAGCCGAAAATTCTGGTTACGAAATCAAAATTCAGCTCCTTGTTGGAGGGATCTGCCGTCTGCCTTCTCAGTTCTTCGGGAAGCTCATTCTCACTGCCTACGGTCAGCACCAGAACCTTATAGTCTGTAAGCAAGCCATGCTGCACCGCATAGGAAAATCCTACGCGATGAAATTCTTCTCCGTATATGGATGTATCATCCATAGAGCACAGAACACCATCGGCCTGCCTGGCTCTGGCCTTGGCGTTATCGCCGTAAAGGCGAGGCGTCGCTGTCATGTACAGACGTTTTTTCCCATGAATATATTCAGATTCATGGATTTGAGTAAACGAAGCTTCATCCTGCCCGACAAATTTGACGCCTGTTGTTCGATGCGCTTCGTCACACACAATCCAATCGAAGACCGATTTTTCTCCGATACGCCTTTCGACAAGACTTTGAGCGTCATGCACAGCTTCAATCGACTGATAGGTTGAGAACACCACCAGCAGCTTGTCCTGCCTGCGATATTTGACAAAGCGATCAGCAATCACATTGCTGTCCGTGGAAGAAGGGAGAGCCAGATCGATGGATGAATCTTCTCTGTCATCGGAACTGCTTTTCTTTCTGCTGGCTTTAGGATCGGAACATATGCAGATGGCGTTCATCTCTACGGCAGTATCCGACATCCATGCGTTCAGCGTCTGATTCAGCAGCGAAATAGAAGGAACAAGGAACAGGACGCATCCCCTTCCCTGCGTTTCCTGTTCAATGATGGCAAGCGACGTATAGGTTTTTCCGCATCCGCAGGCCATGATAAGCTTGCCGCGATCGTGTTCGGAAAAATACCTGTGCGCCTTTTCAATCGCTTCCTTCTGATGCGGAAGCGGCGTTTTTATCGGCTTTCCATGTGGCCTGGCCTGTAAGAGAGCATCCCAGTCTACACTGCTTTCAAGAAAAATATCCAGGCCGATTTTTTGAAACGGAATGCTTTGGTTTCGTGTCGCTTCAAGAGCATTGGCTCCCCATTTTTCTGTAGTCGCTATCCAGATTCTGGTTGCGAACTGCGTATGAGGCGCCCCGGTTTTGGGATCGGCAAACTGCCTGCTGGAATTGCTGATAAAGGAATCAACAGCAGATTTGTCAATGGCGGTATTTTCATCGTAGAATTTGCACTGAATGGCCCAGTATTCGCCAAGATCAGTTCTGGCGACAAGGTCAATGCCAAGATCGCTGCCCCCAAAATCCTTTTTGGAAGGAAATTCCTCCCATAGCCAGACATCGGTTAATTCAGAATATCGGGGATCTGCAAGAAACCATGACTTTATCAGACGCTCAAAGCGAATGCCTTTCTCGTGTTCGGAAAGGGAATCGGCACGAAGGAAATGAAGAACATCAAGAAAGGTCATGGCTGTCTCCACATGTAAAAAAATAATTTCAATTTATATGCGACTGCCGCTGAAAAATCAAAAGAAAAAGGGACTGCGTCTCCTGTGAGATGCAGTCCCTGCCTATTTTTTTCGAACCGAAGAAGAGTTCTGGCACCTGAAGATCGGATCAGCTGTCCATGGAGAAATCAACGCGGATTTTAAAAAGCTTCTCAGCCGGCAGATTCATGATGCCGATGCCTGTTTTCTTTTCCAGATCCTCCACCATCCGGCAAATCGCTGCCCAGTCAGGCGCAATAATCGTAAACCACAGGTTGTAATGATTTCTGCGCAGATAATGATGCGTTACGCCCGGGCAGGCATTCACTTCGGCAATGAAGGTCTCAAGCTGGCTTTCAGGCACGGAAGCCGCGCACAATGTGGAACGCCAGCCCAGCTTGGCAGACTGAAAATTCGCGCCAAGCCGCCGAATAATGCCTCTGCTCCGCATGGCGCGAACACGTGCCAGAGCTTCGGCCTCCGTCAGACCCGTAGCAGCTCCGATTTCGGCATATGGTCTGGAAACAAGGGGAAATCCGGTCTGGATGATATCCAGAATGCGGCGATCGGTGCGATCCAGGCTGTTCATACGCCTTCTCCACGCAGGCTTTTCGGCACATAGCTGCACAGAGGCTCCTCCGCCAGAGGATCGCCGTCAATGCTCCAGGCTCTGGCCCGGCATCCGCCGCAGACGCGATGATATTCACACACACCGCATTTGCCCTTGTACTCCGATGGCGTCCGAAAACTGCGGAAAAGAGGCGCTGTACGCCAGATTTCCGGAAAAGGCGTCTGACGCACATTGCCGCAGTCAAGAGCCAGATAGCCGCAGGGCTGCACCTGCCCCGTATGGCTGATGAAGCAGAATCCCGTTCCGCCAAGGCATCCCCTGGTCATAGCGTCCATGCCAAAGTTCTCCATCGTCACGGAAAGCCCTTCCTTTCGCGCCATCTGCCGCATAATGCGGTAATAGTGAGGCGCGCATGTCGCTTTCAGATGCATGGACGTTGTTTTGCGAAATTCATAAAACCAGTGCAGGACCTCTTCATATTCATCAGCCGTGATCACCTGATCAGCCAGTTCGCTGGCTCGTCCCATCGGCACCAGCAAGAAGATATGCCAGGCTTCCGCACCGAGATCCGAACAGAGATTGAAAATTCTGCGAAAATCCGCAAGATTGTTCCTAGTCACCGTCGTATTGATCTGAAACGGCACGCCAACGCGCTTCAAATTCGCAATGCCGTTCATGGCCGCATCAAAGGCGCCTGGCACGCCGCGAAAGGCGTCGTGCTTTTCAGCCGTATCGGCATCAATCGAAATCGAACAGCGCTGCACGCCGGCATCCCGTATCTTTTTCGCTTCAGATTCGCTAATCAGGGTTCCGTTCGGTGCCATGACGCACCGAAGCCCCCTATCTGTAGCATAGCGAATCAGATCATACACATCCGGACGCAGCATCGGCTCGCCGCCGGTAAAAATCACAATAGGATTTCCAACCTGCGGAAACGTGTCGATCAGAGCCTTGGCTTCTGCCGTGGAAAGCTCGCCGTCATACGGTTCCGGATGAGCTTCGGCACGGCAATGCCGACAGGCAAGATTGCAAGAGCGGGTGACCTCCCAGGCAATCAGGCGGCAGATCGGCGAACCGTCTTCCAGCGTTTTGCGCGCTGCGCCTGATGGATGGCGCATGCCGCAGCCGTGTTCATGGCAGGCATCCATCATTTGAGCCCCCTGCGCAGAAGATCCTCCGTGAAATAGGTAATAATCAGTTTCGCGCCGGCACGGCGGATGCCAAGCAGCGACTCCATGACCAGAGCTTCCTCATTCACCCAGCCATTTGCCGCAGCAGCCTTGATCAGCGAATATTCGCCGCTGACCTGGTAGGCAGCTACCGGCACGTCCACAGCGTCACTGACCATGCGGATAACATCCTGATACGGCCCTGCAGGCTTCACCATGATAATGTCAGCTCCCTCATCGATATCCGCCATGGCTTCACGCAGAGCCTCACGGGCATTGCCCGGATCCATCTGATATGTCCGGCGATCGCCGTGATGGGGAGCAGATTCCGCAGCATCACGGAACGGACCGTAATAGGCTGAAGCGTATTTGACGGCATATGACATGATCGGCGTGCTGACAAAACCCGCTCCGTCCAGCCTGCGCCGAATCGCCAGAACCCTGCCGTCCATCATATCCGAAGGCGCAACCATATCCGCTCCGGCCTCCACGTGACTCAGTGCCGTCTTGGCCAGCAGTTCCAGAGTCGGATCATTCTGCACTTCCCCGATTTCGTCATCTTCACGCAGAATGCCGCAATGACCGTGCGAAGTGTATTCGCACAGGCAGACATCCGTAATAACCTGAAGATCGGGCCAGCGTTTCTTCAGCAGACGCACGGCCCGCTGAATGATGCCGTCCGGAGCATAGGCTTCGCTGGCAATCGGATCCTTGCTTTTGGGCACGCCGAAAAGAATGACCGAACGCAGCCCGCAGTCTACAGCTCTGGCAACACTTTCTTCCAGCTGCTTCAGCGACATCTGATACTGCCCGGGCATGGACGGAATTTCACGCCGGAAAGAAGCGTCGTCCGTATCTACAGCGAAATACGGCATAATCAAATCCGACGCCTGCAAAGCCGTTTCACGCACCATTTCCCGAAGAGGCGCACTGCGGCGCAGACGGCGGCCGCGATAGAAATCAGTCATTACCGTTCCTCCCCGCGAATTTCCTCGTCAGTCAGATAGCAGGCCGGATCTTCAGCCCAGACATCGCCGTAGCACGCTTCAGCTCTGGCACGGAAATTTCCGCCGCAGATATTGAGGAACCGGCATCTGGCGCAGCGTCCGCCGACGTACTTTTTCTTATCCTTCATCTGTGCCAGCAACGGAATATTGGGATCATCCCAGATTTCAGAAAACGGACGTTCCAGCACATTGCCGAAAACGTGATCCCGCCAGAACTGATCCGCATGAACCTTGCCGTCCCAGGAAATGCAGCCGATGCCCCTGCCGGAATTGTTGCCTTCATTGAACTGAAGCAGTTTGAAAACTTCCTCGGCCCGCGCGGGATCTTCACGGAGAAGACGCATCCAGACGTAAGGCCCGTCCGCATGGTTATCGACGGTCAGCACCTCTTTTTCCAGTCCGGCATCAAACATCGCTCTGGTTTCATCCATAATCAGATCCAGAACGGCGCGGGTTTCGGCATGGCTCAGATCCTCTTTCATCATTTCCGAGCCTCTGCCGGAATAGACGAGATGATAGAAGCAGATGCGCGGCACTTCCCGCTCACGGAGGATCCGGAACAGTTTGGGTATTTCCTGGACGTTGCGCTTGTTGATCGTAAAGCGCAGACCTACTTTCAGCCCTTCCTTCTGACAGTTCTCAATGCCCTGAAGAGCCTTCTGAAACGATCCGGGCACGCCACGGAAATGATCGTGAACCTCTTCGTCACCATCCAGGGAAATCCCCACATAGGAAAGATTCACAGCCTTCAGTTCCTTCGCCTTTTCCCGGGTAATCAGCGTGCCGTTGGTGGAAATCACCGCACGCATTCCCTTTTCCACGGCATAATGAGCCAATTCGGGCAAATCTTTCCGCACGAGAGGCTCTCCGCCGGAAAACAGCATGACCGGCGCGCCATACGCAGCCAGATCGTCAATAATGGCCTTGCCCTGGGATGTGGAAATTTCATCGCTTCCGTTCGGATCAACAGCCTTCGCATAGCAGTGAACGCACTTCAAATTGCAGCGGCGCGTCATATTCCACACCACAACAGGCTTCTTATCCTGAGAAAACTGCAGGAGATGCGAAGGAAGCGATCCGGAATGCCGGCCATAGCGCAGAGCGTCGGATGCCTCAACCTGACCGCAGTACAGTTTGGAAATACCTATCATGCTGATTCCTCAATATTTTTCTGATGATTATGCCTGATGTCCTCACGCTCGGGACGTGTCAGTTATCCTTGCACAAAATGCCGCCCGCGAGCAAACACCCGTCCGCATCAAACACGACGGCCAGCTGCCCGGGAGCCGTCGGAATTTGAGGCGTTTCAAAACGGATCAGCATCCGCGTCGCATCTTCGTCACTCCCCACAATCCGCACCTCTGCAGGCACAGCCTTCTGCCGGTAACGAACCCGAACAAACAATTCATTCGGCCAAAGATTTGAAGGAACAAAAAGATTCAAATGCGACGCAACGCAGCTTCGCGTCGCCAGAGATCTGGCATCACCGAGGATCAGCGCATTGCGCGACCGATCCTTTCCAATAACATAGAGCGGTTCTGACCAGGCGATTCCCAAACCGCGCCGCTGTCCCTCCGTATACTGCCAGAGTCCTTTATGCTTGCCGATCACATGCCCGTCTGCAAGCACCATAGGTCCGCCTCCTGGAAGAGAAACACCTGAAGCAGTCAGAAAAGCCCGGTAGTCATCATTGGGCACGAAGCAGATTTCCTGGCTTTCCTGAGAAAGCGGCACAGCAATGCCGTGATCAGCCATGATCGATCGGATCTGAGCCTTGGTGAGGTGTGCAAGAGGAAAAAGCAGCTTTCGGACTCGTTCACGGGGAACCAGTCCGAGAAAATAGCTCTGATCCTTTTTGACGTCCTTACCGCTGCGCAGCACGCTTCCGTAAACGGGATGTTCCACAACATCGGCATAATGCCCGGTAGCCAGCCTGTCGGCACCGAGCTGCTCCGCCGCATCCAGCAGCTGCCCGAACTTCATATGCCGGTTGCACAATGCACAGGGATTGGGCGTGCGCCCATGAACATAGGCGTTCATAAAGGGATGAACCACCTTTTCATCAAACACACGCCGCAAATCAAGAACATGAAAGGGAATGCCAAAGTCACGGCATCGTTCGGCCAATCCAGGAACAGGATCCTTTAAACTCTCATCCCGAAACCGGGCATGAAGCGCAATCACGTCATGAACAGGTCCGCCAAACACGCCCTTCAGGGACAGGAGTGCGTACAGGCTGTCAACCCCGCCGCTCACCGCCACTGCTATCGTCATTGTTTTACAAACTCCAAATTTTCAAACGCCGGATACTGCGCAGCACGATTAGCGAAACAGCGTCTGTCCGCGATCCGGGCCAACCGACACAATGGAGATGTGCACGCCGCTCAGCTGTTCGAGAGCCTCCACATAGGCACGCGCGTTGGCGGGGAGATCCTCCCAGCTTCTGCAGCCGCCGATATCCTCCTTCCATCCCGGAAAAGCCTGATAGATCGGCTTCACCCTGCCAAGGCATTCACTGTCCTGCGGAGGATACTGGACGCGTCGGCCTTCATATTCATACGCTACGCAGCAGAGAATTTCATCAAATCCGGACAGCACATCCAGTTTGGTCAGGGCGATGTCCGTCAAGCCGTTCAGGCGGGCGCTTTCACGCAGAATGCAGGCATCCTGCCAGCCGCAGCGACGCGGACGTCCTGTCGTAGCACCGTATTCTCCGCCCTTGCGCCGCAGTGCTTCGCCCGTATCATCAAGAAGCTCTGTAGGGAACGGCCCTGATCCAACGCGAGTGATATAGGCTTTCGCAATACCCACAAAGCGTTCCAGATGCGCTGGAGCAATGCCGGATCCCGTCGCCGCATTGCCGGAAACCGCATTGGAAGAGGTCACGAAAGGATAGGTTCCGTGATCCACATCGAGATGAATCCCCTGAGCACCTTCAAACAGCACCTTGCCGCCCTGCTTCCACACGTTTTCCAGTTCTTCGCTGACGTCTGTCAGAAGAGGCAGCATCCGGGGGGCAGAACGCATCACTTCATCAAAAACCTTCCGGGCATCAAGGGGCTCCATGCCGTACAGCGTTGTAAACAGCGCGTTCTTTTCTGCCAAAGCCGCGCGAATCTTGCGCATCAGAATATCCGGATCCTTCAGATCCGCAGCACGGACACCGCAGCGCCCTGCCTTGTCTTCATAGCAGGGGCCGATGCCACGTCCGGTGGTGCCGATTTTTCCATGTCCGGCCTTCGCTTCGCGAGCCTGATCCAGAATGCGGTGATACGGCATGATCAGCTGCGTTTTCAGACTGACGCGCAGACGCTTTGCCGAAACGTCGATGCCCTGCTTTTCCAGCAGCGTCAGCTCTTCATCGAAGCTGACCGGATCCAGCACAACGCCATTGCCAATCAGGCAGAGCATGTTCGGATACAGGATACCGGAAGGCACCAGATGAAGAATGACCTTTTTCCCATCGACGATGACGGTATGTCCAGCGTTATTGCCGCCGTGATAGCGCACCACGCACTGAATATCGCTGCTGAGCAGATCGACGACTTTACCTTTTCCTTCATCGCCCCACTGGGCGCCGACAACAACCGTATTAGCCACGTCAGTCTCCTTACAAAACGCTGAGAAATCCCCAAAGGACATTACTCCGGATCCTTCAGGGATTGAATGGGAATAATTTCCGCCCGGCCTGATGGACGGCGTTCAGCCCGAACACCGTTTTTTCCCCGGGGCTGTCTGATTTGATCAGCACCGCCCATTTTGGCAATATGCTCATTAAAAAGCTGATTCTTGAAATGCTTGGCCTGAATCAGACAAAACACCAGCGCCGCTTCTTCCCACTCTTTCGTGGGACTGAACTGCGCTGTCAGGCGTGCGTATTTGGGCCACAGCTGCATCAGAGATGTTTCATCAATGGCGTCCAAACGTTTGGCCAGATTCGAAAGAAGATGTTCCATCGCTTCCAGGCTCCGTCAAAAAAGTTTTTTGCCTCAATTTTTTACGCTATTTGACGGTGGGACACAAGAAAAAACCGTCCGGCAGGATCCCAAAGGATCCAAGTCAGGCCGGACGGTCGGAAGTTTCCTTAGGCGTTTTCTTCGCCGAGCAGACGTCTGGCGATTTCACGCGCAGCTTTGCGGCCGGCTCCCATGGCAAGGATAACCGTTGCGGCACCCGTAACGGCGTCGCCTCCGGCGAAGACATTCGGAATGGAGGTTTCGCCGGTTTCCTCGTTGGTCACGATGTATCCGCGTCCATTCAGTTCCAGTCCGGGCGTGGAGCTCGTCAGAAGAGGATTCGATCCCGTGCCCACAGCGACGACAGCGAGATCCGTTTCCAGATCAAAAACGTCGCCTTCAATGGGTTCCGGACGGCAGCGGCCAGAAGCATCCGCTTCGCCCAGGCGCATGCGCTGCAGGGTAACGGAAGTCAGACGGCCGTTTTCATCGGCGTTGAAGCGCACGGGAGAGACGAGTTCCTGAAGCTGAACGCCTTCTTCCAGAGCGTGTTCGATTTCTTCCTTACGGGCAGGCATTTCCGCACGAGTGCGGCGATAAACCAGCGTGGAGCTTTCAGCTCCCATGCGCAGAGCCGTTCTGGCAGCGTCCATGGCAACGTTACCCGCTCCGAACACCGTCACATGGCGTCCGGGATAGGGAGGCGTATCATATTCAGGGAAGGCATAGGCACGGCCCAGATTGATGCGGGTCAGATATTCATTGGCCGCAAAGACGCCGCTGATGGATTCACCCGGAACGCCGAGGAATCTGGGCAGACCGGCGCCGATGCCGATGAAGACGGCCTTATAGCCCTGAGCAAAGAGATCTTCGACA
>JAQXLA010000002.1 GCA_029011315.1 Desulfovibrionaceae bacterium
ACGAAATACTTGAAGAAATTGCTTTCAAAAGGGTCATCGCAGTTGCAGAGAACGGTTTTTCCCTGAAAATGCTGGCGGTAGTGCCGAAGCTCTTTCTCAATATCCGCCAGCTGAGTGTAAAATTCATCTTTCTTCGCCTTCATTGCCGCAATGAGATTGGAATTTCTGTTCGCCATATTTTTCCTGTTATCGTCTGGAATCAGGTTTCAGCAGTACGATGGTTTCAAGGTGTTCAGTATGAGGGAACATGTCAACAGGCTGGACGGCGGTTGCGGTGTAGCCGTTTCGGCAGAAGTCGGCGAGATCCCTTGCCAGCGTTTCGGGGCAGCAGGAGACATAGACGATGCGCCAGGGGCGAAGGCGAATCAGCGCGCGTCGGCAGAGATCACTGCATCCGGATCGGGGCGGATCGAGAAAGACGACGTCGAAGTGCCGATGATCCGTCGCTGCTTCGAGCATAAAGCGTCCGGCGTCTGCCGCAATAAAGCGTGCGTTGCGGATGCCATTCAGATCGGCGTTCACTATGGCATCCCGCACGGCTGCGGGATTGAGCTCTACGCCCAGTACCGACCTGGCGGAGCGGGCCGCGGCAAGTCCGATGGTTCCGGCACCGCAGTAAGCATCCAAAACCCGTTCCGATCCGCTCAGCCCGGCAAAACGGATAGCTGTCTGATACAGCTTTTCCGTCTGCAGGCTGTTGACCTGATAGAAACTCCGGGCGGAGACGCGGAAGCGGCATCCGCACAGAATATCCTGAATAAAGCCTGGACCGTAGAGAACGCGTTCTTCATCGCCCAAAACCATCGATGTTCGGCGGCTATTGATGTTCAGAACAACGGTGCGGATTTGCGGATGCCGGGCGAGAAGATCCGCAACGAAGTGTTTGCCAGCCTTGAAAATTGGCGAAGTAACGACGAGAGCGACGAGGATTTCTCCGGTGGAGGCGAAACAGCGGATCAGAACATGGCGGAGAAAGCCGCGTCCGGTCTTTTCATTGTAGGGCTGCAGGCGAAAGCGATCGGCCAGATTGGCAATGTCCGCAAGAATGGCAGAAGCGGCTTCATCTTCAATGATGCAGTCGGCATTGGGCACGATATCCCGGCTTCCAGCGCGGTAGTTGCCGCAGATTAGACGTCCGGACTTATCCGTTCCGAAGGCCTTTTCGATTTTGTTGCGATAATGAAAGGGGTGATCCATTCCGAAAATGGGATCCGGAACGGCGAAGGGAGCGAGGAGACTTGAAATGGCGTTCTGCTTGCGGCACAGCTGGATCGGATAGGGTTCACTGATGAAGCGGCATCCGCCGCACAGCGAATCGTTGGGGCAGATGCTGGCCGGAGCGGAACGGCAGGGGCGGGAAGGGGAGGAAGGATGCGGACGGCGGATCGAAAAATGCGGCATTATGGGATGACCTGAAAAAAATGCTGCCGGACACCTTGAAAGCTGCCGGCAGCAGCCAGAGAAGGACTAGTTTTCGC
This sequence comes from Desulfovibrionaceae bacterium, assembly GCA_029011315.1. Classification (GTDB taxonomy): domain Bacteria; phylum Desulfobacterota; class Desulfovibrionia; order Desulfovibrionales; family Desulfovibrionaceae; genus Bilophila. Next base: position 1,479 of record JAQXLA010000002.1, read on the forward strand.
TGCGGTGAACGCTGCCTGAGGACCGGAGGAAGAAAAAGATCGGATAGAGCAGACAGATCGCCAGCGTCACGCCGGAAACGGTAAGGAATGTTTCGGAATTCCAATGCAGCATCATGGTAGCAAAGAGGATGAAAGAGAGCAAAATAACGGGAATAAAAACAAAAGAGAACATTACCTTGCCAGAGTATCCGGCATCCTGAAGACGGCGGACAGAAACACCGAGCTGTGGAAAAAGCAGACCAAGAACGGCCAGAACGCAGAGAACCGGGACAAAGGATGTGAGGAAGACGACAGCAGCAGTAAAGAGCGTGAACCACCAGAATTCCGAGCGGGAAGCTGTTCCCTGACAGGAGCAGTATTTGCGGAGCAGGCAGGTTTTGACGGATTCAATAAAAGTCATGAAAACCTCTCTGTGTTATGGAGTGATGAAACGCAATGAGAAAAATACTACAGGAAAAAGATACGATTGGCAAAGATTTCGCAGGAGAGCCATAACCAGTGCATCGGACATAAAAAAGGGAAAGCCTGATGGCCTTCCCTTTTGATGCTTCTATATCAGTCGCTCTCCTTTTCCGGAGCAGAATGCCCGCATTTGAAATGCGGAGAGCGAAGCATTATGAATAGCGGTTACTTGACGTCGGTAAATTCCGCGTCAACCACGTCATCATCGCCTTTCTTCGATCCGGCACCGGCATTGCCTCCGGGCTGCTGGGCTCCTCCAGCCTGCTGCTGTTGCTGTGCCTGCTGGGCGTAGAGCTTTTCAGCCAGGGAATGCGCGGCTGTGGACAGTTCTTCTGTCGCCTTCTTGATCGCCTCGGCGTCATCGCCTTCCATGACCTTGCGGAGCGCAGACGTCTTTTCCTGAATGGCGTCCTTGGTCGCGGCTTCGAGCTTGTCGCCGAGATCCTTCATGGATTTTTCGGTGGCGTAGATCAGGTTGTCGGCGGCGTTGCGGGCTTCAATCAGCTCCTGCTTCTTCTTGTCTTCGGCGGCGTTGGCCTCGGCTTCTTTCACCAGTTTGTCGATGTCGGCATCGGAAAGTCCGGAAGAAGCCGTAACCTGAATGGACTGTTCCTTGCCGGTGCCGAGATCCTTGGCCGAAACATTGACGATGCCGTTGGCGTCGATGTTGAAGGTGACTTCAATCTGCGGCACGCCACGGGGAGCGGCGGGAATACCGGTCAGATCAAATCTGGCCAGCGTCATGTTGTCGGCGGCCATGGGGCGTTCGCCCTGGAGTACGTGGATGGACACGGCAGGCTGATTATCGGCCGCGGTTGTGAAAGTCTGGCTTTTCCGTGTCGGAATGGTTGTGTTGCGATCGATCAGGCGAGTGAAGACACCACCCATGGTTTCGATGCCCAAAGACAGGGGCGTTACGTCGAGCAGCAGAACGTCCTTGACGTCACCGGTCAGAATGCCTCCCTGAATGGCTGCGCCGTGCGCCACGACTTCATCGGGGTTCACGGAATGGTTGCCTTCCTTGCCGAAGAATTCAACGACCTTCTTCTGCACCAGAGGCATGCGGGTCATGCCGCCGACCAGAACGATTTCGTCAATGTCGGAAGCCTTCAGATCGGCATCGGCCAGAGCCTTGCGGCAGGGTTCCATAGCCTTTTCGACCAGATCCATAACCAGCTGTTCCAGTTTTGCACGGGAAAGTTTGGTCATCAGATGCTTCGGTCCGGTCGCGTCTGCCGTGATGAAAGGCAGATTGATTTCGGTTTCCATGGAAGTGGAAAGATCTTTCTTGGCTGCTTCGGCCGCATCTTTCAGACGCTGCAAAGCCATGCTGTCCTGAGACAGATCAATGCCGTTTTCCGCTTTGAACGCGTCGACGAGGAAGGTGATGATGCGGCGGTCGAAGTCTTCGCCGCCGAGGAAGGTGTCGCCGTTCGTTGCGCGTACTTCGACAACGTCATCGCCGACTTCAAGAATGGAGACGTCAAATGTGCCGCCGCCGAGGTCGAACACCACGATTTTTTCGTTGGCTTTCTTGTCAAAGCCGTAGGCCAGAGCTGCGGCTGTAGGTTCGTTGATGATACGTTTGACGTCAAGACCCGCGATTTTGCCTGCGTCCTTGGTTGCCTGCCGCTGGGCATCGTTGAAATAAGCCGGCACGGTAATGACCGCTTCGGTGACCGGTTCGCCAAGATAGGCTTCAGCGTCGCTTTTCAGTTTGGCGAGGATCATCGCCGAAACTTCCTGTGGGCTATACTGACGGCCGTCGATTTCCACCATGGCATCGCCGTTAGGCGCGGCGGTGATGGCATAGGGAGCCTGCTTTTTCCAATGCTCCACTTCAACGGAATCGGCGCGGCGACCCATCAGACGTTTCACTGCAAAAACGGTGCGGGTTGCGTTGGTAACGGCCTGACGCTTGGCGGCTTCTCCGACGAGACGTTCCTTGTCGGTAAAGGCGACAACAGAAGGCGTCGTCCGACCTCCGTTAGGATTGGTGATGCACTTGGGATCCTTGCCTTCCATGACATATACGCAGCTGTTCGTTGTACCGAGATCGATACCGATTGTCTTGCTCATAATAAATTCCTCCAGAAATATAGCCCGCAGGACACTCCGTCGGGGAAGCGGGCTTCGGCTTTCCCTCCATAAATAATGCGTCCGATCAGATCGTCCAGACCTGAAAGGCATATTTTTTATTTTTTTTCTTTCCGGAGGAGAGAAAGACGGCGTCTTGCCGTTCTGAAAAAAGCGTTATAAGCTACGCCATATCCCGCTCAAAGCGGGATGGGAGGGGCATTATGATCAGCAAAACACGAATTTGCGTTTGGATAGCGTACGCCTTTGTGGCTGTTGCCATGTTCCTGTATTTTTCCTGATTCTTGTTTCAGGCGTCTTCTTCCTCAAGCTCTTGGGCCAGACCGGCGATTTCTTCCTGAATGACTTCCGCAGCAGCCTTGAGGGCTTCGCGGCGCAGCTGAGGCAGAACGGTTTCCGTAATTTTTCGCACAAGCCAGTCTTCATTAACCAGCGGCTCTTCGCCATTCGGAAGACTGCCTTCAGAGGTGTTGCGCATCACTGCAACAGTGCGATCCGCCTGGAATCCTGATCCTGAACCCTGCTTGGCCGCGAGAGCTTCCAGTGTATCAAGGCGATCGGCCAAATTCTGTGCGCATGGCGTGTGATTTTGAAGATCTCGTACTTTGAGAACCAGCTTCATAGTGACGTTGTGGTAGACCCTGACGAGATTGGCAAGGTGCGCAACGCGTTGCTTCAGCAGTTCAACCTGATCCGGAAGAATCTGTCCTTCAAGATCCTTGAGAGGATCCGGAAGGAAGCCGCCGTTTTCTTCTTCATCAGGATCGGATCCTGTTTCCCACGGCAGTGCCGCGATGTCGGTCAGTTCAATAATCTCGTCAGATGGAATGACGGATGCGGAATGCCGTGCTGTATCATTCATATTTTAGTACCCTCAAAAAAATACGCTTTGCCGATTTCAGATGGCAAGAAGAATCCAGACATAGCCGTTGCGCTGAAGAGATCCCGAAACGGTTTCCGCCTCCGGTCCCCTTCCGCAGAACATATCCAGACGATTTTCACGGATGACGCCGCCTGTATCGTGCGCAAAACCAATACCCCGAAGCGGCGGACCATCCTGCGCTTCAGGCTGTGCGGCGTCCAAATCAAAGATCAGGGGCATGCCGAGAGGAATGACCTGAGGATCTACGGCGAAGCTGACAAATGGTTTCAGAGGCAGATTGGCGGCCCCCAGCCTGGTTTCCGTATTGTCAGTCGTTTCTTCCATGTGAAAGAAAACGTAGCTTTCATCGCGGAACAGAACTTCTGGGGCTCGATCCAAATTGTTCCTCAGCCAGGAACGCACGGATTGCAGACTGAGTTCGTCTCTGTCCAATTCGCCCATATCGGCCAGTGTCTGACCGACGCTGGAATAGCGCTTGCCGTTGACCCCGGCGTAGCGTACCAGATATTCCCTGCCGTCTTCCTCAAAACGAATGTATCCGGAACCTTCCAAATGGAGAAAGTAGCCGTCGACGCAGTCCCTGAGCCAGAGCAGTTCCAGCCGACGGCCTTCCAGGGCTCCGCGGCCGTTTTCGGTAGAACGCAGAAAGGCATCTATTTCAGAACGGGTATGATAGGGAACCGGGCCGTTGCTGCTTGTGCGGTAGCGGAGACGCTTCTGCGGCATCCCGGCGAAAGCGTCAAGACGGATATCCTGCAGATCCGGAGGCCGGCGATAAATAGGGTAAGAAAAGCCCGGCCTGCGCGTCCTGCTTGCCAGCAAAACAGGATTATAGTATCCGGTAAAAAAAGCTTTTTTTGAAAGTCTCAGCCAACGAAACTGTTCTGCAAGCAGCTCGGGATGGGAGTCGAGGCTGGGTAGAAGATCCTTCAGACGATGCAATGTGCGGCTGACATCTCCCCATGTAACGGAGACACTGCCGTCGGCGATTGCCGTGGCCTGCGAATCCCTTGCTGCAATGCTGGTCAATGTGTCGTTCAGGGAGGGTTCCAGATCTTTCCAGGAATGCAATCTCTGTGCCTGTGGCCGGAGCGTTCCGGTCAGATATCTGGCGTTTTTGACGCTTTCCAGCGTGTACAGATCTTCTGTCTGCTCCGGATTCGACTGAGCCGACGGTGACATTTCCACCAGACTTGAGGAGGAAACCGCGCATCCGGACAATGCAAGGCATGCTCCGAGACACAGCGCGCCAGCGGTTTGCTTCGTAAACGATAAGGATTTGCATTTATGCATGACTTTCCTGCTCCGGAAATCCTTTTGCCCCACAGAGTTTCCTACGGTGAAACAGATACCATGGGATATCTGTATTACGCGGAATATCTGCATCTTTTTGAACGGGCCCGCAGCGAATTCATCCGTGGTCTCGGCATGAGCTATCGGGATGTTGAAGCCAGAGGCATCATGCTGCCCGTCCGTGAAGCGTCCTGCCGATACCGCAGTCCTGCCCGGTATGATGATTTCATCCTCATTAGGGCAGGCATTGCGGAAGTGCGCAGGGCTTCTCTCGTCTTTGTGTATAATGTGATGGATGAAAACCGCAAGACAATTCTTGCCGAAGGTATGACCCAACACGCCGTGACGGATCGAAACGGCCGTCCTGTGCGCATGCCGGTATGGTTTGCCGATCTGGTTTCCGGTGCCTGCGGGACATCTCACTGATTCGACTCTGAGAGAGTTTGTCGCCGTGAGTCCCTGTAATGCGGACTCACGGCGTTTTTAAGCACTACAGGGCTTCTTTAAAACGCTTTTGCAGCACCTGAAGCTTTTCCTGCGTGTCGAGCAACGCTGCAACGCGATCTTTTTCCCTCTGCACAATTTCAGCCGGAGCCCGGCTGATGAAGCTCTCATTTGACAGCTTTTTGTTCAATCCTTCGAGCTCTTTGGCGATTTTGCCGAGTTCCTTGTCCAGTCTGGCCAATTCCGCTTCAAAATCGATGATGCCGGCAAGATTGACAATGACCTCACAGCCCTGAGCCACATGACTGGCAGAGGCTTTTGGGGCTTCCGCCTGATCATCGATGCGCAGATCGTCCAGCCGAGCCAGACTCAGAATCAGGGAACGGTTGGTCTCAAGCACCTGCGTCTGGCCGGGTGTTTCCGCAGCAGGTCGGAGGATGACATTCAGTCTGCGGGAGGGAGCAATGTTCAGTTCCGCGCGAATGGTACGGATCGTGACGATTACATCCTGCACAAAGGCCATCTGATCCGCTTCATCGGGGCGTTCACATTCCGGACGCATGGGCGGATAGGGCTGTAGTGCCAATTCGAGTTCATCGCCTCCTGGCAGGGCCTGCCAGATTTCCGCCGTGACGAAAGGCATGATCGGATGCATGAGAATGAGAAATTCGCGCAGTGCCGTCCAGAGGACGTACTGTGCCTCCTTCCTGGCTTCACCCCCTTCCTTCATGTCGGTCTTAATCAGTTCCAGATACCAGTCGCAGAATTGATTCCAGAGGAAGCGGTACAGCACCTGGGCCGCGTCATTGAAACTGTAGGACTCGATCGCTTCGTCCGTTTCCTTTTTAACCTGCTCCAGACGGTGGAGCAGCCAGATATGATGCAAGCCCTTGATCTGACTGAGATCGACAGGTTCCGGCTTATCTTCCGGCAGATTCATCAAGGCGAAGCGCGAGGCGTTCCAAAGCTTGTTGACAAAATGGCGGCAGCTTTCGATGCGTTCTTCAGAGAGACGGATATCACGTCCCATGGCGGCCAGAGACGTTAAGGTGAAGCGCAGAGCGTCAGTGCCGTACTTGTCAATCATAACCAGAGGATCGATGGCGTTGCCCGTAGATTTTGACATTTTGCGCCCTTCGCCATCTCGAACCAGAGCGTGAAGATAGACGTGTCTGAAGGGAATCTCGTCCATAAATTCCAGGCCGAGCATCATCATCCGAGCAACCCAGAAGAACAGAATATCGAAGCCGGTAACCAGAACTGCAGTGGGATAGTAGGTCTTGAGATCGGCAGTCTTTTCCGGCCAGCCCAAGGTACTGAACGGCCAGAGCGAGGATGAGAACCAGGTGTCCAAAACGTCCGGATCCTGTTCCAGATGCGTGCTGCCGCACTTGGGGCAGACTGTGGGATCTTCTTCGGCAACGATCAGTTCTCCGCAGTCGGCGCAGGTCCAGGCAGGAATCCGGTGACCCCACCAGATTTGGCGGCTGATGCACCAGTCGCGGATATTATCCAGCCAGTTGTAATAGGTCTTTGTCCAGTTTTCGGGGAAAATTTCCGTCATGGCCGGAACGGCCTGGCGGGCTCGTGGAGCGAGTTTGGTGGAAGCGACGAACCACTGTTCAGAGACGTAGGGCTCCACGACTGTATGGCAGCGGTAGCAGTGTCCGACGTTGTGCTCCAGCTCTTCCACGCGCACCAGCTGTCCGGAGGCCTTCAAATCCTCCACAATGCGCTTGCGGCATTCCTGCTTGGTGAGACCTGCATAGGGACCGGCTTCCTCGGTCATAATATCATCGCCGTTGATGCACTGGATGAATTCCAAATTGTGACGCTGGCCGAGCATCCAGTCATTGGGATCATGGCAGGGCGTGACTTTCAGAGCTCCGGTTCCAAATTCCCGATCGACGTACCGATCCGCAAAAAGGGGAACTTCACGGCCGATGACAGGTACGATGACTTTTTTTCCAACGTGTTCGGCATAGCGCTCATCTTCCGGATGCACGCAGACGCCGGTATCCGCCATGATAGTTTCCGGGCGGGTTGTCGCAATGATCACGGATCCGGATCCGTCGGCGAAGTCGTAGCGCACGTGGTACAGAAAGCCTTTTTCCGCCGTATGCTCCACTTCGTCATCCGCCAGAGCCGTATGGCAGCGGCTGCACCAATTAATAATGTATTTGCCTTTGTAAATCAGGCCTTTTTTGTACAGCTCGACGAACACCTTGCGCACGGCTTTGGAAAGTCCTTCGTCCATAGTGAAGCGTTCGCGGCTCCAGTCAACGGAATCGCCGAGCATACGAATCTGACCGAGAATGCGGTTTCCATATTCTTCACGCCATTTCCAGACACGATCAATGAAGTCTTCGCGCCCAAGATCGTGACGTGTCAGACCTTCTTTGGCGAGAGCGCGTTCCACGACATTCTGCGTAGCGATGCCTGCATGGTCTGTTCCGGGCAGCCAGAGCACGTTTTTACCCTTCTGTCTGGCATGGCGGCAGAGCAGATCGATGATGGCGTGGTTCAGCGCATGGCCGATATGCAGTGCGCCCGTGACGTTCGGCGGCGGAATCATGATGCAGTACGGATCGCCCGGCGCACCGGGATCGGCTTTGAAAGTTTCATTTTCTTCCCAGTGACGCCGCCAGTGATCTTCGACGTCCTTGGGTTCGTATCCTTTAGGCAGTGCGTTTTCCGACATGAAATGACTCCGAAAAAAGCTGTTTTAATTGGGAAGATAAAGGTGCAGGTCGGCACAGCCGGTGCAACCCTGCTTGAAAGAGCATAGCACAGTTTCCATCGGGAAAAAAGTTGGAAACATTGCGGCGGTTCGGAAAAATCTTGCCTTTTCATGGTTCCATGATACGCTTTAAGAAGCATATTCTGTCATGAGGAGCGTTGCAGCGGAATATGAGTGAAGCGATTTTTTTCAGCGGCGGCACGGCATTGAGCGAGTTGGCGCAGCTGCTGTCCGGATCGGGAACGGCGGTGCGCTATATTGTCACCACCTTTGATTCTGGTGGAAGCTCCGCTGTTCTGCGCCGGGTTTTCGACATGCCGGCAGTCGGTGACATCCGATCTCGCCTGCTGGCCATGGCTGATGCCTCGTGCCCGGAAACGTGTGCGCTCCGGGATTTGTTGCGTCTGCGTTTTCCGGAAGAGAGCGGCCTCGAAGAAGTGCGGCTTCAGCTGCGCGCTGTCGCTGCAGGACGGCATCCGCTCTTTAACGTGATGGGCGATCTTCAGCGTGAAGCCGTTCAGGATCTGTTTGCGGGTTTTTTGGAAAGAATGCCCGCAGACATGGAGCTGCGCGGAGCCAGTCTGGGCAATCTGCTGCTGACGGAGCTGTATTTCCGGTTTCGCCGTCGTCTTTTGCCTGCAGTGCGTTTTCTTGCCAATCAGCTTCATGTCTGCGGGGAAGTTCTGCCTGTCACAGAGGAAAAAGCGCATCTGTGCGCGGAACTCCGCAGCGGTGAGCGCGTTTTCGGCCAGCATTTGCTGACAGGAAAAAGCGCAGATCCCATTCGATCGCCTGTAAAATCTTTCTGGCTGGCAAAGTCATTGGACTGTCCCTATCCGTCTTGTGTCACAGCGAGCGGGGAACTGATCGATCGGATTCTTGACGCACCGCTTCTCGTTCTGCCCATAGGCAGCTTTTTTTCTTCTGTCCTCTGCAATCTTCTTCCGGAAGGCATAGGGAAAGCCGTTGGCGCGTCTGAGGCTCCTCTTGTCTATATGCCTAACCCCGGAGGAGATCCGGAACTCCTGGGGCTGACGCTTCAGGATCAGATAGATTGCATTTTCAGGCTTGCAGGACGTATGCCGGATTATCTGATTCTGGATGAGACGACCTGTTATCCTGGAGCCTTGTCCGATGCAGATCTGGCAGCAGAAGGACTGGGGGTGATCCGCGTGCCGATCTTTGCCGCTTCCCGTCTGATGCCTGAAGCAGCGGCAGAAGTTCTGTTCTCTTTGCCAAATGGACGATACTATGCATCCGAAAGAGGGAGAATTTCAGGACGGAGTCGGCAGGAAACGCGGATGTCCCGTCCGCCGCGGCCATAGAAATCAAGGGTGGCAAAGCTGTGCGATTCGGTGATGTCAATGGGGCGATCCGGAAAATCTGATGTACTGCGCAGGAGAGAGATGGCGTCCTGTTCCGCATCGCGCAGGGAGTAGGCTGACGAGATCGTCCGGCTGACGTCGATCGCGGGAGCCAGCATGCGTCCGCGCATGGTATCGGCAAAGAGATCCAGCGAGGCGGAGGGGCAGGTCAGAGCCGCACCTATGGCATTGGCTGCAGATCCCCTGTATTCCGACAGCGTGGTGACTGGCATGCCCAGAGCTTGTTCAACGAACGGTGCGGCCGCATATGCTGGTCCGCCAATGAGCACAGCCTGCTGCGGGTGAAAAACGCGGCAGTGTACAAGCGCGGAAAGCGTATGTACCGGGCGGCTGTTGACAGCTTCCAAAAAGGCGGAAATCGTTGTTCGCAGGGTTTCCTGTGCATGCTTTATCACCTCGTGCACAATGCGATCGGGTTCTGCCCCGCACGATACGGCAAAATGGCGCAGCATCTGTCTGGAACGATCTGTATCTCCGATTTTTGCACCAAGTCCGTTCAGACAATCGACAAAGGTCGGCGCAGATCCGCCGAATGCTGCCGCTGGACCGTCTCTGTTCGGACCGGCGAAGAAGGATCCCCGCCTCTGATGTACAACGGAATCGCCTCCCAACCCGATGGAAACGGTATGCAGCGCACGGATCGGCGTGGCTCTGCCGCAGATGACGAGCCCTTTGGGAGCCAGGAGCGGTTCGCCTCCGGTAAAGAGCGAAATGTCTGTCGTCGTTCCTCCCATATCCAGAACCAGTGTATCGCCCCGGTTGAGCACGTCCCGGCAAAGTGCAGCGGCTCCCATGATACTGGCCGCCGGCCCGGAAAGCAGGGCTTCCAGTGGACGATCGGCGGATTGGTGCAGAGCCAGAGTTCCACCGTCAGCCCGGAGCATGAATGCCGGAGCCGTGATGCCTGTGCGTTTGAGAACCTGCTCTACGGATTGGGCGAATTGTCGGTGAAGCGGAGCGAGTGCGGCATTCCAGAAGGCAGCGGCCGCTCGGCGCGGAAAATTCAGAAGTCCTGAACGGTGGCTCAGAGCAATAAACGGACAATGCGGATCACCGGAGAAGACATCTCGGATGATCGATTCCATCGTCAATTCATGGGCTGGATTGCGTATCGAAAATTTTTCAGCGCAGGCAAAAGTACGTATGCCCTGATCCCGCCATGCGCGAACAACAGGCTCCAGATCTTCCCGTTTCGGTTTGCTCAGTTCGGATCCCCGATGATCCAGTTTCCAGGGAAGAACGTGCACAGTGTCGCCGATAGCCGCCGTAAGCGGATCCATGCCCGGACCGGCGGCCAGTATCAGCCCTGTTTTTTCAAGGCGGTTCTGCACCAGCGCGTTCATTCCGGCCGTAGTGCCGAAAGATGCGCGGACAATCTGCTGAGGGGGTAGCGAGGATTCCGCAAAAAGAGCACGCAGAGCATTTTCCATGGATTGCGCGGGATTTTCCGGGATCGTAGGAACTTTAGCGCAGGATTCTATGTGCCCGTTTTCAATCAGGACGGCATCAGTATGCGTTCCGCCCATATCCAGACCGAGAAGCGCACCGTAGTCCGTTTTCCGATTCTGTTCCATATTCCGGCTCCTGAGGAAATATTGTTCGATTGTTTTTTTGCATACCCGCTGAAGGTAATTAAGGCAAGAGAGCTTGGAATTTGTCAAATTTTCTGGTTTATGAGCATGTGGAGGTACATTGATGAAGATCATGATGAAAAACGCCGCAGGATTGGTATGGCTGGCCGTTGTCTGTATGCTGTTTTCCGGATTGGCTCTGGCCGATCACGGTGCCGTCGATTCTTCACGAGCTGCCGTTGACGCATCGGGATTCCTTTCCGGATTGAGCCGCCCGTCCCAGTTTGCCTTTTGCCTGCTGAATAAGTACGGAGAAGCCAATATCAGGCTTGGCAGTCAGGATACCATGACAGATCCGCACAGCGGTGACATATATGCTGTTTTGGGAGATGAATTCGGAGGATCCGTAATTGCGGCTTTTCGTCAGGAAAAGGAGCAGTTGACCTGTATGATGTACTCCTGCATCAGTAAGCCCGTTTTTTCTGTATTCGGGCATCAGGGAACCGATCTGTATCGGCCTTTGCCATCAGATCCTGTACGCTTCTTCAGCGGAGGCTATTCAATTCGGAGTGAATCTGCGGACAGAAAGGACAGAAAACGTCTGATTCCCAACAACGGAAAAATGTGGCGTCATCTGCGGCTGGTTCGTTGGGATCCTCGGCATCCGGACAGGCCGATCGTTGAAAAAATATGGACACTGTTTGAAGAACGGAAATTTTGCAATTCGCATATGAATCCGACGTTGACCCCTGACATGACACTCCTTGCTGCCAAGCAAATTCGCAAAGAGACCGGTGAAGGCGTTTTTCGCATATGGAATGTCCGCAAACTGCTCAGCCTTGCCCGAACATCAATTCAGAAACAGAGCTATGAGGTTGATCCTGAGCATCTTGACGAGGTGAAGACCCGCCTGGATTATCAGAAATCCCTGTACGCTCCGGGGCTGTTTTCGTATTCTGTACGGCGTTTGGAAAAGAAGTATAATATTACGGAAAGCTATGTGGTCGTCAATGCCGCAGAGGCTTTTGAAAGGGAAGCTATCGACCCGTATTCTTCAGATCCCCGGTTCCATAAATCACAGGGGAGTGCCTGGCAGAGTCTGGCTTTTGACGGCCGGTATTTTTACGGCCTTCATTCCGGAGGGGGGAGAAAACCTCATATTCTTTCTGTCTTTGATGTGGACGGACGCCCTATCTTGCAAAGAGAGTCGTTGGAAGGGACAGTGGAACGGCCGGATCAGTATCACTTTGAAGGGGAAAGTCTCTTTTTCGATCGTCGGAGAGAGAGCATGACACTGATGATGACAGTTAATATTGCGGACAAAACCTGGCTCAGAGATCGCGGTGCCTATGCGTATGTGCTGGCCTCAGAACGGTGAAGAAGATTCGGGGCTTGCCAAACGTTTTTTTTTTCTTATAGTTATTCTGCCTGAAAAGACAGTTCGTTCCTCATTTGTTTTCGTCTTTTTTCATAAGGAGTTTTTCAACGTGAATAATGTCAAGACATTGCTTCTCATGGCCTTGATGAGCGGCATTATTATTATGCTGGGCGGAGTCCTTGGAGGGTCCGGCGGTGTTGTCATCGCCTTTGTGCTGGCTTTGGCGATGAATATTGGAAGCTACTGGTTTTCGGACAGCGTCGTTTTGAAAATGTATCGAGCCAGGGAACTGGAACGGACTGAGGCTCCGTATCTGTTTGATATCGTGGAGGAGCTTTCCCGCAATGCCGGCATTCCCATGCCTCGAATCTGCGTTGTTCCGGAAGAAGCTCCCAATGCCTTTGCGACAGGAAGAAATCCGGAGCACAGTGTCGTGGCCGTGACCGCCGGCATTCTGGATCTGCTCTCTCCAGAGGAGCTGCGCGGCGTTCTGGCGCATGAAATTGCGCACATTGCCCATCGCGATATTCTGATTCAGACTGTGGCCAGCGTTATGGGTTCTACTATCTGTTCCTTAGCCAATATTCTTCAGTTCACCGCATTTTTTGGCGGAACGCGCGATGAAGGAGGAAATGGAACCAATCCCCTGGCGGCTTTGGTTCTGGCCCTTGTGGCTCCGATCGCAGCCACTCTGATTCAGTTTGCCGTATCCCGTTCCAGGGAATATTTGGCTGATGCCGGAGGAGCTCAGTACAGCGGGCAGCCGTTGATGCTGGCTTCAGCTCTGCATAAGCTTCAGAACTGGAACAGGCAGATTCCAATGGAAAGCGGCAATGCCAGTACGGCCAGCATGTTTATTGTGGCTCCGCTGTTCGGTGGTTCCATGTCCAGACTTTTTAGTACGCATCCTGATACGGAAGATCGAATCGCCCGTCTTCGGGAGATTGACGCCCGCATGCGTCAGGGAGAAATGTAATGGCATCGTATCGTTGCGGGCGCGTTGCGCTCATGGGACCGCCGAACGCGGGAAAATCAACGTTGATTAATGCCCTTGTGGGGCAAAAAGTGGCTATTGTGACGGCAAAACCGCAGACGACCCGCAATCGCATTGTCGGCATTCTGACCCGTCCGGATGCTCAAATTATCTTTATGGATACTCCTGGCATCAATGCCTCCCGTGGGGCGAACCGGGGTCAGCTGGGAAAAATCATGCACCGTTCCGCATGGCAGAGCTTTGAAAATGCGGAATGCATTCTTCTGGTGCTGGACGGAGATTTGTATGTTCGCAAGCCGGAATTTATGGATCGGGATCTGCAGCCACTGCTTGCGCCCCTGCGGGAAGAACTTAGGCCTGTGGTGGTGGTTTTCAATAAAGTGGATTTGTTCCATGACAAAAGCCGTATGCTTCCGCTTCTGGTGCGTCTTGCGGAATTGTTGCCAAAAGTGGAAATCTTCCCGGCTTCAGGGCTGAAAAAGGATGGTGTTGAAGACATGATTCGGATGATCGTGTCGCATCTTCCGGAAGCTGAAGCGGAATTTCCCGCTGATCAGCTTTCCACGGCACCTGTGCGCTTTATGGCTGCGGAAATCATCCGCGAAAAACTGTTTGATCGTCTGTATCAGGAAGTCCCGTATACTGTTGCTGTGGAAATAGAAAATTGGGAGGAGAATGCTGAGCAGGCGATTATCAATGCGGTGATTTACGTTGCCAAGCCGAGTCATAAGGCGATGGTGATTGGCCACGGCGGATCTGGTATCAGGGAAACCGGAACGGAAGCGAGAAAGGAATTGAAAGAGCTGTTGGATAAGAAAGTTCACTTGGAACTGTGGGTCAAAGTCCGCGATGACTGGGCTAACGACCAGAACTTCCTGCACGCTCTTGGTTTCGGATCGGAGTTTGAAGCATGACAGAGGAGGAAAAGAGCATTCTGCGGGAACGCCTGGAATCAGTGCTGTTTCGCGTGCGCAGAGCTGAACGGAATTCCGGACGACCCGAGGGATCTGTTCATTTGATCGCTGTATCCAAACTGCATTCTGCCGAGGCCATTCAAGAAGCTTATGAAGCGGGACAGACTGCCTTTGGCGAAAACTATGTTCAGGAAGCATTGAGCAAGCAGGAGACACTGAGAGGTTGCAGCGGCATCGAGTGGCATTGCATTGGGCATATCCAGAGCCGGAAAATCGGTGACGTAGCAGGCCGATTTCATCTGATTCACACAGTCGATTCGGTGGAGTTTGCAGAAAAACTGTCGCGCAAAATGCCGGACAATACGGTTCAGCCTGTTTTGATTCAGGTCAATGTGGGAGAGGAAGTTCAGAAATCGGGGGTAGATCGCCGTCATCTTCATGAACTGGCTGAAAGGATATTCCTTCTCCCGGGGGTGGCATTGCAGGGCTTGATGTGCATTCCCCCGCATGACGGCGATCCCAGGCGATTTTTTGCAATGCTCCGTCTTCTTCGTGATGATCTGGAGCGACATCTGGGCATGGAGTTGCCGCATCTGTCCATGGGAATGTCCGCAGATTTTGAACAGGCCATTGAAGAAGGTGCGACATTGGTTCGCGTGGGAACAGAGATTTTTGGTTCGCGTCCTGTCAGAAACGCCTGAGTTTCACGAAATATAGCAAAAAGCCGCCGCTTCTCCTAGAAACGGCGGCTTTTTGCTGATTTTAATCTTCTTCTGTAACGGTTGCGGCCTGTCTTTTTCCTGCCAGGACATCTGCGGCATGCCGCAGAATACGGGCGTGATCAAAGGCAAGCTGCGGAAGTTCATTGAACGGAACGAAGGATGCTGCCGCAGCGTCATCTCCGGCGCAGATTTTTTCCGGGTGATCGGTTTCTGCAAGAAAGACGGTGGACATGGTGTGTTTTCTAGGATCTCTGGATGGATCGGAATACACGCCTAAAAGTGCTGTAAGGCGGACCTCCAGTCCGGTTTCCTCCAGTGCTTCGCGCCTGGCTGCGTGTTCTACGGTTTCTCCTTCGTCCACAAAGCCTCCGGGCAGTGCCGAACCGTAGGGAGGATTTGAACGGCGAACCAGGACGACGGAGTTGCGGTTTATGATCACAATATCAACGGTAGGTGTCGGATTTTTCCATTTTTCTTCGGCCATGGCCTTCTCCTTTGTTCTGTAAAATTTTGCGGTATTTTTATCCTTAAGACAAGTTGAGACTCTGTTTTTTCGGCAAGAGGATGATGAAAATCATTTGTTGAGGCAATAAAAACATGATATCCCGCAGAACATGTCAGCAAATCATCCGGCTGGGACGGTCGGATCGCTTTCAGGAGGATAATTATGGCTCTTGATTTTCCCTTGCGCGTTCGCTTTGAATATGAGCAGGATCCGGAAACGCGCCTTCTGTATTCCCATGGAGTGTGGGGAGGTATTAACTCTCAGGGTGAAATAGAGATGGGATTTTATACGGAAAGCGACAGGCTTCCGGCATATTCAGAATGCTCGATCAATGAAACGGGAGAATTGAGCAGCGAGATTTCTCCTACAAGCGATACGCGCATCGTTGTCCGTCGGATTCATTCCAGAATTTTGATGAATCCGCAGACTGCAAGGGCTCTTGTAGAATGGCTTCAGGATCGGTTATCCATGATGGAGGACGAAGAGCTCGGAGCAACTTCCTCCGGCTGTGCCGATCCGTCAGGATATACGCATCAGTAACGAAGAGAGGAGAAAGCACTATGAATTACAGAGAAATGCGTCTTCAGGCCAAGGAGGTGCTGAACGGATGCTGCAGAATGTGCGCAGATTGTGACGGGAAGATCTGTGCCGGCGAAGTCCCGGGAATGGGCGGTACGGGATCGGGTGTTTCCTTCCGCAATAACGTCGAGGCACTGCGGCGCATTCTGCTGAATATGCGCATTGTGCACGGCGTGCAGAAACCGGATATGAGTACGGAAATTTTCGGTATGAAGCTGCGTCTTCCGATTTTGGCGGCTCCCATCGGCGGTATTTCCTTCAATATGGCGAACATGATGCCTGAACAGGATTACATTCGGTCAATTATCGGCGGATGCCGTGAAGCCGGAATTGCCGGATGCTCAGCTGATGGACCGAAAGCGGAAATGTTTGACAGCGGGCTTGAAGCACTTCGGGAAAACGAAGCTTTCGGTATTCCGTTCATCAAACCGTGGGACGGTTCGGAGTTTGATGAAAAACTGGCTCGGTGTGCGGAAGCCGGATGCAAGGTCGTCGGATCGGATATCGACAGCGTCGGCATGGCAGCACTTGCCAAAATGGGGCGTCCTGCTTCTCCCAAGACGCCAGAACAATTGGCCGTCATGGTGGAGAAAGCGCATAATGCCGGAATGAAATTCATTGCGAAAGGCATTATGTCTTCAGTGGATGCCTTTCTTGCCCATAAGGCCGGATGCGATGGCATTGTGGTGTCCAACCATGGAGGCCGTGTGCTTGACGGAACTCCTGGCACAGCGAACGTTCTGCCTGGCATTGCGGCACTTTTGAAAGGCAAGCTGACGATTCTTGCCGACGGCGGAATCCGGAGCGGTGAGGATGTCTTGAAAATGATTGCCCTTGGGGCGGATGCTGTGCTGATCGGCCGGCCTTTTGCGCAGGCTGTAGCCGGAGGCGGCAAAGAAGGCATCTCTCTTCTGGTGCGCCGCTATGCCAATCAGCTGTCTCATGCAATGCTGATGACCGGTTGCGGCACTATTGCGGAGATTGATGATCGGGCGATCTGCCGTTAAGCGGATTTTCAGTTTGCTTTTTGCGGATAGGGGAAAGAGCCGATGCGGTTTCTTTCCCTTTTTTCTTTTTATTTAATAGAGAATTCTCCGTACAGCGATGAGCCGATCATTCCAGTAAGGAAGTTTCAGTGTGTCTTTTTTGACCCTTTTTCCAGGTTTGGGGCTGTGGATGAAATTGTCGGATCCAATATAGAGAGCGGTATGCGTACCGGTTCGGCTGGTGCGAAAGACCAGAACGTCGCCTTTCTGCATTTCTGATCGTCTGACGCTGATGCCCATGTCAGCCTGATCAGATGAGGTTCTGGGAATGGCAATGCCGTTTTGCTGGAATGTCCACCAGATGAGTCCGGAGCAATCGAATCCGCCTGGAGCGGTTCCGCCGTAACGGTATTTTGTACCGATTTGGGATGAGGCCGTTTTAACAAGATTGTCCGCCGTAACAGAAGACGAAACGCTCATCGGATACGGAGTCGGGGCCTTGGTCGTACCGCATCCGGTCAGGGAAAATAGCACAGCTGCCAAAACAAGAAACGGCATCAGGTACAGTTTGCGCTGCGCCGTGACGTGAAAACGCTTCATCAATGTACCCTCCTCAGTGTGCGATCAGTTTTTAGTCCGCACTCGTTTCAGATAGATTTCCAGACAGTCAAGAGCTGCAGGAGTGACTCCGGAAATTCTCCCTGCCTGTCCCAGATTACGGGGTTTGATTGCTGCCAGTTTTTCTGAAATTTCATGGGAAATTCCAGGGATATCGCCATATTCGAGATTTTCAGGCAGGGCGATCTGTTCTTTTTCCGATGCGTGTGCCACCAATTCCATCTGACGGGTGAGATAGCCGGCATATTTGATCTGCGTTTCGATTTCCTGCAGAGCCGCAGAAGAAAAAGTCCCGCATTCAGGGAGAAACGGAAGAAGATCGTCTATGCGAATAGACGGACGGCGCAGCATTTCCTCAAGAGTCAACGCATGATCAGGAGCGTTTTCATTGGGAAAATGATTGCGGAGCGATGCCGGTGTCACGCGTCGGCTGCGCAGCAGTTCTTTTCCTTTTTCGATATCTGCGTTTTTCTGTTCGAACATGGTCCACTGCGCATCGCCGACAAGCCCTATTTTCCTGCCTGCCGGCGTCAGGCGCAAGTCGGCATTGGCTTCTCGAAGCAAAAGACGGTATTCCGCTCGGGATGTAAACATTCTGTAAGGCTCGCTCGTACCCTTGGAAACCAGATCATCGGCAAGAACGGCCATGTAAGCCTGATCACGTCCCGGAAGAAAGGGATCGCGACCTTCAAGCTTGCAGTAAATATTCAGTGCCGCCCATAAGCCCTGTGCTGCAGCCTCTTCATACCCGGATGTCCCGTTAATTTGTCCAGCAAACCACAGTCTCGGAACGGCACGGGTTTCAAAGGTCGGTTTCAGCTGCAGAGGATTGGCATAATCGTACTCAATGGCATATCCTGGGCGAACCATGACGGCATTTTCAAGCCCGGGAATTGTTGCGATCATCGCCAGCTGTACATCCAGAGGAAGGCTTGTAGACATGCCGTTTATGTAATATTCGCGGCCTTCAAGATCTTCAGGCTCCACAAAGACATGGTGCCGTTCCCTTTCCGGAAAACGGGCGACTTTGTCTTCTACGGAAGGACAGTACCGGGCTCCAACCCCTTCAATAACGCCGGTAAACAAAGGCGAACGATCAAAGCCTGTCCGGATAATATCATGTGTTGTCGCATTGGTCCAGGTAATATAGCACGGAAGCTGTTTCTGCTGCGGTTTGGGGCCTCTGAAGCTGAATCCGGAAGGGGCGACATCTCCGAATTGAGGTTCCATGCGATCAAAATTGATGCTGGAGGCAAGGAGGCGGGGTGTCGTGCCTGTTTTGAGTCGTCCAAGATGAATTCCTAGAGATTCGAGTGAGGATGAAAGATGAAGAGAGGCCTCGTCTCCGAGACGTCCTCCGGGAAAATGATGCATTCCGATATGAATGAGTCCGCGAAGGAAAGTCCCCGTTGTCAGGAGAATGTGAGAAGCGTAAAATTCCCTCCCCAGTTCTGTGCGGACACCGATAGCCTGTATCGTTCCGCTGCGTTCCTCACTGAGAATGCCGGAAACAGTGTCCTGCCAGACCGTGATGTTTGTTTGGGAAAAAAGGGAATTTTTCACAGCCGCCATATAGGATTCCCTGTCAACCTGGGCTCTCGTCGCGCGAACTGCAGGCCCTTTGCCTTCGTTCAGCGTGCGAAACTGGATTCCAGCCGCATCGGTCCAGATTCCCATCATGCCGCCGAGCGCGTCAATTTCCCGCACCATATGTCCCTTAGCGAGTCCGCCGACGGCGGGGTTACAGGAAAGATGCCCGATGCGATCAGCATTTCCTGTAATCAGGAGAACCCTGCATCCAAGGTTGGACAGCGCCATAGCTCCTTCGCAGCCCGCATGTCCGGCGCCGACAACAATGCAATCATACATCATAATTTTTACTCAGAAAATCAAAGGGGATCCGCCGGTTCAGTCAAACAGCATGGACGCCAGAACCTGAGCATCTCCGATGGTTTTGGAAATGCGTGAAAATTCATTGGGCATGTGGCATGTAGAGTCCACACTGGCCCATACCGCAGCAGGCAAGCCTTTTTTTCGAAAATATGCGGCGACAGTTCCCCCTCCGATGCCGACACAGTGCGGGGTGATTCCGTATACCGATTGAACGGCCTGAGTCAGTCTCCGCACAGTCTCGCAGTGTTCATCCGTCGGCTTTGCAGCATCTGCCGCGCTGACTACGGACACCTTGACTGAAATACCGGCGTATTGTGCGGCAGTTTCCTCCATAATGACTTTGGTCTCCTGCAGAATCTGATCGGACGACAGCCCGGGAAGAAGGCGGCAGTCAATGTAAAAAATATCTTTTCCCGGGACAGTATTGATATTGGGAACGTTCGCATCTCTGCGCGTAGGCGTAAAGGTCGATGTTGGAGGCGCAAACAGTTCATTGCGTTCCGGATGATTCAGAGCCAGATTCTGGACGCGGAGGATCATAGCCGAAGCCGCAATCAGGGCATTGCTTCCTTTTTCCGGCGTTGAACCATGCGCTTGAACGCCGGTTACCTCAATTTTCATCCAGAGATGACCCTTTTCGGAAATTTCGATCCAGGAACCATCCGGTCTGCCGAAATCCGGAATTACGATGAAATCCTCGGGCGAAAAAAGATCAGCCTGCTCCCTGAGAATATGCCGAATGCCGAAGAAGCTGTTGTTTTCCTCGTCGGAAACGAAAACCAGGCCGAGAGAATAATCCGGCTTTACACCGCAAGCTCGCAAAGCCTCTGCGGCAAGAAGTCCGCTGACAATAGCCTGTTGATTGTCTTCCACACCTCTGCCAAACAGTTTGTCTCCTTCTCTGTGAACTTGCCATGGATCGGTTTTCCAGGAAGCCAGATCTCCAGGAGGGACGAGATCCATATGTCCGAGAATCCAGAGCTTGCGTGATGAATGACCTGGAAAAACTGCGGCGATGTTCGGACGAACTCCGCCGGGAACCCGTGGATCCTGCGCGTCAATATGCGTGATGGAAGGACAGCCCAGCTGAAGCAGACGATGTTCAAGAAACTGAGCCTTGACGGCTTCTCCCTCACCGCCGTTTTCCGGTCCGAGGCCCTTCAAGGCCGTCAGACGTGTTTGCAGATCAACGACAGTTGTTTCAAGTGTACCGATATGGCGGATAACAGCTTCTTTGTCAGACATAGATTTTCCTGTGCAAAACGTTTGTCAGGCTGAATGCGACCCGGCAGTTGAACGCGACCTGTGAAAGAGCCGTGCTGAAGCACTGTGTGGTATTTCGGCAAGGTATCCGGACAGAGATTTTTGTCAAGAACAGACTATCTTTGAGGTTCATGTCTCCATGCGCCGCGAGAACCAGGTGCATGCGGCCTCATTCTGCCTGCTCCATACGAAGGAGGACGGTGTCCGCCCGGCGTTCTGATACCGGATCCTGGCAGAGAGGGAGCCGGTCGATCAGCTTCCCAGCGATCTTGAGGTGGTGGGCGATGCCATCCCGGCCTGGCAGGATCATGTCTTGAAAAAGGTGGAGGAGGCGGTGGAGGAAAATGCGGCCGTTGTCTGAACCTTGGCGGGGGAGGCGGGGGAAGCACGACAGGAGGTTCGCGGTATCGCCGATAATAGCCGGGATAGTCGCTGTAGTAGCCTCCATCGTCAAAAAAAAGATTGGCTCCGATTCCCGGAAGGAAGAAATTGAGACTTCCGCTGACTTCAGCATGACAGAGATTGGGCCATGCGCAGGCAAGCAATCCGAAAATTGCGGCGAATACAAGATTTTTCATGGTAGATGCTCTCCTGTTTAGCGATCTGCCTGCGCCGGATCAGGAGAACATTTTTCCGAGATCAGACCCATGATAGCATATACCAGACGGGCTGCGGTGAAATCAAAAGCGTGCAAAGCGGGAATTGGGGCAAATTCGGTGACGTCAAATCCGATTATTGTGCGGAATGCGGCAATTTGCCTGAGCAAATCAAGAGTCTGATACCATCCCAGACCTCCAGGAACAGGTGTCCCTGTTGCCGGCATGATTGACGGATCGAGGCCATCGACATCGAAAGTCAGATAGATTTTTTCCGGAAAATTATCAGGAAACAGGTTGGTTTTCAGGCCGCACGGCACAATATCCTGCGCATCGTGCGCCGTTACTCCGAGGGTACGCCGTGCTTCAACTTCTTCAAGACAGAGAGCGCGTACGCCAAGCTGCACCAGAGGAAGATGGAGATCCTCTGTCGCTCTGCGCATGACACAGGCATGACTGTACGGCGTTCCTTCATAGCTGCTGCGCAAATCAGCATGGGCATCAAACTGAACAATGCCGAAAGCTCCATATTTTTTTTTCAAGGCTCTCAAAGCACCGAGCGTGACGGTATGCTCTCCGCCAAGCACGACAGGGATCCCTTCTTGCACTGCGGCAACGGCCGCTTCAATGTGCTCGATGGCTTCTTCAGGCGAACCGGAAACATCGACCGTATCCGCCGTAAGAATGCCGGCTGCTGCCGGAATGGAATGCCCATCCCAGAGCTCAAGCTGATCAGAGGCTTTCAAAATGGCGTCAGGTCCTTTTGCGGTGCCTCCTCCATAGGAAACCGTACATTCCATCGGAGCGGGAATAACGGTAAAAAGAGCGTGATCCGGAGGGGTTTCCGGAAGTTCGGAATCAAGAAATCGATGTGTGCTTTTCAGCATGGGGCGACTCCGTATTGGAGAAATACAATTGGGTTATCTGCAACAGGAGGAATAGGGATATTCCGTGCTCTTGCTTCATTCAAACGAAAAACAACGGGAAAATCAAGAAGATGAAGCGGAAGATTCGTTCAAATTACTTTTTGCAGGCGCATCGTCTGCTCTTTGCCGAATCGGGATAGAGCAAGGATTGACAGGATTGGTCGACAAAGGTAACGCTAAAAAATAGCAGATTCCTCTTTTCTGCACCGGAACTGCGGAATTATGCTGAAAGTTCTGTATGTTTAAGGGAGAAAAACATTATGGTTCGTCATGTCGTCTGGTGGGAAATGAAACCCGAGGCCAATGGAAAAAGCGGATTGGAAAATGCGGAAATCATTAAAACGGCTCTTCAGGGATTACTGGGACAAATTCCTTCTCTAAGGACTCTTGAGGTGTCTACGGAATTTGTGCCGGGCACGACGGAATCGGTCAATCTGATTTTGAGCAGCACGCACGATGACGCTGCCGGATTGAAGGCTTATGCAGAAGATCCCCGCCATGTTAGAATCGCTGTTGAACTGGTGAAACCTGCGGTATCTTCCCGTCGCGCCATCGACTACGTTTTCTAATGTCTTCACTTTCCATTCCGGAAAGAATTGGACTGTTTCCCCGTGGGCTGGAACAGCCTTCGGGGAGCTATCGCAGCGGATCAGACGCCATCATTCTGGCTGAATTTGCTTTACAGTCTCAGGCAATCCGCAGCGGACAGCGGACTTTTGCGGAGCTTGGATGCGGATGCGGCATGGCATCTCTGGCACTGCTTTTGCGCAATGCAGCGCTTCAGGGATGGGGACTGGACTGTTTTTCCGAATTGACGGATGCGGCAGCCCGCAATGCTGTCAAAATGGGGTGTTCGGATCGATTTGCAGCTGTATGCGGAGATGTTGCCGATACGTCTTTGATGCAGAAAATGCGCAGGCTGAGGTATGCGGTTGACTTAGTGTTGTGCAATCCTCCGTGGCGTCTGGAAAAAAACGGACGTCTCCCTCTGTCTCCGATGCGTCGTCAGGCTCTTTTCGGCAATGAAGAAACGCTTCTTCTCTTTTGCCGTGCGGGAAGGATCCTGCTCAGGCCGCAGGGGGCTTTCTGCATGATTTGCGGGGCGTTTCGTACAGCTGATGCTTTTGCGGCTTTGCGGAATGCAGGGCTGACTCCAGTGCGGCTTCGGGCTGTGCAAAAAAGCATGGATGCGCCGGCTCGCTGGATTTTGCTTGAAGCCAGATCCGGAGGCGGCTCAATGCTTTGCGTTGAACCGCCTCTGTTAAGTGAAAGACAGTGACGGAAAAAAGCCGCCGGCCATATTGCGGCCGGCGGCTTTGATGTGCGATCAAGCGGAAGGGTTATTTCGTCTGATCCTGAAGAATGCGGCGAAGCACAGAGAAGGCTTCTCCTATTCCTGCGGGATTTGTACCGCCGGCCTGAGCCTGATCCGGGCGTCCACCGCCGGATCCGTTAATCGGTGCGGCAACCTGCCGAATGCACTCCGGAGCTTTGAAACGATCGTGCAGGTCTTTTGAGACGTACAGAATCATGGAAACCTTCTGATCATTATCGGGATCTGCCGCTGCAAGGCACGCAACGCCGGAAGGCATCTTGGATCGGATGTCATCCATCACTTCCCTGAGAGCCTTGATATTCATGGCAGGTGCCTTGACCGCCAGCAACCGGATGCCATTGATTTCCTCTGTGCTTTGCATCATGTCGCGGCTTTCGCCTGAAAGAAGACGCGCCGAAGCCTTTTCCAGATCCCGTCGCAGCGTGCGGTTTTCCTTCAGCAGACTGTCGACTTTGACGGCTGCGGCATCGGGTTGGCTTTTGAGCATCGCACTGATATCCGACAGCATCTGGGTCTGCTTGCGACGCAGTTCTATGGCCTTTCGTCCGGTTACCGCTTCAATACGGCGCACACCGGCTGCAATGCCGCTTTCTGAAAGAATGGTCAGTGAGCCTATCATGCCCGTATTGGCCACATGCGTTCCGCCGCACAATTCCACAGATTCCCTGTGACTGTCGTCTCCCATGCTGACGACCCGCACCGTATCGCCGTATTTTTCAGAAAACAAAGCCATAGCCCCCATTTTGATGGCTTCGTCATGTTTCATTTCCTGAACGGCAACAGGATAGGCCGCCATAATTGAGGTGTTGACGATGTCTTCAACCTGACGGAGTTCTTCCTGAGAAAAAGCTGCAATATGCGTGAAGTCGAAACGAAGACTGTCAGGGGTCACCAGTGAGCCAGCCTGATGCACGTGATCTCCGAGTACTTTGCGCAGAGCTGCCTGAAGAAGATGCGTAGCACTGTGATTTCGAGCTGTGTCCGTGCGGTGCTGGAGATCGACTGACTGTTCCACTTCCTGATCTTCGTATAGCTCGCCTTCTGTTACTTCAATCTGCGCGACGCTCAGAGCTGGCAGAGGCTTGAGCGTATCAATAACGGCGGCGCGGCCGGCGGGTGCTGTGACAGTGCCCCTGTCGCCGATTTGTCCGCCTCCGGCTCCGTAGAACGGCATGCGATCGGTAACGATAAAGCCTTTTTCTCCCTGAACGAGCTTTTCAACCGGCAGCGCATCCGCATCGAGCAGTGAAACCGTTCGTCCGCAACAGGAGAGGGTTTCATAGCCGAGGAATTCGTTACGGATGCCATCTTCAAGCAACGCCTTGAAACGGGTCATGAGGTCTTTGTCTCCAGACCCCTTCCAGTTTGCCCGGGCTCTGGCCTTCTGTTCTTTCATATGGGCGTTGAAGCCCTGTTCATCCACGATAAATCCCCGTTTGCCGGCAATATCATTGACGATATCCAAAGGAAATCCGTAGGTATCGTACAGACGGAAAAGGGTTTCACCCTCGATGCAGGTTTTTCCGGAAGCACTCAGGTCAGCCATGGCCTCTTCCAGAAGTGCCAGACCTTTATCTAGCGTGACGTAAAAACGCTCTTCTTCTTCACGGACGACGCGTTCCATAAAGTCAGCTCGGGCGCGAAGTTCGGGGTAGGATTCTTCCATGACTTCCACGACCTTCAGAGCCGTTTTATACAGGAAAGGATCCTGCATGCCGATCAAACGTCCGAATCGGAAAGCACGGCGAATCAGCCGGCGCAGGACATACCCTCTGCCTTCATTGGAAGGCAAAATGCCATCGGCGATGAGAAATGCGATGGCTCGGCTGTGGTCGGCAATGACGCGCAAAGCTACGTCGGCATCTGGATTTTCCCCGTAGGTTACACCGGCGAGACCGGCCATATGTCCAATGAACTGCTGAAACAGGTCGGTATCGTAATTGGAGCGAACCCCCTGACAGATGGCGGCGATGCGCTCAAGCCCCATGCCTGTATCAATAGACGGCCTGGGCAGGGGTAAACGGGTTCCGTCAGGCTGCTGATCGTACTGCATGAAGACAAGATTCCAGATTTCAAGGAAACGATCGCAATCACAGGTGCCTATGCCGCAGTTCGGTCCGCAGGCCATGTCCTCGCCCTGATCATAGTGAATTTCAGAACATGGTCCGCAGGGACCGGTATCGCCCATAGACCAGAAATTATCCTTTTCTCCAAGACGATAGATGCGGGAAGGATCAATGCCGGAAATTTTTCGCCACAGTTCAAAGGCTTCGTCATCATCCTTGTAAATGGTGATGTAGAGACGATCTTTCGGGAGCTTCAGCTCTTCCGTAATGAACGTCCAGGCAAAACGCATGGCATCTTCTTTGAAATAGTCGCCAAACGAGAAGTTTCCGAGCATTTCAAAGAAGGTATGATGTCTGGCTGTGCGGCCGACATTGTCCAGATCATTGTGCTTTCCGCCGGCGCGCAGACATTTTTGCGCCGTAGTTGCCCGGATATAGTCGCGTTTTTCCTGTCCGGTAAAGATTTTTTTGAATTGAACCATGCCTGCATTGGTGAACAGCAGGGAAGGATCGTCCTTGGGAATCAGGGATGAAGAGGCAACTTCCGTATGGTGATTTTTTTTAAAAAATTCCAAAAATTTTGAACGGATTTCCTTGGCCGTAAGCATAGCTGGCTGTCCTTCAGATAAGGCTTTAATTAAAAGGGTTCTTCCAGACGCATGGCGGGATCTTCTGCCGATTGATCCTCTCCGGTGAGGAAATCCTCTGCCAGGCTGTTCTGATTTTTACGATTCAGGTGCTCCTGAAGAGCTGTTTCAATGGCCTGGCGCAATTCCGGTGTACTGTCGAGAAGCTCCCGGACCTTTTCCTTTCCCTGTCCAAGACGTTCTTCTCCAAAAGAGAACCAGGCACCGCTTTTGTCGATAATGCCAGTGTCAACACCCAGATCAATCAATTCTCCGGAGCGGGAGATACCAGTGCCCCATACGATATCAAAAGTCGCTTCCTTAAATGGCGGAGCCATTTTGTTTTTTACGATTTTGACTTTTGTACGGGATCCGAACGCTTCGTCTTTATCCTTCAATGTCTGAATCCTGCGGATGTCAATTCGGACGGAGCTGTAGTATTTCAAGGCATTGCCACCGGTTGTTGTCTCCGGATTGCCGTAGCCGGTCATGCCGATTTTCATACGGATTTGATTGATGAAAATAACAGCGGCATTGTTTTTGGCAACTGTTCCGGTCAGTTTGCGCATGGCATGCGACATCAGTCGCGCATGCCCTCCCACCTGTGTTTCTCCCATTGCGCCTTCCAGTTCCGACTGCGGAATCAATGCGGCGACAGAGTCGATAACGACGATATCAACGGCACCGGAATTCACCAGCATATCGGCGATGTCCAGAGCCTGCTCGCCGTAATCTGGCTGCGCGATAATCAGTTCATCGGTGTTGACGCCGAGCCTTTTGGCGTATGTGATGTCCAGCGCATGTTCCGCGTCAACGAACGCAGCAGTACCGCCGGTTTTCTGACATTCAGCAATAATGTGGAGAGCCAGAGTCGTTTTCCCGGATGATTCCGGACCGTAAATTTCCGTGACCCGACCCTTGGGAATCCCGCCGATGCCCAGTGCCATATCCAGACCGATGGATCCGGTCGGGATGCTCGGCGCATTGACATGAGCTCCATCGGAAAAACGCATGACAGCACCTTTTCCGAATCGTCCTTCAATGAGCTGCAGAGCCGTATTGAGCGCTGCACGGCGAGCATCTTCTGGAGAAACAGAGTTTTTTTTTGCCATAGCAGACCCCGTCTTGAGGTTAAGCGGCTTATGCCGCTTAACAGGATTTAACCGATGGAACAAAAAAGCGCAAACCTTTGGTTTGCGCTTTTTGGGAACCGGACACCCGGAGGATAACCGTTACCGTTGCTTTCTTTCGAACCTGGCGGGGTTGGCGGCTCTTCCGCCGCCCGGTTCCCGGCCTGAAGCCTGTTCATATCTTGTTTTGCAGAATGAGTCAAGCCGGTTTTCCGAACATGCTGCAGAAGAAGGATCAAGCCGGATTTTGCGAAATGACATACACGGCCAAGAGAGGGACGGTTGAGAAAAATCTGGAAACTGCTATTCAGCAACAGAGAAAAAGTGTTTGCCTTACGCAATGTCAGTCTTAAAATTTTGAGGATTTCCATGTATTTAAATCGAAAAATCCGGACTGCGGTGCGGATATCCATTTTGGCGATTTTCCTGATGCGTCCGATTTTTCCATTTGACATGACTGTTTCGCTGTATGCGGCAGATTTTAGTGGGGTGATGCTGGCAGATCCTCTGATTGCGGTTCAGATGCTTCTTGCCGGAGTAGTGCCTGCTCTGCCTTTATGGTTGGGTACAGCGGTCGGGGCTGCGATTCAGATCGCGGTTGGCCGGAAATTTTGCCGGTGGATTTGTCCGTTCGGACTTCTGTCAGAATGGGGATTTCATATTCGGAGAAAGCTGATTGCGTGCGGTCTGTCCCCCGTCGGTTCTCAGATGTCTCGTTTCAGAATGTTGCTTTTTTTGCTCTCTCTTTCTGCGCTGACGGCTGAGCCTGTCCTCAGCATGCTATCCATGCCAGGACGTATTTCCCTGTTGGGCGTGATTGCGGCGCAGGAGGGCATGGCCTTTTTGGCTTCGGGATTCTTTTTGCTGCCTTTGGCTGCTCTCGGCATCGAGTTCGTTTTAGGACAGAGAATCTGGTGTCGCTGTTTTTGTCCACAGGTCGCAGCGGCTGAATTCCTGTATGGAGAAACGAGGAAAGTCGGCAGGGCGATGCGTGTTTTGACGCCATGTCTGAAGAGGAGATAGCGGTATGCCGGATGTTTTTAAGATGAGAGGAACACTGACCGAGCGCACCGCTCTGATTCTTGTCCTGTACTCCGCTTTGCTTGATACGATGCGGCTTTCCGTGATCGTGCCAATACTTCCTGAAACTGCCAGATATTACGGTCTCGATGCGTCCGGCATCAGCCTGCTTATGCTGATGCTGACGCTTCCGGGAGCTTTTCTTACTCCTATCGTCGGAGTATGGGCGGATCGCTTCGGACGCAAGGCCGTCATGATGCCCGGGCTGATCCTGACTGTCATTGGAGGTTGTATCTGCGCATTCGCCCCTTCCGCAAGCTTTTTGTTTGCCGGATGTCTTATTCTTGGTCTGAGCGGATCTCTTTTGGGGATCATGCACACGACTCTGGTCGGCGACCTGTATCCTTCAGAACGACGCGGATCCGTCATGGGGCAAGTGGGAGCGGCAATCAGCATTGGAACGGCGTTGTATCCTGTAATCGGCGGTCTTCTCGGGGAAATGCATCGTTCTCTGCCGTTTTTCACAGCGCTTTTCGCTCTTCCCCTGATTCCTCTGGTTTTCAGACTTCCAAATCATCAGAAAAATTCAAGGGGCTTGAAACTGTATATTCAGGCAAGCCTCAGGCAGCTGTCCAGAGGAGATACGCTTTTTTTCATCATCATGACCTTTGCCTGCTTTGTGATGCTCTACGGGCAGATTGCCTGTGTTCCCATCCTCGCGGATCGGCTGTATTGCGCTGCGCCTTCGGAAATCGGACTGCTTCTTGCATCCTGTTCAGCAGGAAGTGCCGCAGTATCTTTCATTTATGGCCGATTGATTCGGCATATCTCAAAATTTGTGTTGATGCTGGCCGCCGGTATGCTGTACTGCCTCTCGCAGAGTCTGCTGGTCATTTTTCCGATATGTTTTGGCGCATCTTTTTTCTTTATTCTCTTTCTTCCTGTTTGCCTGGCCGGAATGTCTCAGGGAATTCTTTTCCCTATCATATCTGCGGGACTGGCCGATTTGTCTGAAGAGCGAAATCGAGGCATTATTATGGCGGTGAACGGATCTGTCATACGTCTGGGGCAAAGTGCTGCGCTCATGGCTTTTGGTGTGGTATTGGATTTTTGCGGATACACGGGAGCCTTTGCGTTCGGTCTGCTTGCTGCGGCGGCGATGACGATGTTCATTTTTTGTCGATATCCGAAATAGCAGTCATACGAAATGACGCCGCGTCTGCGGCATACTATGGGGGAATGTATGGATTCTTGGCTGACAGGTTTGATTCTCGGAGCCGTGCAGGGCCTGACGGAGTTTCTTCCCGTATCTTCTACGGGGCATCTTATCATTGCCGGAACGCTGCTTGATTTTACGGGGGTGAAAGCAGGAATATTTGATGTAGCGATTCAGCTCGGATCCATTTTGGCTGTTGTCGCGCTGTACAGGGAGCGATTTCTCGGTTTATTTTTTCCTGAAAAGCGAAGATGCGCCGCCAAGAGCATGTCCGGCATGCGGGGTATTCTGATGCTGATGCTGACGTCTTTTCCTCCGGCTCTTCTTGGCCTGCTGCTGCATGCGCAGATCAAATCGCTGTTTACTCCGGGAAGCGTTGCCTTATCTTTAGGCACCGGAGCTCTGATGATGCTTTTTGTGGAAAAGTACTGCCGCAGACGGCGCTATGCAGGCTGCGGCACAGTTGATGCTTTGACGCCGCTTCAGGCTTTGGGGATCGGCTGTTTTCAATGCCTGGCACTATGGCCAGGCTTTTCCCGTTCCGGATCCACAATTATGGGCGGAATGCTGCTTGGAGCCGATAGAAAAACGGCTGCGGAATATTCGTTTCTCGCCGCCGTTCCTATTATGTTTATGGCAACTGGCTATGATATTCTCAAAAATTGGGAAGTTTTTTCAGCTGCGGATCTGCCGTTGTTTGCCGCAGGCATGATCGCCGCCTTTCTGTTTGCCTGGGCAGCCATTCGCACCTTTATTGCCTTTGTGGGGCGGATGACGCTTCTTCCCTTTGCCTGGTACCGCCTTATTCTGGCTCCTTGGGTCTGGTTCTGCCTAAGTGCCTGATTTACAGATTCTTTTTGCAGCAAGGGGGAAGAGCTTTTGTCTGAAGTTCTTTCTTCTGCTGTGCGCAGCAGCATGTTTTTTGACCGCAGGATTCACCGCATGAACAGCCTTTTCCCTTGGAAAAATCAAGAGCTTTTTTCAGGATAAAGCTGAGGGATATGGCAAGTATGAGAATAATCAGGACGTGTTCTGTCATGTTGTTTGTTTCCTTTTCGATTCTTCAGAGAGCATGAATCAGATGAAAAAATCCGGTGCCGGAATACAGGAGGTCTGGTGTATTCCGGCACCGTGAAAAGCGGAATGTCAATGCATCAGGAATGGACAGATGCGGTATGCCAGAGCCGCTACGGCAAACGCGAGGAAGGTATTCAGAAACATGGAGGCAAAGGCCCATTTCCAGCCGATTTCCCGTCCTATGACGGCAATGGTCACAAAACATGGAGAATACAGCAGGACAAACAGAATGAAGGCGATGGCAACGCTCTGACTCCATGCGGGATCGGAGGCCAAAATGGAAGCCAGAGAAGGCCCGTCGGTCTCGTTTTCTTCGGCAGACTCGTAATCTCCAGGATCGACTTCACCGAGAGAATAGGCCGTGCCAAGCGTTGAGATAATGACTTCTTTTGCAGCGAATCCGCCAATGAGGGCAATGTCCGTCCGCCAGTCAAAGCCGCACAGTGGTTTGGTAACGGTTTCCATAGCCTTGCCGAGCTGTCCGGCATAGCTTGAGGCCAGAATTGCCTGAGACTGATTGTTTTCAATCTGGTTTTTCAGTTCTTCCAGCTCCGCTTTTTTCTGCTGGTCATCTTCAGCAAGAGCGGCGATTTGTTCCTCGACGGCTTCAATTTGTTGTTCAAAGGCAGCAGACTGTTTTTCATCCAATCCGGGATAGGTCATAGAAGCCCAGATTAAAACGGAAATGGCCAAAATAACTGTTCCCGCCTTTTTTATGTACATCCATGCGCGCTCCCAGGTATGGGTCAGAAGTCCCTGAAGAGTTGGCAGACGATAGGGCGGAAGTTCCATGACAAAGGGAGTTGCTGGTCCGCTGATGATGGTATGACGCAGAATGGATGCTACCAGCAGCACAAAGAACCAGCCTGCGAGCGTAATGAAGAAAATAGCATTTCCGGCAGACTGCGGGAAAAAGGCGATGGCGATCATGAGAAAAACAGGGGTCTTGGCACCGCAGCTCAGAAAAGGAGCTGTCAGAATCGTTGCGATGCGTTCTCGGGGAGAACGAAGCGTACGCGCTGCCATGATGCCGGGAACCGCACAGCCTCCAGGAATACCGCCAGCCACAATGAACGGAACAACGGACGCTCCGTGCAGACCAAAGATATGGAATACTTTGTCTAGCATGTAAGCCATACGGGCAAGATAGCCGGAATCCTCCAAAAAGGAGAGGAAAAAGAACATGATGAGAATAAGCGGAGCGAAGCTGAGCACGCCGCCTACGCCAGCGATGATGCCGTCATTGATGAGAGAAAGAAGCTGCCCTTCGGGAATAAGCTGTTCCGTAAGGCCGGAGCAAGCCTCAAAAAACGTTTCAACCCAACCCTGCGGTATCGCTCCAAGTTCGATGGTGATCCAGAACAGAGAGTAAAGAACGCCGAGCATGATGAAGGGGCCCAACAGGGGATTGCACAAAATTTTATCAATGGCATCCGTCACGTCGAATCGTTTTTCCCTGGAATGAGAAATAACGCCCCGAAGCAGAGAGGAAATATATCCGTAGCGATAGTCCGCAACGAGTGCCGCAGGTTCGGCCTGCAGGGTTTTTATGGTGTGATCGGCTACGCTGTCCACTTCCTGCTTAAGCTGATCGTGGCATCCTCCGGCCTTTTCTCCAATAGAGAGAATTTCCGTATCCCGTTCCATGTATTTCACGGCCAGCCAGCGGGGAGGGTAGAGATGATTCAGAAAGTCTTCCTGCTGAATCAGATTCTCCATTCTTTCCAGAGCCGGATTCAGATCCGTACCGTAAGAAATGTAAGCAGGTTCCTGTTCCCCGGATGTTTCCAGCATATTCGCAAGCAGATCAAGAACATCCTGTTTGCCTTCTCCCGTGCGGGCTACGACGCCGACGACAGGCGACTGCATTTTTTCAGCCAGCTTTTTCATGTCGATATTCATGCCCTTGCGACGGACTTCATCCATCATGTTCAGCACGAGCATGATTTTTTTGCCCATTTCCCGAATCTGCAGAGCAAGATACAGAGAACGTTCGAGATTTGTCGCGTCTACCATGACCATGACGGCATCTGGATTTTGATTGACGAGGAAATTTCTGGCTACGAGTTCGTCGAGCGAATAGGCTGTAAGAGAATATGTCCCCGGAAGATCCACAAGAGTGACGTTGTGTTCTCCGATTCGAAGAGTGCCTTCATGCTTTTCCACGGTAATGCCGGGATAGTTTCCGACATGCTGATGGGCTCCAGTTAGCGCATTGAACAGTGTGCTTTTGCCGCAGTTTGGATTGCCGATAATGGCAATGGTTTTCTGGCTCATTCCGATTTTCCTCTTGATAGTGACCTTCATTATCTGATCGTATCCGTCATGATACGGTCTTTGTTGAAAGACTTTTTAAAGAAAATGAAATTCATTGTCAACAAAATATGAAAAATTATGGAGTCACCTGATAATGAAGGATGCTGTTTCAGAAATTCTGAAACTTAAACTCTTCACAGGAAAGTGGAATTTTCCTGGCTGAAAATGTATTCTGAGAGGCACAGAAGATGCACAGCGCAAACCGGGCAAATGTCACTTGTTTGCATTTTTATTCATGGAAGTGAGGTATGTAATATGGCATATTCCTTGGCTATTCTTGAAGAAGAACTCAAGAACAGAGTGAGGAACGACTATTTTTCTGATTTTGAAAATTCTCTTATCATCGGAAAGATAGATTTCTGCATATCTCAAAAATTACCTGATATGGATTATTCCTTTCTGTGGGCCGAAGCAAAGAAGGGAAACAGCCACGATATATATGAATCTTTCATTCAGCTTATCATGACTATTGGCAGGGCAAGAACCATTGATTCCTATTCTCCCCCTGTGTTCCTCGGCGCGTTTGATGCCCAAAAAATGGCCTTCCTGGAATATTATCATATTATGGAAATTTTCTCTAAGAGTGATTTCAACTGGAATGTCACGCCTTCCGACCATAGCACGAAAGAATTTCAGGATCTGAGCAACCTGCTCAGGAAAGATTTGCAGAAGCATATTATCGTATATGACTTCGATAAAGAATCAAACGAGCTTCGACAGTTTATCCGCGACAATTTCAAGGTAGGTCGCCTCTCTGCAAACAAAATTGCCATAACCAAAAACAACTTTGTCTCTATTTATTATAAATGGCGCGAGAAGGTAAGGCCAAGCATCAACATCCCGTGGGACAAAGTCAAGACGCGGGGAATAGTAGATGCCGACTTTTATCTTGCGGATATTCTTTCCAGGGATAACGCTTCAATCAAGGAAAAGTTGTATGTACTCCTGAAAAGCAATATGTATTATTACAATAAGCAAATGGATGATGATGGACTGTTGAGCTTCAAATATGCACAATTCAATGATGGACAGGTTGCGCATACTCAGTTCTGGAACAGGTACACACGCCCT
This sequence comes from Desulfovibrionaceae bacterium, assembly GCA_029011315.1. Lineage (GTDB taxonomy): Bacteria > Desulfobacterota > Desulfovibrionia > Desulfovibrionales > Desulfovibrionaceae > Bilophila. The sequence goes on from JAQXLA010000002.1 coordinate 35,586, forward strand.
CCCAGAGAAGAATTCTGGGATTATGTTATTGACCGCAGAGACCTGCTGGTCGAACAGGATATCCGAGAGAGAAAAGGCGCGTTCTATACCCCCTTGAAATGGGTGGAGCTTTCTCAGAAGTACATGGCTGATTATTTCGGAGACAACTATCAGGATGAGTATTACATCTGGGACTGCGCGGCCGGCACAGGCAATCTGCTCAACGGCCTGACGAACAAATACAGGATATTTGCTTCTACTCTCGACCAGGCGGACGTTGATATCTTGAAAGAGAGAAGCAGAACCGCCAAAACATTGCTTGAAGAGAATATCTTCCAGTTTGATTTTCTGAATGATTCCTTTGAAAAGTGTCCAAAGGAATTGCAGGATATTATTGCTGATGAAGAAAAGCGCAAGAGGCTGATTATCTATATCAATCCTCCATATGCGGAAGCAACAAGCTCAAAGAGTATAGTGAATAAAGAAACTCACCACAAAAAAGGTGTTTCCGGAAAAAGTAGCTATGTTTATACAAAATATAGTGATGTTTTGGGTAGGGGAGTAAATGAACTTTTTGTCCAATTCTTAATCAGAATTTATAAAGAAATTAAAGGTTCTATAATAGCACATTTTTCTACATTGAAAATAGTTTTGTCTGCAAATTTTATAGATTTTCGTGACAACTTTAATGCTACACTAGATAAGATTTTTATTGTTCCTGCTAATACATTTGACAATGTAAAAGGAAATTTCCCAATAGGATTTTACATATGGGATACAACGTTTAATAATATTCAACAAGAGATAATGGCTGATGTATACGATAGTGACGTAAATTTAATTCAGTACAAACGTATTGTTTTCCCTAAAAGGGGTAACTTTATAATAAACTGGATACAAAATAGATATGATAAAATTAATGAAAGAATAGCATATTTAGTCAGAGGTGCTTCAGACTTTCAAAATAATAAAATTGTGTTTATCACTATTTCGCCTTCAAATAGTGTTCTTAAAAATTCAAGAACAAATGATATAACTGTCAATAATATAATAGAGAATAGTATATTCTATACTGTTCGTCATGTTATTAAAGCAACTTGGTTAAACGACCGAGACCAGTATCTTTATCCAAATTCTTCGTGGGAACAGGATGAAGAATTCAAAACTGACTGTTTTGCATACACTCTCTTCAATAATAATATTCAATCCGAGCATGGTATCAATCACTGGATACCATTCACTGAACAAGAGGTAGAACCGCGCAGAGCTTTTGAAAGCCACTTTATGACTGACTACATGAAGGGCAGGCTTAAGCCGAAAACTAGCTCTAAAACGGCTCAGGGAAGCCTTATTGCTGAGGATACGGAATCCAGAGTTCCCACGGAACCTCTTGTCTTCTCTGATGAAGCAAAGGCTGTCTTTGATGCTGGCAGAGAGCTTTGGAAATACTATCACTCTAAGCCAGACTCCAATCCTAATGCCGCCTTGTATGATATCAAGGAATACTTCCAAAAGAGAAATGAAAAAGGTCGACTGAACAAATCAAGCAAGGATGAAACGTACAACAAACTTATGGATAACCTGAGAGACAAGCTCAAAATCCTTGCCGCCAAGATTGAGCCGAAAGTCTATGAACACGGCTTTCTTCTGAAATAGCTTCCGGAAAAACAAGCCTTCAGTTTTTTACAGAAGTGTGCGCAGCGCCGAGGCTATGCCTTCTGCGTCAAGACCTGCCAGATGACGCAAGGTCTTTTGGGGGCCATGTTCGACAAAGGCATCTTGTATGCCCGCCCGGACGATTTTCAGATGCTCCATGAGATTTCTGTCAGAAAGGCATTCCAGCACGGCTGAAGAAAAGCCTCCGGCCAGCACATGCTCTTCAGCGATGAGAATTCTGGAGAAGCGTCTGGCGAGTTCGGCGATTTGATCTGCCGGAAGCGGATGGATCCACCTGGTGTCGAAAACCGCCGTTTCAATTCCTTCCCTCTGCAGCATTGCTGCCGCTTCCAGAGATGGATGCACCATGCTTCCGGCTGCAAGGATCAACGCATCCCTGCCGTCTCTGAGCAGGACGCCTTCTCCGAGAGGGAATGGAGGAATTGAGAGAATGGACGAGGATTCGTCGGGCAGGGGAGAGCCGGCGGGGACGGATCCTCTGGGATAGCGCACAGCCACGGGATGGTTCAGATTCAGTGCCGTGACAAGAGCCCGTTCCAGATCTTTGCCGTTGCCCGGTGCCAGGATGTGCATATTCGGTACGCAACGGAGGAAGGACATGTCAAAAACGCCGTGATGCGTTGCTCCGTCTTCTCCAACCAGACCCGCACGATCGATGCAGAAGGTTACGGGCAGATCCTGCAGGCAGATATCGTGAATGATTTCATCATACGAACGCTGCGTAAATGTGGAATAAATGGCGACGAAAGGCCTAAATCCCTGAGTGGCAAGACCTGCGGCGAAGGTCGCTGCATGTTCTTCGGAAATACCCACATCAACAAAGCGATCGGGAAAAAGCTTTTTAAAGCGTGCGGTTCCAGTACCTCCGGGCATGGCGGCTGTAATGGCGACGATTCTTCTGTCTTCGGCACCCATGCGGCACAGTGTCGAGCTGAAGATAGATGTATAGCTCGGCGGTGTGCCCGGAGGTGTTGCCTCCGGCGTGCCTGTCGCGATATCAAAGCGGCCAAGGCCGTGATATTTGGTGGGATTGGCCTCTGCAGGTGCGTAGCCCTTGCCTTTTTTCGTAAGGACGTGAAGCAGCACCGGACGATCAAAGGTGGCTGCAAGGCGAAGATGACGTTCCAGATCTTCGATATTGTGCCCGTCAACCGGTCCGATATATTTGAAGTTCAATGCTTCAATAAGCATGCCCGGAGTAAAGATCGTCTTGAGGTTTCTTTGAGCATGTCTGGCATAATTGACAATGTCGTCTCCGATGCCGGGGATTGATTTCAGCCATTCCTTCAGATCTCTGCGTATCTTTCTGGCCCATCCCGTTTCCATATTGCGGCTCATGAAAAGTGAAATGGCTCCGACATTGGGCGCTATGGCCATTTCATTGTCATTCAGCACAACAATCAGCCTGCGGCGCATATCTCCGGCCTGATTCAGAGCCTCAAAAGAAAGTCCTGATGCAAAGGCACCATCTCCGACAACCGCAATGACATGATTCTCTTTTCCCTCGAGATCCCGCGCCATCGCCATGCCTAAAGCTGCGGATATGGCTGTGGAGGAATGACCAACGCCAAAATGATCATAGGGGCTTTCCGCTATTTTCGGGAAGCCGCTCAGTCCGCCCAGTTTACGCAGCGTTTCAAATGCTCTGTAGCGTCCAGTCAGCAGTTTCCATGCGTAGGCCTGATGACCGACATCCCAGACGACCTTGTCCTTTTCCGGATTGAAGACGGACAGCAGAGACAGTGTCAGTTCGATGACTCCGAGGGAAGGAGCCAGATGACCGCCGTTGACGGAAACACGGTGAATGATCACGTCTCGGAGTTCTGCGGCCAGAGCTTTTTTCTGCTCATTCGTCAGGTCAGTTATCTCTGCGGGATGTTTCAGGGATGCGAGAATCGGCGCGCTGGGCGAAGGAGATGTATTCATAGAAAAGTGTCAATCAAAAGAGGGTTAATGATTTCTCGTAACAAGAAGATTCGCCAGACCTCTCAGAAAATCCGCGTCTTCTCCGGTATATCCTGCAAGCGCGGACGCAGCCTTGTCTGCATATTCTGCGGCAAGACGTCGGCTTTCATCCAGGCCCACAAGCGAAGGATAAGTTGTTTTTTCCTCTTCAGCGTCGCTGCCCGCAGGTTTGCCCAGCGTTGCCGTATCTCCAGTGACATCGAGAATATCATCCTGAATTTGGAACGCGACGCCGAGTGCTTCGCCGTATCTGTGAAGTGCTGCGGTATCCTGCGGGCTGCTTCCGGCCAGTATGGCTCCTGAGGTGCAGGAAACGCGGATCATGGCGCCTGTTTTCAGTTCGTGCATGGAGCGCAGCGTATCGAGCGGCACATGGCTCTGTCCCGTGCATTCCATATCAAGTACCTGACCTCCTACCATGCCGGAGCTTCCAGCTGCCGCAGCGATTTCCGCAATAGCGGCCAGCACTCGTCCGGCCGGAAGCGGAGAGCCCGATCCGAGATTCAGTCCGGAAGATGCCATGAAAAGAAAGGCGTCCGTAAGAAGCGCATCGCCTGCAAGAATAGCCGTTGCTTCGTCAAACTGCCTGTGGCAGGAAGGTCTGCCTCTGCGGAGATCGTCGTCATCCATAGCGGGGAGATCATCATGAATGAGGGAATATGTATGAATCATTTCAATTGCCAGGGCAAAAGGCATAGCCGCCGTTTCAGGAAGGCCGAATAATGAGGCTGAAGATAGGCAGAGAACTGGACGAAGCCGTTTGCCGCCGGCAAGCAGGCTGTAGTTCATGGCCATGCGCAGACGTTCCGGCATGTGAATATCTTCAAGGCATGATTCAAGATGGGCTTCAACGAGTGCGCTTCGGCGGGCAAGAACTGTTTTGACAATATTGGGATTCATCATATTGTGGCTTTCCGATGAAGGTGTAGAGCATGCCGTCAGAAGGGAATACTGTCCATATTCTGTTCTGAGTCTGCATCCGGCAAGTTTTCCGGATTATGGCAGGAAGGATGAGAAGCAGGTTCATCCAGATCCGTTTTTTCCAGCTGAATCAGTTCGTTTTGCATGGTCTCAAGCTGTTTGCGGCACAAGGCTGCCAGCCTGAGACCTTCCTGATAAAGCTCAAGGCTTTTTTCAAGATCGGCAGATTCCTGCTCTAATATGGAGACTATCTGATTTAGACGTTCCATACGGCTCTCAAAAGAGTTTCCCGAATCGTTCAACGGCGTTTCCTCGCAATGTTTTCTGGTGAAAACAGGAATGTCGTGCGGTGACTTTTCTCTTATAGCATTTTGCAGAAAAAAAACAAAGATGCATGAAAAAATATTTGGACAGGAAAAAACAGCTATTCTGTTTTTGGAAGAACCTGAACGCGCAGGCTTCCGTCATGAAAGCGCAGGTTAAGAATGGATCCGGGAAGGATGTCCCGGGCCGACTGCAGAATTGCGCCCTGATCCTGGTGCACCATGGCATAGCCTCGCATGAGCGGCGCAAGAGGATTGGCATTTTGCAGGCGGATCTGGAGCAGATCCAGTTTTTGAATACAGGGTGGAATGGGATTGGCTTTTTGCAGCAGCGCGTGCAGAAAACGCAGTTTTCCGGAAGCGGCGGAGATGCCCTTCAGCGGAGAAGCGGCGGTCAGAGCCGCTTCAAGCCTGTCCAGAGATGTTTTCTGATGCAGAATTCTGACTGACATAGCCCGTCGCAATGCGGCTGCCGCAGAGTGAACAAGTGCTTTTTTCTGAGCGAGATCCTTTCCTGGATCGAGGCGTTTCAGATGGCTTTCCCTGGTGAGAAGCGAGGTTTGAGCTGTCCGGAGCCTTTTGCGGATTGCCGTATCACTTCGATTTTTCAGTTCATTGATTTGCGATAGAATCAGCGATCTGTCCGTCCAGATCAGCTGTGCAGCATGAGTCGGCGTAGCCGCCCGCAGGTCAGCGGTCATATCTGCCAGAGAGGTGTTGATCTCATGTCCGATTCCGGCAACGACGGGAATAGCGGATGCAAAGATGGCAGAGGCAACGCGTTCATCGTCAAAAGCCCGCAGATCTTCATTGCTGCCTCCTCCGCGCACCAGAGCGATGACTTCAGCAAAATTGTCCGTGTTGGCTTTGGCTATGGCTGCGGCGATGTCTGCCGGCGCGTCTTCTCCCTGAACGAGAACCGGATAAAGAAAAATTTTTGATCCGGTTCCGCGTTGCTGAGCGATTGAAAGAAAATCGTGCGCCGCAGCACTTCCAGGAGAGGTGATCAGCGCAACAGTCTGAGGATTTGCAGGAATGGCACGCTTGCGTTCCAGAAGAAAATAGCCGCGATCCTGAAGCTTCCTTTGGAGGATCATCAAGTCTGCGCGGTATTTGCCCAAACCGTCAGCCTGCACAAGATCCGCAATCAGCTGGCAGACGCTTCGTGACCCGTACAGACTGAGGCCGCCAGAGCAGATGACGGTCTGGCCGTCTCTTAAATCTTCAGGAGACAGCAGATCGTCTTCGGGCTGCAGAACTTCTCCGGTAAACGGATTGATTCCCCTGCTGAATTGTCTGGCTTTGAACCATACGCACTGGAGAAGTTCTTCATGCCCCCGTAAACTGAAATACATGTGGCCGGAACCGGATCGGCTGAGATTGACGATTTCTCCGCGCACTCTCAGATAGGGAACATTTTTTTTGAGAAGTGCCCTCAGCCGAGCGATGACATCGTCGACGTCGAGGATGTATCGTTCATTCCGGTCGGACATGGTTTCTAGCGAATTTTCCAGGATTTTCTGACGCGATTTTTCCATTCTTCAAAAGCCGGGGCGAAGGTTTCAGCTGACAGCGTTTCCTTTTCGCCGGTTTTGCGATTTTTCACTTCGATCACGCCTTTGGACAGTCCCTTGCCTCCGATGATGATCTGCATGGGGATACCGATCAGATCCGCATCTTTGAATTTGACTCCGGGGCGTTCCTCCCTGTCGTCAATCAGGGGATCCAGACCGGAGTTGAGAAGGTAACTTTCCACAGCTTCGGTTTTTCTGAGCACAGCCTCGTCCTTCGGATCCAGGCAAATGACATGCACATCGAAAGGAGCGGCCTGAGGCGGGAACAGAATGCCGTCATGATCAAAATTTTGTTCTATGCATGCGGCGACGACTCGGGAGACGCCGATTCCGTAGCATCCCATAATCATTACCTGTTCCTTGCCGTTTTCATCGAGGAAAACGGCATTCATGGCCTTGGAATATTTTGTTCCGAGTTTGAAGATATGTCCGACTTCAATGCCTTTGGCCATGCCCACAGATCCTCCGCAGACAGGACAAACGTCATTTTGCGTAATATTGCGGATATCTCCATATTCTGATGAAGGAGCATCGCGGCGAGGATCCACGTTGAGAAGATGCGTATCCGTTTTGTTGGCTCCTGCAACGTAGCCGGTGTCCGCAAGCAGTTCGTTATCTGCGACGATGCGCACTGCGGCGGACAGTCCCACAGGGCCTGCAAAGCCGACAGCTGCCCCTGTCCAGGCCTCAACCTGTTCCGGAAGAGCCAGAACCACGTCGGTTTCGGCATGCAGAAAGTTTTTCAGCTTGATTTCATTCACTTCCCGATCGCCCCGTACCAGTGCCGCAACAGGTTTGCCGTCCGCAACATAGAGCAGAGTTTTGATCATTTTTTCAGGAGGACATTTCAGGAAAGAGGAAACCTCGTCGATTGTATGCATTCCGGGCGTTGAAACCTCTTCGTTTTCCGGGCAGGAAGAGGAGACCGGTTTGGAAGCCTTGATTTCTGCCTGTTCAATGTTTGCGGACCAATCGCAGGACTTGCAGTATGCAATCGTATCTTCACCCGTTTCGGCCAGAACCATGAATTCATGGGATGAAGATCCTCCAATGCTGCCCGTATCTGCCTGAACGGGACGGAATTGGAGTCCGAGGCGTGAGAAGATCCGCTTGTAGGCTTCATACATCGCATCATAGCTGCGGTCGGCTCCTTCTCTGTCTCTGTCAAAGGAGTAGGCGTCCTTCATTAGAAATTCGCGGCCGCGCATCAGTCCAAAACGAGGCCTGACTTCATCACGGAATTTCCACTGAATCTGATACAGGCAGAGTGGAAGCTGCCGATAGGAACGCACTTCGCCGCGGACGAGATCGGTAACGACTTCCTCATGGGTCGGACCGTAGCAGTAGTCACGATCGTGGCGATCCTTAAAGCGCAGCAATTCCTTGCCGTAATGCGCCCAGCGTCCGGATTCGCGCCAGAGATCCGCAGGCTGAACAGCAGGCATCAGTATTTCCTGAGCCCCGGCTCGATTCATTTCCTCACGAACGATCTGGGTAATTTTTTGAAGGGTTTTCATTCCAAGCGGCAGCCAGGAATAAACTCCTGACGTTAATTTTCGGATCATGCCTGCCCGAACCATCAGTTTGTGACTGACGACTTCCGCATCGCCAGGGGCTTCCTTTAACGTGGGAATATACCATTGACTCCAGCGCATGGAGAAAAACCTCGTTGCTATGTTATTGTTTTACGGAGCAAATACTGCGCATCATTTCAAAAAAACGCTGCGCAGCGGGTTTCAGTGCAAATTGTTCGCATACAGTACGCCTGGCATTTTCTGCAAGCCTGGCGCACTGTTGCGGATCATTTCTCAGAGAGAGGACAGCTTCTCCCCAGTCCTCTTCCGTATTGAGCAACAGACCATTGTAGCCATTGCGGATGATTTCACGATTGAAGCCGACGTTTGAGGCAACGGGAACGGCTCCGCAGGCCATATACTGGAGGAGCTTGAATCCGCCTTTTCCCCGTGTATATGGCGTATCCTCGAGAGGCATCAGACCGATATCCATAGAGCGCAGATCTGCCAGCTCTCCTGACGCACTCCATAAGCGAAATCGACCGTTTTGAGGCGTCAGCCATTTCGGTTGTCTATTGGAAACGATCAGCATCGGCTCTCCGAGAGCCCGGGCGACGGATTCTGCAGGATGCTGAAGCCCGGGAAGATAGCTTGAAGTGCCGATCCATCCGACTGTTCCCCGAAAAGGCTGCCTGTGATCCGGCGTGTAGATTTCCGTATCGATCGGAGAGGTCCAAATCATGGCGTCCCGTCTTCCGGATGCTTCCGCCAGCCACCGTGTTCCGGCAATGACCAGATCGGCCTGGGAGCAAATTCTGTGGAAGCGTTCTACCTTGCGGGGCTGATCCGGATGCTCCTGATCGGTCCAAACTGCATCATCAAAATCGTAGACGAGACGGGAAAACAGGCGGCGCAGGATGAACAGCTCCCATGCAGGCAGCAGACGTTTCTGCAGAATGAGAACGTCTGCTCGATGGGAGGCAAGAAGCAGACCTGCAAGGGCCTGCAGACGGCGCAGAAGCGTTTTCGGATAGCGTTTCGCCTGCGCATCCCATCCTTTCGCCTCTGCCATGCGCAGCAGCGGAAGAATGCGGAAGCGGACGGAAGGAAGATCGCGGCCGCCCTGAGCCAGCCAGAGGATGGACGGTTTCATCAGCAGAGCTTGGATCCTGCAGGAACCATGGAGGTGGGAGCAGGCAGAGAAAGCGAATCTCCGTTTTCTGCTGTCAGAATCATGCCCTGCGACACAATGCCGCGAATGGTTCGGGGAGCAAGGTTGGCGACGACGCAGACCTGTCTGCCAACAAGCTCTTCAGGCTTGAAATGCTGTGCGATGCCGGATACGATCTGCCGGGCTTCCGTTTCTCCAAGATCGATTTTGAACAGAAGCAGCTTATCGGCCTTCGGAACCCGTTCGCAGGAAAGAACCGTACCGACGCGCAAATCCAATTTTTCAAAATCTGCAAAGGTCACGGCAGGCTTGGTTTCTTCGGTGATGACGTTTTTCCTGTTCTGCTTTCGAGCCTGCTTTTCCGCTTTGGCTGTCTGCTTTTCGGCCTCAGCTGCCTGTTTTAGTTCTTCAGGCATTTCCAGACGCGGGAAAAGATTGGACGATGCGGCGGGAGTGCCCTCAGTCATTCTGTTCCAGACGCCGATTTCCGTGCGGAGATCGTAATTTGGAGCGGTACCAAAAAGCTCCGATTCCGGAAGAGTCTGCCCGAGCTGGTGAAGAAGCTTTTCGGACGTTTCCGGCATGACCGGCCACAGGCAGAGAGCCGTTTTTCTCATGCATTCCATAAGGAGACGGAGAACGGCACCGAGACGTGCGTTGTCCCCCTGTTTGTACAGCGTCCACGGAGCCTGCCGATCAATGTAGCGGTTCAGGGCTCTGACCAGTTCCCAAAGCGAATCAAGGGCCTTGGCAAACTGGACGCTGCCAAAGAGGGAAAACCAGTTGCGCATGGATTCGTCAGCCAGATCCATCAGCGTCCGATCATCTTCGGATACAGGACCGGATGGAGGCAGTGCCGATCCGAAATACTTCGCATTCATGGACAGAACCCGGCTGAACAGATTGCCGAGATCGTTGGCGAGATCCGAATTGAAGCGGTTGATAAGAGCTTCTTCCGAGAAACTCGCATCAGAACCGAAAGGCATTTCTCTCAGGAGAAAGTAACGGAACGCATCCAATCCATAGCGTTCGGCAATTACTGCAGGATCAACGACGTTCCCCAGAGATTTGGACATCTTTGTTTCGCGAATCAGCCAGTATCCGTGCACATTCAAATGATCATAGATGGGCAGACCGGCCGATTTCAGCATTGTCGGCCAGAAAATGCCATGAGGCTTGAGAATGTCTTTCGCGACAAGATGTTCCCCCGGCCAGAATTTGCTGAAGGCGTCGCCGTCAGGCCAGTCAATGCCCGAGATGTAGTTGATGAGGGCATCAAACCAGACATAGCAGACATAGTCTGTATCAAACGGCAGCTCAATTCCCCAGGAAAGGCGTGATTTGGGACGGGAAATGCACAAATCTTCCAGCACGCCGCCTTCCAGCATGGCCAGAACTTCGTTGCGATACCGTTCCGGACGAATGAAGTCCGGATGCTGTTCGATATACTCCTTCAGCCAGGGCAGATATTTGGACATTCTGAAGAAGTAGTTCTTTTCCTGAATAAATTCCGGTTTTGTAAGATGCTGTGGACAAAGTCCGTTTTCGAGCTCCTTTTCCGTATAGAAACGCTCGCATCCTGTGCAGTAATGCCCGCCGAATTCTCCGAAATAGATGTCTCCGTTGTCGTAAACTTTCTGGAGAAATCTCTGAACTTTCTCCATGTGATCGGGATCCGTCGTGCGAATGAAGCGATCATGACGAATGCCAAGCTTAGGCCATAACGTGCGAAATTCTCTGCTGACGGAATCGACGAAAGACTGCGGATCTGTTCCGATTTTTTCTGCGGAGCGCACGATTTTGTCTCCGTGCTCATCCGTTCCTGTCAGAAAAAACGTCTCTTCACCCAAAGAGGCATGAAAACGCCGCATGGTATCGGCGACGATGGTTGAATAGGCATGTCCGAGATGAGGACGGGCATTAACGTAATAAATCGGGGTTGTAATAAAAAACGAAGACACGGCAGACTTCTCCTGTCTGGGCGCTTAGTGCTTGCGCCGCTTTTTTTTCTTGGAGCGGATTTCCGGAGAGACTTCGGTGACCGGTTGAGAGGAAAAATGAACGGCATAGGGATCCTCCATAGTGGAGAACATTCCGTCGTCACCGAAATCCTCGCCAAGATTGTCCGGGCCGATTTCAAAAACCATAAGATCCTGCGGCTGAGAAGTTCCCTGGGACGGCTGATCCGCATGTTCTTCTCCGGATTCCTGCTTGGGAATCTGGGGCGGCTGTTCCGGACGGAAGGGATGCAGATTCTGCCATTCTTCAAGTGACAGATCCCGCTCTTCATTGGCGTCATTCAGAACCGATACGCTGCCTCGGAACATGCTGGTCCGCAGAACTCGCAGAAAACCGCAGTCCGTCTGGTATCTTTTTCCAATTCTGGGACTGGCCTCAAGAAAACGATCATAGTTTTCCTGTTCGTAACTGAGGCAGCAGAGCAGACGTCCGCAGATTCCGGAAATTTTCGTAGGATTGAGGAAGAGATTCTGTTCTTTGGCCATGCGGATTGTCACAGGCGCAAATTTTTTCAGATGCCTGTGGCAGCAACATACCATGCCGCAGCTGCCTATGGCACCGATCATTTGGGTTTCGTGCCTCACGCCAATTTGGCGAAGCTCGATTCTGATATGGTATTCACGCACCAGCGCTTTGACCAGTTCCCGAAAGTCGATGCGCGTTGGTGCGGTAAAATAAAAGAGCAGCTTGCTGCGATCAAACAGCATTTCCACGGAAACCAGCTTCATCTCAAGCCGCAAGTCGGCGATGCACTGGGAGCAGAACCGTTCTGCCTCCCGGCATGTTTCGCGATTTTTTTGCACCTGCTCGAGATCTTCCCTGTTTACCCTGCGCAAGACAGGACGGATTTCATCCGGATTCAGTTCCCTGGGAGGTTCTGATCGGCGGGCGAGGACGCGCCCGACGCCCAGCCCCTGCTCTGTAGAAGCGATGACAAGATCCCCGCAGGAAATAAAAGGATCTTCGGTGCTGAAGACATACAGCTGTCCGTATGAGGTAAATTTGATATGAAGAAAAAACATGAATCGGAAAGCATCCTTGAAACGAATAGCAGTGAATGGATTCTTTTTCTGTCAAAAAGCCTGTTGTGTCAATCGGAGCCAGATTTTTTCGCTGCCAGTCGCGCTTCGAGTGAAGCATCGGGCACAACTCGGAATGAGGGCTCCATGTGATCGATGCGTACAGCCCCCCTGGCTGCTCCCCGGATAGGATGAACATATTTGGCGCAGGCGACGATGACTTCGGCCTGAGAGGCGTCCTTAAATTCGCTTTTCAGAACAGCGAGGATACCTGCTTCCCGTAAGGTTCTTTCCGGAATGGGCTGAGCGGCAAAATCCCGCCTGATGATGACATGAGATCCGGATCCTCCGCCGGCATGAATCCAAAGATCATGCGGCATAGCCGCTTTCAGTACCGCTGCGTTTCCTGATGCATCGCGACCTCGGAGCATCAGGAAACCATCGCTGCTGCGGAAGCTCTGAACCCGATTCGGAATGGCATTCCGGTTTTTCCGGACAGCAACAGGAGATGCCGGTGCCGCTGCTGCGGCGACGCTTCCAGATTGTTCGGCATCAGCCAGCGCTTTTTGGACGCTCTGAAAGCGGTCTTCCAGATATTTCAGCCCCCGTTTCCCCCGCGCTGCCCGGTGAAACATGGCTTCCATGTTTTCTCTGACTGTCAATTTCTGATCAAGAATCAATGGCATGGAAAGCCCGTACAGCTGAATTTCAGACTGCTTTTCATCAGGAGAAAAACGGTACAGCTCCGCCTGGAGCGCCAGTGCGCTTTTCTGTTCATCCCGCATGGCGATCAGCCGGATGCGTTCTTTTTCGAGTTTGATAAGCAGCCGTCGCAAACGTGCTGCCTCCCTTTTTGCCGGAAGTTCGGCCAGATCGCGGGCTTTTCTGGCCATATCCCTTAAAACAAGGCTTTCACCTGCTGATGTGCAGGCCGCTTCAGGAAGTTCAAAGACCTTTTCCTGCAGCCTCTCACCATTTTTCATGCTCAGCTCGTCTGGGAGAGGCCATGCGTACAGCTCCCGATCTCCCGCAGCATTTTCATACAGGAAGAGATCTCCGCTTCCGTATTCCAGATCAGCCAGCAGTGCCATCCGTTCTCCAGACGGCAGATACTGAAGCGTTTTGCGCAATGCAGGTGTCAAAACGGGAAATTGCCGCCAGTTTTCTGAATTATCAGAGAGATCGTCAGGCGACGGCCAGAGATAGACCTCTTCAGAAGGAGGCATCTCAAAAAGCAGTTCCGCTCCGGTGCGGAGATCCAGTTTCAGCCATAGTGGAGTATCCGGATCAAAATGGAGATACAGCTGACGTTCTGGCCAGCGAACTGCAGTTCCAAGGATGCGGCGGCCGCTGAGGTGTTTCCGTAGCCTCATGACGGCTGCGGTGGGGGCTGATCCTGTCGATATTCGGGAAGGGGAGAAAAAAAGGAAATTGTCAGCTCTTCCGAAACGAAGCAGAAGATGACGTTTACACCCCCCGCCGTACAGGGTAAACTGCAGAACATCGGCAGATGGCGAACTGATTTTTTCCATGCGGCAGCCGGGAAGAATCCTGCAGAGGCTGTCGCATAGCCGACGGAAGACGTGACAGTCCATGATTAATCAGCGTTTTCCCGTTCTTCCTGACGGCTTTTGCAGTTGATGCAAAGCGTTGTGACGGGACGGGCTTTGAGTCGGGACAGGCTGATCTCTTCTCCGCATTCCTCGCAGATTCCATAAACTCCTTCATCGATGCGGCGCAGAGCTTCATGAATCTTGCGTATCAGAATCCGTTCCCGATCGCGAATACGCAGAATAAACGCTCTGTCAGATTCCGCCGAAGCCCGATCGGCCGGATCAGCAAACGGCTCGTTCGACATATTCAATTCTTCAAGCGTGCCATCGCCCTTATTTTGAGCTTCCTCCAGCATTTTCTGGAGCAATGCCTGAAAAAATTCGAGATCTTTCTGTTCCACGGGATCCTCCTCATTTCAGAACGGATGCCGGTTTTTTCAAGTGAAAAAGTAAAAGAAGAAAAAGCCTATACGATATTTTTCAGATTTCGTAAAGAGAGCCGAACGGGTGGTGAAAGGCGGAAAATCTCTCTAAAAAAACGCTTTTGTTTTCATAAAAACAGGGGTATTTTTTCACAGATCTGCCGTTTTGGCAGCACAGAAACGACGGATATATTGACATATTTTGTAAGGAGCCTTTGCATGAGCGGTAGCAATGCCCGAAGCAATGCGATTGTGGCAATCACAAGCTACAAACCGGAATCGCAGTTTTTAAATTATGCCAGCAAAAAGCCGACAGAAACCTACGGAAGCAGTGTCTTTAGCGACAAGGTGATGAAGGAGCGGCTTCCCCGCAATGTGTACCGTTCCCTGCATAAGACCATCGAAAAGGGCATGAGACTGGATGCCTCGCTTGCCGATATCGTTGCATCATGCATGAAAGACTGGGCGATAGAAAACGGCGCAACGCATTTTACGCATGTTTTCTATCCTTTGAGCGGGCAGTCTGCGGAAAAGCACGACAGCTTCCTGGCTCCGGATGGCAACGGAGGCGTTATTACGGAATTTAGCGGCAAGATGCTCAGCCAGGGCGAATCTGATGCGTCAAGCTTTCCTTCCGGAGGCTTGCGAAGCACTTTTGAGGCCAGGGGATATACGGCATGGGATGTGACAAGCCCCGCATATCTTATGAAAAATTCAGGCGGGATAGTCCTTTGTGTTCCTACAGCTTTTGTTTCCTGGACAGGCGTGGCGTTGGATCGCAAAACGCCGCTTCTTCGTTCCAATCAGGCTTTAAGTCGTCAGGCCGTGCGCGTCTTGAAACTGTTTGGCATCGAGACCACGCTTCCAGTCCTGTCCAATGCCGGCCTTGAACAGGAATTTTTCCTTATTGATCGCAATTTTGTTTTCGGCCGTCCGGATCTGCTCATCGCCGGTCGGACTTTGATGGGCGCCCGTCCCGCCAAGGGGCAGGAATTTGAAGATCAGTATTTCGGCGTAATGCCGCGTCGCGTGCAGGCCTGCATGTCAGAAGTGGAAGCGGAACTGCATCGCCTTGGCGTTCCCGTGCGCACCCGTCATAATGAAGTCGCTCCAAGCCAGTATGAAATTGCGCCTGTTTTTGAATCGGGGAACCTGGCTGTGGATCACAATCAGCTCATTATGACGGTTCTTCGCAATATTGCCAAAAGTCACGGACTGACGTGTCTGCTTCATGAAAAGCCTTTCTCGGGCATTAACGGATCGGGAAAACATCTGAATTATTCCATCGGCAATGCTGAAGTAGGCAATCTGTTCGATCCCGGGGAAACGCCGCATAAGAATGCTATGTTCCTGGTCTTTCTGGTTTGCGCTATCCGGGCACTTCATAAATATGGCGGGATTCTCCGAGCTTCTGCGGCGTCTGCTTCGAATGATCATCGTCTTGGAGCCAATGAAGCACCGCCTGCGATTATGTCCATGTTCCTTGGTGATCAGCTGACGGATATTCTGGAGCAGTTCCGATCTGGCAGAGCGCGCACTTCCGGAAGTAAGCGGGTGATGAACGTGGGTGTGGATATCCTGCCCCCCCTGGCCGCTGATCCCGGAGACAGAAACCGCACAAGTCCTTTTGCCTTTACAGGAAATCGTTTTGAATTTCGTGCGCTGGGATCCAGCATGTCTGCATCTGCTTCTCAGGTTGCTCTCAATACCATGATGGCGGATTCTCTGGATTATGCGGCGACGCGTCTGGAAATGCTGTGCGGCGGCAACATGGAAAAACTGAATGATGCCGTAGCTGTCCTCGTTCGGGAAGTCATGGAAAAACACAGCGCCGTCATTTTCAACGGTGACGGATATTCTGCGGAATGGCATCATGAAGCGGAATTGCGCGGGCTGCCGAATTACCGGACGACCCCGGAATCCCTTATGGTGTACTGTGCGCCGGAAACGATTGATTTGTATGGTCGTTATAATGTCCTCTCCCGTCAGGAACTGAAGGCGCGTCAGGAAATCTATACAGAACAATATTGTAAAACCATTCACACGGAAGCCAGCCTTGTCATCCGAATGGCGCGCACCATTGTGTATCCTGCCGGACTGCGCTGGCAAAAGGAGCTGGCTCAGACGGCATGCAGTATGCAGAGCCTTGGCAGACCTGCTGACACAGTTCTGCTTGACGAAGTGGCGGATCTTCTGGAAAAGCTGCGTCTCAATGTGGAACATCTGGAAAACGAGCTGGTCAATGTCGATACCGATATCGTGAGAAAAGCCCATCACTGCGGCACTTCGGTGTTGCTTGCCATGAAGCATGTGAGGGAGTGCGCGGATCGGCTTGAAAGTCTGGTTCCGGAAGATCTTTGGCCTTTGCCGAGCTACCAGGAAATGCTGTTCATTAAATGATGATTTGAATTTCTTAAATCGCGAAAAAGCAGGGAGAGTCGTATCAAAAGTCTCTCCCTGCTTTTTTTGTATCTTATTGTTTTATGGTCTCTGCGTTCTTTCAGCCCGTTCAGCAATATTGAGAATTTGTCGGCATATTCCCATCAGCATATCCATTTCGTGTCGTCTGAGATCGGTTTTGCCGAAGAAACGCCGCAGAGGCATGAGAAAGTAATCAGGATTATCTGGTTTGAGGAAATCAATAGCCAGCAGGGTCTGACGGATTTTTTTATAAAGAATTTCCTGCTCTTCATGAGAGATTCTCCCTGAAACGGAATCCCTGGTGGTGACAGAGCGAGCGTCCAGCGCGTTATAAAACGCATGAAGAACAAGAAGCATGGCCTGAGCGACATTGAGAGAAGATGCCTCTCCGGCTGTAGGAATGGTGATAAGTCGATCGCACTGCTCAATATCCGTATTTTCTAGCCCCCGATCTTCCGGACCAAAGACAAGAGCGATCCGTTCTCCCTGGATCAGTCTTGCAGCGGATTCCTCAGCAGCCTGTTCCGGAGTGATGACATGGCGTCTCCAGCCTCCAGTCCTTGCCGTTGTGCCAATAATGAGTGAGCACGGTGCAACGGCTTTTTCCAGAGATGGAAATACCGTGATATTTTCCAGAACAGGCATCCCCTTGGGAGTTGCAAGCGGCTCGGCCTTCTTCATATCCCAGCGGAACGGAGAAACAAGGTTTAGAGTGCGGCAGCCCATATTGGCGCAGGCACGGGCTGCCATACCAACATTCTCGGGGAATTTTGTGCCGACCATGACGGTTTCAAGATGAAGCATCGCATCGGTATGCGTTGTGATCATTATTTTCTCTCCATGCAGTCCTGCACTGCGTTCTCCAATAGTTCCCCGCTGTATAAATCCCGCAGAATATAGGGAAACTGTGCCCGCGATCCGGATTCGAAGACGACAGTGAAAGGCAGACTGACGCTTCCGAGCCGCTGAAGCAGATGTTGTGCGGCAGGGTTGGCTTCGGTCATATCTATACGTATGCAGCGTATGCCATAGGTGCGTTTCATACGATTCAGCCGATCTTCTGTCAATGAAGTCCATTCCAGCAGTTTGCATGATGGACACCAGTCAGCTGTAAAAAACAGCAGCATTCTATCTTTCCCTATTTCCTGTTCGACGGCTTCCGCAGGCAGCTTTTCCCAAATGGAATCCTGCTTCGCAGTGCTGTATGCAGTGAAAACACCAAGGCCGATCAGAGCAGTGCTGATCCAGGAAATCGCGCATCTTCTGAGTTTTGATGAGCAGAGAGAAGCAAAGCGAGTCCGACAATATAGAATGCAGGCTGAAAAAAGAAGCACCGCAATCGTTGGAATTTGCAAATATTCCGGCAGGGAAGCAATAAGGTATAAGATAGTTCCCAGAAGGAAAAACGCGGCGGATTTTTCTACAAGTTCATTCCATATGCCGGTACGTGGAATCCAGCGAGCCGTGCTGGGAAAACAGGCGAACAGGCCGTAAGGAGCAGCCATGCCGCATCCAGTTGCCAGAAAGACAAGCTCAGGGACAGGAAATGGCTGCCGGATTGTCCAAGCCAATACGCCTCCCAGCAGCGGCCCGCTGCATGGCGTCGCCAGAATTGTTGCGGCAAAGCCCGTCAGAAAAATATGCGATCTTGTTTTTGAGCCGGTTCGCAGATTCAAAACAGGCAGAGTACCAATTCCAAAAAGAGGAAGCGTCATCATAAAAACGAAAAAGATTAGGATAATGAGCGGAATAACATGCTGAAAGATTGCTCCCCATGAAATTTGAAACAGGCTCATGAATATGGAAACGCAGGCAAACCACGCTAAAATCCCGGCTGAAAAGAAGAGGCAATACCGGCGAAATGAGGAGATTTTTTCTCTCTGATTTCCTGTGCAGCTGGTCAGAACGGACAGCTTCAGGCTCAAAACGGGAAGAACGCACGGCATGATATTGAGAATCAGCCCTGCGCAGAATCCGAAGAAAAGAGCTGAGGAAAGCGAGGAAACCAAAAGAGCCGAGACTGATTCTTCAGGCTGAAAAATAATATGAGGTGATTGATTCTCCGATAAGGATAATGTTTCGCCTATGGAAAAAGTTTGGGAGAATGGGATGCATCGGGAAGAAGAGCAAAGTGCCATCGAAATGCGGACAGCAAGAGGAGGTTCCGTAGGGGGCATTCGGAGGAGAATCGTCAAATCGCCTTCGTATGCCTGGATTGTCCGGATCGGATCGGCAAAATCAGGAACAGAGATCGGTTGAGGGTATAGTACCTGGACTTCTTCAGAAGAAGGCGCAACTTTCAATGCAACGCTTCCCTCGGAATAGGCCCGGAACCCCTGGGGAAGCTGAATGTGCACTGCGGCAAGTCGATCGGAACGATCCTGAAGCATGGAAAAGGATATTCGGGGCAACTCGGATTCAGCCCAGGCAGATGCTGGCAGACTCAGCAAAAGTATCTGAAAGACAAAGATCAGGATATTGTGCATTATTGTTTTCCTGTTCGGAGCAGTGTTTCAAGATTGAGGATATCATCGATTTTCCATGTATTCTGATCAGGAATGAGATGAAAGAGAATAAGGTATTTTTGTCCTGTATCCGCATCATGGAGCAGCGATGGAACGATTCGGTTTTTCGAATTGCCATGATCTTTTTTAGCTTTTCCCAATAGAGAAATTTTTTTGGGACCTGTTTTCTGCTTGGCGATGAACTGAGACAACATTCCTTCAACAGGAATGTCCTTGCGGGGATGTTCTGTCAACATGCCTGATGCGATGCAGTATCGCAGGCTTTTTTTCAGTTCGTCCCTGATCATCGGACGCATGACGGACCTCATCCGATCGTTGCGCAGCGTTATTGTAAAAAGCATGAGAGCGGGAGGAAGGGTTGACTTGTCTTTGATATCCTGATTTTTCGAGATGTTAAGCAGCAGGTCAGTCCCACGTTCCAGGA
Source organism: Desulfovibrionaceae bacterium (assembly GCA_029011315.1). Taxonomy (GTDB): domain Bacteria; phylum Desulfobacterota; class Desulfovibrionia; order Desulfovibrionales; family Desulfovibrionaceae; genus Bilophila. The sequence continues at coordinate 55,093 of JAQXLA010000002.1, forward strand.
TGGTATCCATTGAGAAACAGTCTTCAAAGGCGTCCGGATCGCAGTTGTCAATTGCTTTTTGGACATTGAGGATGGTCTGTTCAGGAGTGAATGCCAGTGATGAACAGGAGAGAAGAGTGACGAAGAATGCGGTTAGAAACAAACGAAGCATGAAAAATCCTTGATTGGTACAACACATCTTTGCTGCGGTGAGAAAGAGATTGGTTTTTTTCCATTGATATCAGGCATAATCTGTTGTAGACAAAGCTTTTTGCATGGCAGAGGCCTTGCGGGGATGGAATGCCTTCCGCAAAGAGTGGAACAGTCCGGTATGAAAAGCAAGTCTTTTCAGAAATGACGCCGTGGTGTGAAATTCAGCTGTCAGGAGACTCCACATGGAAAAAACGGATAAGGAAGTGCTGCAGGTTACTAAGGAAATTGTCGTAAAATTTATTGAAACGCAGCGTATTTCGCCCAATAATTTTGCCGAAATGTTCCCGGCTATTTACAATGTTGTTCTGACGGCAGTCAGAGAAAGGCAGGGAGATATCGTTGAATAAATATGAACAGAAATCGGATACATTTGTTCGTCCGAATATTTCAAAAATGTTTTCCGGTATTGTGTGCCGATATGATATTCTGAATAGGGTGCTGAGCTGTAATCTGGATCAATACTGGCGTTTCAGGCTTGTGCGGGAGGTTTTTCCCGAAAGCAAGACAGGAAAAGGACTGCGTTGCCTTGATTTGGCAGCCGGCACTCTGGACGTTTCTCTGGCTTTGCAGAAAAGATACCGGGAAGCTGAAGTTTGGGCAATGGATTTTTGTTTTTCCATGATGCGTCAGGGACTGCATAAAATTCGTCGAGACAATCCTATGCGGCTTTCTGTAGCGGATGCGAGGCTTCTTCCTCTTCCCGATGCCTGTGTCGATGGAGTGACTATGTCGTTTGGCATTCGCAATATCGTTCCACGAGAATCAGCGTTTCGGGAAATGCTTCGCGTTCTGAAGCCAGGCAGCCGGGCCTGTATCTTGGAATTTGGTACTGGGCGGAAAAAGATTTTTTTCGGTTTGTACAATTTTTATCTGCAGCATATTCTGCCCGTAATCGGCCGTATTTCCGGAGACGCTTCGGCATATGAGTATCTGGCGGAGTCCATTATGCGTTTTCCGTCTGCTCCAGAATTGGCTGCGGAAATGGAAGCGGCCGGATTTCGGAATGTCCGCTATATTCCTCTGGTCTCCGGAAGCGTGAACATCCATATCGGTGAACGGCCGTAAGAGACCGGATTTTTTAATGCGAAAAAAGGCTGAGCTTATCAACTCAGCCTTTTTTCTATTCAGCTATTTTTGAATGGCTTTCTTGAAGCCTTCAGCAGATCTGGCGATGACTTCGTCTTCAACGCAGAATGCCAGACGGAAGTACCCCGGGCCGAAGAAACCCTTTCCGGGAACGGCGAGAATCCTTTCTTTCACGAGCCTGTTGACAAAGGCAACGTCATCTCCGCCTGGAGCCTTGGGAAAGAAATAAAAAGCCCCCTGGGGCATACGGAATTCGTATCCGGCGTCCTGCAGGATGGAAGCCATCAGATCACGGCGCTTTCTGTAAACCTCTACATCCACCTGGGATCCGAGAGCTCCTGCCATGATGTGCTGACCGATGACTGGCGGGTTGACAAAGCCGAGCACTCTGTTTGACAGTGTAAGAGCTCCCATCAGTTCAGAGCGTTCTTCAAAAAGCGGCGACAGAGCAATATAGCCGATTCTTTCGCCTGCCAGAGAGAGATTTTTTGAAAAAGAACTGACAACCACAGCATATGGATAGAGCGGCAGAGGACTGGGAACCGTTACCCCGTCAAAGGTCAGGAAGCGATACGGTTCATCTGCAACGAGATAGACAGCGCGGCCGTATTTCTCGGATGCCTTTTGGAGCAGTTCCGCAATCTGCCGTATTTCTGCTTCCGTGTAGACCACGCCAGTCGGATTGTGCGGGGAATTTATGATCAGTGCACGGGTTTTTGCCGTGATGGCATTTTCCAGCGCATTGAAGTCTGGAGCAAAGGTATCAGTTTCCGAAGGAACAGTTTTGAGCACTCCACCATGATTGGCGACATAGGAGACATATTCTACAAAGCATGGCGCAAAGGTCAGGACTTCGTCGCCAGGTTCAAGAACAGAATGAAAAAATGCGTTGAGGGCGCCGGCTGCACCGCAGGAGAGGAGCACGTCATTGCCGGAAAGAGCGGTTTTGTGCTCTTCAGCAAGCCATGCGGCCAGTTTTTCTCTGGCCCAGGGGAATCCCGCATTGGGCATATACCCGAGACTGAAGGGCGCGTCGACCTTTTCCGCAAAGGCTCGAAGCGTTTTGCCGACTGCTTCCGGCGGAGCCAGATCCGGATTGCCCAGACTAAAATCACATACGGCATCATTGCCGTATTTCTGTTTCAGCTGGATGCCTGCTTCAAACATCCGGCGAATCCAGGAACCACCCTCAATGGACTGCTTTATTTGAGCACTAATGAACTGCATAAGCATACGCCTCTGTAAAACTTGAATTTTGGACTGGATGCCCTTTCTTTGTATATTGTTTTTCAGATTTTGACCAGAAGTTCGCGGAAGAGCAATCGTTGGAAAACTGAAGACATCAGGTGTATGAAAAAGACAGATAGGTATCTTGACAGGAAAGCTTAAGGCTAGTAGAAAAAACATGAAAAGTCTTTCTAAAAAACTTCCTCAGGATCTTTTTTAGATAGCATTCATGGCTGAATTCGAAAAACGGTCGGTTTCCCCGGTGTTTCGGATTCATACTCATCATAAAAACATCAGGAAACCCAGAATTTAAGGAGCTAGAAATGGCTGTTCAGCGTTCTATTTTCTATGTCCCTGGCAACAACCCCAAATTCCTTGAAAAAGCCAAAAGCATTCCCGCTGATATTATCACTCTCGACCTCGAGGACTCCATTCCTCCGTCTGAAAAAGAAGTTACCCGCGAAATGATCGCGAAGGAACTCAAGGAAGGCAACATCGCTGCTGCTACCGGTGCTGACATGTATGTCCGCATCAATAACTGGGAAACCTTCATGACCCTGGACGACCTGAATGCTGTTGTCGTTCCTGGCCTGAAAGGTATTACGCTTGCGAAAACCGGCCATGCCGACGACGTCAAGCGTCTTGACTATGTTCTGTCCAAGCTCGAACAGGAACGCGGCATCGAACCCGGCACTGTGAAAATTTCCATGCTGCTCGAAACCGCCAAGGGCATCATGAATGCCTATGAATGCTGTATGGCCAGCCCCCGTAACGTCAACGCCATCTTTGGCGCTGTTGACTACTGCCGCGATATGCGCGTGAAACTGACCGATAAGGGTGAAGAACAGCTTTGGGGTCGTGCGAAGACCGCTATCGCTTGCCGCGCTGCCGGTATCGTCGCTATCGATGCTCCCTTTGTTAACTACACCGACGTCGAAGCTTTTGAAGCGAACGTCCGTGACGGTCTGCAGATGGGCTACGGCGGCCGCATGATCATCAATCCCCGTCAGGTTGAACCCTCCAACCGTCTGTATGCTCCCGATCCGGCCGACGTGCAGTGGGCTCGCGATGTCGTGAAGTGCTTCGAAGAAGAAGGCCTCGCGAAGGGTAAGGCTGCTGTGTCCCTGAACGGCAAGATGGTTGATACTCCTGTGTATTTGAACGCTCTTGACATCCTCCAGGCTCAGTCTGAAATTGATGCCAAGATGGCGAAGATGGCGAAGTAAGTAAGCTTCATCCGGGGACGGACTGTTTTTTGCAGTCCGCCCCTTTAACTCTTTTTTTTTCATATTTTATAAAATCGGGTAATGTATTTCTGTAGATTGCAACACCAACAGATCATTTCCCGTTTTTTTTTGACACAGATACATGAAGACGGATTGAACGGACTATGTCGAAAATTACTAATTTGCGCGAAGACGCCCTCCAGTTTCATAGAGAACATACGGGGAAGATCGAAATTCGGGTTAAAGTCTCGACAGCAGAAACCGATGATCTGACTTTGGCGTATTCTCCTGGAGTGGCTGAGCCCTGTATGGAGATCTATCGCGATCCGTCGACGCTGGATCTGTATACGAACCATGCTAACAGTGTATGTGTCGTTTCGGATGGAACTGCTGTTCTGGGGCTTGGCAACATAGGCCCTTGTGCCGCCATGCCTGTTATGGAAGGCAAGGCACTGCTTTTCAAAAAATTTGGTGATGTTGACGCGTTTCCTATTTGCGTCAATACGAATGATGTCGATAAGATTATTGAATTTGTAGAATTGCTTGCTCCAACCTTTGGAGGCGTGAATCTTGAAGATATCAAAGCGCCTCAATGCTTTGAAATAGAAGATACTTTGAAGGCTCGGGGCATTTTTCAGGGTCCTATTTTTCACGATGATCAGCATGGCACAGCTATTGTGACATTAGCCGGCGTGCTGAATGCCCTGAAGATTGTTGGAAAAGACATCAACAATATCAAGGTCGTGACGAGCGGTGCTGGAGCTGCCGGCACAGCGATAATCAAGCTGCTCATGGCCTGTGGGTTGAAAAATGTAATCATGTGCGATTCTATCGGTGCCATCTGGGATGGCAGACCGAAAGGGATGAATAAATATAAAGCCATGATTGCAAAGGCAACGAATCCTGATAAGCTTCAGGGAACCTTGGCGGATGCCATAAAGGGAGCTGATGTTTTTATCGGTGTTTCTGTGCCGAACTCATTGACAGAGGACATGATACGTAGTATGAATAATCAACCTATAGTTTTTGCACAGGCAAATCCAACTCCTGAGATTTGGCCTATTCAAAGAGCTATAGATGCCGGAGCAAAAGTTGTTGCAACCGGTCGCTCCGATGTGAAAAACCAAATTAACAATGTATTGGTTTTTCCCGGATTATTCAGAGGTGCTATAGATGTTCGGGCTACGGAAATCAATGACGCGATGAAAATCGCTGTAGCGCATGCCATCGCCGATTTAGTAACTTCCGATCAATTATGTCCTGACTATATCATTCCCTCATCTTTGGATGAAAATGTTGCACCGGCAGTAGCTGCAGCGGCGGCAAAAGCTGCAATTGAAACTGGTGTGGCACGAAATCCAATTGATCCTAAAGTCGTCGCAGAAAATTTGCGCAAGCGTCTGCGGCAGCAAAAATGATTGCTCTCTGGCAGTGGACTGCGATTTCTTTTTGTCCTGACCTCTTGCCGGTGACAATAATGGCTTGGAGTAAACATAAATTTGGAGGTCATCCATGATTCAAGCTTCGCTTATCAAAGAAATGGAAGGCATCGTCGGTAAGGAAAACGTCTTTACCAGCGAAGCCGATCGTCAGAGCTATTCCTATGATGCCGCTGTTATCGAACACGTCATCCCGGGTGCCGTTATTCGTCCTACCAAGACCGAACAGCTCGGCGAAGTTATTAAAAAATTGTATGACGAAGGCGTTCCGATGTCTTTCCGTGGTTCAGGCACCAACCTGTCCGGCGGAACCACCGTTGACAGCCCCGACTGCGTCGTGGTTTGCACCAACGCTTTGAACAAAATCATCGAAGTTAACGCTAACGATCTGTATGTGACCGCTGAATCCGGTACTATTACTGCGAAGATGGCTGCCGCTTGCGCCGCTAAGGGCCTGTTCTATCCTCCGGATCCGGGTTCCATGTCTGTGTCCACCATCGGTGGTAACGTCAACGAAAACTCCGGCGGTCTCCGCGGTCTGAAATACGGCACCACGAAAGCGTATGTTATGGCCATGGAATTCTATGGCAATAACGGCGAACTCTGCAAAACTGGTTCTCGTACTGTTAAGTGCGCCACCGGTTATGACCTCGCTGGCCTTCTGATCGCTTCTGAAGGTACTCTGGCCTGCCTGAGCCGCATCACCTTCAAACTCGTTCCTCCGCCGAAGGCTTCCAAGGCCTGCGTTGCCTACTTCCCGGATATGGAACATGCTTCCCAGGCTGTTGCTGACATCATCGCTTCTCACGTCGTTCCCTGTACGCTGGAATTCCTTGATCACGATTCCATCAACTACATCGAAGACTTCGCTAAAGCCGGCATGGATCGTAGCGCTGGCGCTATGCTTCTCGTTGAAGTTGACGGCCATCCGGCTCAGGTCGCTGATGAAGCCGCTATCGTTGAAAAATGCCTCAATGCCAACAACCCCATGGCCGTGCTCGTTCCTAAGAACGCTGCTGAAAAGGCTCGCCTGTGGGAAGGCCGCCGTGTGGCTATTCCTGCTCTCGCTCGTTGCCGGCCGACTCTGCGTCTTGAAGACGTCACCGTCTGCCGTTCTCAGATCCCCGCTATGATTAAGGGTCTGCAGAAGCTTGCGAAGGACAACAATGTGCAGCTCGCCACCTTCGGTCATGCCGGTGACGGTAACCTGCATCCTTCCATCCTTTGCGACAAGCGTGATAAGGTCGAAATGGAACGCGTTGAACGCGCTGCTGAAGGCCTGTTCCTCCTCGCTCTGGAACTTAATGGTACTCTGTCCGGCGAACACGGCATCGGCACCACGAAGAAGAAGTACATGGAGAAGGAAACCTCTCGCGGTACCATCATGTGGTCTCGCCGTATGCGTGAAGCCATGGATCCGAAAGGTCTCTTCAACGCCAACAAGATCGTGGGTGTTAACACCGTTCACGATTCCGTTTGCTAGTTAGCTTTTTCTTAAAATCATAAAACCAACTTGGGCAGACACCAGTCTGCCCAAGTAGGGGAATATATCATGAGCGATCTCAATAGCCTTGCCAAGGCGTTGATGGAAATCGACGACCTCCTTGCTTCCTGCATGAAATGCGGCTTCTGCCAGGCTTTTTGTCCTGTGTTTGATCAGACTCGTAAAGAGGGTGACGTCACCCGTGGTAAGATTGCTCTTACCGAAAATCTCGCCCGTCTGGTGATTCAGGATCCCGATCAGGTTTACGAAAAGCTGTCTCACTGCTTGATGTGCGGCAGTTGCGCGTACAACTGTCCTTCCGGCGTGAAAACGATGGATATCTTCATCGCCGCCAGAGAAGCTTTCGCGAATTACAACGGCCTGAACGCCATTGAAAAAGCTATTTTCCGTACGTTGCTTCCCAATCCCCGCATTCTCGATACTCTGATGCGCGTTGGATCTCCTTTCCAGAAGCTCATCATGAAGAAGGAAGAAGACAAAGTTCAGGACACCGCTCGTGCTCCTCTGATGAAGGCCTTCATCGGTGCCGAACGTCGTATTCCTGTTGTGGCTGACAAGTCCTTCCATGCTACGCACGGCAAAATTAACATGCCTGTTGGCAAAAGCGGTCTGAAAGTTGTGTACTTCCCCGGTTGCATGGGTGACCTCGTGTACACGAAGATTTCTGACGCTTGCATGAAGATTTTTGACTACCACGGAGTTGGTGTCTTCATGGCTGATAACTTCGCCTGCTGTGGCATGCCCGCTATGTCCCACGGCGAACGTAACGGTATCTTGAAGATGCTCCGTCATAACCTTGATATTTTGCAGGATGTCAAATTTGACTATATTATCACTCCTTGCGCTTCCTGCACCGAAATGATCAAGGAATACTGGCCTCGCTATGCTGAGGATCTTGAACCTCAGTATCGCAGACTGGCGAAGGATATCGCTGAAAAGTCCATGGAAATCAACCAGTTCGTTGTTGATGTCCTGAAGATTCAGGCTTCCAAGCACCGTGGTGGTACTCCTGTGACCTATCATGAATCCTGTCACTTGAGAATGGGTCTTGGCATCAGTGCTCAGCCGCGTGTTCTGATTAACGTAAACCAGAACATGAACCTGGTTGAAATGAATGAAGCTGATCATTGCTGCGGTTGCGGCGGTAGCTTCACGCTTGATGAACCCGAACTGTCTCGTGAAATTGGTCAGCGTAAACGTGATAACATCGTGAACTCTGGTGCTGCTGTTGTTGCAACTGGCTGCCCCGCTTGCATGATGCAGCTCAATGATATGCTGTCTCGTAATCATGATAAGGTTGTTGTAAAGCATACGGCTGAAATTTATGCTGATACGCTGAAGTAATCTTGTCATAAGATGATATTATAATACCTTAGGGGAAGAGAGTTTTACTTTCTTCCCCTTTTTTATATAGACAAAAAAATAAAAAAAAGATAAAATTTTACAAAACAAAGATGGTTTAAAAGATTATTTTTGTTTTTACGTCTACAGATTTATCTTGATGGTCAAGATCATTCCCCTCTGTGGACGTTTTTTTTATTGTTCGACGCGTCGAACTTCCTATCCGGCAGCCCTCTTTCTTTTAGGAAATTCAACATGTGCGGGATTGGCATAGGGGGAGAGGGGTTGAAAAATACCGTTTGATTGTGTAGATATAGTCAAAGATATCGGATTTTTGAGAAGCCTAGCAGACTGGGATCCAGCTGCCAGGCTTCTTTTTTTTTAGGGCGGCGGGCGGGCCGCACATTTTGGGGAATGGATATGCCGGAAACTGTCTATTCTTATGATCCTGACTTGCGGAATAGAAATTTTTGCTTCCAGAAAATTACAGACGCATTTGAAGCGGGGAAAATTTTTGACAAGATCCATGAAGATCGCCTGTCATGGGCGTATTTTCCTGACAGTATCAGCCGCGAATACTGGATCCGTCTGCAGCTTTGCCCGGGGCATCATTTGATAGCCGCCTATGAAAATAGAAAGCTTGCCGGAATTATGGAAGCGCACCCGCCGATTTCAGGATCGTTTGTGTATGAAGTCGGCATGTGCGCCTTGCGTGATTTCTTCAGCGTATCTGTTCCTCTTGGCATGTGCGCAATCAGATTTCTTTTGAATCTGAATGCCGATTGCGTCGGGCTTATGGGAAGAATACCGCAGACAAACAGACACGCCTTGAATCTTTATGACAAGCTTGGCTTTTCAATGTTATGCCGCGTCCCGGGATATTTCCGAATAAGGGAGAAAAAGGGACGGGTTGCGGATGGTATCTTTGTTTTTGGCAGTCGGCAGGAGCTGCTTGAGGCAAACAGGGCTTTTTCCCCGGAAAGCTGATGCAGTACTTTAAAAAAAACAGGGGTAGAAATGGCGCAACATGAAAAAAATACGGAAATGAAAGCGGAAGAGAGCAGGCAGGAGCTGCTTGAAAAACTTAAAAGCAGAACTTTAAGTTTTCTGGCGACGTGCTTCAGTCTTGCCCTGAGAACCGCAGCGGCATGGATTCGGGAAAAACTGGGGAAGCGACAGGGATAAGGGGGACAAGATGGGCGGCGGAAGCTATGAAGCACCGGAAATAAAAACAGACGTTGAACCGGCAAAGCAGGCTGTCAAAAGTGTCAGCGCGGCAGCAGCCGACGCGGCGCAGGCACAAAGGGAAAGAGCCCGGAAAAGCAGAGGCTTGGCCGGATCAATCCTGACAGGAACAGGAACGGACAGCAGCGGCATAACGTTGGGCGCATGATGACAGACGGGGAAAGAGGAAGAATCGGGCGCATTGCCGCACGCTATGAGGGGCTTAAGCAGGAGCGGAGCGGATTTCTCAGCCTCTGGAAAAGCATAGGCGATCTGTTTCTGCCTGGACGGTACAGAGATGACACGGACACCGATGCGCAGCGCAGGATCAAGCTGAGTCCCGTAGTCAACAGCCGGCCGCGGCTGGCGTTGAGGACGCTGGCTTCTGGCATGCAAGGCGGGATGACAAGCCCGGCGCGGCCATGGTTCCGGCTGGGATTGCGCCAGCCGTGGAACGGAGACGGATCCGGAGAGGTTCGGAAATGGCTTGACGATGTAACTCAGGCCATGATCACTTGTCTGCATCATTCAAATTTCTATGATGCGGCGCACGATACTTATGAGATGCTTGGCGCATTCGGTACGGCCCTGCTTATTGAGACAGCCGACGCCGACGGCCTGCGCTTTATGCCCGTGCGGGCCGGTGAATATGTGCTTGACGTTGACAGTCGTGGCCGTCCAGATACCTTTTTCCGCAGAATATCCATGACAGCCAGACAGGCGGCGCAGCAGTTCGGGAGGGATAGGCTTCCGGACAATATGTCTGCGGCTCTGAAAAGTCCGGGTCAGGCGGATACGCAGCGGTTTGAAATCGTACATGGCGTATTCCCTGCTGAAGATGAGCCGGGAAGCGGAGACGGGCGGCACGCCTTTGCAAGCGTCTATTTTACGCAGGAAGGGCAGGGGGCGACTATCCTGGAAGAAGGCGGATACAATATGTTCCCGGCCTTTGCGCCGCGCTGGTCGGCAACTGGACTTGATGTCTACGGAAGAAGTCCGGCGATGGATGTTCTGCCTGATGCGCGTTCCCTGCAGAAGATGGATGCGCAGCTGCTCCGGCTTCAGCATCTTCTTGCCGATCCGCCGATGATGCTGGACGCAACCTTGAAGGGGCGCGGCGTGGACCTCAATCCGGGAGGAAAAAACTTCGCCGATTTGAGATCGTCCGGCGGGGCGTATGCGCTTCCGGTTTACAGCCCTATGCCTGCGGCAGTGGCGTCGGCGGAAAATGCCGTATTGCGGGCGGAAGAAAGAATATCAGCGGGGCTTTATTCGGATTTGTTCCGGCTTCTGATTGATTCCACGCGGCGAAATGTGACGGCTACGGAAATCGAAGCGAAGCAACAGGAAAAAATGCTGCTGCTCGGGCCGGTGGTGGAGCGACTGCATCAGGAATTCCTTGAACCGCTGATCCGCAGGACCTTCGGACTGATGCGGGAATGGAATGCGCTGCCGCCAATGCCGGACATTTTGCGCGGGGAAAATGGAGAAATTGAAGCGCCGCCGATAGACGTCGCCTTTGAATCCGTGCTGGCGCAGGCGCAGAAGCTGATGGCAACCACGGCCATAGAGCAGGGCTTGAATTTTATTGCCCGTGTGGCGTCGGCGTGTCCGGAAGCGTTGGATATTGTGCACGTCGATCGGACGGTGCGCAGCTACGGAGAGCGGATCGGAATGCCGGAAGGCTGTCTGAATGATGAAGGCGAAGTAGCCAGAATCCGCAAGGCCAGAGCGGCGGCGCAGAGCGGGGACGCAGAACAGGCGCAAGCAGGTGAGGCAATAGACATGGCCTTGAAAGCGGCGCAGGCGGGCAAGGCTTTGAGCCAGACGCAAGCCGGCGCGGCGGACGGGTCTCTGATGGCGCAGCTTATCGGCGGGCTTGGAAGATTGTAAGAGGAAAAGCATGTACGAATACGAAGAAACGGCGGAAGAAAGCAGGCAGGAAACAGAGTCGCGGGAGTCCATGCGTCTTTTCATCCGTCAGGCAGCGCAGTCGACAGAGGGCCGGAAATTCTTTCGCAGTCTGCTGGATGTTTCCGAATGTCTGCATCAGGCGCCGGAAACGGGTGGCGCGCTTTTTCTGGTGCGGCATGAAGGGCGGAGGGACGTGGGGATCTGGCTGCTTGGACAGCTTGCGGAAGCGGATGCGCTGGCGAATGTGCTGAAGATGGAAAAAAAATAAGATGCGCGGCGATGTGATTCCGTATGAAAGCCGATATCCGGAAATTGAAGCAATGCTTGAAGGCGTGCGCTTTTCCGTGCTGGTGGCGCATAGGCGTTTTGGCAAAACCGTGCTGGCCGTCAATCGGCTTTTGAAGCTTGCGCTTGAATGCCAGAAAGAGCGCGGCTTCTTTGCCTATGTCGCGCCGTTTCGCAATCAGGCCAAGTCAATCGCCTGGGCCTATATGAAGCGGTACTCCGCCGGCATAGAGGGCAGGAAAGTGCAGGAAACAGAGCTTTCCGTACGCTTTGAAAATGAAGCGACGATCCGTCTGTTCGGCGCGGACAATCCAGACGCATTGCGCGGAATGTATTTTGATTCGGTTGTTTTGGATGAAGTGGCGCAGATGAAGCCGGAAATCTGGGCGGAAATTATCCGGCCGGCATTGGCGGATCGGGAGGGAAGCGCGCTTTTTATCGGAACGCCAAAGGGGATCAACCTCTTTTCCGAAATGTATCACAGAGCGGCGGAAGCCCAGGCGGCGGGCGATCCGAATTGGCTGGCGCTTTCGTTCCCTGTCACGCAGACCACAGCCTTGAAACCGGAAGAAGTGGAGCGGCTGAAAGAAGAGCTTTCAGAAAATACCTGGCGGCAGGAAATGCTTTGCGACTTCAATGCCTCCAGCGATGACAGCCTGATCCCGCTGGATGTGGTCAGCGAAGGAAGGCGGGCAGGGCATGGAATGAAGCCGGATCATTTCTCGCCGCTGGTGCTGGGCGTCGATGTGGCGCGCTTCGGGGATGATGCCAGCGTAATCTTTCCCAGACGCGGGAAGCTGGCCATGATGCCGACGGTATTGCACAAGGTGGACAATATGACTTTGGCCGATGCTGTCGGGGAAAAAATGGCGCGGCTGCTGCCTCAGGGAGTCTATATCGACAACGGCGGCGGGGGAGGCGTTATCGACAGGCTGACAAGCCTGGGCCTTGCCGTGAGCGGGGTGCACTTCGGCGGGCGGGCGCTGGACAGCGAACGCTTTCACAATCGGCGGGCGGAAATGTGGTTCCGGCTGGCGGAATGGCTGAAAAATGGCGGGGCCCTGCCGGATTTGGAAGCTCTTGCCGGGGATCTTTCCGCAATCCGGTATTTTTATGACTCTACAGGCAAAATGAAACTGGAAAGCAAGGAAGACATCAAGGCGCGGATCGGACGGTCTCCGGATCTGGGGGATGCGCTGGCCTTGACTTTTGCCGTCAATCTTCCCGGTCTTGCGCTCGGCGATTTGTATGGAAACGGGACAGGAACGGCATACGATCCGCTTGCATGGTGAAAGGGGAAAAGGGGGAAAAATGGACGATAAAAACGAAATGCTGATCGACAGCATCGGCAGCGATGGGAATGCGGTTCCTTCTCTGCAGAATCCCAGTGAAGATTCGCAGACAGAGCCGGAAGAGATGAAGCAGGGAGAGCCGGACAGCGTCAAAACCTGGAAGCTGACCCTGACAGAGGAAGAGCGCAAGATCTTTCCCATATCGGATAATGCGCTGAATGAATTTGAAAGGCGTGCGCAGGATCTGGGACTGACGGAAGAGCAGGCCAGCGGGCTGCTGAAATACCGCAGGGAGCAGTATCAGGCGTATCAGCGGGAAGCGGAAGCGGAAGAAGCGGAACGGATCCGCGGCTGGCGGGCCAGTCTGGCGGCGGATTCGGAAATCGGCGGAAGTGATCGCAATGCCAGGGAAGCCAATGCGGCAGCCATACGGGCGATCGACATGTTCGGAAATGAGGAGCTGAAAAAAATGCTGGTGGAAACCGGCTACGAATTCAATCCGGAAATCAGAAGATTCCTTGTCCGTGTGGGGCGGGCGCTGGGAGAGGCGAAAGCAGTCACAGGCAAAGAAACGGCGCCGCAGGTGCGGCATCTGGCCGATCGGCTTTATCCGAAAATGTAAGGAGGGGAAGAAATGGCGTATCAGAAAGGCTTCGTATACACGCTTGCGGAGCTGGAAGACTTTTACAAAGGCAGTCATGCGGGCGACGTGATTGAGCTCGCCAATCAAATCAATGATATTCTGGATGATGTGATCTGGATGGAGTCGAATCAGTCCGACGGACATTTGACGCGTATCAGAACAGGACTGCCGACGATCCACTGGCGGCGAATCTATCAGGGCGTTGAGCCGTCAAAAAGCGTCTGGACGCAGGTCAAAGAGCCTTGCGCCATGCTTGAAGCGCGTATGGAACTGGATATCAAAGAAGTAGAGCTATATGGCGACAGGGGCAGGCTTTTCAGAATGTCGGAAGGCAAGGCCTTTCTTGAAGCCATGCGCGAAAAAGTCGCGGCGACAATCTTCTATGGCGATCATACGGAATGCCCGGACGAATTCAACGGCCTGGCGATCCGCTATTCGCAGCTCTCCGGCGGCACCTCCAGCAATGTAATCAGCGCCGGCGGCAGCAATTCGGGAAAGCTTACGTCAATGTACTTGATCGCCTGGGGCGCGGATACCGTGCACGGCATTTATCCAAAGGGCTCAAAGGGCGGAATCGACATGGTCGATCTTGGAGAACGGACAGTTCTCGACAGTGAGAAGAATCCATTTGAAGCGGTGGTTGATCGCTTTACCTGGAATTGCGGCCTTGCGGTAAGGGACTGGCGCAGCGTGGTGAGGATCTGCAACATTGACACGGCAAAGCTGACAGTCAGAAAAGGCGCGTCCGGATACATTGATTTGCAGGCGCTGGCAATTCGGGCGGCGAATGCGATGCCGCCGGCAATGCGCCAGCGGGCGATATGGTACGCTTCTCCGGCTGTGCTGACCGCGCTTGAAATGCAGTCAGCGGATTCGGGAAATGTGCAGCTGCATTACGGCCAGTACTTTGATTCTGAAAATGTGCCGTTTGTGCTGGGGCGTCCGGTGCGGCGTTGCGATGCGCTGCTTTCTTCGGAAGAAGCTGTAGCCTGATGAGGGGGAAAAAAGATGATTATCGATGCCAATACGATCTTTTGCGAAAATCTGGCGGTGCGGGGTGCGGAAGTCAAAAGCGGTACGGTCATTCTCTCGGCCTTGCAGAAGCCTGGCAAGGCTGAGCCGATTCCTCTGCGGGTCATGGTTCCGGAAGGCTTTGCGGGCGGGACAAGCATGACGTTCACCTTTCAGCAGGCTGATTCCGAAGACGGGGAATTTGCCGACGTTCCTGGGGCGTCGTTTGAAATGACTGCGAATCAGCTCGCAAAAGGCAGCATTCTGCCGATCCGCTTTGTCCCGGCAGGCGTGGAAAAGCCGGTTCTGCGTCTGGCGATGACGCCGACAGGCACTTTTACAGCCGGAAAAATTACGGCGCTGATCGGCCGCGAAGACGTGATCAGCCTCTAGCGGAGAGGAAAGACGGGACAGCAGCGGGGCCGGGGGATTTCTTCCGGCCTTATGGCAGAGGGGGCAGGAGATGGACAAGGCAGGCGGAGCAATGATCGACATCTGGAATGCGGCATTGATGGAAATCGGCTGCAGAATCGTGGCCGCGCCTGACGAGCATACTGCGGAGGCGATGATCTGCGCGCAGTTCTACAGTAGGGCAAGGCTGGAAACATTGCGATCTTTCCCCTGGAGCTTTGCGGCGGTGCGCTGGCAGCTCAGTCCGAAGCCGATGCCGGAAGCCTGGCGGGGCGCGTGGAAGGCATGCTGGAGGCCGATCGGGCTAATGCCTTGATCCATGTCGTTGGCGCAGACTACTGCAATGAGTACTACCGGGATTTCAATCACCTTTCAGGAATCGGCTACCACCGGCTCGGTGAGCGGATGGCGGATCCGATTGCGCAGACTCTGATCGGGGATCGTGCGTCATGTCTGGCGATGCGGGCGGCGGTGAGACATGGGAAATATGTCGACATTGACTACGACATTCCGCGGCCGCCGCTGCATCTGGATTTCTTCACCGTCTCAGAGCGTTCCGGAACCTGTGCCGGATTTCAGTTCTTTGCGGCGCAGGGCATTGATGAAAGCCTTGAAACCGACACGCTTGGCAGGGCTGTGGAGCCGGAAGAAATTCGCGTTGTCGCGGTGACGGTGTTGCGGGGCGGAGAGCGGATCCGTCTTGAGCTGGAACGGGAGCCGGAAGGCGCGCCGATCGAACTGCTGGCGTATGCCTGGAAGGGGCATGGAAACACGGAAGACGACAGCGGGGAACTGACTGAAGGCGACGGCGGAGCGATCAGGCGCTATGCGGCGACGATTCCCCGCGGCAATGTTCGCGACAGCGCCGGCGACAGTCTGCGATCGTCATGGGATGGCGGCAGGCTAGACAATTGGGCGATTCATCAAATCATTCAGATACGGACAGAAGCGGGGGAATAATTATGCTGCACGTTCACAAGCTGCGCGGGGCAATGATGGAAGGGGTCAGCTTGCCGGTTCTGGAATACGACAAGGCCGAAGCGCGGATCGCGGCTATTGAGGGGTGGAGCTGGTTCCTCTCGCCGCATGCGGATTTCCTCGGCGATGAGACGATTACGGAACGGGCTGAGGGGCGAAAATTCTCGGCAAATGCGTCAAGCGTCTGCGAACGTCTGCATCTGGGCACGCTTCCTGACGGGAATCCGGCCTTGACCATGGCCGACGGCGGGGAAATTCTGGATCCTCAGCCGGACATTACGATTCCATCGGCCTATGGAAGCTTCCTGTTCCCAAACTCGCAGGCCTTCACTTTTTTTGCCGTGCACTATCCCAAGCCGTATCTTGACGGCACGGGGATAATCACGGCCGGCGGCGTGAAGAAGACGCTGCGCAATTATGTCAGCTCAAACGGGGTGACGGGGATCGACGACACTTTGATCATGCCGTGGAACATTGTCGGAGCGACGATTCCGGAAGGATTCTTCTTGCCGATGCTGGCGATTGACGGCGAAAAGGGAAATCCGATTCTGCGCCTGCGGCATTTGCAGGACGGGGCGATGGCTTCTACGGTTCTGGGATTTGCGGGGCTGGATCTGTTTGAATGCTGCGCCGATGGCGGCGCGCTGTACATCATGCTCGGCTATACGTCCGGGAGATTCCGCCTGAATGTCAACGGGACGCAATTGGCGGAGTATGCGCTATCCGGCGATTTGACGCTTTCCACGGCGGCGGCAATGGGCTTCCCGGGCTTTTCGGATGCGGCGTACAACTATCGCACGTCTTCCAGGTGGAAAGGCATGATCGGCTGTGCGGGTCTGCTCGGCATTGACCTCACAGCTGCGGAGCGGAGCACGGAAAAGGCTCTGCTTGACGCGTACGTTTTCGGCAAGTACCGCCTGAACGAAATCCCGGCGCCGGCGGCGGATGAAGCGACTGAAGAGGCTTGAAAACAGGAGCGCGGAAAAGATGGCGGACGATCAGGACTTTGAAAAAATCTACAGCAGGACGGCGGCTTTTGAAGGCTTTTTCTCTGACCACCCTGATGACGCGGGCGGGCCGACAAAATACGGCATTTCATTGCGTTTTCTGGGAAATATCGGCCTGAAAGACGGCGATGCTGACGGAGACGGCAGGATCACGGCGCAAGACGTCGATGCCGTGACCCTGCAAAAGGCGCGGGAGCTGATGCGGAAAAACTTCTGGGACAAGCCCGGAATCTGTCGCCTGCCTGACCTGATTGCCATGGTGACGTTTGATTTTGCCGTGAACGCCGGATCCCGTCAGGCTGTCAAAATTACGCAGCGGGCGATCGAAGCCTGCACGGGGCTGAAGTGCAAGGCCGATGGACTGATCGGGCCGGTGACCATTGGAGCCGCCTGCACAGCTCTGGACGGAAGAAAGCTGGAAATATGCCGGAAGGCGATTGAGCTGCGGCGGGATTTCTACAGGGGGATCGTCAGCCACAGGCCAAGACAGCGGGTCTTTCTGAAGGGCTGGCTGAATCGCTGCGACAGTCTGGAGCAATTCATAGAAAAGCAGGCCGGATTTGAGCAGTGAACGCGCGCCAGAGTGATGCGGGGGAAGCAATGAGCAACGACAGCTTGATCGGAGGCGTGTGCGGCTACGTGGCCGGGCTGCTGGATTCGTGGGAAATCAAGTCCTTTCTCGGGGGAATCGGCCTTCTCTATACCTCCATTTCCGGAGGCGATGTCTTTCTATTGGCTGCGGTCTATGCGCTGATGTGTCTTGATCTTGTGTTCGGGCTATGCGAAGCTTTTTTCCTGGGAAAATTCACGCCTTTTCGCATGCACCGCGGAGTAATCAAGTTCCTTTCCTATTCGCTGGCTATCTTTCTGATCATGACCGTGTCCGCCTCGATCAATGCGACAGCCGGAATGAATCTTCACCTTCAGGATTTCTTCATGTCCTATATTGTGGCCTGTGAGGCCATATCGATTGCCCGGCATGCGGTGCGGCTTGGCTGGCCGGTTCCGAAGCTGCTGATCCGCATTGCATTCGCAGCCAGACAGCGCGCGGAACAGCTGACGGAATCGGTTTGCGACGGGGAAAAGGACAGCAGCAAAGGCAGGGAGGAAAAAGGAAGATGAGCCGCATAGCCTGGAGAAATTTCACCGGCGGAGAAGTGTCGCCGAATCTTTCCGCGCGGTATGACCTGAAGAAATACGGGACGGCGCTGGCCGCTTGCGTCAATTTCCTGCCCAATCCGATCGGCGATCTGGAGCGGCGGCCGGGGCTGGAATATGTCGCAGAGCTGGACGGGGATGCGGTGCTGATTCCCTTTCGCTTCAATACCGAACCCAGGAACAATTACGCGATACTGTTCGGAAGCGGCGGAATACGGATAGCGCATGCGGATGGAATGCTTGACGGCGTCCGGCTGGACAATCCCTATACGCTGGAGCAGGCGCGGCAAATCAGCTATGCCCAGACCGGAGACGTCCTTTATTTGGCGCATGGTCAGCACCCGCTGCGCAAGATCACGCGTTCCGGACTGGCGGAACCGTATTTCTGGAAGATTGAGGAAGTCGCAGTCAATGCCGCTCTTGCCTCGCCTGGCAAGCCGCGCGTTGTGCCGATTCGCGGGCTGAAGTCAGAAAGCAGCCTGGAAGAATATGCCAAGCATGAAACCTTTGCCCTGTCCTACAAAATCACGGCAGTCGATGAGAACGGCACTGAAACCAGTGCGGGAGAGGCTGGAAGCGCGCTTTTCCGGTACCCTACGGACTGGGTTGCAGGAGATGCCGCAGAAGTCCGCTGGAATGCGGTGCCCAATGCCGCGGAATATAACGTCTATCGCGATTCAGCTGGATATTTCGGATATGTCGGCACGGTGAAGGCCGATCACGTCAAAGCCGTCCTGGAAGGCGGAACCTTTTCCGGCGACAAGCTGCTTTCAACGCTTGGGAGAGATTTTCTCCCCTCAACCCCGTGCAGCTGGTACATTCATCGGCAAGGCGCTTTCCATACGACTACGACGATACCGGAAGGCGGAAGCGGGGAGCTCTATCCGTCATGGCTGGCAGATGATCAGTCTTATCGGGCAGTATTCAACGGAAGTGAATGGATTCTCTTTCATTCCTCGGCACTGGATGAAGATCTCAGCGACTTCACGCGGGGCAAATGGGAAGATCGCACGGCGCCGGATGGAACGCACTACCCCGCAGGCAGCGGCGGAAATGTCTGCTTTTCTGAATATCTGACAGGCGGGACAGAACAAGAGTGCGTCTATTTCCTGGACGAAAACTACGAAGGCGACGCCGCAGCGACGCCGCCGGAAGACTGGAACCCCTTTGCCGGAGGAAACTATCCTCGGTCTGTGGCCTTTCATCAGCAGCGGCTTGTGCTGGGCGGCACGAAGAAGCAGCCGACGACGCTCTTTTTCTCGCGCGTCGGAGATTATGAGAATTTTCGCCGCTCGCGGCCTGTGCGCGATGATGACGCGCTGGAGCTGACGCTTGCTTCCGGATCGATTGACGATCTTCAATGGCTCGTATCATTCGGCAATCTGCTGGCCGGAACCAGCGGCGCGGAATACATTATCAAAAGCTCGGGTCCGGCTCTCACGCCGTCGGACTGCTCTGCCTCCGCCGCGTCATTCTGGGGATCCGGCTCGCTGCGGCCGCTGGTCATTGGCACAAGCGTTCTGCACAACGCCCGCGCCGGCGGACATATTCGGGATCTTTACTATTCCTGGGAAACGGAAGGCTATAACGGCAACGATCTTTCCCTGCTGGCTCCACATCTCTCGGAAGAGGCGGAGCCGCTGCAGTGGGCGTTTGTCCGTGCGCCAAATCCGGAAATCCGCCTGATTCGGGCTGATGGCAAGGCGCTTTCTCTCTCTTATGTGCGTGAAGAAAATGTCTGCGCCTGGTCAGGTCTCGAAACAGAAGGCCAATTCCGATCGGTCTGTGAGCTGTGCGGCGAAGAACGATCGGAAATTCTCTATGTCGTGCAAAGGGAAGATGCTGACGGCCGGCCGCTGTTCTTTCTGGAACGGGAAACGGATCGCTTCCATGCGCGGGACGGGATTGAAAACGCTTCCTTCCTGGACTGCTCAACGCGGATTGAGCTCAATGATCCGGCCGATGTCGTGCCATGTCCGGAATATCTGGAAAAATTCCGCTCTGTTTCCGTTCTGGCTGACGGCTCCCCGGCAGATGCCGCAGTTGTGAATGGCATGTTGATTCTGCCTTTCAAGGCGTCAAATATCCTTATAGGGCTGGGCTATGTCTCCTTTGCGGCGACGATGCCAGCGGAAGCCGATGCCGAAAACGGGACAACGCTCGGCCGGCCGCGGGCGTTCGGCTCGTGCGTGCTGCGGATTCGTGAGAGCGTCGGAGGGGAAGCAAGGGCCTCGCGGCCGGGGGAAATTCAAAAAGGCGACTGGGAGAGCTGGAAAGGCGGAGACTATCACAGTCTTCCGCATTTGCCAGCGCAATGGGGCCGGCCGGTACAGCCACGATCCGAAGATGTGGATTTTGTTCCGGCTGGCGGCGGCATGATGGAAGATGCCGCGCTTTGCATCAGGCAGGCCTTGCCGCTGCCGTTCAGAATTTCGGCGATTATCGCCAATATCATTTTCCAGGGGGCGTAATTCTATGGCAGGGGCTTCGACTTTGGCAGCTCTTTCGCTGGGGGCTTCGGCATTGGGAACGGCGGCCGGCGCTGCTTCAGCCTATGCGCAGGCCAGGCAGCAGCAGAAGTCTGCGGCCTTTCAGAGCGCGCAGGCCGAACAGAATGCCAGGATCGCGGAGATGAATGCCGAAATAGAACGGGAAAACGCTTCGCGCGCCGAAAGATCCGGACATGAAGAGGCGCAGAGCATTCGCAGACAGGCGGCGCAGGTCATTGGGCGGCAAAGGGCTGCGTCCGGTGCGTCCGGGCTGGATGTCGATGCCGGCTCCCTGCTGGAACTGCAGGCCGATACGGCCGGACAGGCTGAAGCGGATGCCGTCGCGGCCTATCAGAAAGGCCTTGATCAGGCCTATGCTTATAGAATCAATGCCCTGAATATGGAAAATCAGAGCGCGGCGGCGCAGGCAGCTTCAAAAATGCATGCCTCTCAGGGCAGGAAGTACGGACAGGGCGCGCTTATAGGCGCGGCGTCCACGGCTCTGGCGGGGGCTTCGTCGCTCATAGACGGCGCAGCAGCATGGGACAAGAAGCTGGCTGGGCAATGGTTCGGAACGAACAGCGGGAACGGAAACGGAGGATAAAGGGAGCGTTGGTGAAAATCGGGACGGAGATGCCCGCAGAAGCGGAGTTTTTCGCCCCGATTTTGCAGCGGGCGGAATGAAAAAAGCGGCCTTGCGGCCGCTGTTTTTCATTGCCTTCCCGCTGTTTGCATTCAGAAAAGCAGCTTGAAGAAGTCCAGAGGATTTTTTTTCAGAAGGCAGGAAGGCAAGAAATAGAGGAGATCAAATGCAACCCACGGAGATCCCGGAAACCCGCTTCTTAAGGAGCGGAAAGAATGTACGCGGAAACATGGGAAAAGGCAAGATTTCCGTTCTTCAGCTCTGCTTTTTCATGCCAAAGGCCTGCCAGGCATTTTTCAGCCGGTTTTCTCCGGCTTTCTTGCTGCGGCTGGCGTTGATCATGTTCGGGTTGATCATGTATCGGCCGGGCTTGACGCGGATAATATTCGCCTTCTTCAGGCTGTTCAGAATCCGGTAAATTGAAGAAAGCGAAATCTTGCAGGCTTCTTCCATTTCTTCCGGGTCGGTGCTGGCGATGTTGGTGGCCGGGCTCATGTTGTCCAGCAGAAACCGGAAGACGGCGACAGTATTGGGCGAAAGGCTCGGCAGATGCTCTAAAGCCTCGAAGAACTGGCGCGGATAGAGAATGACAAATCCGCTGCGCGCCGGGAGCGTTTCGCTTTCAAGGCTGTGCAGAGCGGAGCAGATAGAATGAATTTTCTTGCGCAGCGCGCGCTTTTCTGGCATAACTGTTTCCGTCATCGGAGTTTTCTCCATGCTTTGAAATGTCTGTTTCTCTTGGGGCATTTTTGAGCATGGAGATTTTTTTTGTCAAGCTATTCCATGAAAAAAGTGACATTTTTTCGCACGCTATGACATGCCATTTCGCACAGTACGCGAATTTCCATGAAAAAAATTCAAGAAAATCAATGGGGATATAAAATGCGCTTTTCTTCTTCTTTATTATTTATTTATATTATTTATTTATATTATTTGCATATACTTAGTCTATTGGCATAGACAGGGTCGAATATGGGCGAAAACGGCAGGCAAAACAGGCGCGCAATATGAGAAGCTTCCGGATCTCCGGGGGCTTTTTTCTTTTTTGAGGGGGAAGAAAAAGGATGGAAACGGGAAGCAGTCAGACACGGAAGGCGGCGGCCGGACGGCGGCCGGAGTGGGCGGATATTTCCGGAGGGGCCAAAGCCGCGCCCGCGCCGGTGCGGGCAAATCTCGCAGAAGTCAGGCTTCATGCGCCGGATCCGGGTCCTGATGCCATGGGACTGGCGGCCGGGCTGGCGACAGATGCGGCGAAGCTGCTCAATTCCGCAGCCGAATTTGCCGATCAGCATGATGATATCCTGGCTACGAATGCGGCCACGGAATACCGGCGGCGCATGGCGCAGGGGCTGGAAGGGGAAAACGGGATCCTGCGCCGCAGCGGGGAAGCGGCCTTTGAATGCGTGCAGGAGACCGGACAGTTTCAGCAGGATACGCGGGAAGAGCTTTTGACGGATCGATCGCAGGCAGTGCGGCAGAAGTTCATGAACAAAGTTGCCGATTTCGACGCGCATTGTCTGAACCGTGCCGGACAGCATGCGGAGAAGGTCAAAAGGGAATACGCGCTCAGAGCGCACGCCGCCGCCGCTGAAGAAGCCGCAGACGATGCCGCCTTGTCGGCAGGCGATCCGGAGGCCTTTGGCGCGGCTGTGGTGCGGCTGGAAGAGGAAACGGCGAAATATCTCACGGCACAGGGATACGGCGGCGAAGCCCTGCGGCATGGCGTGAAAAAGGCGGTTTCCGGAACCATGGCCGCGGCCGTGAAAAATGCCTGCGAACTGGAAGATCTGCAGTCTGCTCGAACGCTGATGAAGATCGCGGGGCAGAGGCTGACGGGCAAGGATCGGATTGAAGCCGGAACGGAACTGCTGAAGGCAGAGAAAAAAGCCGCGGAAAAAGCCCGGGCGGCGGCAGAGCGATCCAGAAGGGCGGCGGAAGCGGCGGCGGCGGAAGAGAGAGACGCGAAGCTTTATGAGATTTTTCAGAACGAACTTCTGGCAACAGACAGCCCGGAAGCCGCGGCCGGGGCAGTGATGCGGCATGTTGTGGAGCAGGCGGGCGGCAAAATTCCCCGCGGCTATGCGGAAACGGTCAGGAAGGTGCGGGTCTGGTCAAGCGGGGAATCGCTGATCCGCAGCGGAAAGGATGCCGGAGATCTGGAAAGAGCCCGCGCCATATGGGAGCAGGATGCGCCGATCAGCGACAGAGAAAGCGCGCTGGCAGGATTGGGAATGCGGCCGGGGCTGGCGCGGGAAGTCCGGAAAAGCGTCATTGTTCCGGAAAAAGCCCGGGAAACGGCCGGCCTGATCTTTGAGCAGCTGCAAAATGATCAGGACATGCGCACGGCTTCGGATCTTCCTCAGCGCAGTGACAGCGAAGAGGACGCCGCCGCGGCGGCCATGCTGGAGGCAAGTGAGAGCGATCCGGAAATGCTTCAGGCGGCTTCAGCTCAGCTTTCGGCCATGCTGCGCAAAAAAAGAGCCATGGCCGCAGCTGTGCGCACGGCTCAGGTCGCAGAGCTGGCAGAGCGGGGATACGTGATCCGGGGCCATACCGGTTCGCTCGCTTCGGCAGATGCCGCAATTCTGGCCGATTCCGAAGCCGATGCCGAAACCAAGCGGCAGGCTGTTGACCGGCTGGAGCGGATGACGATCGGCGCAAACGACAAGGACAAGCGGCGGAAAGACCTGGCGACGGCCGGAAGACTGGCGGCGGATCCGCGCTTTTCCCTGCTTCCGGAAACAGAGCAGATCCAGAAGCTGCGCGATGCGGGGATCAGCGTCGGCAACATTGGCGAAGCTCTCAGGCGTGCGCCGATGATCGCGCGGTTCCCGGATGCGACGATCCTGAACTGGGTGAAAACGGTGGAAGGCGGAAAAAGGTTCCTCAAATCCATGGACAGACGCCAAAGAGAAGCGTTTTGCGACGCCGTGCGCCAGGATGAAAGAATTCTGGCGCAGGACAGGCCCGCGCCGGCAAAGATGCGCGAAATCCTGCGCGATGCCGTTGCGGCCGGATCCGCCCCGGCGGCGTCGCTGGAAGAGATGGAAACGGATCCGACCCTCATGGGCGGCATTGAAGCGGGAATGACTGATCTCTATGGTCAGGCATGGACAAAGGAGACAAGTCCGGAAGATCGCCGGCTGCTGGCGTCTTTCCTCTATGCCCAGAGAATGGGGATCCGCGTCAATGTGAGCCGCGATCAGGCTCAGCGCGCAGCCAGAATCCAGGCGGCCTTGTATCGGGCCCGGGCGGAAAAGAAGCAGAACAGGGGGAGCAAATGACAGATATCTTTCGCGACATCGCCGGAGAGCAGGCGGAAGCGGACCTTTTCAGCATGATGAAAGAGGAAGATGCGGCCGGATCAGGCATGTCCGAAGCCGCAGACAAGGCGCAGGGGGAAGAAGACGCACAGCTGCGGGGAAAGACCCTTGACTATCTCAGCCGCTTTTCCAGTCCGCTGCAGCAGTCTGATGGCGACGAATGGGATCAGCTGGCCGCAGCGGAAATCCGGAGAGGGCTGGAGGCTGTCGGATCGCCGCTGGATGCCATGCGGCAGGAGCCGATCCGGCTGGAAGAAGCGCGCCAGATGAGCGAAGGCATACGTATCGGCGCGGGTGAGGCCGAACGTCTGGCGGGGATCAGCGGCATAGCGGCGGATATGGTGCGGGAAGATCCGGACATGGCGCGGGTTGCGTCGATGGTGGCCAGATTTGAAGACGATCAGCCGGTGCGCCAGCTTGTTGACGAACGTCCTTGGCTGGTGCGGGCTCTGGAGACGGACGGCGATTTCTTTGAGGCCTCCAGAACCGTGCGCGATCTCTGGCTTCCGGCCGTGGAAATGGCAGAAGGCGGCAGAAATGGCGGCTTGCTGGACAGCGTGCGCCGCGGCTATCTGCGTGGCATGTATCAGACCAGAGAAGCCAATATCGGCGCGGGGGCGGTGCTTTCCATTCTGACAGGGCAGGCAGACGGGGCAAGGCTGGATCAGATCCGCCAGAGCATCGAAGCGGAACGGAAGCAGTCCAAAGCATACGTCGATGAAGATGAAAGCTGGATTTCTCCGGGCACGGCGGCGGAGCAGCTCTACAGAATGGCGACGGAAGATCTGCCGCTTCAGCTTGCCGGAGCTCTGGCGGCGGCCGGCCTGGCAGCGGCGGCGGGCGTGACAGCCCCCGTGGCCGGCGTTGCAGCTCTGGGGGCTATCGGCGTGGGAGCGCTGCAGGCGATGCGCACGGAAATGGGGGCGTATTTTGCTCAGCGCGTGACGGAAAAGGACGACGCCGGGCAGTATTTGCCGCCCGAAGAGATCGCCAAGGCTGCGGTTCTGTACGGCGTTCCGGCCGGATTGATTGAGGGAATCAGCGACAAGGCCTTTATGAATCTGTACGGATCGGCGCTCAAGCCGATCGCCGCGTCCTGCGGCGCGACAATAAGCAAGGCCTTTGGACGGCAGGTCTTTGCGGCGGCGGCAGCAGAACCGGCCTTGAAAACGCCGCTGCTGCATCTTGCCGGGGCTCTTCTGCAAGGCGCGGCTTTTGAAGGCGGCGAAGAATTTGCGCAGGCCATTACAGAGCAGTACGTAGAAAAGTACTCAGACAAGGCCATGAGGGACGCGGGGAAAATATACCGCATGGAAATCAATGCGCGCGGGATGGATTTTGCCGAAGCCTTTGAGCAGGCCAAAGCCGGAGCGGGGGCGGGGTTCTGGTTCGGTCTGATTCCCGGATCGGTCCGGACAGCCTACGAAATGCGGCGGGCAGAGAGCCGATCCGCAATGCTGATCCAGGCGCATGATCAGTCCCAGACCGACAGGGCCCGGGAGCTGCTCGGGGTGGACGGGTATGCGGACTATCTGCGCTTTCAGGGGATGCGCGGGCAAGTGGCCGCCTCTGCGCAGGCTCTTGCCGCTCTGGATGCCATGCGGGGCGGAAGCCTGTCTGATCAGCTGGGAGCCGATCGCGCGCAGTGGGAAAGGCTGGCAGAGTCCGGGGAGGCGGTATCGCTGGATCTGGCACAGGTCTGGGCGGCATTGGATGCGGACAATTTCCGATTTATGGCGCCTCTGCTCAGGCTTTCGGAACAGGAACCGGGCGCGCAAAATGGGAACAGCGTCCGATCTTCCATGGAAAACAGCGCGGAAAACGAAAGCAGGGACGTTTTTGCGGAAATGGCGGATCAGTCCCTGTTTGGAGAGCAAAGGCGGGAAAATTCGCCGCGGGAAGTCTTGCACCAGCTTGCCGCAGACGGCACGGAAAGGGGATCTGTTCTCTTTGGTGAGCTGGAAGATGTGATCACGCTTTTCCAGAATCAGGATGCTTCCACGCTGCCCCATGAAATAGGACATCTTTTTTTCCGCCATTTGCAGGACGCGTCCGAAAACAGCGAATCCGCCGCGCTGGATCTGGATATTCTCATGCAATGGGCCGGAGAGACGCAGTCCGAAATTTCCGAAGACAGCGCCAGGCCAGGCATTGAAGACAGGACAGCGGAGCGCATTGCGGACGGCTTTGTGACGTACCTGCAGGAAGGCCGGGCCCCGAATCCGCAGCTGCAGGGCGTTTTTGCGCGCTTCCGTCGCTGGCTTGCGGATTTGTGGCAGGCGGCGCAGAGCCTGATCAGACCGGTCAATCCACCCTTGAACGATTCGGTTCGCTCGGTCTTTGCGCATTGGCTTGCCGAAAATGGGCCGGGAGACAGCATCGCCGATCGGGCTCTGTACGGCGTTCCTCTGGCAAAATTGACGCCGGATGAAATCCAAAAGCACAGGGAAGGGGCGCGGCTGGAAATTGCGCGGCTGCGGGATGAGATGCGCGCGGCCGGACTGAGCGCCGAAGCGGCGGATTCCGCTGCCGTGCTGCTGGAAGCGCACGCCTATGCAATGCGGACGATCTACAATGCCGACGGCGTCGGGCAGCTGGAACGCCTGCGCATTCGGCGCAAAGGAAAGAGCGGCGGCAGATTTGACGACTGGTTTGCGGATGATTCCCTGCGCCGCAATGATCCGGACCGCTTTCCGGGCTATTTCGATTATGAAGCCGCCGCATTTGACAGCGAAGTTCTTGGAGATGCCGAAGCGGAAATGCTGGAAGAAGCGGAGGCGCGTGCGGCGGAGCTTGAAGCGATGGAGGAAGCTGAACGGGCCTGGCGTGAAATCTTCGGATCGGGGATGAGCGCTGAAGACATCGAAGCCGAAGCGGATGCCATGGACGTGCGCAGACAGGAAGAGCTGCAGCGGGCGCGCTGGCTTGTCGATGTGGCGGAGTTTTACGGCGACGAACTGACGGAAGAAGAGCGCGCGATCCTGGAGCGGGCGGAGGCGGCGGCGGGTCGGCAGGCGTATCGGCGTTTCCCGGCGGATTTCCCTCCGGACATGCGCACGGCGGCAGCATGGGAACGGGCGGCGCAGGCGGCGCAGCTGGAACAGGAACGGCGGGCCTATCTGGCTGAAGAAAAAGGCTGGACGTTTCACGGGCGGCGGCTGGACGATGTGATCGCCGGGCGGGCATGGGAAGAGGCCAGCCCGAATGACCCCCGGCCGGAATCGCTGCGCAGGGACATGGACAAAGCCAGAGATCGGCGGCTGACGGTGCGCAATCTGGTACGCGCCGAAGCGGAAAGGCTGATCAATTCCCTGCCCTTTGCGCGCGCGGCGGATGCGTACGTGCTCCAGCGCATGGCTCAGCGGGCCCTGCGTCTGGAAAGGCAGCATCTGGCGGAAAAGCGCTACGGGGATGCGCTGGGGCAGAACGTGCAGAGCCGGATCTTTTTCGAAGCGGCGGCGCAGGCTTCACGGATTCGGGAGCGCTTTGAGCGTGTCCGCCGGACGGCGCGCCGGTTTGTCGCCTCTCAGCGCGTCGATCCGGATGCGCGCTACATTGTCAGGCGTCTGGCTCTGGGCATGAATCTGATCAGGCCGGAAACGGGGGAAAGGCTGGAGGCCAATCGCAATGCGGCGACCATACGCGAATGGTATGCCAGACACGCCGAAACCGTCGAAGATCTGAACGGCTATCCGATAGAGCTCTTTGACAGCGGCGCAGACTGGCGGAAATTGCCGCCGGCGGAAATAGAAAGGCGATGCGTTGAAATTCAGCGGATTATCCAGATGACCTATGCCCAGAGGCGGATCACGCTTGGCCGCAGGCAGATGCGGTTTGAAAGCCTCCGGGATCGCCTGCTGGAGAGTCTGGAAAATCAGCCGAACCGGCGCGGGGCTGATGGCCCGCTGCATCGTTCTTCCAGGGCGGCGACTTTTCTGCGTCTGGCAGAATCCGCACATCTGAAGCTTGACACGATTTTTCTGGAGCTGGACGGCGGAAAAGAAGGCGTTTTCACGGATATCTTCACCAAAACAATCAACGCCATGAGCCTGGACGAAGCCGACAGACGCGCCAAGGCCTCCGAAGAGCTTGGCAAGATCTTCCAGCTCTACACCCCTGAAGAGCGGCTGAAGATACGCACGGAGCGAATCAGAGCCGGAAGCATTGGAGAAATCACGCGGGAACAGGCGATCTGCGTTCTTCTCAATTGCGGCAACGATCAGAACCTTGCCAGGCTGATGCGCGGGCTGCAGTGGGGCAAGGAAGAGCTGAGCGCGGCCTTGTCTGTGCTCACGGACAAGGATGCGGAATTCTGTCAGGCCGTATGGGATTATCTTGACTCGTTCAGTTCGGAGGCCTTTGACCTTGAAGAGCGGATCACGGGCGTGCGGCCGACGAAAGTGCAGGCGAAGCCTTTCACGCTGCCCAATGGCAAAACCCTGCGCGGCGGGTACTATCCCATTGCGTACGACAGCCGCTACGCGCGCAGCATGTCCGAATCCGATCCGCTTGGGCAGTCGACTTACCAGGCGAACGCCTTCGTCCGTTCCGGCTCGATGAAGGAACGCGGATCCTCTGGCCTGTCTGCGCCGCTGAAGCTGTCGCTTGACGTCTTGCCTGAGCATGTAAGCGACATGACGCACACTCTTGCGATGCGTGAGCCGGTCAGGGAGCTGACGCGGCTGCTGTCAGACAATGCGGTGCGATCGGCCATGATTTCCCGCCTTGGTCCGGAGAAGTTCCGGGCTGTTCTTGACGGCCTGCGCCGCATAGCCGGCAAGGAAGCGCCGAAGACGTTCTACAGCGCGGCGGCGTCCCGTCTGCGCCACGCTTCAGCGCTCTGGAGCATGGGATTCAGGCTTTCTACAGCGCTCTCACAGCTTACGGGTCTGATTTATACGCGGCAGGAAATCGGCCTGCGCTGGACTTTCATCGGGCTTTCCGACGCGATCAACGGCGGCCGGGTATGGGAAGCGGCAGACGCGGCGCGGGCGGAATCGCTTCTGATGCGGCACAGGCTGACGAATATCGATCGCGAAATTCAGGAAATGAGTACCGGAATGATCGATTTCGGCGACTCCTCCAATATCTTCATGTTGAGGGGCAATCAGCTGCGGAAATTCATGCAGAAGCGTGCTTTTTCTCTGATGGGCCTTGTCCAGTTCTATGCCGCGGATCTGCCGACCTACTGCGGAGCGCGGGCGCAGTGGCTGGAAAAGCACCCCGGCGACGAAAAAGGCGCGGTTTCATGGGCGGAACGCGTGGTTGAACGCACGCAGGGCGGAAGCATGAAAAAAGACCTTGCCGGCGTGCAGGACGGCGCGGAAATGAGCAAGCTTTTTACCATGTACTACGGATTTTTCTCGACGCTCTTTCAGCTCTTTCATCGCCGTGTCGCAGCCGTGCGGAATGCGGAAACCAGGCGCGCGCGGCTGATGGAGGGGCTGAAGCTGGCGGATCTTTTCATTCTGGGCATGATGCTGGAATCTGTGGCTTCCGCATTCGTCAAGGGATCCGCCCCGGGCGAAGATGCCGGCGAACCTGAAGATCTGCTGAAAATGTACGCCGTAGACGCGCTGATGACGCCGTTTCAAATGTTTGTCGGCGTGCGTGATGTCGCCAACGCCATAAGCCGGGGATTTTCCGGCCGCGGCTTTTCTCTGTCTCTTCCCTCTTTTGCGCCGCTGGAGTCGCTTTCTTCCTTTCTGATCCAGTCTGCAGACCTGATTCCGAACCTGGACGATCCGAAAAAGGACGGCGGCGAAGTCGTCCGGAAATGGATGGGCGCGGGACTGAAGACGTTCGGATTCGGCTCAGGCCTCTGGAACGCGCAAGCGCAGAATACGCTTGATCTGTTCCTGGACTGGCTTGACGATGACGCCGAAGACCTGACGCTTTACCGCCTGATCGGGCGCAATAACCGCCCGCCTTTTGAAATTCTGCAGCACTTTTTCCAATAGTGACAAAAAATCGCATTTTTCCATGGACACCCGGCAGCCCTCTCCCTTTAGGAATTTCAACCTGTGCGGGATTGGCATAGGGGGAGAGGGGGTTCGCGATGTCGAACTTTTAACGGATAAATTTGGTAATTTTTTGAATGTGTTGCCTTTTTATGCCAAACAAAAAAGGAAATATGCAAACGGCTAATGCTGTTAACAGAGTATAGCAGATTCCAGCAGTAAAAAAATGAAGAATATCAGAGTTGAAAGAAATATTTTGACCTATTTGTCCGGATAGATATGCCAGAGCGTACATTGTTGATAATATGCTGATTTGATTGAATAAAAAATTTTTATAGGATAGGGGGACAACCTGTGAAGCAAGAAAAAGTAACAAATTGACAGTAATAATTTGAGTGATAACCGTTTTTAAGGCGAGACCTAAAGCTCCATATCCCAAACCAAACAAATTTGAAGGCGCGATGAAAATCCACATCAGACTGAAACCAATAAGATGTTCGACCATCGCAACATTGCGCAGGACTTTTGTCTTGCCTGTAGCATGAAATACGGAAGATGCTACTTGACCATACGCCTGATGGGCAGGATAAAAGGACATAATTTGAACAGCAAGCAGGGCTTCTGCAAAACTGTTGCCTCCAAAAAAACGGGTAATAAAATTGGCTTCGATGCATGTAAAACAGGAAAACCATGAAGCCACTGCAAAAAGAATTGGAGCGAGATCATCAATCAGTTTTCCCATTTTTTGCGTATTTTTTTCTCCCCATGCAATGGCCAGCTCTCTCATAACCAATGGAGTCATTGCCGAAATAAAAAGGAAACAGGCACTACTTATCTTTTGAGATAAAGCAAAATATCCTTGTTCTGAACTGCCGTTAAACCATTGTAAAAGCCATCTGTCGATAATAATACCAAGCGTAACAATAAGAGATTGAATAAAAAGAGGATTGCTATATTGAAAGAATTCTTTATTATATACGGATATTTTTTTGCGATCTATATAAATGGAAAAATCATTCCATGATTTTCTCACGATAAAAAGACATCCAAATATGATAATTGACATTGATATATAGTGAAAAATATATAGGATATGATCTGTTAATATATTTAATATATACATACAGATCAGAAAAATGCATCCTGCAATATTGACAAAAGCTCTGAGTATTTCACCATATACTGTTAATCCTATTGCATCATTCATAGAGCGAACGACACGAGTCCCCCATAGCAGAAATCCGAATATGGCAGCGCATGGGCCATACCACAGAGGAACACCAGGGAAAAAACGACTGCCGATATCGGGAACGAAGGTGAGAAAACCACACAATAGTGTGATGACAAAAATTACACAGGAAAAAAGACCGTAATATGTAACAAGCGTTGATTCCTTTTGCCGTCTGGAAAGGGAATTATAAAAGCATGTCGATGTGCCCATATCCAGAAACCCGACAAACTGTGTGAAAATTGCCGTAGCGAAATTAAAATTTCCATATATCTGAGGCCCTAGAGCTCTGGGAAGAAGTGCCTCCATGAGCAGGTATATCGGAATAGAAGCAATGTTTGCTGTCAATTTTCCGATATACCGTGCCGATAATGAACGATTATTAACGATTTTTTTTAACTGCAACATGGAATATAATCATTATTTAGCATTCAAAAAGGCCCGATAGGCTTCTTTAGTTGTATAAATATCATAGACGGATGAAAGTTCAAAAGGACTGTGCATTGACATGATGGCAGGACCGAGATCAATCGTGTCCATACCGTATGCCGCAAGATACAGAGCTACAGTACCTCCTCCGCCGCAGTCAACTTTACCCAACTCAGCCATTTGCCATGGAATTTGTTGGCTGTTGAGAACGTGTCTCAGCCAAGCAATATATTCTGGATGCGCATCATTGGCGTCATACTTTCCCCGGGAGCCTGTAAATTTACAAAATACCGGTCCACATCCCATGTATGCGGCATTATTGGCATCATGAAGTTCTTCCCAGTCCGGTTCTATTGGTGCGCTCACATCAGCTGACAGGGCTTTAGTATTGAGGAAAATATCCCTGACCTTCGCTTCCGGTTCCCATTGTTCCGCAATTTCCTGGATGCAGTATTCCATAAAACGGGATTGGGCTCCCGTAGAGCCATTGGAACCGATTTCCTCCTTGTCCCAGAATATAAGGCAGGAAGTATATTCCGGTTCTTCTGCGGATTCCAAAAAGGCTTTGAAAGAGGTAAAAACGCAAATTTTGTCATCTTGGCCATATCCTCCGATGAGTTTCCTGTCGAGCCCTACATATCTTGCCCGTCCCGCAGGAACCATTTGGATTTCTGCAGAATAGAAATCTTCAGCTTCAAGGCCGTAATATTCTTTTAATAACCGGAGAACAGCTCTTTTTATGGGATGTTCTTCCTCTTTATTTTTAATGTCAGGAGCGTGTCCGAAGATGATATTGAGTTTTTCTCCTTCAAAAGCCGTTTGCAGGGTTTTGCCAGCTTCTTTTTGAGCAAGATGGGGGAGCAGATCGGAAATGGTAAAAACAGGATCCATGTCCTTTTCTCCAATACACAGTCGAACCTGTTCTCCATTTTCCTTGACAGCGACTCCGTGCAGAGCCATAGGGCGAGACAGCCATTGATATTTTCTAATGCCGCCGTAGTAATGGGTCTTTACTTGAAGGAGAGAATCATTCTCGATGAAAGGATTCTGTTTCCAGTCCAGTCGCGGCGAATCAGCATGAGACGCTATCAAATGCAGGCCTTCGGACAAGGGGCGTTTTCCCTTTTTTGCAATAAAAAGACTTTTTTCGCGCCATTGTTTGTAAAAGATCGTATCTTTTGAAGATGTTTGCCGATGCTTCTCAAGATGCTCAATAAGATAGGCAATAGTTTCACGTTCTGTTTTGCAGCAACTTAAAAAATCGATATAGCTTGCGACAGTTTGCTGCATTTGTTCTGACTGTTCTTTAGTGGCAAAATAATCGGCAATATTCTGCATTTTATTGGCAATGGCTTTTTTCATTGGTTTATCCTTATTGATTATTATGCAAATTCAAGATCTTGCGGAAAAATTCGATAGTATTCACTTAATAAGTAGAGGGATCCCAGGATACAGACGGGCTGATTTTGCTGGTGAATATTTCGATTAATCTGTATCTCGAAAAGAGCGTCTTTTATAGAGGCGCACGGCACAGCCTGATCGCCGAGTTTTTCAGCAAGTGCTTGAGGATTGGCGGCACGTTCATTATGAGGAATCAGAGGAACGTAGATTTTATTGTTCATGGCAATGGCACGTATCATAGGCAGCATGGAGTCCACATCTTTGTCTTTCAGGCATGAAAAGATGAGAGCTGACGGCACAATGTTCAGATCCTGAAGGTTTTTTTGAAATGCCTGCAATCCATGAGGATTGTGCGCGCCATCGAGAATCAGCGGAGGATATGGAAATCTCGATTTGATATATTGGAACCTTCCGGCAAAACGGACATTTTCCAATCCTGCAATATCAGCAGCAGGATCGGGATCCTGTTGCATGAGCGTTAAAATATAATGCCAGGTGTGCAGTGCCAACGCCGCATTCGATTTTTGATATGATCCCCACAGTCCGAGATGGATCGTCGGCAATTTGCTGATAGAAACAATATCCAGACTGGAATGCTCAGTTTCCGCTCGTTTTTTCAGAATCGCTTCTGCTTCCGGTTGCTGCAGCCCTGTAAATGAAGCGATTTGATTTCTGATGGCATGCGATTTGTCTTCAGCGATGGCCTGAATGGAATGCCCAAGAATCGCTTCATGATCCAGATCAATCGGCGTTATGGCTACAGCATCGACAGCCAGGGCAGTTGTCGCATCATAATGGCCGCCGAGGCCGGCTTCAATAACGGCAAGTTGAACCTGACAGCGTTGAAAAGCCAGCAAAGCCATAACGGTGAGCAGTTCAAAGTAGGTTAAATCTGGTTCAGCCTCCAATGCGTCGTTCGCGCATTCCACCCATAGTGCTTTATCAATCATACGGCCGTTAATGCGGATGCGCTCTCGTGGAGAAAGAAAATGCGGAGAAGTATATAATCCGGTTTTGCATTGATATGCCTGTGCCAGAGAGGCAATAAATGAGGAAGTGGATCCCTTTCCGTTCGTTCCTACAACCTGAACAGCTCGAAATGGCAGGATTTCAAGATGAAGTGCCCGTAAGGCTCTTTTCATGCGATCCAATCCAAAATTCATGTGAAATAATCCGAGAGTATCCAGATGTTTTTGAACATCATCATATTGCACAAATTTTTTTGGCTTCATACTGTGCTTCCCGTGCCTGTTTTATGATCTCAATTTCTGTTTACGCCTTTTTTTTTATTTGTGAAAGACTGATATTTTTGCCTTTTTATAATGGTAAAAATTTTTGTAACTTGACAAGTAGGGTATCCTGTAAGAAAGATTCACAATATTCGCTCTAGGCAGCGATGCAGGTTCTGCAGTTACTTTTTTCCAAGGATGATTTTATATGGTCGCAGCCTCGTTGGATACAATACATATTTCTGTCATGCCTCGAGAAATATTACGAAGTTTTGAAACGGGGAAGTGCTGCCGGTTTCTTGATGGAACTCTTGGACTCGGAGGGCATTCTCTGCGCATGCTGGAACATTTTTCCGAATTGCAGCTGTGCGGATTGGATCGGGACGCTTCAGCGTTGAGTCTTGCCAAAAAACGTTTGGAAAATTTTTCAGACAGAACGCATTTTTTTCATACCTGTTTCAGTCAGTTTGAATCCTGTCTGGATGCGCTGCATTGGGATACTGTCGACGGTGTTCTTCTTGATCTTGGCGTTTCTTCTCTGCAGATTGATACGCCTGAACGAGGATTCAGTTTTTTATCAGATGGGCCGTTGGATATGCGAATGGATACTTCGAATCCAAGTGGAAAAGTGGCTGAACTGGTCAATTACGCTTCCTTTGATCGTTTGCGAGAAATTTTTGCATTATATGGAGAAGAACCTCAGGCAGCCAGAATCGCGAGAGCGATTGTGGCGGAACGGGAAAGAAAGAGGATTGAAACCACCACCCAGCTCGCCAATATCGTAATTTCCGCCTATCCTGCCTCATGGAGATCGAAATCCAGAAAACATCCTGCGACCAAAACTTTTCAGGCTTTGCGTATTGCTGTCAATCATGAGCTTGAGGAAGTGGAAAGTTTTTTAAAAGCGATTCCGAAACGAACAGCAATCGGGGGACGCATTGCGATACTGTCTTTTCATTCTCTGGAAGATCGCATTGTGAAAATGATGATGAAGCAGTGGTGTTCTCAAGTTGATTTTCCCATGCGTCAGGTTTTGCACAAGCCGCTTGGTCCTTCTGAAGAGGAAATAGCGGCAAATCCGCGGGCGTCCAGCGCAAAACTGCGGGTTGCGGAACGAATTTCTCCTGAAGAACTTCATTATGAAGCAAACCTGAGAGGACAGGAAAAGTATGAAGTGCGTAGAATGCGCAAGCAGGCCAAGTTAGTGGAACAGGATCATGAAAACTAGATGGACAGTCTTGATAGGAGACATAGGCTTCTTATTTTTTTGTGCGCAGCTTTTTATTTTTTTTGCTGTTGTTTTTTTTCAGGCTGTTATTGGTATTGAGATGCGGACTTTGAGATTTAAAACGGATCGTCTTCGAGTAAAGGTTGAAGAACAGCAGATGATGCAGTCGAAACTGGAAGTAGAAAGAGATTTGCTGACATTGCCGCAAACTTTGAAAAAAAACGCTGAAAAAATGGGCATGTCGCAGGCTCAGCCAGGTCGGATTCGCAAAATGTATTTTCCTGAACGTTCTTCCGTGAAGAAATAATCAGCATTGGAAAAATCCGTTATGGCATATTACTATTCGCGCAGAAAAACTTTTTCACAACGAGCAGTCTCGACTCCGCCTCCAATTGAAAGAGAACTTCCTTCTGCCCAATCTGCAAAAAAGGAAAAGCAGAAACTTGACGAAGATCCTCTTCCCTGTATGCAGAAACGTATTCAGGTCGTTTTCTTTCTTTTTTTTCTGTTTGCCTGCTATCTTCTCTGCTCAGCTGCCAAAATTCAGCTGTGGGATGCGAATTCGTATACGGAACGGATTGAGGCCAATAAAAAGTACAATAAAATGAGAGCGATGGCGTCCAGGCCTCTGCGGGGAGAAATCAGCGATCGCAACGGAGTTGTGCTTGCCAGAAATGTTTCCTGTAAAAAAGTACAGATTGATATTGATGCTAAATCAGACAGCAAGACGCCTGATATCTCCCGGACAGCTGCCATTTTGGGTGCAATTATGGATATGCCGGCAGGAGAAATTGAGAACAGAATCCGATATGCTTCTGCGAGAAAAAGAAGCCGGGCGGTTTTAAAGAAAGTTGATGATGCGACGGCGTTTAGATTGACGCAAGCTAAGAATGATCCAGAAAAAAAGGCATTTCTAAAATGTGTAGAATTTATTCATGATCAAACACGAGTCTATCCGTATAAAACCATTGCGGGGAGCCTGCTTGGCTATGTTCGTGACGACGGAACGCCCGGAGGAGGATTAGAAATATTATGCGATCCGATTTTATCGGGAAGCGTCGACAGTAATGAAGACGATGAGTCTCAGACTGCTCAGCGCAGTACAAATGTCCAGTTGACTATTGACGTCAATATTCAAAGCATAGCTGAAGAAAACATTGAAAGAGCCGTTCGGGAAAATGATGCCAAATGGGGCGGGATTGTCATTGTGTCCGTCTCAAGCGGTGACATTTTAGGATGGGCTCAATATCCGTCTTTTAACCCGAATCTGCCTCAGCCGGATTTTCGCAATCATATTGCGCAGGATGCTCTGGAGCCTGGATCGACATTTAAGCCTTTTCTGATTGCGTCAGCCATGCAGGAAGGCATTATTCATCGGGATAAGATCTATTATTGCGAGCATGGTTTGTGGAAAACGAAGAAATTTCCTATTCGTGATGACGGCAGACCTCTGGGAGAAGCGACAGTTGCAGACATTCTTGCGTATTCGAGCAATATCGGGTGCGGCAAAATAGGATTAGATCTCGGTGCGGTTCGCTATTATCGATATTTAGAAAGGCTGGGATTCGGAAAACGTACGGGATTGAAAATTCCCGGAGAATCTTCGGGCATCATGCGTTCTGCAGGAAAATGGAGCGAAGCGGATTTGATTTCCGCATCCTTCGGTCAGAGTATTTCTGTAACGATGGCGCAGATGGCGCAAGCCTATACTGTTATAGCGAATGGAGGCATTTATCGCCCGTTGCGGCTTATTATAGACAAAAATGATACAGAAAGTCAGAATGAGGAACGTATTTTTTCTCAATATGTTTCTCGAGAGACATTAAAAATGATGCGTGAGGTCGTTGACAGAGGCTCAGGCAAACGGGGTGCTATTCCCGGAGTCGCAGTCTCAGGAAAAACCGGGACTGCCCAGAAGGCGAAAAGGGGAAAATACGGCCATGCCAGAACGGCATCTTTTGTAGGTATTGTGCCAACGCAGCAGCCAAAATTGTTGATTTATGTTCTGATTGATGAGCCGAGTGCCGTGAAATACGGAGGGGTTATCGCTGCTCCTGTGTTTCGTGATACGGCTTCTGAGGTTATGTCATATCTTGGCATCATGCCTGAAGCCGAAAAAACTTTAGACAAAACGGCAAAAGTGAGAAAAGGCGAGCTCTCTCAGAGCTCGTCAGTGGAAAAAATTGCTGGTTCAGTTCAAGGTGACGTCAAAATTCAGCCCAGTGCCGTGCCACAGCAGAATGGTGGAACAATGCCTGATGTGACAGGTATGTCTGTACGCCGGGCTGTGGAAATGCTCGTCAGGTATGGTCATGTTCCTCTGATCAAGGGAAGCGGCACTTTTATAGTTAAACAATCACCAAATCCCGGAGTCATGCTGAGCGGAGGCAAGAACGCCTCTCCTTGTACGCTGTGGGTTTCGGAGCAGAAATAATGGCTTCTTGTATCGCAATGGAATCTCTGTGCGAAATGATGCGGAAACAGAACATAGATCTGCATACTGATTCGCGCGACGTAACGCCCGGAAGCATCTTCGTTGCGCTTCCTTCGGCTTCCGACACTCAGCCTGGAGGAGAAATTTTTATTCAGGATGCCGTCAGGGCAGGTGCGGCTTTTGTAGTTTGTCAGCCGGATATCATAGAGTCGTGCTCCCTTGGGGCTGGGGATGATTCTGTGCGTTTTGTCCCAAGCGTATCGCCGAGAGAGGATCTTGGTATTTTGTCCCAATCCCGGTACGGTATCCCGGATTTTCCCATATACGGCGTAACAGGAACGAACGGCAAAACGACGGTAACGTATCTTTTGGAGTACTTATTTCAGGCATGCGGCAGGAAAACAGGAGTGCTCGGTACGATTGCCTATCGGTGGGCAGGACATTGCGAAGAAGCTCCGTTAACGACCCCAGGCTGCCTGAAGCTCCATGAAATGCTGTCTCAAATGCAGGCTTCCGGAACAGAGGCCGCTTTTATGGAAGTTTCTTCTCATGCTTTGGATCAAAATCGTCTTGCGGGAATTGCTCTGGCAGGCGGAATTTTTACCAATTTGACACAGGATCATCTTGACTATCATCATACAATGGACGCGTATTTTTCAGCGAAAAGCCGTCTGTTCCTCGAAGAGAACGGACGGCCGATCTCAGATCGGCTCGCTGTTATCGGCACGGATGACAGATGGGGCATCCGGCTGGCTTCTTTGATTCCTGGATCTGTTGGATTCGGCCTGCATCCTTCGGAAATCACCTCGCGCTTTCTTCAGGTGGAAATGCTGCGCTGTTCTCCAGATGGATTGGATTTGAGGTTTCGGGGACTGGCAGATATTCCATGTCTGCATACGCCGCAAATCGGGTGGCATAATGCGGAAAATATGGCTGCAGCGGCGGCGTTGGCCTTGAGCGTTGGACTTCAGCCTGCCGATCTGAGCTGTCTGGAAGGATTTTTAGGCGTTCCTGGAAGATTGGAGCGAATTGACAATCCGTATGGAAAACATATTTTTGTCGACTTTGCTCATACTCCAGATGCGTTGGAGCATGTGTTGAAAACACTGCGTATGGTCGGATTTACACAAATTGTCACCGTTTTTGGGTGCGGAGGCGATCGGGACAGAACAAAACGTCCTCTGATGGGAGAGGCAGTTGCCAGATATTCTGATGTCGTTGTTGTTACATCGGACAATCCAAGAACGGAAGATCCGGAACGGATTATGGACGATATTATGCCCAGCCTTTCCGCTGCAGGAAAGGTTATTAGAAAAGCCGACAGAAGAGAGGCGACCTCAGTGGCTCTGGACAGCCTGAAGCCTGGAGGAGTGCTCCTGGTGGCCGGCAAAGGACATGAAAAAACACAGAAAATCGGCGGACATGTTTATCCATACAGTGATCAGAACGTTATCAGGGAGCTTTTAGGATGTTCCTCACGGTAAATGAAGTTCTTTACGCATCGGGGGGAAGTTTATGCGGAACATCTTCTGATGATCGTCCTTTGCGATCAGCGTATGTAGACAGCAGAAAGGTCAGTCAGGATTCTTTATTTGTTTGCATTGAGGGAGGCAATGTTGATGGACATGATTTTGCCTTGCAAGCTGTTCAGTCAGGGGCTTCTGCGGTGCTGGCTCAGAGAGATCCTTTTGCGAAAATGCCTTCTCGCCCCGATGCAGTGGTGATACTCGTTCCGGATACTGTCAAGGCGCTCAGTCGTATTGCGTTGTACTGGCGCAGAAAGTGCTCGGAGACAGCGGTTATCTGTGTGACAGGAACGGCTGGAAAAACAACAGTGAAAGAATTGCTGGCTCAGGCATTGTCCTCATTCGGCAAGACGGCTAAGACTTTTTTGAATCTGAATAATCAGATCGGGCTTCCTCTTTCCATGCTTTCTGCTGATGGAGATGAACGGTACTGGGTGTTTGAAGCGGGCATCAGTCATCCTCAGGATATGGATGAGCTGGCTGCGACAGCAGAACCGGATATCGGTTTGATTTTGAATGCTGGCACAGGTCATACGGAAGGGCTTGGAGACAGGGGGACTGCTTACTATAAATCCCGTCTTCTGCATTTTCTGAAACAGGGAGGCTTCGGCGTTGTCAGTGCAGATTATCCGGACTTGGTGAAGGAAGCATGTCTTGCGGAAGTGCCTCTTCATTTCTTTTCTGCTTCAGATGCTTCAGCGGATTGCCGTGCAGAATATATTGGTCCGGAACAGGATCGAAACGGCGTGTACAGAATTTCCCTGTATAATGGAGAATCTTTTCAGGTCAGCGCACCTTTTCGGGGCTCCTGCGGCTGTGAAAATCTGGCTGCCGTAGCTTTGACGATGCAGTTGCTCGGGCTTGATCCGGGGAGACTTCGGGATATTTTGGCAACGTGCATTCTTCCTGTGCAGAGATGTGAATGTCTTCATGCCGGAAAATGGCTGGTCATTAATGATTCTTACAATGCCAATCCTCTTTCTTTTCGAAGAATGCTGGAAACGGCTTCAGATCTGGCCTTATCCCGGGAAGAATCCTTTTTGGCGTGCGTGCTCGGAGAAATGGGAGAACTTGGAGAAGTGGCTGAAGCCGAGCATGAATCTCTGGGAAAAACTATCGCGTTGAACGGAGCTTCTTTGGTCATTTGGAAAGGGCGTTTCGGTGATGCCGTAGAACGTGGTCTGCGATCCTGTGGTTTTCAGGGGCGCATGATACCTTATCTGTCACCGGAAACACCATTTCAGGTTCTCAAGGGCTGTAAAACGGGGGGAACGGTTCTCTTTAAGGGATCAAGGGTGAATCGTCTGGAAGAGTCCGTTCAGGATTTTCTGAAGAAACAGGAAGAAAAATAAGTCGGGATCGTTTATGCTGTACAGTCTTCTTTCTCCGCTTGGATCAGATTTTATTCTGTTTAATGTCTTTCGGTATATTACGTTTCGATCTGTATGGGCACTGATCACAGCGCTCGTCATCTCCATTGTGTTCGGCCCCCGTTTTATTGCCTGGCTTCAGCGAATCAATTGCCGTCAGCCGATTCATGAGGACGTCAAGGCTCACCAGGTCAAGGCGGGCACTCCGACAATGGGCGGTCTTCTGATTGCTTTTTCGCTGTGTACCAGCGTCTTTCTGTGGGGGAATCTGGAAAATCGGTATATCTGGCTGGCACTGTTTGTCTTTCTTGGATTTTCTGCTGTTGGTTTTTGGGATGATTACAGTAAGATACATCATCATCAGAACCGGGGGCTTTCTGCCAGAGCTAAATTTTGGACTCTGACATTGGTTTCCGGCATTGTTGTCTTGATATTGCTTTCAGATCCCGGGTATTCCACGCGTCTTTCCTTTCCGTTTTTCAAGTCGATAAATCCGGACTTAGGCTGGTTTTATGTTCCGTTTGCCATGTTTGTCATGGTCGGTTCCTCGAACGCCGTGAATCTGACAGACGGTCTTGATGGATTGGCGATAGGACCGATGGTCGTCGCAGGGCTGGTTTTTTCAGTGTTCATCTATGCGTCCGGACATGTGCATTTTGCGAATTATCTTCAGCTGGAACATATTCCCGGCATTGGCGAGGTCGCCGTCTTCTGCAGTGCTCTTGTCGGCGCAGGCCTTGGATTCCTCTGGTTTAACGCCTTTCCGGCACAGGTTTTTATGGGGGATGTTGGTTCTTTGGGGTTGGGAGGTGTACTCGGTTTTCTGGCCGTGCTGTGCAAACAGGAAATGATGCTGGTGATCGTCGGCGGACTTTTTGTCGTCGAAACACTGTCCGTTATCCTTCAGGTAAGCTATTTTCGCTGGACAGGCGGCAAGCGTATTCTGCGTATGGCACCCCTGCATCATCATTTTGAAATGATGGGGATTCCTGAATCAAAGATCATTATCCGTTTTTGGATCGTATCAGCACTGCTTGGTCTGATGGCTCTGTCAGTACTGAAGCTTCGTTAATTGCAATTTAAGGATAAACGTCATGTCATTGGAATCAGCCGTCAGTCGCGGAGAACGTGTTGTTGTCGTGGGAGCCGGCATTTCAGGTTTGAGTGCCACCAGACTTCTGCATCGGTTAGGTGCTGATGTTCGTCTGGCGGAACGCTGTTTTGAAAAAATTCCGGAGGATTTTCTGCTCTGGGCGGAAAAAAAAGGCGTTTCGATTCTGTGCGGAGAACACAGCCGGGAACAGTTTGAAGGCGTATCTTTCGTTGTACTGTGCCCCGGAGTGCCGGCGGATAAAATCCGAGCATTTTTCCCGGAGAAAGAACCTCCGTATATTCTTGCGGAAACGGAATTTGCCTGGCGCTGTTTGAATGGAGAACCTCTTCTGGCTGTTACGGGAACCAGCGGCAAAACCACAACGACGAGTTTCTGCTCTGCGATGCTGCAGGAGCAAGGACTTCGGGTTTTCACAGGTGGCAATATCGGCACGCCGCTTTCAGAATATGTGCTGTCCGTTTTGGATGGCGAACTCCCTGCCGATGTTCTGGTTCTGGAACTGTCGAGCTTCCAGCTTCAGCATTGTTCCACAGTACATCCTCATGCCGCTATTCTTTTGAATATCAGTGAAAATCATCTCGATTTCCACAAGGATATGTCTGAGTATGTCGGAGCGAAAATGCGTCTCTTTGCTCTGCAGACTGAGAATGATTTTGCGATCTTGCATACCGGTCTGGAATCGTTCGCCAGACAGTACGCGCTGCAGGCCAGGACGGAATTTTATGAGGCTTCGGATCGATTCCCCGAGATGATTCTCCAAGGTGCCCACAATCGTTCCAATGCGGAAGCCGCCTGGCTGGCTTGCCGCCATTTTGGTGTTGAGGAAAAGGCAGCAGCTCGGGCGATGGCGAATTTTGCTCAGATGGAACACAGGCTGGAACAGGTCGCGGAAAAGCAGGGCATTTTGTATGTCAATGATTCAAAAAGTACAACAATTGAAGCTTTGAAAGCGGCTTTGGAAGCCTTCGATCGTCCGATTCTGCTGTTGGCTGGAGGAAAGTTCAAGGG
Source organism: Desulfovibrionaceae bacterium (assembly GCA_029011315.1). GTDB lineage: Bacteria > Desulfobacterota > Desulfovibrionia > Desulfovibrionales > Desulfovibrionaceae > Bilophila. The sequence continues at coordinate 98,413 of JAQXLA010000002.1, forward strand.
AGGAGATTTCTCAATGATTCGTCATCTTCTTCAGAGCAAAGTGCGGCATGTCGCTCTGTATGGTGGCAGCAGAAAGGCTTTTGAAGAAGGTATTGGAGATGCTGCGCCGATCAGTTGGGATGCAACGATGGAGCAGGCTGTGCACCGTGCGCGGGATCTGGCTGAAGAGGGCAATGTCATACTGCTGTCTCCGGCGACCTCAAGTTTTGACCAATACGCAAGTTATGCTCACAGAGGCGAAGATTTTCGCCGGATTGTTTCGGAGATATGATGAACGAGGGTGAAGTTGCAAAGACATGGTTGAAGGAGGACGCTCCTGGCCCGGCTTCCGAATCGCAGTTTGATAAACCGCTGCTGGTGATTACGATTCTTCTCGTGGGCTTTGGTCTGCTTATGGTGTATTCTGCAGGCAGTCTCGTCAGTGCCAGAAAATTCGATGGCCCTTCTTCGTATTTTCTGATTCGTCAGCTTGGTTTTTCCGTAGTCGGTTTTTTTCTTTTATGGCAAATTGCTCATTGTCAACGCCGTACCATTCATAATCTGGTTATTCCAACCTATCTATTTTCCGTTTTTCTGCTCGTGCTGGTTCCAATTATCGGAGTTGAGCGCAACAATTCAACAAGATGGCTGTTTTTTATGGGATTGACGTTTCAGCCATTGGAACTGGTCAAAATCGGAGTCGTGCTGCTGGCTGCACGCTGTCTTGGTCGGCATCAGGAATACATGCATTTTGTAGGACGGAGTTTCATTCCTGTTTTTTTGCTTATTTCCTTCCCTATGATCCTTTTGGCGTCTCAGCCGGATTTCGGAGGATCCTTATGCATCCTGTCTGCTGTCGTGTTGCTCATGTTCGTAGGACGTGTCCCTATACGCTATCTGGTATATTGCGTCATGATTCTGATTCCGATTCTGCTGAGTTATCTTTTTTCTAAAACGTATCGACTGCAGCGGGTGATCACCTTTTTCAGCGGCGATCCTTTTTCCGCAAGTCAGGATTCAGGCTATCAGATAGTACGTGCTCTGATGGCTTTTGGTGCTGGAGGTTTGAGCGGGGTGGGGATTGGAAGCAGTGATTTGAAATCCCGTTTACCTGAAGCGCAGAATGACTATATCATGGCAGTTGTCGGTGAGGAATTCGGATTTATCGGTGTCGTCGCTGTCGTCAGCGCCTTCAGCTTTCTTTTTTACAGATGCTATCTGATTATTCAGGGACAGCGGAATCCTGAGGATCGTTTGGCTGCATTTGGACTGACGTTTATGCTTTTTTGGGGGGCAGCTTTAAACCTGGCCGTTGCTCTGAATGCAGTTCCCTCCAAGGGAGTTCCTATGCCTTTTGTCAGTTATGGAGGAAGCAGCCTGCTGTGCAGCCTGATCTGCATAGGCCTTTTGTTGAACTATTCGCGGACTTCAGTCCGATAGGAATCGTAAAATGCGTATTGTGCTGACGACTGGAGGAACCGGGGGGCATATTTTCCCTGCTTTGGCTGTAGCCCAGGAACTCCGGGATCGTGGGGCGGAGGTTCTGTTCATAGGAGCGGAACATGGTGCTGAAGCCCGCATCATGAGGGAAGCCGGATTTGATTTTTTCGGTTTGAAGGTGGAAGGTGTTCTCGGACGGGGATTCAGGGCGATCTGTGCTTCGGCGAAACTGGCCTCTGCGGTTGTTCCAGCTTCCATCAGGCTGCATCGTTTTCAACCTCGGGTTGTCGTTGGATTTGGAGCCTATGCTTCATTTTCCGTACTGGCTGCGGCAAAGCTGATGGGGATTCCCTGTGCTCTTCATGAACAGAACGCTGTGCCGGGCTTGACAAACCGTTGCTTCGGGCCGTTTGTACAGAAGATTTTTCTTTCCATGCCCGATCGTCTCGGGCGATTTCCGAAAGCCCGATGTCTGATGACGGGAAATCCGGTACGCAGGGAAATTCTTGAAATTTCATCACTTTCCCGGCAGGTTCCGGGAAAGAACCTGCTCGTTTTAGGCGGAAGTCAGGGATCTCGTGTGTTGAATACGCTCGTGCTGGACAGCATCGTTCGTTTGAAGCAGGCTGGCATTCGTATCCGGCATCAGACTGGAGCGACGGATTATGAGCGCGTCAGGCAGGCATATGCTGCAAAAGGGATTAGTGATGAGCTTGTTTCTCCGTTTATCAGCGATATGCGCAGAGCGTATGAAGAAGCGGATTTGGTTTTGTGCCGATCCGGTGCGACGACTATCGCGGAATTGGCTGTAGCAGGACGTCCTGCGGTGTTTGTCCCCTTTCCCTTCGCAACACATGAGCACCAGAGGCATAACGCTGAAACAGTGGTAAGAGCCGGAGGTGCTCTGATGTTTGCTGAGTCAGAGCTTCCGTCTGTAGATATTGGAGAACAGCTGCAGCAGCTTTTTCTCAAGCCTGAAGTTCTGTCGCGCATGGGAACCTCAATCAAAGCTCTGGCGAGACCGAAAGCGGCTCGCACTGTAGCGGAACATATTCTCAAACTCTGTCAGGAACAGTAAGCAATGCGTAAACGTTATTCTTCTGTACATATGATTGGCATCGGCGGAGCCGGTATGAGCGGTATCGCCGAGATCTTATTGAATTTGGGCTATTCCGTCAGCGGATCGGACATGGCAGACGGTCCGACGGTTCAAAGGCTTCGGTCGCTTGGGGCTGATATCCATATCGGACACGATGCCAAAAATGTTGGAGATGTTCAGGTTGTTGTGGTGTCCACTGCTGTCAGTGCCGACAATCCTGAAATCCTGTGCGCCCGGAGCCGTGGAATTCCTGTCATTCCCCGCGCGGAAATGCTGGCGGAGCTTATGCGTTTAAAAACAGGTATCGCCATCGCCGGAACGCATGGCAAGACAACGACTACGTCATTGATTGCTTCAATATTTGACGCCGGAGAGCAGGATCCGACGGTTATCATCGGCGGCTTGCTCAATGCGTATGGTGCCAATGCCCGCCTTGGACAGGGTGAATATCTTATTGCCGAAGCGGATGAATCCGACGGATCTTTTCTATGTCTCGCTCCGATTATCAACGTCGTAACCAACGTCGACTATGATCACCTTGATCATTACGGGGATCAGGAACATATCGATGAAGCGTTTGCCGCTTTTATGAATCATGTGCCTTTTTACGGTCAGAATGTGGTCTGCGGCGATGACCCTGGAGTATGTCGTCTGCTGGGTAGAATCAAACGCCCCTGTCTGACCTATGGCCTGAAGCAGGAGAATATGCTGCGTGCAGAAATTCTGGAATGCGGTGAAGAGAATCGGTTTAGGGTGTTTTATCTGGGAGAAGATCTCGGGCTGTTTACGCTGTCACAGCCTGGAAGACATAATATTCTCAATGCGCTGGCGGCAATTGGAGTTTCTTTGGAAGTTGGGCTGAATGTAGAAACATGCCGTTCAGGACTGGCCGCATTTCGGGGAGTTGGGCGTCGTTTTGAAAGAAAGGGAGTCTGGCGCGGCGTTTCAATAATTGATGATTATGGACACCATCCCGCAGAGATTGCCGCAACGCTTGACACCATGCGCCGGGTATTTCCCCATCATCGTCTGGTCGTTGCCTTTCAGCCGCATCGCTTTTCCCGCACCCAGGCTCTGTTTGGAGAGTTCTGTCAAATTCTCGGAAAGGCTGACTGTCTGCTTTTGGCTGAAATTTATCCGGCTTCAGAAAAACCCATTCCTGGAGTGACGAGTCGTAACCTGGCTCAGGGTATTCTGCAGGTCAATGAAAACGCGTCCGTACAGTGTTTTCAGAGCGTGGATGAAATTTCCGAAGCCTTGCCTGGGATTCTGCATGAGGGCGACGTTCTGCTGACGCTTGGAGCTGGAAATATCACACGGGTCGGCCCGAGACTTTTGAGTATGGAGTGTTGAGGTCGCTGTGCGTACGGTTTTACATCCGTGTCTGTCAGCATTGACGACGTTAGGTTTAGGCGGCCGGGCCGCTGTCTGTCTCATGCCTGAAACGGAAGATGATTTGCTTCATCTGGAAGAAGAGGCGGAGCGTTTCGGCGGAAAACTGATCTGTCTGGGAGGAGGCAGCAATATTCTGGCTGACGACGGTGAGTTGCAGCTTGCTCTGGTGTCGTGCGCTTTGCTCAAAGAAAGGGAAGTCATTGGACGTGATGAGGACGGGTCCATACTTGTTCGAGTTGGATCTGGCACGCCGCTGCCCAGACTGCTGGCTTGGGCAGCGGCGAGAGGGTTGAGCGGATTGGAGAATCTTGCTGGCATTCCGGGAACGGTTGGAGGGGCTGTCGCCGGTAATGCCGGTGCCATGGGGACAGCCATGGGAGATGTGCTGCGCTCCGCTTTAATCTGGTCTCGCATCAGCGGTCTGCAGAGGATGGATCGTCAGAGTTTTGAAATCGGATATCGGCATTTCGCTTTGAGAGGGCAGAAGGATTTTTTTGTGCTTGTGGATGCTGTCCTTGCCTTGCGTGAAAGTCGGCGTGATGTGATTCATCAGATTATGAAAGAGCATGTTCAGCGCAAATGCCGGGTTCAGCCGGTGAGGGAAAAAACAGCTGGGTGCGTGTTCAAAAATCCGGAAGGTATTTCTGCCGGTTTGCTGCTGGACAGATCCGGACTGCGCGGATATGGATTCGGAGGCGTGAAATTTTCAGAAAGACATGCTAATTTTCTGGTGAACAGCGGAATGGGCACGGCATCGGCCGCTTTGGATTTGCTGCATGAGGCTCGGGAAAAGGTCCGGAATCTGTTTGGAGTATCCCTGAATTTGGAAGTGAAATTGTGGTGCGAAGACATTCACATATGATTGAGCGAACATCCCAGACTTCTGAGCTGCCACCCAAAAAGTCTGGAAAAGGGTGGAGAGGAGTTCGATTTCTGGTGAAATGGATCCTGCTGCTTTTCTGCGCTCTGCTGTTTCTGTATGGATCGGGATATGGCATGATGTGGGCGTATCAGACGGTGACGACAGGCAGCTTTTTTGAAATCAGGCGTATTGATATTTCCGGGACTACTTTTGTGAATCAGGAAGATATCCGGAATGCTTCCGGCCTGAAACTGGGTATGAACAGCCTGAAATGCAGTATCAGCCATATTGAAGCACAGATTCGAAAAAATCCATGGATTAAGAATGTATCTGTAATCCGAAGACTGCCTGACGCTTTTGAAATTCGTGTCAGGGAATACGTTCCTGCTTTCTGGATTATTCATGAAGACAGAATTTGCTATGCGGATGCATTTGGACGAATCATTGCTCCCGTGACGCCAGATTCTTTTATTTCGCTTCCTTCTTTGGAGCTTTTGCCTGGGGGTAGGGAGATCCTTCCGGATTTGGATAGAGTCCTGAAAATGATGAAGGGGCTTCAGCTGCCTGTCAGCATGTCGGAGATTTCACTGTTTCGGCTTAGCGCAGCCAAGGGAATTGAGCTGTTTCTTGCGGATCGCAACCTCACGCTCTGTATTGCTGAAGATGACTGGAATGGAAATTTGACGCGTATGACAGTGGTCATGCGTGATTTGGCTCGAAGAGGCGAATTGAATCACACGCGGGAAATTCATGCCGACAGATCCAGCGTCTGGGCGTCGCTGTCGCAGCCGGATCAGCGTGAAAGGCAGTAAAAAATAAATTGGTTCAATTATTTAAACTAGACAATAAAACAAAAATATGATGTATACCAAAGTATATTTTGGTAATTGTGCATTGTAAAGGCTACCTTTGACAGTCCTTGTTTCTATATGTACGGACGCTGTTAGGATGGATTGAAAATATGCCTAAATCTGAACTCATAGTGGGATTGGATATCGGAACAACCAAAATCTGCGCTGTCGTCGGCACGCCGACTGATGACGGAGTGATGAGTGTCGTAGGTGTTGGCATTCACCCATCAACCGGATTGCGTCGGGGCGTTGTCGTTAATATCGAGCAGACTGTGGATTCAATCCGCAAGGCGATAGAAGATGCCCGCATGATGGCCGGATGTGATCCTATTCGCAGCGTTTATGTTGGGATTGCTGGCAGTCATATCAAAGGATTGAACAGCCACGGAGTGATTGCCGTCAAGGGCGAGGAAATTACGCAGACTGACATTGATCGCGTACTTGAAGCCGCCAGTGCCATTCCCATACCTCAGGATCGGGAAGTAATTCATACTCTGCCGCAAGAATTTTGTGTTGATAAACAGCCTGGGATTAACAATCCTCTGGCCATGGCCGGAACCAGACTGGAAGTCAAAGTGCATATCGTGACAGCCGCCGTTACAAGCGTACAGAATATTACGCGGTGCTGTTCAAAGAGCGGTTTGGACACGGCGAGTATTGAACTGGAGTCGCTGGCTTCAGCCAAAGCAGTACTGAATGATGAGGAACGGGAAATCGGTGTGGCGTTGATCGATTTGGGCGGCGGAACCTGTGATGTCGCCATTTTTGAAAACAATGCCATCAAATATACCAGTGTTGTCGGCCTCGGCGGACAGAATCTCACGAATGACATCGCCTTCGGGCTGAGAACGCCTATGGCGTCCGCTGAACAGATTAAGATCCATCATGGTGTCGCCATACCGGATCTCGCCCGTTCGGATGAATATATTGAAGTCCCGAGCGTCGGTGGACGTGAACCTCGTCGGCTTTCACAGCAGGTGCTCGCGGGAATTTGTGAGCCGAGAATGCGGGAAATTTTAGAATTTCTGGATCAGGAGCTGATTCGATCCGGATTGAAGCATAAATTAGGAGCTGGTGTTGTTCTGACTGGCGGAACGTCGTTGATTCACGGTTGTCAGGAACTGGCGGAAGATGTATTCCGTTTGCCGACCCGCATAGGCTATCCGCGCCGTATCACTGGATTGACGGATATGGTGAACAAACCGAAGTTTGCCACGGCCATAGGTCTATTGTATTTTGGTCAGGAGGAAAGCTCTAAAAATCGCTTGATTCCGGTATCGACCACAAAAGAATTGGTTACGCATGATTCAATTATAAGTCGCATGAAACGGTGGTTTGTCGATCGTTTCTGATGTGAGTTTTTTATGAATTTTCCAGGGAGAGCAGGCCTGAGGGAGGAGCGCGCGGATGGAAATGGAGTATGAAAATCCGATGATGCCGGCAAATATCCGTGTTATTGGAGTTGGCGGCGGCGGCAGCAATGCCGTGCAGAACATGATAGAATCCGGTTTGGACGGAGTTTCCTTTATTTGCGCCAATACGGATATTCAGGCTCTGATGCGCTCTAAAGCCGATACAAAGATTCAGCTCGGTGAAAAAAGAACCCGTGGCCTTGGTGCCGGAGCGAATCCGGAAGTCGGCCGTGATGCTGCCCAGGAAAGCATTTCCAAAATTGAGGAAGTCATCAAGGGCGCAGATATGGTTTTTGT
>JAQXLA010000003.1 GCA_029011315.1 Desulfovibrionaceae bacterium
CTCGCTGGCAACTGAAGACAAGGGTTGCGCTCGTTGCGGGACTTAACCCAACACCTCACGGCACGAGCTGACGACAGCCATGCAGCACCTGTCTTTGGGCTCCCCGAAGGGCACCCCTTACTTTCATAAGGGTCCCCAAGATGTCAAGCCTGGGTAAGGTTCTTCGCGTTGCATCGAATTAAACCACATACTCCACCGCTTGTGCGGGCCCCCGTCAATTTCTTTGAGTTTCAGCCTTGCGACCGTACTCCCCAGGCGGGATGCTTATCGCGTTGACTACGGCACCGAAAACTAAATTCCCAGCACCCAGCATCCATCGTTTACAGCGTGGACTACCAGGGTATCTAATCCTGTTTGCTACCCACGCTTTCGCACCTCAGTGTCAGTTACCGTCCAGATGGCCGCCTTCGCCACCGGTGTTCTTCCGGATATCTACGGATTTCACTCCTACACCCGGAATTCCGCCATCCTCTCCGGCACTCAAGCACAGCAGTTTCAAAGGCAGTTCCGCAGTTGAGCTGCGGGATTTCACCCCTGACTTGCTGCGCAACCTACGTGCGCTTTACGCCCAGTGATTCCGATTAACGCTCGCACCCTCCGTATTACCGCGGCTGCTGGCACGGAGTTAGCCGGTGCTTCCTTTGAAGGTACCGTCACTGCCAGGTGGTATTGGCACCCGGCTCTTTCTTCCCTTCTGACAGAGGTTTACGATCCGAAAACCTTCTTCCCTCACGCGGCGTCGCTGCGTCAGGCTTTCGCCCATTGCGCAATATTCCCCACTGCTGCCTCCCGTAGGAGTCTGGACCGTGTTCCAGTTCCAGTGTGGCCGATCATCCTCTCAGATCGGCTACCCATCGTCGCCACGGTGGGCCGTTACCCCGCCGTCTAGCTAATGGGACGCGGACTCATCTTCAGGCAATAGCTTTCTCGAAGAGGCCATCTTTCCCCCAAATGCAAAATTGGAGCGTACCGGGTATTAGCGACCGTTTCCAGCCGTTATCCCCGTCCTGAAGGCAGATTATCCACGCGTTACTCACCCGTGCGCCACTTTACTCAGCCCGAAGGCCTTTCACGTTCGACTTGCATGTGTTAAGCACGCCGCCAGCGTTCAATCTGAGCCAGAATCAAACTCTCCAGTTGATTGAAATATAACTGGCTTGCCCGGTTTCCCGGGCAGAACTCAAAGTTCCTTGTTCCCTATTCGCTCTTCACTTTTCAAAGAACAGCTCGTTCTCATTCGTAAAGCGAATCAATATCCCCTTCGCTCTACCCTGTCAACAAGTTTTTCAACTTTTTTTTGCTTCAGCTTCCAGCCTCACGGCCTTTCGCTCTCGGCGTTCGGCTCTTATGAACGATTTCCAGCAACCTGTCAACTACTTTTTTCAAAAAAAATTTTCACACCCTGCGATCCGGCTGCCTTACCATCCTCCCGCAGACGGCGAAAAGCCTTGCCCGCTCCTGCCCCCCCCCTGTCAAAGCCCTCTTCTGCTTTTTCTTCACTTCTTCTCTTGCCTTTCTGAACTTCCTGTTTCAAAGTACAGTACAGGCATCGCACCGAAAAAAGTTGCAGCGATCCAGATAGGCTTTTTAATACGGAATCAAGCAAAGGTCCGGACACTATGCGTTTTCAAAGATTTTTCTCCCGCTCTTTCCTTTGTACTACGGCACATTTTTTGACAGTGCTTTTGATAATCTGCACATTCTGTCTTTCTGTTTCGGCTGAAACGCCCCGACCAGAAACTCTTATGCTCAGCCGCTATCTCAGCTGGATGCCGGATCGCAATGGTTCTCTGTCCTTTGAAGATGCCGCAAAAAAGCCTTCTGCAGCGTTCATTCGCAATGATTCCGGCCAGATTCCACGATCTTCCGGCACAATATGGTTCCGTCTGGCATTCGGCGATCTGCCTGAAGCTGCAATCTCTTCCAAATCATTGCGGCTTGATCTCGGCCCAAGGTTCTTCGGCATGCTGCCATCCCAAAGCGAAGTACGACTGTTCAGTCCAGCCCATCCCAAGGGAACGGAACTTTTATACGAGGAACATGGCCTGTATCGTCTTCCTGAAACGCTGCCTCGCGACGCTATACTGCTTATTCGTTCTTCCGGATTAACAGGATTCGCCTTTTCGCCGCTGCTTACAGTCAGGAAATCCGGATCTGTTCCCGGAGGATCGGCGGCCATATTCTTCGGACTGGGGCTTTTTGCCGTTGCCGTGGCAGGCTGCTTTCTGCGGATGGCGGCAGATCGCTGCGGATGGCGTCTATGGCTGTGCGTCTATGCCTCAACCAGCTTTTTCTGCGTTCTCTCAGGAATGCCCAATGCGGAAAAGGGCTTTATCAGCGGATATGATCTGCTGAATCTTCTTGCTCCATCGCTTGTCGTGCTTGCTTTGGCACATCTTGTTCGTCTTTTCCTGAGGACGAGAGACTTCGCCCCGCTGATCGACATTCATCTGATTCTGCTCAGCCTCCCGGCTGTTCTTTTTGCCATCGCTCCGCTGTTCCCGGGGTATACATGGCTTTTGCGCTACCGTCCTCTCTGGCCGATGATGATTTTCTGTTTGATTCCGACTGTTTTTTATCTTGTCATGAAAGCCTATCCCGGAGCTATCAGGATTCTAATTCTGCTGCTTCTGCCGCCTGCCGGCCTCATAGGATTCGCTTTTGCCGGAGGATCCTATGCCAATCTGGGGCTGATCCTGCCTTCAGTCTTTCTTCTGGCAGCCATATTCTGGGGATTGTTCATCACCACACCGGCTCTGCCTCATACCCCGAACACCGTTCGGAAGTCTGACAAAGAATCTTCCGGTCTTCATTGGTCTGATCCGGCACAGGCTCCTCAAAAAGCGGCTCCTGCCAATCTTTCCCTGACTTCTTTGAATGGCGCAGCCCAAAAAGCCGTGCGTGAAGTTTCGTATCCTGTTAATGAATTGACAGATCAACCGGCAGTCATCGAGCCTTTCTCCATGCCCGGAATACTGGAAACTGTTCGAACCAATCTCGATCTTCTGGCACACTCCCGAAACAATACGCTGATTTTGGAATGCGCCGCCGCTGATCACGAATTTAGCGGTCCCAAGGCAGACATCATTCAGGTTCTGACGCTGCTGGCTGAAAGTGCCTTGCTGATGTCAGAATACAGTGAAGTCAGAATTCGCATCGAGCAGGCCAATCGTTCGGATCCCGATCATGTCCGTTTCAGAGTCATCGATTTCGCATCCGGATCCAGATCTGCAAAACGCAGTGCCCTTGCGGCTGAAAAACTGCAGGATCTGGTTAATCGCTGCGCAGGTACCATCTATATTGCCATCGGCGATACGGGCACAGAAGCTTCTTTCAGTCTGAGGCTTCCGGGCATTTCCCCAACAGCACCGGAGCCATATATTTCAGCTTCCCCAAATGCCGCAGCTGCGGAGACAAAAGCTTCATCTCGGAAAAGGACGGAACGGAACCGCATTCTTCTGATTGGAGGCAATGAGAAAAATATGAAGGATCTTCGCAGCGTTCTGCAGTCATTGCCCTATGTACTGACCGAAGTTCCTGCCGTACAATCCGCTGCGGACGTTTATGCTTCAAGACCTGCATCGCTGCTGATTTTCAGCAACGGCTCCGACAGAGAAGGCATCGCCAGAGCCATTGAACGCATTCGCATTTTCGAAACGATCGAAGATCTGTCCATGACTTCGACTCTGGCTGTCACTGAGAATCAGGATCAGACTGATCAACTGGCTTTATCGGGATGCTCCAATGCCATCGCGCCTCAGGATATCAACACCGATGTGCTTGGAAGAATGATCGCACGTCTGACTCCGATGCCCCGTCCACGGGAAACGGATCACTCTGCCATTCCGGAAAAGCAGACTGTCTCCGCTCCAGCTCAGGGTTCACGGCTGACTCAGCACAGATCCGACGAATCCAGATCGCCGGAAAACGGCAGCAAATCGGTTATCGGCAAACTGTCCTCGATTCTGCATCGAAAAAAGGATGAACATCTGCCCCTTGAGCAAGCCGCAGATTCGGCGATCTCAGATAGAAAACAGACCGCACCCGACAGCCCTATCCCTGCCCCCAAACCGAGACCTGACTTTCGCGCCGGATACAGAATAACGCACCGCAGCGATCCGGAATCCCTGCGCCGCATTCCAGCAGTCTCAATGGCACCGGCCGACGCAACGGAATGGGTTGGAGAGCCGCAGCCGATACTGAAGACTCCGACTGTTTCCCAAAATACAGAGCGGTCGAACTCCGAACAGCTTGAAAAGCGCCCTTCTGTACAGGCTGCTTCATCTCCTGTCGTCCAGAAGATACCATCTATCCGTCAAAACACCTTGTTAAAATCGGATATCCCCGCAGAAAAGCCCGCCGTATCTGATGCTCCCGCCCCGACATCTGATGCTCCCGCCCCGACAAATGTATCGGCTGCAACCGGTTCCAATGAACCGAATCCCAGCGTTTCGCTCGACGAAGCTTTTCTGCAGGTCGAAACAGGTTTCAGAAATCAGGATGCATCCGCTACCCGCAACGGCATTGCCTCCCTGCTGAACCTTGCCGAAGCATTTGGCCTCCGTGATCTCCAGGATTCCGTTCTATGCGTCGAGCAGGCATTGTCTGAAAACGACATGGAAACGGTTCAGCAGGTTATGAAAGATTTGCAATCCGCGATCGATCACAACAAGGTCCATTTCTGTTCAAAGCAGGAATAGCTAATCTGGTCTCCATTCTCAGACAGAAACTTTTATGACTGACGAACAGTTTGAATACATTCTTTGAATGCTGGTAAAGCAGCATATAAACAATAAATCAAAGCAAAAACGCGGAAGACGCCCGAAACAGACGCCTTCCGCGTTTTTATTGCACCTCGCATAGCGGCTAATGACAGCAGCACCCGCCGCTGCCGCCGCAGCAGCTGTCATCTCCATGTCCATCCTCACAGCCGCAGCCGCAATGGCTATGAACCTGCGCAGGAACCGTGCCATCTCCTTCCTGAATATCGACGATTTCGATATCAAAAGTCAGTTCCTCGCCAGCCAGAGGATGATTCGCATCCAGAACCACGGCGTTATCCGTCACTCTCAGGACTTCAACTTCTATAGTTCCCTCATCCGTTTCAAGTTCCAGCATTTTGCCTTCTTCTATCTCGATGTCATCCGGAATTTCTTCCGAACTCACTTCGATAAGCATATCGTCCTGATAGGCGCCGTAGGCATCTTCAGGCGCGATGACAGCCGTGAAACGATCGCCTTTTTCGTGACCGATAACGGCTTTTTCAAAGCCGGGAATCATCATTTCCGCACCGATCATGAATTCCAGAGGTTCTCCATCACGGGAAGAATCAAAAACTTCGCCTTCAGCCAATGTCCCCGTATAGTGGACACGCACGGTATCGCCGATTTTTGCAGGCATGAGAGGACTCCTTCTGCAGGGATAAAAATGTCAGTTCAATGTTTTTCAGAATGCACCAAAGCGAAAAAAAAGACAAATGAAAAGATAACAGGAGGATCTTATTTAAAAAGATAGGAAGCCACGCATTCCGCACTTTTTTCCGCGCCTCCGACACGTGATTCAAGCCATGCCCGAAAAAGTCTGAGCACCTCAGCCGGATCCTCTGGGCGTATCGTCCTTTGCAGCAGGTGATCAACCAGTATCGGCACGTTTTCCGTCAGATCCAGCAGTCCCATGGATCGCAGCCCGGGAGTGCCTTCCAGTGCCCAGGCAAAATGATCCAGAAACGGCCCACAGCACGGAATGCGTCCAAAAGACAGAGGCTCCAGAAAGTTCTGGCCTCCCAGAGGAACAAGACTTCCGCCGACGAACACGGCTCGACATGAAGCATACAAAGCCGTCAGTTCACCAAATGTATCCCAGATAACGACGCTGCTGCGGGCAATGGGAGTCAAAAGATCAGAGCGCAGAACGGGATAAAAGGATCGAAGACGACGCATCCAGGCAGCTGTGCGATGCATATGCCTGGGCGCAACAATGATCGGAGCATCAGTACGCTGCTTCAGTTCGCTTACAGTCTGAAACAGGAGCTTCTCTTCACCGCTGCGGACGGAGGCCAGCAGGATGGCGTCCTCATCAGGCAGCAGCGCCCGAAGAGGACGATCCAAAACTGAAGAATCTTCCAGAAACTTCGCGGCATTGTCAAACTTCATATTGCCGGCCAGTTCCGCACAGGAACGCCCGACGAATTCATTATATCGCCGTACCGCGTCAAGATTGACAGCCAGAACCCGATCTATCTCCAGCCGTGCCCCGATCCATTTCAAAACATTCCTGACTGTTTTTGAAACATTTTGCTCCATTCGCCCATTGAGGACGATGACGGGAATGCCGTATCTATGGCAGGCATCAAGAAAACCCGGCCAGATTTCCGTTTCCATCAGCACCACAAGACGCGGGCGCACTCTCTCCACGGCTTTCCGCATTAAGTCTGGACGATCCAGCGGAAAAAAACGTGGATACAGCTCGATGCCAGGGGCAAATGCTTCTCCTGCTCCGGAAAGCGTATCCAGTCCCTGCCGCGTCCAGGTCGTTGCCAGAACGCGGATGGATCGTCCCTCGATTTTTTCAGCCAGGCGACGCAGCATGCACAGCGTCAGATAGGCTTCTCCTCCGGAGGCCGACTGAATCCACACATCCGCGCCATGTGGCAGATCCCTGATATCAGTGCGCTGTTCAAAGCCGTCCGCAAATCGTCTGTTCAGACGAAGAAATGGCGTAATGGCACGCCAGAGACCGCCATAGATCCAATCAAAGGCACGCACTCTAACGGCCTTCAGCCCGGGCAAGACCCATCTGCAGCAGCTTTTCAATCAGATCTCCGAAGGAAATGCCCCGCACAGCGGCTTCTTTCGGCAGAATACTGGCCATAGTCATGCCTGGAGTCGTATTGGTTTCCAAAATATACAGCGTTCCATCCTGCTGCAGAATAAAATCCGAACGGCTGTAGCCGGTCAGACCCAATGCACGGTGCGCGGCAAGAGCGGCCTGGCGAATTTTCTTCAGCATCGGAGCCGGCAGCGGAGCTGGGCAGATTTCCTGCGCTCCGTCTTCCGCATACTTATTGTGAAAATCAAAGAATCCCTCCCGGCAAACAATCATCACCGGATCCAGAGCTTCGTCTCCCAGAACGCCGCAGGAGATGTCCTGCCCTTCAACGGCCTGTTCCAGGAGCACATCTTCTCCGATAGCAAACAGCGATTTCATCGCCACATCGAGTTCCCGATCATTGAAAACCCGGGAAAGATTGATACTCGATCCACCGGTATTGGGTTTGACAAAAACCGGATATTCCAATTTTTCAGACGCATTGTTCAGACGTGAACCGCAAGGATAGAATGCCCCTTTTGGAACATTCAGCCCCGCTTCACGAAAAAGCAGACGGCTCAGAGACTTGTGAATCGCCAGAATGGATCCGTGCGCATCACTTCCCTGATACGGGCATCCTATCTGATCCAGCATCGCCTGAAAAAGTCCGTCTTCGCCCGGCTTGCCGTGAAGATTGATAAAGGCCACATCGTGCTGACGGGCAATGGCGGGAAGCTGTTCGAACTGTACGGCGGGATCACACAGCGTAACTTCGTGTCCCCGGCTGCGCAGCGTTGCAGCAATTTCCTCGCCGCCTTTCAAAGACACCTCACGCTCGCTGGACCATCCGCCCGCCAATAAAAGTACTTTCATGAAGATTTATCTCCAATTGCTTTGAGAGCATCTGTTCAATATTCAAAACCGTATCAAAATTCCGCTTCATTGCCGCAACCGCTTCCTGCGTTTTGCCATACCGGATCAGCAAATCGTCAAAACGCTCCTGCAGCGATACAACCGTATCATGACACACCCGCTTATCCGCATAAATCAGCAGAAAAACCGGATGCAGCAAATTCTTCGGCAGAGGCCAAAACCAGTCAACATGATAGTAAACGGCTTGAGCCACAAGATACTGACCTGTCTCCTGAAGCACCCAGGAAGCACCGAGCTGAGCATGGCTGCCGCCGTAGCGCACGGAATAGGATTTGGCCAAATCATGCAGCAGCCCGGCAGACAGACTCATGGCCTCCAGCATGGAAGAAGCCGGAATCAGATTCATGGCCAACGCCCTGCGGGCCAGACAGACGGCGATTTCGGCAACGGCCGTGCAATGCGCCCGGATATGATCCGGCATGGCATACTTGTCCCATAATCTGCGGCAACAGGCCGCATCAGGCGGCACAACCGTCTGCGGCAAATTCCACAGCTGAGGAATTTCGGGAATATTCGGTGCGGCATATGCCGGCAGTTTTATCCGTCTGAATGCACCCTTTTCCGTCATGACACATTCCTTTTGTTAACCGGGAGATCCTTTGCAGCATTCTGTTTTTTCCGCAGCATGTCATCAATCAAATCCACCCAGGCAGACAGACCGACTTGCATTCCTTTGGGGACAGCGAATTCCGGCACATCTCTGCCCAGAGCCGCATTCATGCGGCGTGCGAAATCCTCAGCATCGTCCGGATCAGGAATGCGGCAGTCTTCCGGAACAAAAACGCAGGATCCATTATATTCCGTCGTCAGCGTGCGCACACCGCAGGCAGCGGCCTCAATTACCGCATTGGAGCAGGCGTCATACCATGTCGCCAAAACGAACAGATCCAAAGCATGATAAAACGACGGCATATCGTCAATCCTTCCAAGAAAACGAACGCGATCCGCAATGCCCAGCTGCTTTGCCAGGCGCATGAAGCTTCCGGAACGACGCCCTCCGGCCACAGCCAGAATGACGGAATCGGGAAGAAGCGCAACCGCCCGCATCAGCGCGGGAATCCCCTTAAGAAGAAAATTGCTGGCGGCCGTGCCGATGATGATTTCTCCATCCCGAAAACCGAACCGTTTTCTTGCAGCCCGCCGCTCCTCTTCCGAAGGCTGATGAAATCTGTCAGTCCGGGGCATGTTGCTAATAACATCGGGAACAGGAATATCCGGATAAGCCTCCAACACCCATTCCCGAACCTTCTCTGAAACGCAGACAATGCGGCACCCGCTGCGGTACTGCCGATTATCCATATATCGAGTCAGCCAGGAAGCGGGATTGCAGACACGACGCAGCCGTTTGAGAATTCTGCGAAACCGATCCGGATACTGCCGTTCAGACAATTTCCAAAAAATGGACTGAGGGCCGCCGCCGACACGCAGCAGATCCTGATTCCAGGTTGAGCTGAGGCTGACAGTCAAATCATACTGTCCCCTGCGCCGCATCTGTTCCGCTCTGATTAAAAACCAGGCGGATTTCAGCAGGCGGCACAATCCGTATCGCCCCACTTCAAGCACACGCACGCCGTCAGGCGGCCTGTGCTCTGAACGGGCGCAGATCACATCCACTTCATGATGCGCTGCAAGCGCTTCGGCAAGACGACAGGCAAACTGCTCCGATCCGCCGTATAAACTGAATTTTGGAATCAAAATGGCGATTTTGGACATGGCATTCCATTGCAGCGGGCAACAAAGCGACCCTGCATGGATCGAATGCCCGTCATGCTTTTTTACTTTGGAGCAGGAGCGCAAAAAAGGCAAGCGTTATCCATATCTATCTATTCCGCTTGAGAATACGCGTCTGTCCGATTGTCTTTTTATGTCCGAAACCGTATACTGACGCCATGTTCACTCTCGATCTTCCTCAAAGAACACCTCTTGAACAGCCTCAGTTTCTTCCCGTCTCCGAACAGGATCTCAATGATCTCGGATGGAACGAACTGGATATCCTTCTCATCAGCGGCGATGCCTATGTCGATCATCCTTCCTTTGGTCTGCCCTTGCTCGGCCGCTGGCTCATAGCGCATGGATTTCGCACAGGCCTTATCGCTCAGCCGGACTGGAAAAAGACCTCCTCGGTTACGGCTATGGGGCGACCTCGCCTGTTCGCCGGCATAGGATCCGGAGCTCTGGATTCCATGCTTGCCCACTATACGGCTTTCAGACGCAGACGACATGACGATGCCTTCACTCCCGGAGGTCTGACCGGAGCACGCCCTGACCGCGCCGTCACCGTCTATGCTTCCCTCCTCCGCCGCGCTTTTCCCCGTCTTCCCCTTGTCGCCGGAGGCATCGAAGCCTCTCTTCGCAGGAACACGCATTACGATTTCTGGTCAGATTCCATCCATCCTTCCATCCTGATGACAGCCGATATCGACTGCGTCATCTTCGGCATGGGAGAACGGGCGATACTTGAAATTGCCCGCCGTCTTGACGCTGTCTCGGAACTGATCGGAGATCTGGAAGCCTGTGCTGCGCCGCCCGGCGATTTGTGGCCGGACTTGTGGAGCGGCATTCGCGGAACAGCCGTAGCCGTCCCAGCGGCATCAGCTCCACAGGGAGAAACATTCCTGGAACTACCTTCCCACAGAGAGATCCTGCGCGATCCTCAGCAGCTTCTGACCGCGACACTCATTGCCGAACGGGAAACTCACCAGGCCCGCAGAACGCTTGTGCAGCGATGTGGCGATCGCGCAGCCATTATTTTTCCTCCAGCCGATCCACTGACTTCTGAAGAAATGGATCAGCTCTATGATCTTCCATTTACCCGCAGGGCGCATCCGGCATATACGGAACGAATTCCGGCTGAAGAAATGATCCGCACCAGCATCACCAGTCATCGGGGATGCGGCGGCGGCTGCTCCTTCTGCTCCATCGCCCTGCATCAGACACGCCGCATTGCCTCCCGCTCCGCACAGTCCATTCTTAAAGAAGCCGCCCGCATCACTGCGCTTCCAGGCGGACGCTCAATCTCCGATGTTGGGGGTCCGTCAGCTAATATGTGGCGCGCATCCTGCGCTGCGGATCCTTCAAAGTGCGTCAAGACATCCTGTCTGTTTCCCAAAATCTGCCCCAATTTCAAAACCAGACAGCAGGACTGCATCAATTTGCTTCGCGAGATTCAGAATATTGAAGGCATCCGTTCCGTGCGCATTGCCAGCGGCATACGTTTTGATCTCGCTCTATGCGACCCCCGCGCCGCCGAAGCCTACGCTGGAGAATTTACAGGCGGACAGCTTAAAATCGCGCCAGAGCACTGCTCTCCTTCGGTTCTCCGCCTGATGCGCAAGCCTGATATGCACCTCTTTGAACAGTTTCTTAATGAATTTCGACGCTATTCCGAAGCCAAAGGCAAGGAACAATACGTTATTCCCTACCTTATGAGCGCCTTCCCCGGGTGCACCGATGCGGACATGCAAGAGCTCTCCGCCTGGCTTGCAGCCCGTCACTGGTCTCCCAAACAGGTGCAATGCTTCATTCCGACGCCTGGAACCGTGGCTTCCGCCATGTTCTGGTGCGGCATGGATCCCGATGGCAATAAAATTTTTGTCGCCCGAAGCGACGACCAAAGGCGGCATCAGCACGATCTGCTTCTCCATCCAAGCGCCGATCGGCACAGAGATGCCCCGCATAAACTGGGAAATGCACCGCGTCGCACGCCCAAAAGCCGAGGACGCCGTGCCGCGTATGCTGGAAAAAATCATTTTTCATGATTTTTCCGCTCAAATCCAACCTTCCGGGAGATGTTTCCATGCTCAGAAAAGAAACATGGACTGTCACAGGCATGACTTGTTCAGCCTGTTCTTCCAGGGTTGAGAAAACTGTTGCCTCTTTGCCGGGCATGCGCTCAGCTTCAGTCAACCTGCTGCTGGGCTGCATGCGCCTGGAATATGACAACAATCAGCTTCAGCCCTCTGCCATTCAAAAGGCCGTTGAGGATATTGGTTACGGTGCTTCGTCTGGCGAACAGCAGGCACCTCGGCACCGCAGTCGCGTTGCCGGCCAACAGGAAGAAAGTGGCCGGCTCAAACATCGTTTTCTTGCCTCTCTCTTTTTTCTTATTCCCCTATTCTGTCTTGCCATGCATCACGAAATCCTGACATGGCTTGGCATATCCGCGCCGAAATGGTTCACCGACATCTTTCACGGTTCGGAAAACGCCGTGACCTTTGCTCTGACGCAGTTTCTGCTGCTCATTCCCATCATGATGCTGAACCGCCATTTCTATACCTCTGGCTTCAGAACGCTTCTGAAAGGCGGCCCCAATATGGACAGCCTGATCGCCGTCGGTTCCGGATCCGCTGTTCTATACGGCATTTTCGTCATGTACCGTCTGAGCTGGGCATTGGGCCATGGAGACGGAGAAATCCTCGATCGCTACGCCATGGACATGTACTTTGAATCCGCCGGCATGATTCTGACGCTCATTACCTTCGGCAAATGGCTGGAATCCCGTTCCAAAGCCAGAACAGGGACGGCGCTGGCATCGCTGGCTGCCCTGGCTCCGGATACGGCGCATATTGAACGCAACGGCGAAGAACAGGAACTTCCAGTCTCTGAAGTCCTTCCAGGAGATATCGTGCTCGTCCGTCCCGGAGATCGCATTCCCGTTGACGGCTCGGTGGAAGAAGGTTTTTCCGCCGTCGATGAATCCTTTTTGACGGGCGAGAGCATGCCCGCTGAAAAATCTCCCGGGGATGCCGTTACCGCAGCTTCCATCAGCCGCACAGGCTTTCTGCGTATTCGCGCCGTGCGCGTAGGTGAAGATATGGCGATCCGGCGCATTATCCGTCTCGTCGAGGAAGCCGGAGCAGCCAAGGCTCCCATCGCCCGTCTTGCTGACCGCGTCGCCGGCATCTTTGTTCCGTCTGTCATCGCAATTTCCGCCTTAACCTTTGCTGGCTGGCTTCTTGCCGGTTCGACATTGGAATTTGCCCTGTCCTGCTCCATTTCCGTTCTTGTCATCTCCTGTCCCTGCGCTCTCGGTCTGGCAACGCCCGTAGCGGTCATGGTCGGAACCGGACGGGGTGCCGAACTTGGCATTCTGTTCAAATCCGGAGAAGCGCTGGAACGGCTCAGCACCGTTGATACGTTCGTGCTCGACAAAACAGGCACCGTCACAGCAGGCCGGCCAATCCTGACAGACATCATCCCTCTCGATCCGAATCTGAAGCCCGACGATTTGGCAAGACTCGCCGCAGGCATCGAACATGGCAGCAGCCATCCTCTTGCCGAAGCCCTGACCGAATATGCTGTTTCCCGCAACCTGAAACCGGCATCGGCATCCGAATTCGCTCTGATTCCCGGACGCGGCGTCTCTGCTGTCATTGATGGGCGAACCTTCCGGGCAGGCAATGCCCTGCTGATGCACGACAGCGGCATTTCTCTGACTCCTGAATCGGATGCTCTGTCTCAGCAGATTGCAAATCGCGGAGGAACGCCCCTTTTCATCGCCGACGAGAAGCGTCTGATCGGTCTCCTGGCGGCTGCTGATCCCGTCCGTCCCGATAGTTCCTCCGCCGTAGCCGCTCTGCGGGATCTCGGCATCCGCACCGTCATGCTCACCGGAGACAATTCCCGCACTGCGGAAGCCGTCCGGATTGAAGCCGGAATTCCCGAAGTGATATCACAATGCCTGCCTGAAGAAAAAGCGCAGCATATCACAGAAATGCAGACACATGGGCATGCTGTGGCCATGGTTGGAGACGGCATCAACGACGCTCCTGCATTGGTTCAGGCCGATTCCGGCGTGGCTATCGGCGCCGGAACCGATATCGCCATCGACAGTGCTGACGTCGTTCTAATCAAAAGCCGTCTGACTGATGCCGTCGAAGCCTTCCGGCTTGCCCGAGCCGTTCTCCGCAACATCAGAGAAAATCTTTTCTGGGCCTTTTTCTACAACGCCTGCGGCATCCCGCTTGCTGCCGGCTTGCTGTATCCCTTATTTGGTCTGAAGCTCAATCCCATGTTTGCCGCGGCGGCCATGAGCCTGAGCAGCGTCTGCGTTGTCTCCAACGCTCTGCGTTTGCGCTTCTTCCGCCCTGCCAATCCGGCATCGATCGCCTTGCAGGAACCGCCAACGGCTGCTCATGATCCGGTGCCAGTTCCTGCAAGGCACAATCCAGGCGCGACATGTGTCCACTCGTTCCGGCTTCATATTCAGGGCATGATGTGCAGCCACTGCCGCGCACGGGTTGCAAAAGCGCTGACAGACTGCGGCACCCAGGCGGAAGTCAATCTGGAACAGGGCACGGCAACCGTTTCCTGCTTCGATTCCGTTACGCTGGATACGCTCATTCAAGCCGTGGAAAACGCCGGATATACCGTGACATCGACCGAAGCACTCGGCAGAGAAAAAGAATCTGCGTAAAAAGCAGAAAAATCGTTGACACTTGAAAACAAATAGAGTACGTATTTCCTACGCAACGCGGGGTGGAGCAGCATGGTAGCTCGTCGGGCTCATAACCCGAAGGTCATTGGTTCAAATCCTTTCCCCGCAACCAGTAAATTCAAGGGCTTACGATGAAAATCGTAAGCCCTTTTTTGACGCCAAATTTTGTTTTCTAACCTATTTCTAATTTTTGCCGCTTTTCTAAATCCGCGCTGGATAAGGTTTTATCCGGCTTGATGGAGTTAGAAGCGGCTTTTTCTGTTTTTAGCGCCTCGAAAAACCGTCCTTCGGGCCTGAGCGGCGGGGAGACCGTTCCTAACCATTTCCTAACCTCGTGCGCGACTCCTGAAGGGAGATTTCTAACTTTTTCTAACCTATCAGCCTTGCGTTTGAAGCGAATATGGGGAACAATCGCTTCATATTTTGAAGCGAATAGCGTTTTCTTTCGCTTCACGCTCGGCTTCCGGCTCTACGTTAAAGAACGGGGCAAAGAAGGCTGGACGGCCAATTCCGAAGTTTTAAGAGCGACTGCCTTCTAAGCAGTCGGTCGCAGTCACCGTGAGGAGATACCATGCCCCAATATTTCTGGCAAAGCGCAGAGTGGCCGCATTTCCGCTGGGACTCATCACAGCTTCTTGTTCCTCTGGCCAGATCCCGCAAGAAGCAGGGGCGCTTCCTTGAGGCTATGTCGCGCCTTGGCTTTGAGGACAGCCTTGAGGCGTGGTCGAAGGTCATGGAAGAGGACGCCATGCACACGGCGGCCATCGAGGACGAAAAACTCGACCGTGAGGGCGTGCGTTCGTCCATCGCTGAACATCTGGGCCTGCAGTATGTCGGGCTACGTGGTGCGGACAGGAAGATCGACGGCTTGGTGCAGGTGCTTTGCGACGCCACGCATAATTGCGACAAGCCTTTCGGTGCGGGTCGCCTCAAGGCGTGGCACGCCAGCCTCTTTCCGGCGGGCTATTCTGACTTCTATGCCGTGCGGGCCGGTGCGTGGCGCGAGACGGCTATGCAGGTGGTCTCCGGGCCTATAGGTCGGCAGAAGGTGCATTACGAAGCCCCGGCTCCGGAACAGCTCGAAGCGGAAATGGCACGTTTCTTCCAGTGGTGGGAGGACAGCCGCGCGGAGCTGGACGGCGTGATTCGTTCTGCGCTGGCGCATCTGTACTTCGTGACTGTGCATCCCTTCGAGGATGGCAACGGACGTTTGGCGCGTGCGCTTTCCGATATGGCTCTGGCACAGGACGAGGCCGCAGGGCGGCGTTTCTACAGTATGTCGGTCCAGATCATGAAGGAGCGGGCGGCATACTATGATGTGCTGGAGCGAACGCAGAAAGGCGACGGCGATTGCACCGAGTGGCTGCTGTGGTTCATCGGATGCTTCGAGCGTTCTCTTGACGCGGCAGGAGTGATTGTCCGTGCTGTGACCTTCAAGGGGCAGTTCTGGGAACATTATAAGGATGTGCCGCTCTCCGATCGCCAGCGTAAGGTGCTGAACCGCCTGCTCGATGCCGGACGTGACGGCTTCGAGGGCGGCCTTTCGACGCGCAAATATATGGGCATCACCAAAACTTCCCGAGCGACCGCCTGGCGCGAGCTCGGCGACCTGCTCCAGAAAGGTATGCTCCGCCCCCTCGAAAAGGGCGGCAGAAGCACGGCCTATGAGATTGACTGGTCGCTTGGCGGGGAGAACGAAGTGGCGGCTATCCACGAGGCGCTGCACGCCGCCGATGCCGGAGACTTTGCGATGGAAAACGAACTCGCAGAGCTTACTACGAAATGGACAGTGACGGGACTTGAGCCGAAGGAGTGAGACCCTATCGGCAAGAAACGGCTAAAAACGGACCTAAAAATGGCACTGTTTTTGCCGATAGCGGTAGTTTTTGGCCGATAATACCCGCCAGGATGTCCTTGGCGTGAAGCGAAATGGGGGAGTAATCGCTTCAAGGGGTGAGGCGATTATGGCGAGCAAATCGAAAAACGTTACAAAGTAGGGCTGAAAAAGGGCAAAAAACGTTACATTGATTCGGGGCACCCTGTGTCCCAAATTTTGAAGAGAAGGTAGAGCTGGATACACTAGGTGAATCCGGCTCTACTTGCTGATATTGTTCGGAAAGACACTAAATCGGTTTGCAAACAAATAAGAAATCATGCCCAGTGGTTGACCTGTATACTCCTGTAGGCGTATAGTTTTCCGTAAGGGAGAAGGTTATGCTCACGAAGCTTTTTCATGGTTCTCAGAGCATCATCGAGGCTCCGGTATGGGGGCAGGGCAAGCGGTATAACGACTACGGCCTGGGATTCTATTGCACCAACAGCCTTGAGATGGCGAAAGAGTGGGGCGTGGGAAAAGGCCGCAACGGTTTTGCAAACTGCTATGAGATCAACTGCGAAGGGCTGTCCATCCTTGATCTGAACAGTGTGGAGTTTACCATTCTTCACTGGTTGACCGTCCTCTTGCAAAACCGGGAATTTGATATTCCCTCTGGCCTTGCCTTCGATGCCAAGGTCTATCTGCTCGAAAATTTTTCCATTCCGTATGAGAGCTACGATGCCATCATTGGCTATCGGGCGGATGATAGCTATTTCTCCTTTGCGCAGGACTTCATCAACGGCACGATTTCGTATCGTCAGCTCAACAACGCCATGCACCTTGGCAAGCTGGGCCAGCAGTTCGTTCTGAAAAGCCAGCTTGCTTTTGAGCGTCTTCAGTTCGTCGGGTACGAAGTCGCTGAGAGCGAGCAGTGGTACGCCAAGAAGATGGCCCGCGATCATGCCGCCCGCCGTGAATATTTTGATGTTGAGCGCAATCGCAGACAGCGCGGCGACATTTACATCACTCAGATTCTTGATGAGGAGATGAGGAGCGATGATGCACGCCTACGATAAGCTGTACCTTGAAAAGGCCCGCACCTCGCTGGGGCGTATGCTGGACTTCGCTGTTTATGACCTGAAGTACAACGCGTCGGAGTTCTTTGCTCTGTTTATCGCGTCTGGTGTTGCTGAACGCTTTGAGCAGGGAGATTTCACGGTTCTGGCGGGCAAGTCGGGAATTGAGCTGGCCTATCTGGTTCTTGATGAGGCTGATGTCGAATATGAACGACTGACGCCTCGTTTTGCGGCCGGGCGCAGTGAGGAATATTGGACGGGCTGGGCGCTTGCCTATTACCAGTGGTTCACGGCCATGAGGTTTGCGGACATCATCAAGGCTGTTCCGCTTGAAGAGATCAGTGCGCTCTATACGCCATATCACGAGATGGATATCCGGCATTTCGTGGAGAAAATGAACGAACTCTGCCGGAGTCAGAGGGGAGAGACGAACCTGAAACGCCTTCGCCACCTTGCTGGCCTGAGCCAGAGAGAACTTGCCGAGAAGTCCGGCGTCTCTCTGCGAACGATCCAGCAGTATGAACAGCGGCAGAAGAACATCAATAAGGCGCAGATCGACACGCTGATTCCTCTGAGCATGGCTCTGTACTGTGAGGTAAGAGATTTGCTTGAACCGCTAGAGCAGGCCACAGCAGAGGAATGAAAATGATAAAAGGCATACCCACGGGCGAAGGGGTATGCCTTTTTATTCTCCTTCCTTTTGTGAGGATATCTTCGCGATATCGCCATATTTATTTTTCTGCGCTCTTCTCCCTCTTGCCCGCATTTCTCATTCGGCCTAAACTCATGGTAGTCTAAGAACTTACCCCGATGGAGCTTTGTATGCCCACGCAGAAACGATTCCATGAGTCGGAAGAAGATACCAAGCTGCGGCACATAACTCCGGCGATTCAGCGCGCCGGTTGGAAGGCGGATCAGATATTGATGGAATATTCCCTCAAGGCTGACCGTTACCGCATCGTGCCTGGGCAGAACTGCACCATCAAAGAGACGCAGGCCAGCCGTACCAAGCCCGACTATATACTCTGCCGTGGCATCAATCGGCCTTTTGCCGTGGTCGAGGCCAAGAAAGGTGCGAAATCCGCGCGGGATGGTATCGATCAGGCCATTGCCTACGCCCAGATGCTCGACGTTCCTTTCGCCTATGCTTCCGCCGGGGAATGTTTCCTTGAGTTCGAGATTCCTACCGGAAAACAGCGAGAACTGCCGCTCGACAAGTTCCCTTCTCCTGCCGAGCTCTGGTCACGCTGGTGCAAGCTCCACGACATCACGGACGAAGATTCCAAAACGCTGGACAAAGCCCTCTACTACACTTCGGCGGAAGGCCATACGCCGCGCTACTACCAGATGCAGGCCATCAACCGTACTATCGACGCCATAGTTGGCAAGCACCGCAGGCGCGCCCTGCTGGTCATGGCCACCGGCACGGGCAAGACGTACACTGCTTTTCAGATTGTCTGGCGTTTGAGAAAGGCAGGCGTGGTGAGGAACGTGCTCTACCTTGCCGACCGCAACCAGCTCATTGATCAGACGCTTGTGGACGACTTCGCGCCGTTCAACACGGCCACGAAAATCCAGAAAGGCGTCATCGACCAGAATTACGAGATTTATTTCGGCCTGTACCAGCAGCTCAAGGGCGACGACTCCGAACCTATGGCCGACCACTTCCGGCAGGTTCCGCGCGACTACTTCGACCTCATCATTGTGGATGAGTGTCATCGCGGCAGTGCCAATGAATCGAGCAGTTGGCGCGACATTCTCGAATACTTCGAACCCGCTATCCAAATCGGCATGACCGCCACACCCAACGAGAAAAACGGTTCCAACAACCTTGATTACTTCGGCGATCCGCTCATCACCTACACGCTGAAGCAGGGCATCGAAGACGGCTTCCTCGCGCCGTATCAGGTCGTATCCGTCCACCTCGACAAAGACGTTCAGGGCTGGGAGCCGGAGGAAGGCGAAGTGGACGTGGAAGGCAATCCCATCCCCATCCGCCTCTACACGCTCAACGAGTTCGACAAAACGCTGGAAATCCGCAGTCGCACCCGCAAGGTGGCCGAGGTCGTCACCAGTTATCTCCAGCACCTTGGGCGTATGTCCAAGACTATTATCTTCTGCACCACGCAGAGGCACGCCGCCAATATGCGCGACGCCATACGCGAGTGCAATCGCGATCTCGTGGCCCAGAACCACCAGTACGCCGTGCGCATGACCGCCGACGACGAGGAAGGCCGCGGCCTGTACGAAGACTTCATCAGCGTGAACCGCCCGTATCCTGTTGTCGTGACCACGAGCAAACTGCTCACCACCGGCGCGAACACCAAATGCGTGAAGCTCATCGTTCTGGACAGCAACATCCGCTCCATGACCGAGTTCAAGCAGATCATCGGACGCGGAACGCGCCTGCGCCCGGACGCCGACAAAACCTTCTTCACCATCCTTGATTTCCGCCGCGCCTGCGACCTCTTCCACGACCCGGACTTCGACGGTCCCGCCGACAACAGCACCAACTGGTCAGGCGAAGGCGATCCGCCCACCAGGGGACGGCCGCCGCAATTCGATGGCGGCGAAAAAGGCGGCGACATTCCGCCCGCGCCTCCCGGCGATGACATCCCGCTCGACGGCGAAGAGCCGCGCCGCATCATAGTTGTGGACGGCGTGGATATTTCTCTTGCGGGTAAATCCGTCAGCTATCTGGACGAAAACGGCAAGCTCGTCGTCGAGAAGTTCGAGGACTACACCCGCCGCAACATCCTTTCCTGCTTTTCCACGGAAGAAGCCTTCCGCGAAGCATGGAACGGCGCGAAAGCCAAGGCCGTCATCAAGGAAGAGCTTGAGTCTCGCGGTATTCTTGTCGAGCACTTGAAGCAGGAACTCGGCAACCCCGACCTTGATGAGTTCGACATGATACGCCACATCGCGTTCGGCGGCGAACTGCTGACCCGCCAGCTACGCGCCAGCAAAGTCCGCAACGCTAAGTTCCTTGAAAAGTATCAGGGCGTGGCGCGTGAGGTGCTGGAACACCTGCTCGACACCTACACGGACAACAGCATCTTCGAGATAGACGGCGTTGAAGCCCTGACCACGCATTGTCAGGACTTCGGCGGCACGAAGAAGATATTCAAGGCGTTCGGCGACCAGAAAAGCTACATCCGCGCCATCCGCGAGATGGAATATATCCTTTACGACTACGCATAACAGCACGGAATACTCATGAGCCTCTCTACCTTCATCAAGAAAATGCGCGACATCACGCGCCTCGATCAGGGCATCAACGGCGACGCCCAGCGCATCGAACAGCTCACCTGGATGCTGTTCCTCAAAATATACGACGACAAGGAATACGACTGGGAGGCCATGGACGAGGACTACGAATCCATCATCCCGGAAGAATGCCGCTGGCGCAACTGGGCCGACACCGTGAACGGCACGGCGCTCAAAGGCGACGAGCTCATCCGCTTTGTGGACGGCACGCTTCTGCCCACGCTGAAAGACCTGCCCATTCCGGCCAACTGCCCGCGCCGGAAGAGCATCGTGAAAACGGTGTTCACCGACATCCATAACTTCATGAAGGACGGCGTGCTCCTGCGCCAGCTCATCAGCGAAATAAACGAGTGCGACTTCAACGACCCGAAGGAAGCCCACGCCTTCGGCGCTATCTACGAGACCATTCTCAAGCTCCTGCAAAGTGCGGGCAGTTCCGGCGAGTTCTACACGCCCCGCGCCCTCACAGACTTCATGGCGCGTCACGTCGGCCTCAAGATTGGCGACAAGGTGGCGGACTTCGCCTGCGGAACGGGCGGCTTCCTGAACTCGGCACGCGGCTGGCTCACGCCGCAGGCCAGAACCATCGCCCAGCGCAATATCCTGAGCCAGTCCTTCTACGGTGTGGAAAAGAAGCCCCTGCCGTACCTGCTCTGCGTGACCAACCTTCTGCTCAACGGCGTGGACGAGCCGCTCATCACCTACGGCAACTCCCTGACCAAGAGCACCGGCGACTATACCGAGGCCGACAAGTTCGATGTCATCCTCATGAATCCGCCCTACGGCGGCAGTGAGCAGGTCATCATCCAGCAGAATTTCCCCTCGAATATGCGAAGCGCGGAAACGGCTGATCTATTCCTTATCCTTATTATGGCGCGCCTCAAGGCGACGGGCCGCGCCGCCGTGGTCATCCCGGACGGCTTCCTCTTCGGCGGCGGCAACAAGGCCGAGATAAAGCGCGAACTGCTGAGGAATTTCAACCTGCATACTGTCGTGCGCCTGCCTACGTCGGTGTTTTCGCCGTACACGTCCATTGCCACCAACGTGCTGTTTTTCGACGGCACCGGCCCCACGCAGGAAACGTGGTTCTACCGCGTGGATATGCCGGAAGGCTACAAGCATTTTTCCAAGACCAAGCCCATGATGCTGGAGCACCTGGCCGATCTCGACGCATGGTGGAACGACCGCCAGCCCATCGAGCAGAACGGCGCGGACAAGGCCCGCAAGTACACGGCGGAAGAGCTGGAAGCCTTGCAGTTCAACTTCGACCTTTGCGGCTTCCCGCAGGAGGAAGAGGAGATTCTGCCGCCTGCCGAGCTGATTGCCCGATATCAGGCCGAACGCGCCAAGCACGAGAAAGTGATGGATGACGCGCTGGCCAAGATACTCGCCATGATCGGAGGTCAGGCATGACCGCTGAACAGCTCAAAGCGTCCATTCTGCAGATGGCCATTGAAGGCAAGCTCGTCCCCCAGCTTGATGACGAGCCTGCCGTGGATATTGAGGCCGTCGAGCCTGAGGAAGTACCTTTTGCCATTCCTGAGAAGTGGAAGTGGGTACACCTTAAGGATATTGCTAATATAAATGGCGGATTTGCATTTAAAAGTACGGAATACACGAAAAATGGTATCCGAGTTGTAAGGATTTCAGATTTTAATGAATATGGATTTATAAATAACAAAATTGTCAGATATCCATTTAGTAACTCATTATCCCAATTTTTATTAGAAGAAAAAAACATATTATTATGTATGACTGGAGGAACAGTTGGAAAGAGTCTTTTTGTAGAGAATCTTGAAGAACAAATGGTTGTCAATCAGCGGGTTGCAACTATAAAGCCATCTAAGGTTATGCCGGAGTATGTCTATGTTGTCATTCGTGCTCCTCTAACCCAAAATATTATCCAGCAGAGTAAAAATTCTACGAATGATAATATTTCAATGGAAACAATTAAACACTTTTTAATTCCTCTTCCACCAGCGAAAGAACAAAAGCGTATCCTCACTCGCCTGAATGAAATCCTGCCCCTTATTGAAGAGTACGGCAAAGCCCATTCGGCCCTGAAAAACGTCGAACAAGCCCTGCCTGACCAGCTCCGTGCCTCCCTCTTGCAGGAAGCCATTGAGGGCAAGCTCGTGCCTCAGCTCGACGACGAGCCCGCCGTGGATATGGCTGGCGAAGAGCCGGACGAAGTACCTTTTGCTATTCCCGAGAAGTGGCGGTGGATGAAGCTGGGAGACTGTGCGGAGATAAATCCTAAAGTGTCGGCAGATGACGATTCAGATGTTTCTTTTGTGCCGATGCCTTTATTACAGGCCGGCTATGGCAATTCAATAGACACGAGTAACAAGCGTAAATGGAAAGAAATGAAGAAGGGCTTCACAAAATTCTGTGATGGGGATGTGGTGTTGGCAAAAATCACCCCATGCTTTGAAAACAGAAAGTCCGCGATTGTCTCTAACGCCATAAACGGAATTGGAGCAGGAACAACGGAACTTCATGTGTTTAGATGCAAGAATTCCCTTTTGCCTGAATTTTTGTTGATGTTTTTCAAGTCCGCGTATCTCATCCAATACGGTGTTGACCATTTTAAAGGAACAGCCGGACAGCAACGTATAGGAACGACTGATCTCAAAATTTGCCCTATCCCCCTTCCCCCTCTCGCCGAACAGCGCCGCATAGTTGCCCGCCTTGAGGAACTACTGCCCCATGTGGATGCCATTGCCGGGTTGAGGTAGGATGGGTATTCATTAGTAAGTAAAATAACGTGGTATAATAAGGAAAATTTCCTTCAAAGGAGGCATAAATGTCCACCAAAATGTTTGCTCTTTTTAGGTATCAAATTATTCCTGTAACAACTCAATTTAATTTGATGTATGATATAAATGAGGTCATTAGGAGAAAAAATGAGGAATTTTTCGAGAAGCTGCGCTTTTTTGCCAAACGCTCTGATTTTACCGGGAAGAAGGCATATAATTTTAATATAGATAGACGCGACGATACGTTGGCGCTGCTTACTGTCCAAAGGAGAAAGAATGTAAAGATTATCAATGAAGATAAGTTTGAAGAAACTGTGGACTCGTTTCCCTATATAAATATTTTTGTTGATAACGACCCAGAACAACAAATTTTGGCTGTGGAAATCTCGAAGGACTATAGTAATCCGAAATCAATAGTTAAATATTTTAATGAAAAAATGAATGCATTGCTAGAAGAGAGCCATCTAGCAGTAAAAATATCCCCTCTTTATAAAAAGAGTGATTTTTGGAGTTTTATAGAGGAACATAAGGATAAAATTAGCCGTATTAATTTTGAGCTAATAACTCCGAATATGTCTAATATTTCTCACTCATTAAGTGAGGAGTTGAAGGGGCTTTCGAAAAGTACGAAGTCTTCTGTAACAAATTTGAATATATGTGCTGAAAAAGGTAAAAGTCTGGTAATTGACCAACAAAATCAAGGTATTGCCAGCATGGTCGACTACAGCTCAAATGGTGGAGGTGAAATCGCCGTGAGTGTAAGAGATTCGAAGGTAAAATTTAGAACAAATGATTATCAAACTAGTGTAGAGATTGGAGAGGCTGATATGAGACTGTCTTTGAAGGATGTAGTCGCTCTAATACGGAGTATGCATGAGGACAATCGGTAAATATACGATCATTTTTATCATTTCTTTAATGATATCGATGCTTTCTTTTTGGATAGAAAGCTCTTATCTTGTTGGCTTTTTTGCAGACAATGCTCCTTTGTTAGCTGGTGCAATCTTTGCAATTTTTTCATCTACAATTCCGGTTTTATTATCACATATAAAGGCTATCACCGAGAAACATGGTTTTTCTTTTTTATCAACAATTAAGAGCATTAAAGATAGCATTTTAGAACTTATCATATTGCTACTTATAATTTTTATTATGTCTATTTTTATAAAATCTAGTAAGATTGATAATATCCATCAATGTTGCTGTGCGGATACTGTCGGATATATTAAGATGCTTCTTTCAACAATTCAAATAGCAGCTACTATAGGTATGATAGAGGTAGTGAGAGATTTGCTGTCAGCTCTTATTATGTGTATGGAAAATGAGTAAGAAAGAGACACTTACAGTAAACGGCCAGTCTCGCAGAAGTACGTGGCTGGCCGTTTTGCTTGGTATTCTCGACAAAGGGGATGTGAACATCTTCATAAAAATACTTGCTCACAGCGTGCCTGAACTGCTCCAAGAACAGCTGTTTGAAGTAGCTGATATTGTTCTGCTCGTAGGACAGGATTTTGTATATGTCTTGAGTTTGGTGCTCAAGCACTCTGAAAGCATACCTGATTGTGAGTCAAGCTATTCAGTTGTATTCAGCACGATGTACTGCTTGAACGACTGGATATCCGTAAAGCATTGATATCCGGCCTGAGACGCTGTAGCGATAACCTCCGCTGGTTCGTTGAGCAGGACTGCCACCGGCTGACTTAGCTGCGCCT
Source organism: Desulfovibrionaceae bacterium (assembly GCA_029011315.1). Taxonomy (GTDB): domain Bacteria; phylum Desulfobacterota; class Desulfovibrionia; order Desulfovibrionales; family Desulfovibrionaceae; genus Bilophila. The sequence goes on from JAQXLA010000003.1 coordinate 24,807, forward strand.
GTATGCCTTCCGGCCAAGCTAGATCGAAGACGGCTTTTTGTTCGCCGCTATCGGGGTCTGAGAAATCATAGGACAGAACGCCAGGCTTGATACCCTGTTCTATGACCCAGCGGTTCAGTTCTTCCAGCTGGCGTTCTTCATCTTCGGTTTCGATGTTCTCTTCGATGGTTTCGACCACCTTTTGAGTCGTCGAAATAGGTTCAAGCCAGCGATCATCACCGTGAAGGAGCTCTTTCATTCGAGAGTTGAACTCTTCGGCAAGCAGGCGTTTGCGCTCTTCCAAGAAGTCAAAATAGTTTTCGATTTTCCAAAGAGCTTTGTCGGCAGGTATCCATTGCGAGGCAAGGGCGCCGGGGTGTTGTTCCTCGATTTCCGAGAAATAATCTTCGGGCAGCCTGTCGCTGATTTTGATATTAGTATCCTTGGTAAGGAAGCAGAGATTCGCTAGAGCATTGACCTCGGAACGGACACGTTTTTTCTTGTAAAGCTGCGCTTTCGGGAAAATGTGGTGAACGTCGAGTGTACTATTTGCCCCTAGCAGGTGTTTGCTCAGCACCATGCCAGTTCCAAAGTCTTTGGCTTCTGCCATGCGGGTAAGCATATAGAGAACAGGGTAGAAACGGGCACCCAAGCTCCAGCCAGCGAAGTGGGCAGGTTCAACGCGAAGAACGCCAGCTTGCAGGCGAAGAGCTTCTAGAAGATCATCAATAGATTTGTGTACCTCAAGAATGTTAAGATCGGCATCTATCGCGCTTTCCGTCGAGCCGGAATACCGGCCACGCATGGCCGCCTGAACATACCAGAACAGCAGTTTATCCTGTTCAATATGCGATAGCGAACCTTGATGGCGATCGAGGTAAAATGCCATCACCGGCATGGTGTATGCACCAAAGAAGACGGCGTCATGGTCGAGGCCGAGGCGATCGCTTATCAGGTTCAGAATCGTGTTGATATGCTTGGTTGCGCGGGTCAGGCCGTTTTGAACTTCGGACGATGAATTTTTTTGAAGATACTCGAACTTGGCTTCACCATTGAGAACCGTATTTACCGAACGGAGCAACCAATCAAGAGTAAATTTGGAAAAGCCTTTCGTACTCCAGTCCAAAAGAAGAGAGTTGAGGCGATCTCTAGCTTCTGGCCAGTCGGCACAAATTTTGGCCAGAGCAAGATCGCCTTTGGAGAGCTTTGTACCTCCGCTGTTGACCCTATTGAAGATATCCACAACAACATCAAGGGTCTTGTCTGGGCCGGTGATTTCTTCTATGTGGAGGTCGATTTCTTTAATTCCCAGCAGTCTGCTCAATCTTCCTATAAAAAGGGTGAACTGAGGAATCAGTGCAGGTTTGCTCAGCCATTCGCCTAGCTTGTCGTTTCCACCGATCATGAGCTGGGTAACGTTAATCCAGAACGGGTTGTCCTTCATTTTTACAGGCTGGTAAAAAGAAAACTCCTCGGTCTCCATGTTAAACTGGAGGTCGGTGAATGCTTTGTCGTTTCCTTCAAAAAAAGCGGGAGCCTGCCCTCGGATAACTCCATAGAGGGAAGTCATGCGCTGCTGGCCATCAAGCAGGAGTTTAACCATGCCTGGAGCAAGGGTGTTATCACCTCGATGTTCAGCCGAGGACGACTCGGTCACCCATACAAGCAGACCTCCAATTGGGTGCCTGCGGTATAGGGAGTCGAAAAGAGTTTTGACCTGGTCTCGATTCCATACATACCCTCGTTGGAATTTGGGTAATGCCATATAGCCATTATCGATATGCGAAAGGATGTCTGCGATTTTCATGGTCAGGCCTTATGTGTCAAGAAAAGGACTGAAGCCACGGTAACAGATTATTATGCCGTTATCCAGTGGGCGAAACCGGGGTTAGGCTCATTTGCGCATCATGAGATGCTGGACACGTCGTATTTTCTGGGATACCGTCAAAGCCATAATCAGAATATGGATTTGACGGAGTTGGTATGTATCTGACTAGAAGCCTTGAAAAAAATCGTTTCCGACGCATCGGAATTTTTTCCTGTTGTCCTAGAAGGGTAAAAGGTGATCTCTCCGCCAAGGACAGCGCAGATGAATTGGAAGAGTATTGTCATCGACATTTAAAAAATGGAAATAATGCACCTGACGACTTATATAGAATTTTTTATTACGACTGTATACCAACAGGTAGCATTATATACCACCCATACAGTCGCAAGCATATAGATTATAAGAAGACAGACTTGTACAAATGGATGACTTCATTTATTGAAGAAATAAAGAAGAAAAGGAAATTTGCAGTACGTTACGGATGGCAATTCTGGTTCATTCCCCGTTTAGGCTGTTCCCTCAGGGAAGCCGAAATTCGTTTGACGCAGCCAAATCCGCAATAAGACATTTCTGACACTGATTACCCTGCTTGATGGGCGGAAGTTCCTGCACAGCAGGCTTTCGCTTTTTTCTCTTTAACACATATTACTTTTTTGGTCTTCTTGACCACTCTATATTTTTTTTCAGGATCTCGCCAAAACCGCCGATGATGATTCCCTCATCATGATATTTTTTGCTAACAACAGCATCAGTAGCAATGACACTATTATCCATTACAGTGGTTCCCTTCAAAATTTTTGCATCACAGCAACACCACACATGATTACCAATAATCACTTCCTCGTTTTCATTGATTCTTTTTCCAGATTCATCATAAATATAATGTCCATCTCCACTAAATATTGTAATACCCCAACTAAACATACATTCATTACCTATGTAAATATTTTCTGAATATAATTTGAACGCGACACCCTGAGATGAAAAATTACGACCTATTCTGATAATATTATTTACAGACCATTGCATATGATATTTTACATTACGAATTTCGTATTTTGAATATCCAACAATCAATCCTGATTTTTTACCAAAAAATATATTGCATCCTCTAAATCTTGTACCATTATATACGATAACAATATTACCTAAACGATCATCTGAGTTTTTATAAAATGATATTCCTTCAATCGAATCAACCTTCTTTATAGTATTGTTATAAACAATATATATATTATTTTCATCTTCTTCATAATCAAAATTTATTACAGCATCACGTAATTCAGAAAACGATTTAATTTTTAAGAAATCAATATCACAATCATATGTATTCATGATAATCTCCAAAATATATAAAAATTATTGATAATTTGATATCAAAAACATCAGCTGCAAAACACCGCATATATGCGGTGTTTTTTTGTTTGCATTAATTTTTATATTTTCAAAATGGATATTGATTTACGTTTTGCCATTACGCTAAGGTCTTTGAGAAAAGCCAAGGGCCTTACTCAGGAGATCTTAGCGCAACGAGCAGAAATTGACTATAAATATCTTCAAAAGCTGGAAAGTTCCAAGCCATCTTCGCCTACACTTTCAACTTTGAATAAAATTGCGAAAGGCCTGCAGATGCCCCTTGTTGACCTTATCCAGAGTCTGCCGAAAGATACCGACATATAAGACTGCCGTCTTCCGTTGCAGGCCCTTCCCGCGCTGCTCTGCTGATTTTCACGCAATCCATATTCTGTTCGAGTCGCAAGAAGGGCATTTGAATCCGATGCCGCCCTTTCATATCGTGATGTTTGCGCCAGCCTGCGCAAGCATCACGATATCCGGAAAATGCTTCTTTCCAAGATTGACAGATCTGCTCTGAAAGGCATATAAAATTGATGTCTTCCTGCATATGGAAGGCAGGAATCCCGCAGAAACTGTTTGAAGGTCTCCTGACCGACTAGCAGCGGAGGGAGCTCTGGAGAATCCCTTTCGGGTGCCGAAGGTGCAAGGCGAAAGCCGAAACTCTCAGGCCAAAGGACAGAGCTTAGGATTTTACCGCACGATATTTTCTGCAGCCATATCCCTAAGCGCGTTTTCTCTGGAGCAAATCAGGTGGATTTGCTCTTTTTTTGTGCAATTTTCAACCAGGCCGGGAAAGGCTTGCGAACCGGCCAAAGGAACAAAAGACATGGAATGCATTACTCAGATAGTGGATGCGGTCAACAGTGTCCTGTGGGGATGGCTTTTGCTCTTCCTGCTCTGCGGCACGGGCATTTTCTATACCATTCGGCTGCGTTTTATCCAGATCCGCAAATTTCCTCAGGCCATGCGCCGGCTGTTCGGCAACATTTCGCTAAACGGAGAAAAAGCCGACAACTCCGGCATGAGTTCCTTTCAGGCTCTGGCCACTGCCGTAGCCGCCCAGGTGGGCACGGGCAACATCGCCGGAGCCGCTACAGCTATTGCCGCAGGCGGTCCGGGCGCCATCTTCTGGATGTGGCTCAGCGCCTTCTTCGGCATGGCTACCAACTACGCAGAAGCCGTGCTGGCTCAGAAGTACAAGACCACCAATGAGCGCGGAGACACCGTCGGCGGCCCCGCCTACTACATTCGCGCGGCCTTCACCGGCACTTTCGGCAAAATTCTGGCCATGTTCTTTTCCGTCGCGATCATTCTTGCCCTCGGTTTCATGGGCAATATGGTGCAGTCCAACTCCATCGGCACGGCTTTCGGCACGGCTTTCAATATTTCTCCCGTACTGGTGGGCATTGTCGTCGCGCTGATTTCCGCCGCAATCTTTATCGGCGGTGCCCGACGCATCGCCTGGGTCATGGAAAAGATCGTGCCGCTGATGGCCCTGCTCTATGTCTGCGGCTGCCTCATCATCATCTTCGCCAATATTTCCGCTCTGCCCGGCGTCTTCAAGACCATTTTCGTCATGGCCTTTGATCCGCAGTCCGCAGGCGGCGGTGCTCTCGGCATCACCGTTCGTGAAGCCATGCGCTACGGCGTAGCACGAGGCCTCTTCTCCAACGAAGCCGGTATGGGCTCCACGCCTCACGCCCACGCCATGGCCAGAGTGAAGCACCCCGATGATCAGGGCATGATGGCCATGATGGGCGTCTTTATCGATACCTTCGTCGTTCTGACCTGCACAGCCGTCGTCATCATCATCACTGGCGTCTGGAACTGCGGCAGCACCGGAACGGAGCTGGCCCAGAAAGCCTTTGATACCGTCTTCGGATCCTTCGGCAACTTCTATATTGCCATCTGCCTGTTCTTCTTCGCCTTCTCCACCATCATCGGCTGGTACTTCTTCGGAGAAAGCAACGTCAAGGCGCTCTTCGGCGCGAAGTACGTAAAGATTTACGCCGCCATCGTCGTTCTGTTCATCGTGATCGGATCCTGCCTCAAGGTTACCCTGGTGTGGGATATGTCCGATATGTTCAACGGTCTGATGGTTCTGCCGAACCTGATCGGCCTGCTCGCCCTCTCCGGAGTCGTTGTCGCCATTGCCAAAAGCAAAAAGGACTAGTCTCAGCATCTAAACGGCATGAAAAAGCCCTCCGCAAAAACGGAGGGCTTTTCTTTTCCGAATCTCTCGCTAGCAAATCTGCCATTCCGCATCGAACAGCTTCGGCTTTTCGGTCTTTCCTGCCGCCATAAAGCGCGCTCCGCAATCCCGGCACAGACGAAAGATCTTGATGCCGTCCTCTTCAGGCTCAATAACCTTCGACAGCCTGCGCTCCATGTCCCGGCATTCATCAGCCGTCATTCTGGCCACAAACACAGAATCCTGCTGCCGGAGGCCGTAATCCTGAACAATTTTCGCAACTGCCCTCAGCCGTGCCGGGTGCCCGATATCGTAGACAATAAGATACGCATCGCGCATCAGATCACCTCCCAGCCTTTCCGAACAAGAGGGATGCCCTGACCCAGAATACGGACTTCCGAAGCGCACCGCCGGCATAGAGGGCAGGCGATCAGAGAATCATCCACGTCAATCAGATGCTCAATGCTGCGCACCAGTTTCCGGATGGCATCCGCCGTCAGATCGCACTCAAAGACGGATCGCTGGCTGTGCACACCAAATTCCTTCAGAATCTTGAAAACGCGCTGACGCCGTTTGCTGGAGCTGATATCGTAGGCAATGACAACATGCATATGGCTATCTCAGCATAAGAGGCACATAGGAATCCGCAGATCCGTCGATCACGCGTCTGAGCTGCCTGGCCTGAAAGACGATCGCCTCGGCATAGGTCATCTCCCTTTCCGCCTGCGGATGAAAAAACGAGGTTTCCATTTTTCTGGAAAACGCGGCGATGACTGTTTTCAGGGCATCATGACCAAGCCGGACAGCCGGTTTGCGGGGACGACTTTCGGAAGATGCCGCAGCTTCCGCAGAACTCCTGTCTTCTGGATCCGATTCGGAAGGCATAAATCCGAAAGGATCTTCTGACTGATTCCGCATGGCCGCTTCTCCGTCCGCTTCCATTCCGATTTCCGGATCCTGTTCCTCGGTCGTATGGAAGCTGTCCCGATTCAGCATTTTCATGTTAAACAGAGAAAGCGTGAGCGCATCGCCGAGCATCGTGCGAAATTCTTCGATGAGATCCAAAGGCAGATTATAGCGGCCATAGGACAGATCATGCACGATTCCTGGCTGAGGATCCAGACCGACAATGCGGATCGCCGCATAGCAGCGATTGGTGAGCATCGTGTATAAGAATGACAGGACGCAGTTGACCGGATCTGTCGGAGGGCGGCGCACGCGATGCGTAAACTGCCAGTCTTCCACAAAACCGTGTGGCAAATGCCGGAAATACAGCGCGGCAGACCGGCCCTCTATGCCCCGCAGAGCTGCGCATGTATCAGCCTCTGCGACTCTGGCGGCGTACCTCCGAAGCTGCGCTGCCGCCGCCCCCGCTTCAGGACAGCTTCTGGATCGCCGGATACGGGACAGCATCGTAGCCTGATTGCGGATTTTCGCCTGCACGATGCTTCTGCCGATGCGCACCCGAAACGCCTCATCATCGCACAAGTCGAACTGCCGTTTTCTCAGAACGGCATTCAGCGGCTCCGGGCTGGACAGCCTGCCCATATAGCGGCCGTCAGCCCGCAGAAACACCGTATCAATCGATTCTTTCAGCAGCGTGAGCAAAGCCGGAGCTGTAATCGACACATTGCCAAAAACAATCAGCTGCTCGAGATGCGAAGTAAACAGAACGTTCTGAAAATCCCTGCCCTGAACAATCAGTCGCCGCCCCTCTTTTCTAATGCGGGCTCCCTGTGATGTGACATACGAAATCATAACCGCCGCATTCCTGAATCAAGATCAGGATGACATCCTCTGCTGCTATTATGCTCCCAGAATAGATTTGATCGCCTTGATCTTTTCAGCCTGTCTTTTGGACTGCCTTCCATTCCATTTATCGATTTTCATCCAGTACGCCTTCAGCGTCTCGGCCGCTCTTTTCTGCATCCCGGAATCCCAGCTTTGCATTTTCTGATAGATTTCGCTGGCAACAGGTTCAGAAGAAGCAGATGAATCAGATTCCAGCTGCAGCAGAAGAGCCTCTTCAGGCGAGCATTCGCTCATGCGCTGCTTCAGTTCTTCCTTTTTCCGCTGCTCTTCCGCGGCTTTCTGCTCACGTTCCTGCTGAAGCTGACGCTTTTTCTGCGCATTCAGCACAAGCTGCCGGGCGTTTTCCTCTATATCCCTGCGCCGTTCGGCCTGTTTCTGCATAAACTGACCATACTGAGCCTCGAACTCCTTCATACCCCGTTCATATTCCTCAGGCGTACAGAAATGCAGGAGTACCCATCCGAAAGGAGATTTGCCATCTGCCAGCGTGCGCGTTGTGCCGGATGGAAAATGCTGACCATTTTTTCCCGGCCGCGTCTTCGGTTCATTGCGGCTGACCGTGACGCTTTCCACATGGCTGTAATGCCCCACGCGCAGCAGCATGGTGTTGTCATCCAAGGCATCAATTTTCTTTTTGATCGCTTCCACAGTCTCGCGCGCGCTTTTGAAATGCGGAAGCCGATAGAACTTTTCGTATTCCTTCCGGAACCGATCCCCGTAAAATTTATTGCAGATTCTGATCAAATCCGGAAGGCAAATTTTTCTCTGAATCTTCTGCAGCGTGATGCAGGGCTTGCCTTCGGGCGCATCCATCATGAACCGGCCCCACAGGGATCCTGTTCCCGGCATAATCGCCTCACAGGGATTTTTAGGAGTGCCCTGCTTTCCAGGAGTCTGGTTCATCTCGGCCGCACGCACGACGGAACAGGACGAAAAAGAAGCAAAGACATCCGACACCTTCAGCGCCTGCATGGAATGCTCCCCAATGCGGCCGAACATGGTATCTTGCCACCTTTTCATCCCTTTTTCCTGTTCCTTCTTCCAGCAATCTTTCAGAGATGCGCCTGAGCCAGAATAATTTCGATCAAGCTCATCCATTAGCGGCGTGCTGATGGCTCCCTTGAGCGACGATCCGGGAATATATGGAGCTCCGTTTGCAGGATTGCGCATTGCCGCATCCACGTCTCCGGTCTTTCCCTTGTTATCTCCTCTCTGCCCTTCGCTCTGTCCCTCATAGCTCCGGCGCAGAGTATCGGCCAGATCTCTGCTAATCGGGCAGAATGCGATGCCGTAAAGCTCTGCATCCACCTTTTCAGCCAGCAGACGCCGAATGCGCACGATATCGCCGGAATCAATGACGCCGCTTACGCTCGAATCCGCCGCGTTGGCCGCAAGCCAGTCCTGAAGATCAATCCGGCAGAGGAAATGCCCGTCGTCTCTTTCCCGCAAAACATACTCGAGGGGAGATACCGCTTCACCGGATCCGATAAAGATCGGCGCAAGAACTTCCAGGCGGAAGGGAAGGAACCCCTTTTTCCCCCATGTACGGGGCTTACTCATGGTCATTCTCCTCTTCTGCCAACCGGCACGGAAGGGCAAGCGGCTGGGTTATCTGGACAATGGACGGATCGGCATGGATGGCATTCAGAACAAAAGGCCCCTTCGGCATGGATGTCAGCAAAGATCCCTCCGAAACCAGGATAAAGGGGCGCTTAAACGGATTGCTTCTGCAGAATCCCGGACCAGCCTTGCCGATTTTCACTTCCGTCGCATAATACCCTTCAAGTCCGCTCAAATTTGCCGCTGAAAGCAGAGAGATCAGCAGTCGGTGCGGCATATCCGACGATACGGCTGCCTCAAACGTCGGATCTTCCTCGATGGAAAAAACGCCTTTTCCGGTACTGCTGTCGCGTCCGTACCCCAGCTGTCCAAGACGTTCGAGCCGTTCCAGAAGACGGGGGCAGTCTTCCGTTTCTGCATACAGATGAAAAGCCGATCCGTTTGGAGCCCAAAAGGAAGAGGAAGCAAAAAGCCCGCCTTCCACAGCCGTTCCGGAACGTCTGTCAATAGTCACATGCATTGACTGCTGCCGCACGTTCTCGGACTGCTTCCACAGATCCGGCTGCTTAAGATATTCCCAAAACAAACTAAGAGAGGAAAGATTCCCGCGGTGCTTTTCCCAGAATGCGATCGGCATAAACGGCATCTTGCTGAACTTCTTGTATTCGCTCAGCACATCAAAGCGCGACAGCTTCCTGCCCTTTTTGTCATGAAAAGACTGCTCTTGCATGAGACTGTCAATCTGATCGTCTCCTGCCGAGGGCAGCCTGGGGAAAAACATCGTGCCTTCGGGCATCGCTGAAGAGAGAGAGAACGGCGGATTTCCGCTCCGAAACGCTTCAAGCTCCGCCCGAAGCACCGCTTCGCCCTCATCTTCCGCCAGTCTGTACAGCAGGAGGCCAAGCAGCGTATCGCTTCGGAACGGCGTCCCCCATGGGGAACGCGGACGCAGTATAAGGCGATGAAGCGCCATGGATCCTCCGCTAGAAAACAGCTATGTCCTTCAGATCAATGGGCTTGCCGTCGATCTGCAAATCCTGGAACTCAACCTGACCGTTGCCACGGGATCCGCCGCCGCCAAGAGCGTCAAGCTCAATCAGCTTCAGGCCCTGAAGCACCGTTTTCCACAGGCTTGCATCGTCACCTTCATAGACACGGAAGGCGATGTTCAGCGTAAAGCAGGTTCCGGCGGGGACGCGTTCCAGCGGACGGGGATGCTCGGCCGTGCCGGTAACGCGGTTGATGATGTTTTCATTTTTGACTTCCATAGGAAGCTTGCCCCTATGAAACTGCTCCAGGCATTCCGGCGTCAGCATCGCATCGCGCACAATCAGACGGGTGGGACCAAGTCCGTCTTCACGATTGGCGGAATGAGAGCCGAAAATCGTACAGGCCGGGCAGCCTGCGCGGCCGCAGCCGCAGGGCTTGCCGTCCATCACGGCTTTCCGGGTTGCTTCATTTTTCATGAAAAGAGACGTTTCCAGCAGAAAGCGCATTTTGCCCTTGAGAGAGGACCCCGGGATATACGGAGCGGTGGTGACGGGATCCTTGATGACAGGCTGATCCAGTCCGCCGATTTCCACATTGTCCTTGCCTGCGCCGATATGCAGTCCGGAACGAAGACGGATGATGCCGGTAAGTTGCTGTATCTTTACGAGTTTCATAATTCAGTATCCTTGAAGTCGTTATGCAGGTATGCAGAAAGGAAATCAGTCTTTCAGGCCTTCGCCGTAGCAGAATCCAACTACCGCCTCAAAGTGCAGGAGAAACGCCTCAAAATCCTGAGTATTGCGAATCGCATTAACATGCTCTTCAATCCAGCTTGAAAAAGCCGGCGGAACCACACCGCGTGCCTGAGCGTATCTGGACTTGGCCTTCAGTATCTTGAGCTGGGGCAGAATGGTGACAAAAGCCTCTTCAGTGCGCTGCTGATACTTCCAGGAAAGCTCCAGCCCCTTCACATCCGCATAGAACTTGCGCAGCTGAGAAGCCTTAATGCTATTCTTGCTATCCTTGCCGCCATACCCTTTCACGACCAGTTTTTTCGCAACTTCCAGGGCTTTCTTATCCACCCATTCGGGATCCATGACTTTTCCGCCCTTGCCGTCATCCTTGAAATACATACTGCCTCCTAGACTGTCGTGCGCGTTCTGTAAAGCGCCCATGTGATACCTGATTCCATCTGGAAAAAATGCTCGTGATAGCAGAGCTTCAGCATCTCTTCTCTGTGCCCTGCATCGATATTGCGGCCGATGTCGTAAATCATATGCGAGCGGTACATTCCGTCCACCAGATACCCTTTTGAGCGAAACCTGCATGCCTGCCGGGCATAGCCGAGAAGCCTGCGGACAAAGCCCTGAGAAATCTCGCCCTGCACGCACAGCTCTTCCAGTTTCCGCCCCCAAGTCATCTGCTCTTCAAACTCCTTCCAGGAGCTGGCAACATCGAACAGCGTCACGGCGTTCTTAACCGCTTTGTCATCTTGAGTGTATGATTTGGACTGCTCCAGCTGATTTTCCGCCAGTTTTCTGATGCTGCGCATAGGCAAACCAGGCTTGGCCAGTGCTACGCCTGCGGATAACGTTACATCCGGATTGCCTCCGGTGAACCGCCCAAAAGCCGCATGCAGCATTTCCGCAAACCGCACCACCTCGCTCCACGGACCGAGGACGAAAAGATCATCGCCGCCTGCGAAAACAACATAGATATTCGGAAACGATTTTTCGATAATCCGGATCAGACAGGATGAAAAGAAGTGATGCATCATGCGCGAAAGCATCGCAAAGCGGGATATGGAACAATGCTCTTTCAGCCCGATGCCGAAAATAAGCCCCAGATTGTCCACATCAGCCTTGCATGCGGCAATGCAGGGAACAGAGCGGAATCCACGTTCCGTACGGATCCGCGATTCCAGAGCCAGCATTTCGAATGTCTTGGGATTGCCGGAACGGGGAGATTCCCCGTCTTCCGTCAGGGATACGCCTTCATCCTGCCAGCGCTGCAGATCCGCCTCGCTGATACGAGGAACATAGCCGGCTATGGGAACAGCCGAAAACCTTATGCGATCCCTGAAGGCGAAAATGCCGAGGGCAGAAGCTTCCGATGCACGAGGCTCATCCTTTTCAAGCCGCAGTTTCAGGCCGCCGAACAGCGGAAAGCCCTCTCCCTGGTTGGAAATAACCGCATATCGGGCTTCAGGCAGTTTTCTGCCGATATTCCGAATCAGCTCACTGCAGATGCCGCAGCCGGCTTCATCGCCGTCCTCGCCCCGAGCCGGACGCAGTCCGCAGAACGGGCACACGCCGTGCGCGGCGTATTCTTCGCTTCGTATGTCAAGCACAGGAGAAAAATCCGTTTCCGTGAAAAGCTGCGCAAACGGACGAAGCTTTTCACGCCGTTCCCTGCTCTTCAGCTTGCGAAACACAGCGGGAAACGCCCCCTGTTTCAGCTCGCTGGCCATCAGCTTCTGCTGTGCGAAGCTGATGCGCAGTACGCCGTTAAACGCTTTCAGCACATGCTCCGCAGCTTCGCGGATGACGCTATCCACTTTTTCGCGCACTGCCGCAGTATCCGGCAGCAGCAGGATGAAATGGCCTCCGGCATCTGCGATGCACGCCGCCGGGCTGAGATCGCAGCGCCGCAGAAGCTCCATCCAGATGGAACGGCTCAGCATCTGCAGCATGAAGGAGCGAGCGCGCAGAAGCTTGCTTGCGCCGCGATCGCCCTGCTCGCCAATTCCGAAAATAAACTTCTGCATGCCTGAAAGCTCACCACTCAGAAGCAGCAGCGGAGCTTTCTGCAGCGATTGAACCGGCTGTTCACTGCAATACAGAGCCTGTGCAATGGCCGCCGTAGTATAGCTGTGATCAAAAAGCGAAATATCGGCGCGAGTACCATACGTTGAAGAGGGAATGCACCAGGTAAAACGCTCCAGCACAGTCTGGAGGGAGGCCGTATAATGCGCAATGCCCATATCACGAGGCAGCGATTCCAGGGCTTCAAGAAAAGCTTTGTATAAATCGGCGTATGAAGTTTTCCGTGCCGTCTCCAAATCTACAGGAAAAATCGGATCGTCATCCGCATCCAGAGCCTGCAGCGTGTAGCGCTTTACGTGCTCTTGACACTCATTTTCCCGTTCTTTCAGTCTAACTGATGAAAAAACAGACTCCATGCGGGAAGTCTTCCAATTTCCTTCCGAATCGCCGAGTTCGCGATCATTCCCGGAAGAAAGCTTGTCAGCCTGCTCAAGGCACTTCTCTTCTCGGCTTGATACGTCCGGCTTGTGATGAGCCGCAGCCATCCTCGCCAGACAGCTGCGGGAGGATTCCAGTTCCGGAGGGAGGGGAAGCCGATTTTCAATAAACCAGTCCGTATACAGGACATGCTGATGCGAATAATAGGAATTTCTGATCGGGCAGTATTCCGATTCCAGGCTGTCGCTGTACGGCTCATTGCCAACACGCTGTGCGAATTTGCCGACATCATGCAACAGGGCAGCAAGAATGAGAAGTGCATGGCGATTTTCCATACATACATCCCTCCTAAAAGATTGCTGTATGCTGTATATTAGTAATCTGAAGACGCATAGAAATCAACTGCTGAAATATTGCGGCTTAAAAGTGCATGTCAGCCACGGCTTCATTATATCCTTAAATCCGTCTTAATCCCCTTATAAATCGGGTCTATTTTTATCGACGACATCAAGGCTAGAAACGACAACTGCAATGATAACAAGTCTTAATCCCCTTATAAATCGGGTCTATTTTTATGAAGATGAAGGTTATAACGTAGAATTGTATGAAGATCTTGGAGTCTTAATCCCCTTATAAATCGGGTCTATTTTTATCAGACTCACATTAGACGCAGTAGATGAATTGGATTTTAATCCAGGTCTTAATCCCCTTATAAATCGGGTCTATTTTTATAATGGATCAGTTGTAATAGATGAATTTGAGTCTGGCGGCGTCTTAATCCCCTTATAAATCGGGTCTATTTTTATATGGACGGCTTGACGGGAGAATACGGCATAGCTGGTCTTAATCCCCTTATAAATCGGGTCTATTTTTATAACAATACAAAGGCTTCTGAGAAGAAGTCTAAGACTTCTGGTCTTAATCCCCTTATAAATCGGGTCTATTTTTATGTAGCGGATTCGCTGATGAATTCCGCTACTAAAGCGGCAGTGTCTTAATCCCCTTATAAATCGGGTCTATTTTTATTCTTGGATCTTATGGCTGAAGTAAATGAATCTTCTTGGCTGTCTTAATCCCCTTATAAATCGGGTCTATTTTTATGGCTGACGGGGCTGAACGATCCCGGATATATGTATCTTATAAAAAGTCTTAATCCCCTTATAAATCGGGTCTATTTTTATAGTCCTCCTTTTAAATTCAACATCTTCAAATGGTTACGCAGTATCTTGCGCGAACCTCCGAGAGGAGATCTGTCCTTGTCGGCATGGCTGTTCAACGAGCTTGATATCTCATTGAAATCATTGAACTTTATCTATGCGCGAACCCCTTCGGACGGCTTTTATATAACCAGCTGAAAATATTGTATATTTTATTTTCTCCTGTTTTTCCATCAGGCTCGCGCATACGCGAACTCTGACGGGATGAATATAGTGTCCTGTATCAAAATTCGTCAACAGCTGCAATATTGCAACTAGCTGAAAAAGATCTGCCTTCTGGGAATGCGCAGGCTGTAGACAGCGGAACCGCTGATGCGCTGAGAAACAATACAGAGCCGCGATCCGGTCTGTTCCCCAAACGCCTTTTTCAGTCTGCTATTTAGCCGGCTTCGGTAAATTCTAAAGTTCTCCATATCCAGATTCAGAATCCCGTTATGTCCATTTGCCAGAGCTTTCTTATCGATACGCTGATAAATTGCAGCGACTTCTCCGCTTCCCTTCAAGACGCTCTCAACGGAGAGTGCGCACTCCCGGCACGTATCCGGGCAAATTTCCACTCCATCCGGGCAGGCTGCCGCCTTTTGCGCGAAAAACATGTAAATGGCAAATTCGACCGGAGGGAGGGTCACCTTTTTCGATTCGCAGGACAGTGCGCGGTTTTCCCAGTCCAGATGCACACTGAGCGGCTTTGGCGCAATACAAATGGCAGAGAGAGCCTTCAAGGAAGCCGAGGACTGAAGCATTGCAGACGGAAGAGTCTCGCGCATACGGAAAAATGGCAGAGACGCCAGGATAATACGGACATCCGCGCAGTCAGCAGAGGGATAGAAAAAAGATGCGCACATTTTTTCTTCAGGTTCCACCAGAACATGAAACATGGAATCCCACGGTCTGGCGTAGCACTGGGCGGCCAGAGCCAACGCCGCACTCATGGTTTTTCTGCCGCCGGCAATGCAGAACAGGAGTTCGCAGTCCTGATCCCGTGTCAGATGAAAAACCTTTTCCAGACACAGATCGAAAAAGGCATTGCTGCTTTCTTCATTTGTAATATCCGCAAAAGATTTGTCGATCCCGTAATCAGCGGGCGTGCAGATATCCTCCTCCGCAAGCAGCAGGCTGTTTGCCGGACGTCCCAGATCAGCCAGCAGTCCGGCAAGACGCCCGTTTGGAGGCATCAGGACGGAACGGCAGATCTCCCGCCCCTTTTCAGTCGTCAGGATAATCACCCGGGATGGAAATCGATCCTGCCTGTGCAGGGCATAGAGGGCTTCAGTAATAATCTGCGGCGATGTGCCGCACAGCGATACGAGAATCTTCTTCATCTGCAATCCATTCAAACGAAATCTGTCCCAGTCCGAAATTCGTCTGCTTGCCAATATGCGCGCATTCCGCCAAGGCCAGAAACGGCACAAACGCTTCAAGGCAGCCGTGATACCGTACGCTTCCCTGAATGCCTCCCAGTTGCATGGATGCCTGCTGCCGTGAAGAATAGCGCGTCCAATCCCTCCAGAAAAGACCGTTTTCCACCGTTTCCACATCATCGGCTCTGGCCATCATGGCATGAAACTTCTCATATTCCGCCTGTTCGCCATCCAAAGCCCACAGCGCACGGATACGCCTCAGGATGAGAATCAGCAGCTGCCGGAACGGCAGATCCGCTGAAAGCCGGTTGCCGCTCTTGAACCGGCATGGCGTTATGAGATTGACCGCAAGCGTACCGTTTCCGTCGAATTCAGGCCTCCATAAGGGAAGCGGCAGATCCTCCCCGGAAGGGATATCGACTTTTTTCTCTTCCGGATGAAAGACGGAGCGTCCCTCATAGAGAATATCCACCAGCTCAAATGTGCCCCGAACGGTTTCATCATGCCTGCCCATGCCATGCCGCCCGGCAAGCATAAACGCCTGGACAAAATACGGCAGATAGTCAATGGCATAGGAAAACAGCGTCAGATGAAAGGAAAACGTCTCGCCGCTTTCGTATGCGCTTCGCCCTGTATCGCACGGCTCCAGACAGTATGGCGCAGGCAGATGGATCCGCGCTTCCGAATCTTGGGCGATCCTGCCGGAAAACAGCATCGGAAACGCACAGTGATCGGCAAGCAGACAGGTATCGCAGGATTGACTCCGCACGGCGCAGCACGCCTTCTGCAGAAATCTTCCCAGCGTGCCGCGCAGCATGGATCCCTTGTAAAGAGAAAAAACGGCAGGAGCCGTCAAACGGCATAGAAAGGTAAAGGAGGCCTTTTTCATGGGCAAACTCCAGATTTCTTGAAGTTTTCAGTACGCTGAACTGCCCTGACGCGCGCTACTCTGCCGGCGGTTCGCGGCGATCAGAAGCCGGAACGGCGGCAGCTGATGCCTTTTTCATGTTGCTCCGGATGACGAGCAGAAACAGGCAAAGCAACGCCGCGCCCAGCAGGGAACCGCCCACCAGAGGCCGGAAGCGCAGCCAGGCCAGGGCAGCGACGATCAGCGACCACGCCGATCCCAGCAGCGCACAGCACAGTCCGATGCCCGCATTGACGATAGTGCCCAGCAAGGGCACGACACCGATCAGCACTGTCAGCGGCCCGATAAGAAGCTTCAGGCCAAAGACGACAAGCGCCGCTCCGCCAGCGCGAAACATCCAGGTTCGGACCAGATTGCCCTCATGGGCTTCAGCAAACATGGCTTCGGCACTCCGGATCCCCATGGACAGACGGCTGATCATCGCGCCGTTGGCGGCGGGGATGCTTTCAAAAGTATTGCCGATCACTCTGGCAATAATGCTGATATCCGATGGCGGCACCGCATGGAACGTGATGCGCACATCGCCGATCTGCGGCATGGCCGGGGAAAGCCCCACATAGATCGCTTCGCCAAATTCATGCAGCATCAGATCCGCTTCCGGTTCATCCCCTCTCCGGGAATCGACATATGCCCGGTCCGGATTGGAAGCGTCAATTATTCTGACAATCTTTTCTCGCGCTTTGTCAGGTATCTGAACGGCAACCGGACGTTCCCCGGAAAGATCCTGAATCAGAAAATCCGGCAGTCTGTAGGCCCCAAGGTGCACATCGTCCGCGAACGTTTTCTGCGGATCAACCCGAATCAGCTGAAAATTTCTGTTGTATCTCCGTGCATCTGGATCGGAAAATAATGAGGAATCGACAGGATCCCCTGTCCATTTCTGCTCATACGACCAGGAAGCCACCTTTTTCTCTCCGCCCGATGCCGTTTTTTCCGTGCGTTCATGCCGAACTTCAACCCACTGATAATACTCCACGATCCGGTGCAGGGAAAGAGCCTTCACGCTGAGGCCGAAAGCGGGATCCGTCAGCATGTCCTCCGTATTCGCAAAGCCGGAAGCGTGTACCGGAATGCCGTTCATCGCCGGATCGACAGTCTGCAGATCCTTCAGCTCTGTGATCTCCGCCTGCACTTCCAGCAACGCCTCTTCTGTTCTGACAAAGCTCCCCTCATTCTGCCATAGGAGAATGGTGCCGGCAAGAAGCAGAACTATTCCCGCGCCCATGCCCGCAAAGGACGACCCAAGCCGTGCAAAAAATCCGGTCTGCGATATTTCAGACATGCTCTTTCTCCCAAACAACAGTATCCCTGATCAGCCTGCCATCTTCCGGCAGATCCGACTCGCCTTCTTTCCAAGTCTTTCAGGTAGTTCGGACTATACAGAAAAGAAGCCGTTTGAGCCAGAACTCCGGGCATTTTTATACAAAACAGATGGCAATACTGTTGACACCGCTGTTTTATTTTATAAATTTTATTTTAAGGCATAAAAATTTTTTATAAGGAGGACGCGATGATGCGATTTCTTTCCGCCTGCATGATTTCTCTTCTTCTCTGTACTCCAGCCGCCTATGCGGCATTTGAAGGCCCTGGAAGCACGCAGGCCGTAACAACCGCAGCACGAGCCAGAGAACTTCCCAATGAAACAAAAATCGTGCTTGAAGGGCATCTTATTGAAAAGAAATCCCGAAAGGAACGCTACACCTTCCGCGATCAGAGCGGCATCATCACTGTTGAAATTGATGACAAGCTCTTCTTAAGCCTGCCCACCATTACGCCGGAAACAACCGTGCGCCTGCATGGCGAAGTGGATACCTCGGCTTTTGAGCCGACAGAAATAGAAGTGGAGCGGATGGAAATCATCCAATAGGCCTCTTCCGGGCTGGAATCCAGCTCTGAAAAAGCGATCCGGCCTGTTTATGGGAGTTATTTGACAACTTCCCTGGAACGCGCTATCTCGCATAAGCGGAAAAAGTCCTTTTCACCTTGACCGGAGTTTTCAAAAATGGAACTTCTGCTTGGTTTTCTGCTTCTTCTTCTCTGTCTCATTATCGGCGTCAAGCATGGCGGCTTTGGACTCTCCGTCCTCAGCGGCATCGGCATCGTCATCTACGTTTTCCTTTTCGGCTATGCCCCGGGAAAACCGCCCGTCAATGTCATGCTTGTCATTCTGGCGGTGGTACTCTGCTCAGGCTTTCTCCAGACTTCCGGCGGCCTGACCGTGATGCTGAAGTTTGCCGAGAAACTGCTGCGCAACAATCCAAAATTCATCACGATTCTGGCTCCCATCACCACATGGGCTCTGACCGTCCTTTGCGGAACCGGCCATGTCTGCTACACCATGTATCCTATCATCTATGATGTGGCCATCAAGCAGAACATCCGCCCGGAACGTCCCATGGCCGTTTCATCCGTTGCGGCACAGATGGGCATCTGCGCTTCACCGGTATCAGTGGCCGTCGTTTCCCTGGTCGCCTTCATTTCCGGAGCAGGCCATGAAATCAGCCTGCTGACGGTTCTGATGGTTTCCATTCCTTCAACCTTCTGCGGCGTGCTGCTCGCAGCACTGTGGTCCATGCAGCGCGGCAAGGAACTTTCCGAAGATCAGGAATTTCAGAATCTGATCCGCGATCCCGCCCAGCGCGAATATGTGTACGGCGAAACGTCAACGCTCCTTGACAAAAAGCTTCCCCGGACAGCGTACAACTCGGTAATCATCTTCCTGCTTGGCATTCTGGTTATTGCCATTCTCGGCAACTTCCCGAATCTGCTCCCGGCCTTCGCACCCGCCCCGGGCAAGGCTCCCAAGCCCATTTCGATGGTAGTCGTCATTCAGATGCTCATGCTCTGCATGGCGGCACTGATCCTCTGGGCCGGCAAGGTACGCGCCAAGGATGTGGGTGAAAGCAAGGTCTTTCGATCCGGCATGATCGCCCTTGTTTCCGTCTACGGTGTCGCCTGGATGGCGGATACCTTCTTCCATGCCCATATGGCCACGCTGCGCGATTTCCTCGCGGAAACCGTTACCGCCTATCCCTGGGCCTACGCCATCATCGCCTTTTTCACGTCAAAGCTGGTGAACTCTCAGGCTGCCGGCATCGCCATCGTCGTGCCGCTTGCCCTGAAGGCCGGCGTGGAACCTGTGCTGATTCTCTCCTTCATTTCCGCGGCATACGGCTATTTCTTCCTCCCGACCTATCCTTCCGACCTTGCCTGCATTGAATTCGACCGCTCCGGTACGACACGCATCGGCAAGTACATCCTCAATCACAGCTTCATGATTCCCGGACTGATCGGCGTCATCAGCGGCTGCTGCGTCGGCTACGTGCTGGCTCACATGCTCTTCTAATCGACGTTCTTTTCTCAGCAGCTCATCCGCTCTGCCGACTTCCGGCGGGGCGGATTTTTGTTTCCTGACTGCTTTTCCGGAAAAATCTTGCCTTCATGGCCTTCCTGAATCATACTCTCCCGAAACATTCAACGCAGGGAGAACCGGCCGCCATGAGCAGCAATCGCATTCAGGATCATCTGACGCTTCTGGGCAGCAAAGCTACCGCCTATCCTCGGGACTATGCCCCGGAACTGCTGGAAACCTTTGAAAACAGACACCCTGAACATGACTACTGGGTACGCTTCAACTGCCCGGAATTTACCAGTCTCTGCCCCATTACCGGTCAGCCTGACTTTGCGGAAATCCGCATCTCCTATATTCCCGACCGCAAAATGGTGGAAAGCAAAAGCCTTAAGCTGTATCTCTTCAGTTTTCGCGATCACGGCGATTTTCATGAAGACTGCGTCAATATCATCATGAAAGATCTCATCAGACTTATGGATCCCCGCTACATTGAAGTAACCGGATTCTTTACGCCCCGAGGAGGTATCGCCATCTGGCCTTACTGCAACTACGGCCGTCCCGGCAGCAAATACGAAAAAATGGCCTCTTTCCGACTGATGCATCACGACCTGCACGATCAGAAAGAGGCGTAGAAACCGTTTTCAGCGCAGCAGATCCGCAATCACATGCAGAGCCGAGCGCATAGACTGCTCATCTGCCTGCGTTCCCATGTGACCAAGACGGAAAATCTTGCCATTCAGCGAGCCGAGACTGCCTCCGGCAATCAGCCCTCTTTCCGCCATGGCCTGACGCCATTCCGGCCAGCTCCATCCACGGGGCATCTTCACCGCCGTCACCGTCGGAGAATTGACGGCATCCGCCGCAGGCCACAGCTCAAGTCCCAGATTCACAAGCCCTTCCCGGCACTGGCGGGCAACCCGATCATGCCGATCAAAGACATTCGCCCAGCCTTCGCCCTCCAAAGCCTCAAGCGAGGCATCCAGAGCCGCAAGACCCCAGGCATTGGGCGCATACGGAAAACGCCAGGCATCTTCCGCAGCTCCCTCAAAAGGAGCCAGAGCGTCATACCCTGCATAGCCGACTTCGCGGATGCGCTCCCAGGCCGCGCCGCTCACGCTCATAAAACTCATGTCCGGCGGACAGGCCAGACATTTCTGCGATCCGCCGAGCACGCAGTCCGCATGCCACAAATCCGCCTCCACAGGCGT
This sequence comes from Desulfovibrionaceae bacterium, assembly GCA_029011315.1. Classification (GTDB taxonomy): domain Bacteria; phylum Desulfobacterota; class Desulfovibrionia; order Desulfovibrionales; family Desulfovibrionaceae; genus Bilophila. Next base: position 45,792 of record JAQXLA010000003.1, read on the forward strand.
CCCCGCCGCGCTGGCTACGGCATCGACCACCAGAAACGGCACGCCGAGCTCCTGCTTCAAAGCTCCAAGTTCCGCAATGGGGTTCAGCGTCCCCGAAGGGGTTTCACAGTGCACGGCCGTTATCAGGACAGGACGCGTGTCCAGCACGGCCTGCCGGACACGTTCCAGCGTTGCAGCGGAAATCGTGCGGTCATACGGCTCTGAAATCAGGACGGATCGGCATCCTATGGCCTCTGCCATCGCGGCGAATCCGTCGCCGAAAACGCCGGTTCCGACGCTCAGAACCGTATCTCCGGGCTTCAGAAGGCTTTTCAAAACGCCCCACAGCACTACCATGCCTTCGCCCGTGCAGATCAGGACATCTTCCCTTGTTCCCAGCACCGTCTGCAGACGTCTGCGAACCGCGTTGTAAAGATCCATGAAAGCCGGATCCGTGCGCGGGGGGCCATAATCACGAGCCATGGCACGGGCCGCCGCAGGATGCACGGAAACAGGCCCGGGATAAAAGGGCATGGACGCATAGCGAAAGTCCGACATTGTTTCCTCCATGATCAAAAACATACAGACATTATAAAAAATCCGCAGCCTCATGGAGGTGCGGACAGCAGCGGCATCGGGGCATCGGGAAAAGCCGAAGCTCCCTATTCATCTATCCAGAAGCGAATAGACGAAGCAACCAGCTGCAACGTATTTTTTTCCTTGTCAATCACGATAGCCCCGGCGATTTCGTCTCCAAAGCTCTCCAGAATTTCATTCACGTCATCTTGATGCGCACAGCCGGACACCAGCGCGTCGTATACGCTTTCGGGCACAAACAGCATGGTACAGACCAGCAGCTCTTCATCTTGCTCAAAACGCCTGAGAGCCAGATCTTCCGCTCCGGCACAGGATCGCTCGTCACTGCCGTCGGCAGAAAGCCGAAAGAGATCGGTCGTGGGATCCTCTCCCGTATCAATCTGCACAGGCCGCAGCTTCTTCGCCTGCAGATGCTCCCGAAAAGCCTTCATCAGCCTGGGGGAACGGGTTCCGGTAAAGGTCAGCCCCCGCACGACTTTTTCCTCAAGCCAGGCCTGAACTTCCAGCTGCTCTCCCTTCCAGGATATTCCGCAGACAAACGTTTCCTCATCTTCCGCCGGCTGAAGCTGATTCAGAGCCTGAGGCGGAAGCTCCTGATTCGGCTTGCACGCCATCCAGTCGAAAGCATCTCCGGCAAGACAGTCAGATACGGAAAAAAGCATCAGAAAAAACAGAATCCAAACGGCTCGGAATGCTTTGAAAACCTGCATAGATCACACCTGCGAGAACCGGTTTACGGCTTCAGATACAGTTCAAGAAGTCCTTCAGGAGGACGAATGACAATGCCGTCTTCAAGGTGAATGGATACAACAAATTCGGGAACTGCTGGAAGAAGAATTTCCCTGCCATCGTCAGTGAGAATACGCCAGGTCTCCTGCTCTCCCAAATCGATCGCTTCATCCAGCGTGCCGATCCGGGATCCGTCTGTCAGAAAAACAGGAAGCCCCGTCAAATCATCAATATAAAATTCGTCTTCATCAAGTTCCGGCAAACGAGATTCAGGGATTAGAATGCTCATGCCCCGCAGAGCTGCGGCCGCCGTCCGATCCTCAACGCCTTTGAGATGCACCACGGGAGTGCCGCGATGCTGCCGGACTGACGCGATTTCAGCACGGACAGGCGAGCGATCTCCGGCCTGAAGCCAGGCTTCGCCGAGCAGCAGATCCGTATTTTCTACGAGCAGTTCCACCCGGATATCTCCGCGAATGCCGTGCGGCCCGGCCAGTCTCCCTGCGACGACGCATTCCGAAGTCAAGGCAGTCATTCAATTATTTCGAGCAGCGTGCGCTTTTCCATTTTTGACGAGGCGGCACTGACCAGAATGCGCAAAACTCGAGCCGTCCGTCCCTGCTTGCCAATCACCTTGCCAAGTTCATCCTGAGCGACCCGCAGCTCTACCACGTTGTCCTGATCGCCCTCTCCTTCAATGCCTTGCACATCGACCTCATTCGGTCTGTCAACAAGCCCCTTTGCCAGAAACGCCACGAAATCCTTCATGGCTTCAAGATCCGCAGACATCACTGCCTCCTCTGCGCATTGACTCAGGAGCAGAGCGGCTTCTGACGATCCGCCGCCCCGCTCCCCTGACAGTCTTAGGCGTCCTTCTTCATCCTGCGGAGAAGAGAGCGAACCGTATCGGACATCTCGGCACCCTTGCCAAGCCAGGCCTGCAGCTTCTCTTCGTTGATTTTCACCTGAGCGGGATCGGTATGAGGATTGTAGAAGCCCAGGAATTCCAGCGGACGGCCGTCGCGGCGGCTGGCGGAATCAATGGCAACGATACGGAACATCGCACGCTTTTTGCTGCCCATACGGGTCATACGTACTTTAACGGACATGGATTTTCTCCTTTAAAATCGGGGTGTTTTGTGTTGCTGCGCAGAAGATCTGCGGCCTCGTTCAATGAAAAACGATATCAGTGCTTTTTTCGGCGTTTCTGCCGATCGTTTTTCTTCTTTTTGGTTGAAGAATTCCCTCCGGGCAATCCGGGGAACCCGGACAAATTCGGAAAGCCTCCCGGCATCGGGAATCCCCCGGGCATGCCCGACGGAAAACCTCCGGGCAAATTTTTCGGCAGAGACGGCATGCGCCCCTTGCCGCCCATCAGCCGCTTCATCATCTGGCGCATCTGCTCAAACTGACGCAGCACCTGATTGACCTGCTGGACGGTAGTGCCGGAACCAAGCGCAATGCGTCTCCGGCGGCTGGCATCAATAAGATCCGGATTGCGGCGCTCCTTCAAAGTCATGGAGCTGATGATCGCATCGGTGCGGGCCATTTCCTGTTCGGGAATTTTCATATCGCCAAGCTTGCCGGCGAGTCCCCCGAGTCCGGGAATCAGCTTCAAAATGCTTTCCAGAGAGCCGATTTTCTTCATGCGGCGCATCTGTGTGCGGAAATCTTCGAAATTGAAAGTCGCCTTCCGCATTTTTTCCGCGATTTCTTCGGTTTCCTCAGCCCCAAATGAACTCTGGGCTTTTTCAATGAGGGTCAGCATATCCCCCATGCCGAGGATTCGTCCCGCAACCCGCCGGGGATGAAAAACTTCCATTTCCGAAAGCTTTTCCCCCATGCCGACATATTTTACGGAAGCTCCGGTCACGGACTTGATCGACAGAGCCGCACCGCCACGGGCGTCGCCGTCCATTTTCGTCAGCACAACGCCTGTCAGATCAAGATGGCTGTTGAAGGTCTCAGCGACATTCACCGCATCCTGACCGGTCATGGCGTCGGCGACAAAAAGAATTTCCTGAGGATTGACGGCAGCCTTGATTTCCTCAAGCTCCCGCATCAGCGGCTCATCGATATGCAGCCGGCCGGCCGTATCGAGAATGACGACCGTGCACTGCTTTTCCCTGGCATCAGCCACGGCAGCCCGGGCGATGTCAACCGGATTCATTTCTACAGTTGACGGATAGCAGGGCACATCCAGCTGACGGGCCAGCGTCTGCAGCTGAGAGATGGCCGCAGGCCGGTAGACATCTGCGGGCACAAGATACGGACGCATTTTCTGCTTGCGCAGAAGATTGGCCAGCTTGCCTGCCGAAGTCGTCTTGCCCGAACCCTGCAGCCCTGCAAGCATGATGACGCCCGGCTGCGCGCCGCGCAAATTCAATTCTGAAGATTCACCGCCCAGAAGTTCCGTCAATTCGTCGTACACGGCTTTGACCAGCTGCTGAGAAGGCGTCAGATTCTTTTCCACCGCCTGCCCGACAGCCCGTTCACGAACTTTCTCAATGAACTCCCTGACGACCTTGAAGTTGACATCAGCTTCCAGCAGGGCAAGACGCACCTCGCGCAGCCCGTCGCGGATATTGTCTTCCGTCAGCTGCGCGCGTCCGCTCAGGGTGCGGAACACACCCGTCAGCCTGTCGGATAAGCTTTCAAACATTTCGTCTCCGGAAAGAAAAAAAATGAAATGACGGCATGCAAAAACGCCGCTACAGGCGACCTTGTCTGGCAAAAAGTCCCTGACAGCGCAAATGCCGTGCAATAGTTTGAACCATGAGTATTAAAAAAGCAAGAAAATTTCTCTTATCTTCATCCTAGCGGATTTCAATTGGCAAATCTGCGACCTCGCGAAGCACCGTATCGGCCAGCGCATCAAGATCTTCCGGAGCGTACACACGCACCCCGGGCACCAATCCCGTTCCGTAGGCGCCGATAATATTTTCCGGAGCCAGATCCGCCGGAATGCCGGAAGCGGAAAAGTCCTGTCCGGGACGCAGCGTCAGGATTCTCGGCATGCCGCCAAGGTGCCTTCCTCCTTCCACAAGCACCACATCCGCACGGATCATCGGGAGAATTTCATCAAGCGTCCGGCGTCCGCCCCATAAAATCATGGCTTCGCCGCTTCCCTCTCCATCGCTGAGCATCGCCACCGTCCTGCCGGGTTTCATCAGCAGAGCCGTATCCGTATCCGGGCGATCGATCTGCGCATGGCTCGTATTCTTCACCATGGCAACCGACAGTCCGCGCCCCTCCAGACAATCGGCCAGCCGGGAAATCAGCGTGGTCTTTCCGGAATTGCTGTATCCGACCACAGCTACAGCCTTCATCACCGCTCCTCCGTTCAAAAAAAATGCAAAAAATATTGAAGATGCTGGGGATAATACAGTTTTTTGAACGCCTCTGCAAACACATTTTTCGTAAAAAGTCTCTAATACGTTGAACTCATTCATATTTTTTTATTTTTAGCAAATTGCCTATTTTAGCATGTTTTTTGCATATTATTCACATCCTTCCTTCTTTCTTTCGGTAACCTGTGCAAAAGGTCTGGATCCTGTCCAGACCTTTTTTTTTCCGCTTCCATGCCGTATACTGTTCCGGTTTCCGAAAGTATTCTCCAGTCATGGAGATCCGGCCTGATTTTTTCTCAAACACATCCGAACCCCGGAGGTAATGAAACATGGCTCTCTGTCCCTGCGGATCCGGCCTCGAGCTGGACAAATGCTGCGGCCCCTATATTGAAGGCGCTGCCAGCGCTCCCACGGCTGAAGCGCTTATGCGCTCCCGCTACACGGCGCACGCGCTTGGCAAATTCGATTACCTGAATGAAACGGTGCATCCCTCCATTCGCAACGAAGCCGAACACGAAGACATGAAGGAATGGTCCAAACATGTGGAATGGAGCGGCCTTGACATTATCGGCGTCAGCTCCGGCAGAGAGACTGACTCACAGGGCGAAGTCGAGTTTGAAGCCCATTACACCGTCAAAGGTTCGAAGCAGTCTCTTCACGAAAACGCCTTTTTTGTGAAGGAAGACGGAAAATGGTATTACAGCGACGGAGAACTCTTCTCTCAGGAACCGTACCGCCGCGAAAGTCCGAAGGTCGGACGCAATGATCCCTGCCCTTGCGGAAGCGGAAAAAAATACAAGAAATGCTGCGGCAAATAGTCCGCAGTTTTCTCAGCGAAGAGCGGGAGTGCCGGCCGGCACTCCCGCTCCTTTCTTATCCATACAGATGGCAGCGCACCAGATGCGGAACGCTTCCGCCGATATCCGCAGCCTCCGGAAGCCTTTCCCTGCAGATCGGACGGCATTCCGGACAGCGGGGATGAAAAGGGCATCCTGAAGGCGGATCAAACGGATCCGGAGGCTCGCCCGGAACAAGCGTACCGGCAGATCTGCCAAATGCCGCGGCCTGCAGAGATTTCGTATACGGATGCGCCGGACGGCTCAGAACCGCGTCGCGTTCTCCCAGTTCAAAAAATCGTCCCATATACATCACAGCAATGCGATCGCTCATGAACGCCACGGCGGGAAAGGAATGGGAAATGAAAACATACGACGTCCGCCTCATCTCCTGCATATCCTTCAGCAGATTCAGCACCTGAGCCTGAACCGAAGCGTCCAGAGCGGAAACCGCTTCATCGCAGACCAGCACGTCCGGTTCGGCAATCAGGGCACGGGCAATGGCCGCGCGCTGTCTCTGGCCGCCGGAAAAGCTGTGCGGCCGGCGGGAAGCAAAGGAAGGATCCAGTCCAACCTGCCTGAGCATCATTTCCGTTTTTTCCCGCACAATCTCCGCCGCAAGCCCGGTGCGCCGCATCGGCTCCGCAATGCTGGCGCCAATGCTCCAGCGCGGATCCAGCGATGAAAATGGATTCTGAAAGACCATCTGCACCCGTCCGGCATGATGCTTCAGAGACAGCTTTTCGCCGTGAAACAGGATTTCGCCGGACGTCGGCGGAATCAGTCCGGTCAGCATGCGCCCCAGCGTGGACTTGCCGCAGCCGGATTCTCCAACCAGCCCGAGGGTTTCACCCTGTTCAAGCTGAAAGCTGACATCGGCCACGGCGGTCAGGGAACGCGTCTTCCCGGACAGAATACCCCGCATTGCAAAAATCCGTCCGGCATTCCGGCAGGACAGAAGCGGAATCGACCTGCTTTCTTCCATAAGAAAAACCATTTATTGTTTTTTAGGTGATTTTTTAATCAAAAAACACTGTTTTTTTCTCAAAAATCACGTATGCTGGCAAAATCCGTAATCACCGGAAACAAAAGTCAGCCTGTCATTGGGGCAGTCTTTTTTTTGTTTCGTTACAACGCGCTTCGGCGCAAGGCAAGGATTTTTCCATGAAACGCTTTTTTCTGTCTTTTGTCAGCCTGATGCTGTGCTTCCTAGCGCATCTCGGCCTTACAGGCAACGCACATGCCGAAGGATTTTCCCTGACGGACTACGGCGCCCGGGGCACGGCTCTGGCCGGCGGTCTGGTAGCCCGTGCAGACGATCCGTCGGCCGTGGCCATCAACCCCGCCGGCATCACCCAGCTCCCCGGAACGCAGATGCTGCTCGGCACGACGCTTATCAGCCCTTCCGGAACGATCAAGAACAACGTCGGCGGCACTTCCATCAGAACCGATGTTGAGCGTCATAATTGGGTCAACCCGCATCTTCATGTGACCCACCAGCTGAACGACAGATTCTGGCTGGGCGTCGGCTTTTTCAGCCGCTTCGGCCTTGGCAACTCCTATCCTGACGAATGGCCGGGCAAGGTCAATCTGCAGGCTGTCCACCTGAAAACCTTTTCCTTCAATCCCAACATTGCCTGGAAGGCAACCGAAAATCTTTCCCTGGCCGCCGGCGTAGAACTGATGTACGCCACCATGGAAATGAAGAAATGCAGCCCCTATCTGAACATGAGCGCCATGAGCCTGGATTACAACCAGCAGAAGATCAAGGGCACCTCCATCGCGCCGGCCTTCAATCTGGCCATGCACTACAAGTTCAGCGATCAGTGGAAAGCCGGCCTGACCTACCGCAGCGGCGCGCGGCTGAAAGTTGACGCGAAATCCTATTTCGAACACCAGACAAATCCCATTGCCCTGCCCGGCGTCGTGATTCCGGCTTACAGAGACAGCGACGCCTCCGGCACGCTCGTGCTGCCGGACATCATTGCCGCCGCCGTCGCCTGGTATCCCACCGACAGGCTGAGTCTGGAATTTGGCGCATCCTATACGGTCTGGAGCCAGTTCCGGCATTTCAATGTGCATCTGAAATCGCCAATGAACTATTATTCGCAGACGGATAAGAACTGGAAGGACACCTGGTCATTCAACGTCAGCGCGGAATACAAGGCGACAGACTGGCTCGATCTCCGCTGCGGCTACATCTATGAAACCAGCTGCATGAACATGTCCTCTCCCGACTACATGACCCCCAGCAACGGACGTCACCGCATCACGACCGGCGTCGGTCTCCATTATGGGAACTGGTCGCTTGATCTGGCTTATGCCTATCTCATCATCCGCCAGCTGAATTACGATGAAGCAGCCAGAACGCATGCCTCTTCCGGTATCATTCCCGGACATTCTGAAAACGGACGCTCGCATATCGTAGCGACCTCGCTCAGCTATAGATTCTAGGAACACCCTCTTAGGTTCCACGACATATAGAAAAAGCCTCCGTGTTGCCGACCGGAGGCTTTTTCATTGCCTGATATCTTCCAAAAAGGCGTTTTTTTCTTGCTAAAAGACCTTCTATTGCATAGAATGCCAATTCTGCGGAGAGGTAGCGAAGCTGGCCGTAACGCGCGCGACTCGAAATCGCGTTATCGGTTAATCCCCGGTACGTGGGTTCGAATCCCACCCTCTCCGCCACTAGCACGTAACCCGCTGTTTTTACAGCGGGTTTTCTTTTTTGCGCGGAAGATTTTTCATGGGATCGATGCCCACAAGAAGATCGTTGGTAGAAAACGGCATGTAGCAGTGGATTCCGACGGTCGTCTCCTGCTCGTCAATATGACCCCGGCCAACGTGGCAGATAATACAGGAGCGCAAATGATCCTGGATGCAATGTATCGCAAGTGGCCATCAGTAAAACATTTTTTTGCAGACGGGGCCTATGAGCGCAAGTCATTGATGGACAAAGCCACCTATCTTGGATTTGTTGTGGAAGTCGTGAAACGCACACCAGGGCAGACAGGCTTTCAGCCAGTGGCGAAGCGTTGGGTAGTTGAACGGACATTCGGCTGGCTGGTTCGCTGGAGGCGTCTTGTGCGGGATTACGAGCGACGCCTTGATGTGTCTGAGTCCATGATTCAAATAGCCATGGCAAGCATACTGCTGAAACGTTTCATTATTGATAAATGAGTTTCCAAACACGCTCTCAGAGGAAAGGAGATTACAATGAAACATCTATTTGTCATTTTGATTTTCTGTCTTTTGACAACGGTTTTTCCAACAAAATCGCATGCATTAACAGAAAATGAATACAATGAGTTATTACAAGTTCCCTACTTCAAACAGGCAGACCAAGAGCTCTCAGCTGTTTGGAAAGAAGTCTATAATACACTTAGCGGTGCGTATAAAAAACAAATCTTGAATGACCAGCGTCAGTGGTTGAAGTCTGGGCGTGACACTAGCGCGAAAGCCTTGATGGAGGAAGAAGGATTCACCATAGA
>JAQXLA010000004.1 GCA_029011315.1 Desulfovibrionaceae bacterium
CTCTTCTTGAAGAACTTGATTTGGAAGCACTTCGTGTGGAACTGCGCGATGAGGCACAGAAAACAAAATCCCAGACCCGAAAAAAGAAGCTTACGAAGCGTTTGAAAATAGTTGAGGCATTTCTGGAGTCTGGAAATAAGCCGGAATGGATGATTCTGCAGGTTATTCCTGTTATTCCGCCGGATCTTCGTCCTCTGGTGCCTCTTGATGGCGGACGCTTTGCAACTTCCGATTTGAATGATCTGTATCGTCGGGTCATTAACCGCAACAACCGTCTGAAGCGGCTGATGGAACTCGGCGCACCGGATATCATTATCCGTAATGAAAAGCGAATGTTGCAGGAAGCCGTGGATGCCCTGTTTGATAACGGACGCCGCGGCAAGGCCATTACCGGCACGAATGGGCGTTCTCTGAAATCCCTGTCTGACATGATTAAAGGCAAGCAGGGGCGGTTCCGTCAGAATCTGCTGGGTAAGCGCGTTGACTATTCCGGTCGTTCGGTCATTGTCGTCGGTCCTTCTCTTAAGCTGCATCAGTGCGGCCTTCCGAAAAAAATGGCATTGGAGCTCTTCAAGCCGTTTATTTATTCGGAACTGGAAAAGCGAGGCTATGCCAATACTATTAAGACTGCCAAAAAAATGGTGGATCGCGAAGAAAAGGAAGTTTGGGATATTCTTTCTGATGTCGTAAAGGAATATCCTGTGATGCTCAACCGCGCTCCAACATTGCACCGGCTCGGTATTCAGGCTTTTGAGCCGCTGCTGGTTGAAGGTAAGGCCATTCAGCTTCATCCGCTTGTCTGTTCAGCCTATAATGCGGACTTTGACGGCGACCAGATGGCTGTGCATATTCCGCTTTCCGTTGAGGCACAGATCGAATGCCGCGTGCTGATGATGAGCACGAACAACATTCTGTCTCCCGCAAACGGATCGCCAGTCATCGTGCCTTCTCAGGATATGGTTCTCGGTTTGTATTACATGACCATTGCCCGATCCTTTGAACCTGGCGAAGGTATGGTTTTCTGCGATCCGTGGGAAGTTGTCGCAGCCCTTGATGCCGGGCGCGTCACCATGCATTCGCGGATTCGGGTTCGTTTGAAAAACGGAGACGTCACCAAAATATATGATACGACTCCCGGACGCATTCTGATTTGGCAGGATATGCCTGAAGGCATTGACTTTGAAGACCTGAACCTTGTGCTGACGAAAAAGGCTATCGGCCGGCTGGTTGACAGCGCGTATCGCAAGGCTGGGGTTAAGGGGACGGTTCTTCTGTGCGACCGCATCAAGAATATCGGCTATGAGTATGCGACCCGTTCTGGAATCAGTATCGGCGTGAAGGATATGATTATTCCTTCTGCTAAACGGCGTATCATTGATGCCGCGACTTCCGAAGTTGAAGAAATTGAAGCTCAGTACCGTGACGGTATCATTACTCGGTCAGAAAAACGCAACAAGGTCGTTGATGTCTGGACGCAGGCGACGAAGGACGTCAAAGACGAAATGAACCGTGAAATTTCTACGGAAATTTTGACCGATCCCAAAACAGGCCGTCAGGAGGAGAATCAGTCCTTCAACCCTATCTTCATGATGGCGAATTCCGGTGCCCGAGGCAACTCCGATCAGATGCGTCAGCTTTCCGGCATGCGCGGGCTGATGGCGAAGCCCTCCGGTGAAATCATTGAAACGCCCATTACGGCCAGTTTCCGTGAAGGATTGACTGTTCTGCAGTATTTTACTTCGACCCACGGAGCACGCAAAGGTCTGGCTGATACCGCTTTGAAGACGGCGAACTCCGGATATCTGACTCGTCGTCTGGTTGATGTTGTTCAGGACGTCATTATCTCAGAACATGACTGCAATACGGCCGACGGTATCGAAATTCATACAGTGCGCGAAGGTGGCGATGTCAAAATCGCGCTTTCCGAACGGGCATTGGGCAGAGTCCTGATGTATCCCGTGTATGATCCCGAGCATCCTGATCAGGTTCTGTATCCGGAAAATACGCTGATTACGGAAGCGATCGCCGATGATCTGGATCATCGAGGAATCAATTCCATCTATATTCGTTCCGCTCTGACCTGCAAATCGAAGCATGGCGTCTGTTCTCTTTGCTACGGACGGGATCTTGCGCGACGGCATCTTGTGAACATTGGTGAAACGGTGGGGATCATCGCGGCTCAATCCATCGGAGAACCGGGAACCCAGCTGACGATGCGTACTTTCCACATCGGCGGTACGGCTTCCAAGGAAATTGAAAAATCGAACATTGAGGCGCAGCATGACGGTCAGCTTGTCACAACCCGCCTCAAGATCGTGCGCAATCGCGACGGCGTTGCGCAGGTGTTGGGCAAGAGCAGTCAGATCGCCATCATAGACAATCAGGGACGTGAAGTGGAGCGGTACACGCTTCCGAACGGTGCCCGTCTGTATGTCGAGGAAGGCAGAGTCTCCAATGGTCAGCTTCTGGCTGACTGGGATCCCTTTAATGAGCCGTTCATCTCCGAAGTTGACGGTATTGCGAAGTTCACCGATCTGTATGAAGGAAAAACCTATCAGGAAAAGATCGATGAGGCGACGCAGCAGGCATCCATGACGATTATTGAATATCGTACCACGAATTTCCGTCCTTCCATTACCTTGTGCAATGAGGACGGAGAAGCGGTTATGAAGCCCTCTGTGGCGGATGCTTCATTAACGGTTCCTGCAGTATACAGCCTGCCAGTCGGTGCCATTATCATGGTAAAGAACGGACAGCAGATTTACGCCGGCGACATCCTCGCCCGCAAGCCTCGTGAAGCTTCAAAAACGAAGGATATCGTTGGCGGTCTCCCGCGTGTTGCGGAACTCTTTGAAGTCCGCAAGCCGAAGGACATGGCCATCGTTTCGGAAATTTCCGGTACGGTTACCTATGCTGGCGAAGCCAAAGGAAAACGCAGAATTATCGTTAAGCCTGATGTGGGAGATTCCAAGGAATATCTGGTCCCCAAGGGTAAGCATATTACGGCTTCTGAGGGCGATTTCGTGGAAGCCGGGGATCTGCTGACCGAAGGGCATCCGGAATTGCATGATATTTTGCGCACCAAGGGTGAAAAATATCTGGCAGATTACATTGTGAATGAAATTCAGAAAGTTTACCGCGCTCAGGGCGTTGTGATCAATGACAAGCACATCGAAGTGATTGTGCGTCAAATGATGCGCAAGGTGACGATTATTGATTCCGGAGGAACAAGCTTCCTCGTGGGTGAACAGGTCGATAAAAGTGAGTTCTTTGCGGAAAACGAAAAGACCATCTCGGAAGGTCGTGAGCCGGCTACTGCTGAGCCTCTGGTTCTCGGCATTACGCAAGCTTCTTTGACGACTTCTTCATTTATTTCAGCGGCATCGTTCCAGGAAACGACGAAGGTTTTGACGGAAGCTGCGCTGAAGGGAAAGATGGACTATCTGCGAGGACTGAAGGAAAACGTCATTGTCGGCCGTTTGATTCCTGCAGGAACAGGATACAGGGAATATGTCAATCAGGATATTGACGTCCCAGATCAGAAAGATCTGCCGGAACGCCAGATCTTTGAAGAGCAGGCTCCCATGAACGGATAACGACTTTCCGTTATAGCGTTGAAAAAGCGTCGGTCTCTGCCTTGCAATAGGGGCCGGCGCTTTTTTATTGCTTTTGAGAGCAAGCAAAAGGAGAATAGAATGAGAGGAGAGATAGCGAGATTCGGAAGAGAATGTCTGAATCTGCTTCGCCTTGGCGTCCCTGTCTTTTTAGCTCAGATTTCCATGGTTGGAATGGGGTTTGTGGATATCGTCATGACGGGACGATACGGAACAGAAGACATGGCTGCCATAGCTGTCGCCGGATCCATATGGATGCCCCTCCTGCTTTTTTGCCACGGTATGCTTCTTCCTGTTTTATCAGGTGTAGCACGCAAAACAGGAAGAGGGATTCGGGCCGGTATGATTTTCAATCAGGGATTATGGCTGGCTGTATTTCTTGCCGTGCCGATCTGTATGGCTTTGTACGGATTATCTTTTTGTCTGGAAATGTTCGGCGTAACGCCGGATGTTGCGGCTCCGGGCGGACGCTATTTGCGATTTTTGGTGATGGGTGTGCCAGCTTTTTTGCTGTATGCAGTTCTGTCCTATGGTCTGGAGGGGCTTTCTTTGACAAAGCCGGTGATGTATGCGGGATGTGCAGGACTGGCATGCAATATTTTGGGAAACTGGATTTTTATTTACGGTCACTGTGGAATATCGAAGCTTGGCGGAGCTGGAGCAGGATTGGCGACAGCCTGCGTCTATTTAGTCATGTTTTCTTTTCTTGCAGCATATATTCTGCAACGATCTTCAGTGCGCAATGCGCTTGATGCAGGATGCTTGAAAAAACCATGCCGGAAAATTTTGCGAAGTTTGGCCGGCATCGGCTTTCCCGGAGCTTTGGGACTGCTTTTTGAAACGATTCTTTTTGATCTCAGTGCTATTTTTGTCGCGCCATTAGGTGCTGTAGCCGTTGCGGGCCATCAGATAGGGATCAATGTTGTCTCTATGGTCTTCATGATATTTGTCTCATTGAGTACGGCTGTTAATATTCGCGTATCGCACAGTATCGGAGCGGGAGATCCCAAATCTGTAAGAAGGAGTACTCGAACCGCTTTGTTTGCCGCATTAGCCGGATCTGTATGCGTTATGATAGTTTTTCTGCTGTTAAGAAAAAATATCGTTTCCTTGTATACAGAAAATGAAGAGGTGATGGAATTGGCGGCACTGCTTCTGGGCTATGCTGCTCTGTATGAATTTGCTGATTCTCTGCAATGTGTCAGTATGGGGATTTTAAGAGGCTACAACGACACGGCAGTAGCCTCTCGCATTGCTTTTCTGGCATATATGATAGTGGCATTGCCTTTGGGATTTATTCTTGGGCGTACATCATGGCTGACTGACGTACCTATGGGCGTTCCGGGTTTCTGGCTTTCCTTTATCTTTGGGTTGATTATCGCTGCGTTTCTGTATCTTCGCCGTATTCTTTTTTTGGAAAGGACATTGCCTGTTCACCACCATGATGAAGGATAGCGTCTTGATTTCGGAATATTATTGACAAAAAGTGCCGTGAAAAGAAGGATAAGCGCACCGGAAAGCACCGGCATTACGATATAGAAAAATCCCAGGGCGTGAATTTTTTCGCCTCCGATAACGGCGACAAGAGCTGTGGCACCTCCCGGAGGATGCATATTGGCTGTCAGCTGCATCAGTGCTATGGCTGTCGCGACGGCAAAAGATGCCGCCAGAACGGGATATTCACCGAACAGCATATAGCTCGCGACACCGACAAAAGCGGAAATAGTATGCCCGCACAGGAGATTGCGTGGCCGGGCGGCCATGGTATCGTGCGCACCGAACAGTAGAACTGCCGAAGAACCGAATGAGCCGAACAGTAGCACCATGTCAGTATGATCGCTGACGAAACGGGAATCAGTCCATGCCAGCAATCCGATGCCGGCAAAAGCTCCAAGCCATGACCAGAAAACTTCGATAAGCGGCGGAGTCTCTCCGTGATAAAAAGCAAAGGGGTAGCGTTTCCGCATGTCTTTTCCTTATCGTATCCGAAACGGAACAGCTTGTGGATAAATCAACCTGGCTGAAATGACATATACGATGCCGAAGACGATGCTGCTGATTCCCAGGGAAAAAGCATGGATGAGAGCCGGGGCCTGCTGACAGAGCAGAGGCATATTTTCTACGGCAATCTGGGGAATAAGACGCGTTCCGGCATAGGCGATTGCTCCTGCAGGCAGACTCAAGCCGAAGGAAATGGCTATTTTCTGTACGAGACCGCAGAATGTGTTTTCAGTGCCGTAGCGGTATTTCCAGCTTGCGCAGAGCAATACCGTATAAAGTCCAAGAGCCGCCGTTGTCATGGCAGCTACGCCTGAAGCCTGCTGGATTTTTGCCGCAGCGATGTAGAAAGGCACGGCGAACAGTGTGACAATCGATCCGATAATCGCGGGCGTCAGCGTGTTTTGTCTGGCATAAAAACCCCGGCTGATAATCTGCTGAATCGTCCATAAGGGCACTGCGAGCAGAAAAAGTCGCAGAAGGGGAGCTGCGGATGCTGTGTCGTGCGTTGAAAATCTGCCGCCTTCGAACAGAAAGCCGAGAGTCGGTTCGGCTGCGGCAATCATATATGCCGTCAGTGGCATGACGAATAAAGCACTGCCGCACAGAGCCTTGTTCAGGGTTCTGGTAAATCCTGCTTCATCGCCTTTTGACAGCAAAGACGTGAGAAATGGAAATGAGGCGACTCCTGCAGCTTGAGCTACTACTCCTACGGGAACCAGCATGATACGCCGCGCATAACTGAGTTCGCTGACCGATCCGGTATCAGCCAGCGATCCGAAAATTCGGATAAACTGTTCATCGAGAGCTGTCAGGGAAATGCCGATCATGAGAGGCAGAGCGAGAAGGATCAGCTTTTTCAGGAGAGGATGATACCATATCAATCTGATATGAACCGGACATGTGCGAAAGACGGCTGCTGCAGGAAGCAGAAAGGCTCCGATAGCTGCTCCGACAGGTACGCCCCAGCAAAATCCCTCCATACCGGAAAAAGGGAGAAAGAGTCCTCCGGCTATAATGCATCCGTTGTAAATCAGAGGCGTCAGAGCCGGAACCCAGAATTGTTTATGCATGTAGAGCAGAGCCGTAAAGCATGAGCCTGGAACAAAGAATATCTGAGCCGGAAGAATAATGCGCAGAAAGGTTGACAACCGTGCAGTTTGATCCGCTGTAAAACCTGGAGAGACAGCGGAAGCCAGCTGCGGAGCCGCAATCCAGGCGATGGCGGAAAGCAGACAAACTCCTGCGGAAGCCCAGCAGAATACCGCAGAAAAAAAGCGCTGCCCGTCGTCCGGATCTTCAGAGAAGCGTCGGGACAGCAGAGGAATCAGCGTAATAGCCAGATAGCCTCCTGCGAGGAGATGATTGATGAAATCAGGTACGACAAACGCGGAAAAGTAAATATCCGTTTCGGATCCGGCACCAAATTGCCAGGAGATCACTTTGTCTCGGAAGAGTCCCATGAGACGGGAAAGGAAGACGCTTCCCGCCATGATTAACGCTGCAAACCCCATTGTGCGCACTGCAGGCATGAATATCTCTCCTATTGTTCAATTCTTTTTACTGCAAGAGGAATACATATTTCTCCCTCATATCCCGTAATCCGGAGCGGAATGCCCTGCTTTTCCAGTTCTCTGCGTACCTGCTCCGATGGAAAGCGATAGCGGTTGAGAGGTCCTGCGGAAGCGATAGCCAGATTGGGATTCGTGAGTTCGTACAATATGCCAAGCAGGCTTCCTCTGGAGCCATGATGCGGCAGAATGAGGATATCTGCCTCCAGATCAAGTCCACTGCGCACAAGATGTCTGAGAAAGCCGGAATCGGCATCTCCTGGAAAGAGCACCAGACCATGGCCGTCTGATCGGACAAGTCTGAGAATAAGTCCATTATTGCCTTCAATAAAGTCATCTGGTGCCAGAGTTTCCAGAAAGATGTCGTCGTTAAGCCGGATGGTATTCGGCCAATATAAGACTGTCTGAGGAATATGTCGTTCTTTGAGAATATGTTGCCATTGCCGATACAGAGGCGTTTCATCGTCAGGATAGATCGGCGGAAGAAAGACATGGCGGATATCGGCAAATTGGGCAAGAAAGAGAAAACCGCCAAGATGATCCATGTCGGGATGACTGAGAATCAAGCCTTCAAGATCGAGTCGTCCATGATGCGTGAGTATCGGTCGAAGGACGTCTCGTCCAATATCCGTATGTATGGAATGCAAGCCTCCGCCGTCAATAAGAATTCTTCCCCTGTTCTTGCCGATATGTTTGTAAGCGGCTTCGGATCCCGTAAGAGGCGTACTGTCCTGAAGGTCATGTCGGGGATATTCCAGCAGGACAGATTGCCCCTGTCCGACATCCAGAATACGGAGGAGAGTTCTTTCGTCGCAGGTGTGCATCAGACGCAGGGCCGATCCTGAGAGAAGAAGAGCAAGTCCTACGGACAAAAGACGTTGATAGGATGGAAAAGCGTGTTTGGCTGGAGCCAGGAGATAGAGAAGTACAGCATAAAATCCGCAGATAGATGTCCAGTGGGGACGAATGCCCCATATGGACGCCATACCCTGAGCTTGCAAAAACTGCAGCATATTGCAGAGCCATTCTGCGGGCGTTGCCGCAGCGGCGAAACTCAGAGCAGCAATTGTTTTCAGTACGGGAGTTAAAGTCCATTCACCCCATATTGGCACAAGACAGAGCAAACCGAAAAAAGAGAGGGGCAGAACAAATAAAGCAAGGATTGGAAGCCAGATGAGATTTAGCCATCCCCATGGCGTAAAGCAGCCGAAGTGAAGCAGAACAAGAGGAAGCGTAGCCAGCTGCGCTGAAGCGGAATAACAGGCCAGTGAAATCACAATTAAGAGGATTTTCTGCGCATAACGCATTTTTGTTTCATAAGATAAAGAGGCAAGTATGCGTTGAATGAAAGGGTGAAATCCTAACATCCCTGTTACAGCTGTAAACGAGAGCTGCAGGCCAGGCTGGAACAGACAGGACGCATCGAAAAGCACCATAAAAAACAAAGCGGTCAGAAGAATATCAGAGCCTGTCATGCGAAGGCAGTGCCTTTTTGCAGCAACGGTCCACAGACTCCATAAGACAAGCATGAAGAAGGCTCTGGTTAATGAAGGTGGATGCCCTCCCAGTTGCCAGTAGCAGAAAGCCGGAGGAATACTCAGGCAGAGTAACAGTGTTTTTTTGTCACAAAAGAGAAAAAGGCGAGGCAGGACCAAAGTCACGACAAAGAGAATCAGCCATGCCGCCAGTCCGGCAATGCTTAAATGCTGACCGGAAAGTGCCAGGCTGTGCGCCAGACCCGCGTCACGGAACAGATCGAGATCTTTCTGGCTGAGAAGAGAACGATTGCCGAAGAGCAGAGCGGCAATGATAGCTCCACCTCGGTTTGAGGGAAGATTGCCTTCCGCAAGTTTTTTCAGTTGATGGAGTCGCAGTGCTTCAGTGTTCGGAGAGCCGGAAAAACAGGGAGAGCCAATATTCTTTTGCGAAAATATTGAAAAAAAGACGCCTTTTCTCTGTTGTGTCTCCGCATAGTTCGGCATGCCTGTGTTGCGAAATCCAAAAACAGGTCGAATAATGCCTGTTACAGCAGCCTGCTGACCTGGAAGCGGTTCTGTTTCAGGATTTGCCCATGTCCAGGAAAGCAGACCGGGAAGACTATCCTGCGGAGCTTTCTCTGGAGCTGGGTTCCGTAACAAAATGCGCAGCCGATTGTCCGGCAGATATTGAACTTCAATAATCTCTCCGCAAACACGCCGTTTTTCATTGGGGGCATTAAGATACCATTGAGGGAGCGTCTGCTTATCGGTGGAAATAATGGCGGGCTTGCCGAGCGCAATATCCGCAGGATTGGGGCTGGGAACAGACGGCAGGAGTCCGTTCAGCACGCCAAGAGCCGAGCAGAAAAGAAAAAAAAGTGCGCGCGGCAATGTATGGAGGCGAAGGTCGAGAAACAGAAATAAAGAAAGGACACAAAGCGTGGGAACAGGAGATACGGACGAAAAATTTCCTGTTATGAAAGCGCAAAGATAGATCTGATAGGGAAGGAGCGCAGGGAAGGCAGAAAGGGGACGGACGAAGCCGTCCCCGGAAGAGCGTTTCAAACTTTTATTCGTTGCCTTCGCAGAAGTTGGCGCACATCATCGGGCCGTAATAGATACCCGTATCTCCAAGGCGCTCTTCAATGCGAAGTAGCTGGTTGTATTTTGCGAGTCTGTCGCTGCGGCACAGAGAGCCGGTCTTGATTTGACCGGCGTTGGCACCAACGGCAAGATCCGCAATGAAACTGTCTTCAGTTTCTCCGGAACGGTGCGACACAATTGTCGTATAGCCGGCCTGCTTAGCCATCTCGATGGTGTCAAGTGCCTCTGTAAGTGTTCCGATCTGATTGACCTTGACCAGTACGGCATTGCCAATGCCTTCTTCAATGCCTTCGGCAAGAATATCAGGATTGGTAACGAAGATATCGTCTCCGACGAGCTGAATGTTTTTCTGATTGCCGAGTTCGTCAGTCATCTCTCTCCAGCCGTCCCAGTCGTTTTCTGCCAGGCCATCTTCGATGGAGATCAGAGGATATTTTTCCTTAAATTCTCCAAGCCAGTTGATCATGTCGGTACTGCTGAGAGGCGCTTTGGATTCGCTGATGACGTATTTTCCGTCCCTGCAGAATTCCGAAGCAGCGACATCAATAGCCAGAGCTACTTCAGACCCCGGATTATAGCCGCTTTCTTCAATTGCTTTGATCAAATAGCGGAAAGCTTCTTCATGATTGGACAGGTTTGGGGCAAAGCCGCCTTCATCTCCAACGCTGGTGATGTGTCCGTCAGCACTCAAAATCGTTTTCAACGTATGGAAAATTTCCGATCCCATACGCAGTGCGTCGCGAAATGTCGCGGCTCCCACAGGCATAATCATGAATTCCTGAATATCAAGATTGTTAGGAGCGTGAGCTCCGCCGTTGATGACGTTCATCATCGGCACAGGCAGAATTTTGGAATTTACGCCGCCGATATACTGATACAGGGGCAGAGCAAGAAATTCAGAAGCCGCACGCGCTGTGGCCAGAGACACGCCGAGCATGGCATTGGCACCAAGTCTGGATTTGTTGTCCGTTCCATCGAGATCGATCAGCGTTGTGTCTACTTCGACCTGGTGCAGGGCATTCATACCAATGACCGCTTCGGCAATTTCAGTGTTTACATGCTCTACGGCTCTGGAAACGCCTTTGCCTTTGTAGCGGCTTTTATCGCCGTCACGCAGCTCAAGAGCCTCCCTGGATCCGGTAGAGGCTCCGGAAGGCACAGCAGCGCGACCGATATGCCCTGTGTCCAGAGAAACTTCAACTTCGACAGTGGGATTGCCGCGGGAATCCAGAATTTCACGAGCCCAGATTGAGGCGATAGTGCTCATGCGTAAGTCTCCATAAAAATAAACTCCCTTGGAAAGAACGGCGGAGATGGGAGAGAGTTTCCGCCGCAGCCTGACAAAATTTTATTAAGGATACGCCCGCACATTTCATCGGTCAACAGGTAAAGAGGTTTTTTGTTTTATGAAAGGTAATTCTTGACGGGAAAAAGAGCTCTGTCATATTCTATAACTAAACCAAAATAAGGTGGTTTGGATGGAATAAGTCTTGTCGCTTCAGGAAAATAGAAAGGAGCAGCATTATGGGACAGTGGGATCTTATAATCGTCGGAGGAGGACCAGCCGGTCTGACAGCTGCGGTATACGGTGTGCGAGCCGGCCTCAGAACGCTTGTCGTTGAACAGGGGGAATGCGGCGGTCAGCTTATGAGTACGGGAGAGATTGAAAATTGGCCAGGTCAGATCAGTGTGACCGGTTTTGAACTGTCGCAGCAGCTGGAAGAACATGCCAAATCGATCGGCGCATCGTTTTTGAAAGCGTCGGTTCAGAGTATTACTGTAGATCAGGATGTCAAAATTGTCCGCACAGATGAAGGCGATTTGCAGGCTGGCGCGGTCATTATCGCAACGGGAGCGTCGTTCAGAAAATTGGGATGTCCCGGAGAAAAGGAATTTACTGGCAGGGGGGTTGGTTATTGCGTCGTCTGCGATGGCATGTTTTACCGCAATAAAGTTGCGGCCGTCGTCGGAGGAGGCAATACCGCTGCCGAGGGAGCCCGCTATCTGACCCGATTTGCCAGCAAGGTCTATTTGATTCATCGTCGGGATGTTTTGAGAGCGGATAAGGTTCTGGCTGATGCTGTACTGGCTGATCCGAAGATAGAGCCTGTTTGGAATACGGAGGTAAAGGAAATTCGGGGCGATCGCTTTGTCGAGAGCCTTGTTCTGCGGAATGTGCAAACGGGCGAGGAAAAATCGTTGCCTGTGGACGGCATTTTCCCGTTTGTGGGAACGGATTCCAATGTTTCTTTTGTCTCCGATGCTGTTCGTCTGACTCAGGACGGACGGATTGATACCGATGATTTTCTCGAAACATCGGTTCCCGGTATTTTTGCTGCGGGAGATGTTCGCAATACGACGCTGCGTCAGGCTGTGACGGCTGCCGGTGACGGAGCAAGAGCTGCGATGTCTGCGTATGCCTATCTTGCAAAACGTGTTCGGCGGCATTAAGCTGTGAACAATCAGCGAAGGAGAAATCGAATGAAAAATGAAAAATTGCTTATCGCGTTTTTTTCGTATCACGGGCATACCCGCAGTCTGGCTGAACAGATTCAGAAGATAGCCGGCGGTACGCTGTATGAAATTCTTCCGCAGGAACCGTATGCTGAAGAATATAATGACTGCAGAGCCAGAGCCAAACAGGAAAACAGCGAAGGTGCCAATATACCTCTTCAGGGAACATGCCATGATTTTTCCCGATACGATACGGTGCTTCTCGGTACGCCCAACTGGTTTGGTATCGTGACACCTCCAGTTGCATCTTTTATGAAGCAATATGATTTTTCCGGAAAGGCAGTCCTGCCGTTCTGTACGCATGGAGGCGGAGGAATGGGGCACATTGTCGCCAACGTGGCGGAAGCTCTACCCTCTGCGAAAGTTCGGGAAGGTATGGAAGTGCAGGAAGGTTCTGAAGAAGAGTCGGAAGGGAAGATCCGTGCCTGGCTGCAGAATAATGGAATTTCTCTGGACTCATAGGGTTAATTTTTCTTCAGAAGAAAAAATAAAAAAGGAACCTCATTTGAGGTTCCTTTTCCATATCTTTTGATGGAGCCGGCACGCGGATTTGAACCGTGGACCTACTGATTACGAATCAGTTGCTCTACCAGCTGAGCTATGCCGGCCTGATTGACGGGAAACGTTCTACCATGTACAGAGGATAGCGTCAAGTGCTGAAAAAGCTTTTTATCCATATTCTTCCTGCCACACTTTGGTTATAATCGGGTCGGAGTTTCCTATGTCTGAATATTCTTTGATTGATACGGTGCTTTCTTTTGTACTCCATATTGATCGCCACCTATTTGAACTGGCTGCAGAGTACGGTTTCTGGCTGTATTTGATTCTTTTTGCCGTGGTTTTTTGCGAAACGGGATTGGTTATAACGCCTTTTTTGCCGGGGGATTCTCTGCTGTTTGCTTCCGGAGTTGTGGCAGGCACAGGCCATATGCATTACGGACTCTGCGTCCTGGTTCTTCTGGCTGCTGCCGTACTGGGAGATTTCGTCAATTATGAAATAGGACGGCGCGTCGGACCAGGAATATTTCAGGGGGAACGTCTGTTCTTTAAGCGCACTCATTTGCTTCAGGCTCAGATTTTTTATGAAAAGCATGGTGGAGAGGCAATTCTTCTGGCCCGTTTTATTCCTGTTCTACGCACATTTGCGCCTTTTGTGGCCGGTATTGCCGAAATGCATACGGGACGTTTTCTGCTGTACAATATTACAGGCGGGGTTCTGTGGGTGCTGGGGCTGGTTACCTTTGGGTATCTGCTGGGCAATATTGCCGTTGTGCGGGAACATTTTAGCCTGTTTGTCTATGCGATTATCGCTGTTTCTCTTATGCCGATCGTTATCGCTATGGTTCGAAACCGGCGGCAATAATTGAAGGAGGGTTTTATGATACGAAGAACGCTGATAGCTGAGGCCCTTCAGTCTGAAGAGCAGAAAGATTCTATTCAGGTGTGTGGATGGGTGAAAACGCGGCGGAATGCTGGCGAGGTGGTCTTTCTTGAACTCAATGACGGATCCTGCAGATCGAATCTTCAATGTGTTGTAGAGGCCGGCACGAAGGCTTTTGACGCTTTGGCTGGAGTGAGTACAGGTGCTGCAGTCAGAATAAGCGGACGTCTTGAAGAGTCTCCGGGAAAGGGACAGCGATGGGAACTCCATGCCGAAGAACTGGAAGTATACGGCTTTGCGGATTCCTCAGCGTATCCTTTGCAGAAAAAACATCATTCAGATGAATTTCTGCGTTCGATTGCGCATCTGCGCTCACGCACCAACAAGTATGGAGCGGCATTCCGTATCCGTTCTGAGGCTGCGCGTGCCGTGCACGATTATTTTGCGGAAAATGGGTTTCATTATGTGCATACGCCTATTTTGACCGGTTCGGATTGCGAGGGAGCGGGGGAAATGTTTCGCGTGACAGTTCTTCCCCCTGATCAGCCTGTCAAGATGTCTGAAGGAGCCAATCCTTTTTCCAATGATTTCTTCGGTCGGGAATGTTCGTTAACTGTTTCTGGACAGCTTGAAGCCGAGGCTTTGGCGATGGGCCTGGGACGCGTGTATACATTCGGCCCGACATTTCGTGCTGAAAATTCCAATACTCCCCGTCATGCGGCGGAATTTTGGATGGTCGAACCGGAAATGGCGTTTGCCGATCTGTTTGACGCGATGAAGACGGCAGAAGATCTGGTATGCCGCGTGATTTCTCAGGTTCTGGAGCGATGCGGCGATGATATAGAGTTGTTTGACAGATATGTCGAACCGGGGCTGATCAAGCGTCTGGAAAATCTTTGGATGCGGCCCTTTGCCCGATGTCCTTATAGAGAAGCCATAAAGATTCTGAATGCTGGCGGGAAAAAATTTGAATATCCCGTTTCCTTCGGATCTGATCTGCAGACGGAACATGAAAGATTTCTGGCCGAGGAACATTTCGGACGTCCCGTCATCGTGTATGACTATCCGAAAAATATCAAGGCTTTTTATATGAAGCAGAATGATGACGGAGAGACGGTCGCGGCTATGGATGTACTCGTTCCCAGAATTGGCGAGCTAATCGGAGGAAGCCAGAGAGAAGAAAATGCCGACAGGCTTCTTCGAAGAATGCGCGAACTTGGACAGGATCCGCTGAAGTACGACTGGTATCTTGATCTGCGGCGTTTTGGCACAGCCCCTCATGCCGGATTCGGTATGGGATTCGAGCGTATGATCATGTTGTTGACCGGCATCAGCAATATTCGAGATGTCATTCCTTTCCCTAGAACACCGGGGTCTTTACCATTCTGAAAAAAATGTCTTGACAGCAAGAATGAAACCATTTAAAGATAACGCCTGCATGGACAGTTGGCTCAGCTGGTAGAGCATCGCCTTCACACGGCGGGGGTCACAAGTTCAAGTCTTGTACTGTCCACCATAACAATGCGGAACGGTAGTTAAGTCGGTTATAACGCCGGCCTGTCACGCCGGAGGCCGAGGGTTCAAGTCCCTTCCGTTCCGCCACGCAAAAAAATGGTTTATTCCATTTTTTCATATTTGGAACGGTAGTTAAGTCGGTTATAACGCCGGCCTGTCACGCCGGAGGCCGAGGGTTCAAGTCCCTTCCGTTCCGCCATTTTTAAAGCCCACATGCAAATGTGGGCTTTTCTTATGTGCTTTTCGATTCTGTTTTATAAAAAGGCTCTTTTACGCTTTTTGACCGAGTACAATGCCGGAACCGCCATCATCGTAGCGCGGAAAACGCTTAATAGAGACAAGCCCGGCCTGCCTAAGGAGATCTTCCAGTTCTCTGAAAGTGTAAACCTGTCCAGCTTGTGTTCCCGCGACCATGTTCAATCCGAACAGGGCGGAAAAGGTCGGACCGCTTCGATCGTCATCCAAAACGAATTCCTGAATGAAGAGTTTTCCTCCGGGCAGAAGGGTTTCCGCAGCCTTGCGGAGCAGTGCAATATTCCCCTCAGGACCGTCGCTGTGAAGAATATGAGAGATCCATACAATATTATATTTTCCGGGAATCGTGTCTCGAGTAAAATCTCCGGCAACAAAGTCGATGCGATCCTGCAGCTGATGCTGTCGAATCATTTTTTCAGCTATGGGGCGTGTCGTGGGCAAATCATAAACGACGGCTGATAATTCCGGATTCTTTTGACAGAAACGGATGGCATACGCTCCCGGTCCGCCGCCGAGATCGAGGAGACGTTTGGATCCCTGCAGACTGACAAGGTGAACGGCTGCCTCGGCGCGGATATAGGCCATGTTGTACATACCCATTATGAAGCTTTCTCTTTCTCGGATATCGGTACGGAATCCGTCATGACTGCGTGATGGCTGATTGGTTTTGATGGCATCGCTGAGATCTGCGAAAGAATGAACCAAATCGGCGTGATGATTGATGATAAAACCGAGATAGTCCGGTGAATTTTTGCAGAGATACTGCGCAGAAAAAGGCGTCAGGCTGATCCGATCCTCTTGTCGAATGCAGAAATTGAGAGCGCACATGGATGCGGCCAGCATTTCCAGCCCGCGCAGAGAGCAGCCTGTTTCTCTGGCGAGATCCTGAATGGAAAGGGAACCATGCTGCAATGGCGTAAAAAAGTCGAGACGAATCGCTGCATGGAGTGCGCTGGCTCCCCAAAAGCTTCCGGAAAAGCCGATGAGCGTATCTGGAGACCAGGAATGCATCATAATTGAAACTCCTTGTTCTTAACAGAGGATGAAAATCGCATCGAAATTTTATCCTATTGTAACGACAATAGATGTAAAATCTCCAGAAAGTCAAGGAGATGCGGGACGGTTTGACCGGACTGTTCCGGGAGAGTACATTGCATCAAAATTTGCTGCTTAAGGCAATGGGGAGATCTTATGTCTGAATGTACCGAATTGATACGCATGGATATTACGGTATGGGAGCCGGAGGAAGCGGATATCGTAACCGGTATTTTGACTCAATTTGTTTCCTGGGGATGGGAAGAGTTGAGTCCGGCTGATGGCAGTTTTCTTTTTCGGGTTCATACGGACAACCAGGATGTTCAGAAATCGCTCAGAGAGGCACTGCATCCTCTGCCGTTCGTTTCGCTTTCCGTCAGTTCTGTGCCTAAGGAAGATTGGGCCATGGCCTGGAGAGCGTTTTTTACGCCTGTATCTGCCGGAGACTTTGTCGTTCTTCCGCCATGGCTGGTGAATAAAACGCCGCTACACGATCAATCCCCAATCGTCATTGAACCGAAATCTGCCTTCGGAACCGGGCATCACAATACGACAGTTCTCTGTCTGGAAGCGTTAAGCCGACTGCGCAGAGAAGGGTTCCTCCGCAAGGGAGAGCGCTTTTTTGATGTTGGCACAGGTACGGGGATTTTGAGTATTGCCTGCTGTCTGTACGGGATGAGCGGTCTGGGAGCTGACATTGATCCTGTCGCTGTAGCCAATGCGAAGGAAAACAGCGAAATCAATCGGGTGTCGGACAGGCTTGCCATATCAGCAGGTTCAGCAGAGCAGGGGGGGGATGAGCTTTTTGATGTTGTTGTCGCCAATATTCTGGCCGGACCTCTGAAGGAGCTGGCTCCGGAAATCATGCGTCATATTGCGCCTGGAGGCTGCTTGATTCTCTCCGGGCTTTTGGATGTTCAGGCAGATGATGTGGAAAAGGCTTATGCTCCCCTAGGAAAAGCAGAACGGATGCAGTCTGCAGACTGGATGGCGTTGGTATGGCGGCCTCGCAACGGAAAATGAAGCGTTGATCGCGCAAAAGGCTTGTTGACAGATCCTCTTGCGTGGGATAGAGTTTGAGTTCTAAACTCAAATGAGTTTTTTGACAGCGTATTTTGAATTTCAGGCTGTTTTTTGAAATGCGTTTGTCGTTGGAAGAAACCCTGTAGTCTTGTTCTGTTGCAGAATTCGTCAGGCTGTCGCCCCCTCCGGAAACGCCCCGGCTGGTGAGTTCGGATGAGTTGACGATCTCCGAACGCAGCGGAAACTTATGCAGCATATGCGGAAAATCGGTTTCAAGACTGCCGATGCTTTCGCGCAAAAGAGGAGAATGCATCATGCGCAAATGCGCTCATCTCTTTCTCTTTGTGTTCATGACGCTGGCTCTGAGCCTTGGGTCTGCGATGCCTTCCATGGCCGAACCCGCTGCTCCCGCTGCCGTGAGCACGGATCAGGGCAAGGCCGCTCCTGCGGTTGCTGCTCCTGCAGCTGAAGTGAAACAGGACGCCAAGGCCGCCCCTGCTGTTAAGCAGGATGCTAAAGCCGCTCCTGCGAAAAAGGCTGCTCCGAAGGATAACACCAAAGCTTATATCTGCCTTGGCATCCTTGCCGCCGCCGCTATTTTCTTCTGCTTTGAAATCGTTGACCTGGCTGTCACCGCCATGCTCGTTCCCTGCGCCCTTGTTCTCACCGGCCTTCTGACCGGCAAGCAGGCGTTTGCGAACTTCGGTGAATCCAACGTCGTTCTTTTCATGGCTATGTTCATCCTCGGCGATGCCTGCTTTATCACCGGATTCGCTGATAAGGTTGGTAAGGCTTCGGTGAAGCTTTCCAAGGGATCCCCGACTCGTCTGCTGGTTATTGCCATGATTTTTGTCGGCGTTCTTTCCGGGTTCCTGTCCAACACCGGTACCGTCGCCATGGCGATTCCCATGCTGATGGGCATG
Organism: Desulfovibrionaceae bacterium; assembly: GCA_029011315.1. Lineage (GTDB taxonomy): Bacteria > Desulfobacterota > Desulfovibrionia > Desulfovibrionales > Desulfovibrionaceae > Bilophila. The sequence goes on from JAQXLA010000004.1 coordinate 18,412, forward strand.
TGCGCCGCTGCCAAGATCGCTCCCAATAAAATCCTCCTGCCTGTTGCTTTCGCGGCTTCTCTCGGCGGCTGTCTCTCCATGGTCGGTACGCCTCCGAACCTGCTTTGCAACGCGGCTCTGGAACAGTTCCTTAATGTACCCGGCGTTCGTAAGTTCGGTTTCTTCGAATTCGCCTGGATGGGCGTTCCGCTGCTGATCGTCGGTGTCCTGTACTTCCTGACCATTGGCCGTGCCTTCCTGCCCAAGGCCAAGGAAGTGAGTGCTGAAGACCTCGCCAAGGCTGATGCTGAAGCCGCTGCCAATCCCGAAATCAACCGTCAGATGCGCCCCGAAAAGATGCCCATCTGCGTGCTGATTTTCCTGTGCGTTGTGGTGTGCATGGCCGGCAATCTGATGAACCTGACCACGGCCTGCATGCTCGGTGCCATGTTCATGGTTATCACCAAGTGCGTGTCCATGAAGGAAGCCTATAACTCTATTGACTGGCAGACCATCTTCCTGTTCGCCGGCATGCTCTCCATGAGCACCGCCATGCAGAAGTCCGGTGCTGCAGCTCTGCTTGCCAATACGGTTGTCGGTATGGTTTCCAGCCCTGTTGCTCTGCTGGCCGCCACTTCCATTCTGGCCATGCTGATGACGAACTTCATGTCCAACACGGCTACCGCTGCTCTCCTTTGCCCGCTCGCTATTCCGATCGCGCTGCAGGCCGGCGTTTCTCCGTTGCCTATCGCTATGGGTATCACGGTTTCCTGCTCTGCCTGCTTCCTGACGCCTATTGCTACGCCTCCGAACACTCTGGTGCTCGGTCCTGGCAAGTACAGCTTTAATGATTACTGGAAGGCCGGCGGCATCCTGCAGATTATCTGCTTTGCCATGATCATGGTTCTCGTTCCCATGATTTGGCCCTTCTAGTTTGTTCATATTCCGCAGAGTCCTGAACAAGAGGATTCTGCGGAATTTTCATAAACTGCCTGTGAGGCAGTCCCGATTTCCCAGGAGGTCTACCAATGCGTGAAATTCAGGCATCAGCCATCACCGAGGCTGTGCGCAAGCTGGCTATTCAGGCTTGCTGCTCTCTGCCGCAGGACGTGAAAGACGCGTTCAAAAAGAACAGTGAGAGCGATCCTTCTCCTGCCGCGAGAAGCATTCTTCAGAAGCTTATGAAAAATGCTGAAATCGCTGACAGTGAACAGATGCCCATCTGTCAGGACACCGGCCTTGCCGTTGTGTTTGTCGATCTCGGTCAGGATGTGCACATCGCCGGCGGCGATATGAACGAAGCCATTCATGAAGGTATTCGTCAGGGTTATGTCGGCGGCTACCTCCGCAAATCCTGCGTAGCGGAACCGCTGTTTGACCGTATCAATACTAAGGACAACACCCCCGCTATTATTCATGTGCGCATCGTTCCCGGGGATAAGCTTTCCATCAAGCTGGCCCCGAAGGGTGCCGGTTCTGAAAACAAAAGCATGCTGAAAATGCTTGTTCCCGCTGACGGCATCAAGGGCGTGAAGGAAGCTATCCTTGACGCAATTCTGCATGCCGGCCCCAACTCCTGCCCTCCCATGGTCGTTGGGGTTGGTCTCGGCGGCAACATGGAAGTTGCGTGCCTTTGCGCCAAGAGAGCTGCGGCTCGCGACATCGATTCTCACAACCCCGATCCCCGTTATGCGGCTTTTGAAGAAGAACTGCTTGAGATGATCAATAATACGGGTATCGGACCTCAGGGCCTCGGCGGCACCACCACCGCTCTCAAGGTCAATGTGGAATGGGCTCCCACCCACATCGCCTCCCTGCCTGTGGCCGTCAACATCAACTGCCATGCCGCCCGTCATGCGGGCGTGGAACTGTAGGAGGCCGACCATGGCTACGAAGAAAATTACCGCTCCTTTCGACGCTGAAACCGCTCGCAGCCTGCGCGCCGGCGACGAAGTGAGCATTACGGGCACCATTATCGCAGCCCGTGACGCAGCGCATAAGCGCTTGACGGAAACCCTTGCCCGCGGTGAAAAACTTCCCGTAGACTTGAAGGGTGCCGTTATTTACTATGTTGGTCCTTCTCCGGCGAAACCGGGTCAGGCCATCGGATCTGCTGGACCGACGACCTCCGGCCGCATGGATGCCTATACCCCCACGATGATCAATGAAGTGGGCATCAAGGGAATGATTGGCAAGGGCTATCGTTCCCAGGCTGTTGTTGATGCGATGAAGGCCAACGGCGTGCCTTATATGGCCGCTATCGGCGGATGCGGTGCCTTGATTTCCAAAAGCATCAAGAAATATACCGTTCTCGCCTATGAAGAACTCGGACCGGAAGCTGTTGCCGCTCTGGAAGTTGAAGATTTTCCGGCAATCGTTGTGATTGACAGCGAAGGCAACAACTACTACGAACAGGGTCAGGCTCCTTACCGCAAGTAGCTCCCTGTCATAAGGTTTTTTGAGGCTATTTTGCCGTTGCCTGAAGGCTCTTTCCGTATGCGTCCCCGGATAGATACGGAAAGAGCAGGGCAGCCGTCATCATGACGGATGGCAAGACACTGTATTTCCAGTAACCGTTTAAGGAGACTTCTATGTCGCAACCTACGTTCACGGGTCCCAAGACAGTGCCTTCGCGTCTGGATTTCTTCCAGGCCGTTTCCGGCGTTTTGCTGATCCTGTTCCTCTGGGCGCACCTGTTCCTCGTCAGCAGCGTCATCATCAGTCCTAAAATCATGGACGCCATTGCATGGTTCTTTGAAACCACCTATATGGCTCAGGTCGGTGGCCCGATCATCTTCCTGCTGATGTTCGCTCACTTCGTCATCGCCGCCCGCAAAATGCCTTTCCGTGCCGGCGAACCTGGCAAGTTCTGGGCTCAGGCGAAGATGCTGCACCACTACGATACCTGGATGTGGGTCGTGCAGGTGGTGTCCGCTCTCGTTATCCTCGCGATGGGCAGCATTCACATGTATGAAGTTCTGACGAATCTTCCTATCACTGCTGAGCTCAGCGCGGCTCGCGTGCAGGGGGCCAACGGACATGCCATGTGGCTGCCGTTCTACCTGGTGCTGCTGCCGATGGCTGAACTTCATGTCGGCATCGGTTTCTACCGTCTCGGCTGCAAGTATGGCTTCATCACTCGCGCCACGCGTCCGACTTGGCACCGCAACGAAAAGATCATGTGCGTCGGCTTCA
>JAQXLA010000005.1 GCA_029011315.1 Desulfovibrionaceae bacterium
CGGCATCCCTGATCCGGCACTGAAATAGCAGAAGTGGGCAGGGCCGTCATACGGAGTTTGATTTCGTCGTTTTTATCCCTGCCAAATGCAAGAAAAGGGACTCCGATCGGAGTCCCTTTGCTTGCATTTGGCAGGGATCAACACGACGAATTCAAACTCCGTATGACGGCCCTGCCCTCTTCTGCTATTTCAGTGCCGGATCAGGGATGCCGTTTGCAGCAAATGCAGCAGCCCTATCCAGGCATGTTCCGCATGCGCCGCATGGTTTTTCTTCGCCTTCATAGCAGCTCCAGGTCAATTCATACGGTACTCCCAGTTTGAGACCTGTTGCCACAACCTGAGCCTTGTTCATCTGAACCAAAGGAGCCTTCAGACAGACATTATCATACGTCCCTATCCGTATGGCCATGCCCATGGCTTCCGTAAACGCCGCGGAACAGTCCGCATAGGCGTTGCCGGCGGCATCATCAGCATGCGCGCCAAGCCATATTCCTGTTTTCGCATCCGGCCACAGACTGGCGGCCAATGAAGCCGCGGCCGAAAGCATCAGTCCGTTGCGAAAAGGAACATAGGTGGAGACCATGCCCTGCTCATTTTCCCGAATTTGTTCGGCATAGCTCTGATGCGGCACGGATCGGGCAGATCCCTGCAGAAGAGGACAGTCACTGTGACGAAAAATGCTGCTGAGATCCAGCGTATCATGGAATATGCCGTAAAAAGAGGCGATCTTCCGGGCCTGATCCAATTCCTTCTGATGCTTCTGCCCATAAAAAATGGATACTGATGCCACATTATCCGAACCGAGTTCCGCAACAGCCATTCCAATGCAGGTCGTACTGTCCACACCGCCGCTGCTGAGCACAAGAGCCTTTTCCATATTTTTCCAGCCTTATCTGTTATTTTCTATACAAAAATATATGGAAGCGAAAACGAAAGACCGCCCCAATTCCTGAGCTGCCATGAAGAATACGTCGCTTTGTCAATGCATACAAGGATTCTCTTAAGGATCCGAAATCTGGACAACCAGCGGTTTTTCTTGCCTATTCGCAAGGGATATGGTTAACATGATAATCCGGATCAAGGCGCAATCGGATACGCGCCGCGACACCGCGCCCGGTCACATGACAGCTGTCTTCCGGGGGACAACGCGGGCAATCAGACAGCGGAGGTTTTTTGCTTGGACCGAAGTAGCACCCTCTGGGAACGGCTGCGCCATCTTTTCGGCGGACACACATCGGAAACTCTGGAACAGGCGGTTATTGAAGCCAGAGAAGACGGAGAAGTCGACCTCGATGAAGGCTCCATGATTCTCAGCATTCTTCGTCTCGATGACCTGCAGGTACAGGATATTATGACGCCCAGGACGGATTTTGACTGCATTGCTTCCGGATCCACAGTCAAGACAGCCGCGCAATCCATTCTGAGCTCCGGTCATTCCCGTATTCCTGTTTACAAGGATACCCGGGACAATATTATCGGTATCGCCTACGCCAAGGATCTTATCGAACTGCTTATTGATCCTCAGAAGCACGGAAATCCTGTTGACTCAATTATGCGTCCTCCTTTTTTTGTTCCGGAAACAAAAATTGTTTCAGAACTTCTCCAGGAATTCCGAGCCAGAAAAAACCATATTGCCATCGCTGTAGACGAATACGGCGGCACATCCGGCCTGGCAACGATTGAAGACATCCTGGAGGAAATCGTCGGAGATATCGAAGACGAACACGATGCGCCAAAAGAAGACGATATCCATCTGCTTGGAGAAAACCGCTATTCTCTTTCCGGCCGAGCGTATCTGAGTGATCTGCATGAAGTCGGCATCTGCATTGATACGGAAGAAGTGGATACGATAGGAGGATATCTCTGTCTTGAAGCCGGTCATGTTCCGGAAAAAGGCGAAGTTTTTGAATCCGCCGGCTGGCAATTCTCCATTACCGAAGCCGATGCCAAGCAAATCCGCAGAATTTTGGCTGAAAAGGCAGCGACTCAGGAGGATAATGCATGACCAAACTTTTTTCTATGATGAAATACAGTGCGACAGCCATAGCAGTATGTGGTATTCTGCTCAGTGCAGGCTGTTCTGAGATGCAAATCTCCAATCCTTTTGCCACACCTTCAACTGCCGCAGGCAACACTTATTTTGGAGGATTTACTGATATTCCCATTCCTTCAGAACTTGAGCTTGTTGCGGATCGAACGCTTATCAATACGCTTCCCAGCGGAGAACAGTACGGCGTGCTGACCGCTCATGGCCGCATTGAGAGCAACGCGCTGTATACATTTATGATCGGCAAAATGCAGGAAAACGGCTGGACACTGACCCGGACTCAACAGGGAAAACGCTCCCTTCAAATCTATGAAAAAGACGGAAGAGAAGCGGTCATTTTCTTCAATAGGCAGACAGTCACAGGCGTCAATCTGGAAATCTGGGTTCCAGGACGGCCAAATCCCAATATTTTTCCTCAATCCTCCTATCATTACGGCTCAAGTGATCTCTCTTCATCCTCTTATTCAGACAGAAGAGAATCCTCAAGCGTAAGAAAGCTGGCACAGTGATGATTGCTCCACATTATGCTTTCTCTATTCGTTCAGATCGACGTGAGCCTCTGCCATGGGGGCACAGCGGCACTCCGAAAATTCATCTCGGCGTATGCGGCTCCATCGCCGCATACAAAATGCCCGATATTGTCCGCATGTGGCAAAAAGCCGGCATTTCCGTCAGCGTTACGTTAACCGAAGCCGCTCAAAAATTTATTACCCCTCTGACTTTTGAAGCCCTGGGATGCAATCCCGTTTACACCTCCATTTTCGGAGAGGAACGGTCCGCATCAATCTTTGCGCATCTGGAACCGGGGCAGCATGCCGATGCACTCATTGTTGCGCCAGCTTCGGCTTCGACCATTTCCGATATCGCCTGCGGACGTGCAGACAAGCTTCTTGCCTGTCAGGCACTCGCTTTTCACGGAACCGGAAGCAATCTTGTTTTTGCGCCTGCCATGAATCCCCATATGTGGGCAAATCCCGCAACGCAATCCAATGCGGCTCTTCTGCAACAACGGGGCTGGAACATGGTGAGCCCCGGAGTCGGAGGTACAGCCTGCGGAGAAACCGGACAGGGACGGTTGGCCAATATTGACGACATTTATTTATCCGGCCTCAAGGCACTGGCACCTCAGGATATGACGGACGTCACCGTCATGATCACCGTCGGTCCGACACGAGAATACTGGGATCATATCCGCTTCTGGAGCAATCCCTCGACCGGAGTCATGGGGGCTTCTCTTGCCGTGGCAGCATGGCTTCGCGGCGCATCGGTTCACGTCATAGCCGGACCAGGAGTACCGCATCTTCCCACGGGCATCTTCCGCCATGACGTATCCTCTGCCGAGGAAATGTTTGTCACGGCGCAGCAGATCTGGCCACAGGCCAATGCAGGTATCTTTACAGCAGCCGTAGCGGACTTCAGGCCGGAGCCGCATGATATCAGGGAAAAATTCAAGAAAAGCAAGGCACCAACCGGATTTGACATCCATTTTCTTCCCAACCAGGACATTTTGAAAACGCTTTCCCTGTCGAAAAAAAAGGGGCAGAAAGTTATCGGCTTTGCGGCAGAAAGCCAAGACCTGGAAAACGCGGTACGCAGAAAATTAGCGATAAAAAAAGCCGACATGATCGTCGGCAATCTGATCGATGACGGCTTCGGCAAAGCAGACAACTCTGTTCTGGTTGCTGACGCCCATGGACATACTGAACGCTGGATATCGCTTGCAAAGCCGGATCTTGCATGGCGGATTCTGTCATGGATGCAGAGCATCTGAAAATTGCCGCAATTCTCAGGCCCTGGCGCAATGCGGGCATTACATGGCTTCTCCCCGATGAACACTTCCTGGAGATGCTTAAAAGAGCCGAAGACAACGCAAAGGCCGTGCATCTGAATAAAAATTCAGCCGGTTCTCCTTCGCCTGTCGTTTCTCCTGATTTGAAGGCTGCCAGAACGTCCGACTTTGCTGATCGGAAAAAAAACGCACCTTCAGGACAGCCGAAACCTGCTCCCGATCCAAAGTGCCGGGAAACGGATCGCTCCGCCGCATCAAAAGAAGCTTCCTATGCCATTCCACGTGAAGCATGGCCTGAAAGCTGGACGTTCTTTTTACAGAGCACGCCATCTCATCCCCGTTTTTTGTGGTCTTACTATGACTACAGCCGGGATATATGCGGAAAATGTAATGTTGAGGCGCATAGGAGCTTTTTAAAAAGATTAATTCCTGCTATGTCTATGCCAAAAGGCAGCCATGCTTTTTGGCCTCTGCAACTCTGCCCTCCGGATGGACAGGCTAAACAGGTCTCTGTCAATCTGCCTCTGTTTTTCAGCGGCATCGAGTATCTGAATCCTGAAACGATTTTTCTGATGACTGGAGAAATGCCTCCGGAAATTCCTATCCGAACCGGCACAATGTTCAACCCTGTTTTGTTTCATGGGCGCCGGTATGTGGTCATTCCCTCAATCGATGACATGATCGCCGATGAACCCCGATACAGACAATGCCTTGCTTTTCTTAAAAACCGTTTTCTCTAAACCCATGCGATCTGATGCTTGCATGGCTATCACACAGGGAGTTTGATATGGATGTTATCAGACACAGTGGTACCGGTAACTTTGTTTCTCAGGTTAAAGATCAGGGCAAAACCGTTCTCGTATCCGGAGCTGCGGGATTCCTTGGCGCAGCACTGTGCCGCAGACTGCTTCAGGAAGGCTATGCAGTCATTGGCATTGATGATTTAAATAGTCATTACTCTTCCGCATTGAAGGAAAAACGCATAGATCTTATCAAGGCAATGCCACAGGCTGAGACAAATTTTGAATTTTTCTGCGGAGATATCACAGACAGTCCTTCCATGAATGTGATGTTCCGGTTCCATAAAATTTCCTATATCGTCAATCTCGCGGCCATGAATGGCATTCACAGAACAACTGTCAATGTTCTGGAATGTCTGAAAACAAATGTGCTCGGTCTGGCCAGCCTCCTGGAAAATGCCAGAAAAACAGGCTGCCTCCAGCACGTGGTGTACGCTTCCGCCGCAGATGTTTACGGAGTGAATGGCGCAGTTTCCGCATCGGAAAAGCAGGAAAGCGATCAGCCTGATAGCATGTATGCCATGACCAAGCGCACCGATGAGCTTCTTGCCTATGCCTTCAGCTCCATATACGGAATTCCTGCAACAGGACTTCGCTTCTTCGGCGTCTATGGACCTTGGGGACGTCCCGACATGGATCCCTATGCCGCAGCGCAGGCTATTATGGACGGAGATCCCATCCGCCTCGAACCAGGGAAAAAAGACTATTTATATATTGACGATGCTATTGACGCCATTATGCAGGCAATGACCCATATTCCCGAGGCCAACCCTCTGCCATACAAAATTTACAACATCGGTTCAGGTACCAGTACAGATTCCCGGGAAATTGCTTCTATGGTGGCGGACTTACTGAAAAAAAAGGCCTCGTTTGAACAAGCGGAAGATATTGAAAAGGGAACACAGCTGAATCATCAAGCCGATATATCGGCATTTTCAGCCGCTACGGGATTTTCTCCAAAAGTTTCCCTCAAAGAAGGGCTGAAGCTGTTTATCGACTGGTATCGTGAATATCATAAAATTTAATCAGATCAAAAAACGGCGGCGGATCAATCCGCCGCCGGAGTTCTCTGCATGGCTCTTGAAATTGAAAGAAAGTTTTTAGTTGCGGACGATTCCTGGCGAGGCATAAGCACCGGCAGGCTTTTTGTGCAGGGATATCTTCAAAATTCTCCACATACTGTCCGGATACGAATCGAAGGGGATCAAGCCCGCCTGAACATCAAAGGTCCTTCACAGGGAATCTCCCGTCTTGAATTTGACTACCCCATTCCCCGAGATGATGCGGAACTCATGCTCCGTAAACTGGCCGGCAATCTTGTACGCAAAATACGGTATACAGTTCCGTACCAGGGGCATGAATGGGTAATTGATGAATTTCTTGACCAGAATTGCGGATTAATCCTGGCTGAAATCGAATTGAAGGCAGAAAACGAAACATTCGATTTGCCTCCCTGGGCAGGAAGGGAAGTTTCGGACGATCATCGCTATGCCAATTCCTTTCTTGCCGATCACCCTTTCAGCACATGGAAATCTGCATCATTATCCATCGGCTGAGTCTGCGGTTCACAGGCAACAGGATCCGTATGGATGAACAGCAAATCCAGTTCAGGCATGGCTCCAAGGATCTCGCGTTCCGCCATTGTCGCAATATGATGCGCTTCTGACACCGTCATATCGGCTCTCATTTCGCAATGGAAGCTGGCTTCGGATTTTCCGCCGCACACATCAATGCGAATACGATGTGGCGAGGCAATTTCCGGATAATGAGCAAGCACAGAACAGATAATGCGCTGAAAACGATCCACGCTGACGACATGCCCCTTACTGTCGCCGCCGTTATCCGCAGGCTCCAGATGCGTCACAATGACGGCATCGCCAAGATCAGAGCTGAGAGCTTTTTCAAATACGCAGACCCGATTGTGCGCATCTTCAAGCGTTGTATCCGGATCTACCTCAACATGCAGGAGAACTCTGTGCCCGCCATTTTCTGAAAAAAGCAAAACATGATGCACAGAAAGCTGGTGTGCCATGGCCATAGCGCGGATATGCGCCATCAAGTTGCTGTCCGCACTTTTTTCTGGTTCCAAATGCACAACAATATCCGCGGAAGGAATAATTTCCCGAATCACATCTTCCGCCGCCATGGACGCTTCATGTGCCGTTTCCAACGGCAGATGCCCGGGAACTTCAAGAGTCAAATCTGCGAAGACGTCAGATCCGCTTTCCCGCATTCTCAAACGCCGAACGGCATATTGAGGAAGACGATTCCCCAGAGCGGATTCGACCTGTTCGGCTCTGTCTCCTACGCTGGCATCCATCAGAGAAGCCAGCGACTTCCCCGCCATTCTGATTCCTGTAAAAGCTGCAATAAAAGAGACAGCCAGAGCTGCAGCCGCATCGGCTTTGGGCAACACAGAAGACAAAAACCAATCCTGCGGCACAGCTTTGGCAAACTCAAGACAAAGCAGTCCGAATAAAACAGCGGCCGAAGACCAGATATCCGTAGCAAAGTGCATGGCATCGGCTTCAAGAGCCTGACTGCCGAATTTTCTGGCAGCCCGGCGAAGCATTGAGGCTCGATGAATATCAACGCAAAGGGAAACAAGAATGACCCCGACACCCCACCAGGAAGGATGCACAGCTGCCTCATTGAAAAAAAGTCGCTCGATAGCTTCTCCGGCAATCCAGCCGCATGTAACAAACAGCAGAGCCGTTTCCACCAGAGCCGAAATGTTTTCCGCCTTGCCATGTCCATAGTGATGTTCCTTGTCAGCTGGTTTCAAAGCCAGACGAACCGCAAACCATGTCATAGCAGCAGCAAGCAAATCCAGTGCACTGTGCAAGGCCTCGGAAAGGAGTCCGAGGCTGTTGGTCATCAGTCCGATCACCAATTTAATGGCTGTCAAAAAAAACGCCCAAAAAACGGAAAGGAGAGCAGCCTGCAGTTTTTCCTGTTCTGACGATGCCATATATCCTGTCTCCGGAAAAAAAGAGAGCGGTTCGGTTTTCCGAGTCCGCTCCCGATAATCAGCATACTGTGCTGACGCTACATGTTCTGATCCACGAGTGCAATCAATCTTTTGAGCTGATTGGTAAACCCTGCTTCATTATCATACCAGATGATCAACTTGGCCATATTATTGCCCATAACGGACGTCAGCAAGCCGTCCACGACACCACCGTGCGTGTCTCCGACATAGTCTACAGACACCAGAGGGCTTTCAGAATACCCCATGTTCGCTTTCATGGATCCTTCCGCAGCCTCTTTCAGAGCCGCATTAACGGATTCCACTGTTACATCTTTCTCAAACGTGCAGACAAGATCGACAAGAGAGACATCAGGGGTAGGCACACGAACAGCCATACCATCCAGTTTGCCCTTTAATTCTGGCAAAACTTTGCTAACAGCCTTCGCAGCTCCTGTCGTCGTGGGAATCATGGAAACCGCTGCGGCTCTCGCTCGACGGATATCCTTTGACGATCCGTCGAGTATGCGCTGACTCATGGTATAGGAATGAATGGTTGTCATCAGGCCGCTGCGAATGCCAAACGCATTATGGAGCACTTTGGCAACCGGAGCCAGGCAGTTTGTCGTGCAGGAAGCCGCTGAGATGACTTCATGCCTGGATCCATCGTATTCCGCATCGTTGACGCCCATAACAATCGTCACATCTGCATCAGAAACAGGCGCGCTCATAATTACTTTTTTCGCACCTCGGGCGATATGCTGCATAAGGCCTTCACGTTTCTTGATGGTTCCGGTGGTCTCAATAATGAGATCGATACCAAGATCGCCCCAAATCCATTCATTGGTCTTGCAGCGGGTAACCTGAATATGATGACCGTCCACGATGATGCCATCATCATCAAAGCTCACTTCGCCAGGATAGGTGCCATGCACGGAGTCGTATTTGAACAGATGCGCAAGCGTTGCATTATCCGCTCGGGCATTGATCGCCGCGACAGGCATTTTTCCCTCTTGTGCATACAGACGGATCAAATATCTTCCAATGCGTCCAAAGCCGTTCATACCAATACGGGCCATAATACTCCTCCCTATTTGTTTCCAGTCAAAGGACAGGCTAGGCTTTGCCGGAACAGCCAAGCACATTCCGAATTTTGTGCTGTACCATGTTCTTTACGGCTTCACGAGCTGTTTTCAAATATCCGCGAGGATCAATATCTTCGGGATGCTCTGCCAGATATTTGCGAATAGAAGCCGTCATCGCCATGCGAATATCTGTGTCAATATTAATTTTACATACAGCCATGCCCGCTGCCTTGCGCAGCAAATTTTCGGGAACTCCGGACGCTCCGGCAACATTTCCGCCATATTCATTGCACATCTTCACAAATTCCTGAGGGACGCTGGAAGCACCGTGCAAAACAATGGGATAGCCCGGAAGGAGCTGGCCGATTTTTTCCAATCGATCAAAATCAAGTTTGGCTTCACCTTTGAATTTGTACGCACCATGACTGGTACCGATAGCCACAGCCAGAGAATCACATCCCGTACGATCAACAAATTCCGCAACCTGATCCGGATCAGTATACAAACTGTGCTCCGCCACGACATCCTCTTCGACTCCGGCAAGCTGACCCAATTCCGCTTCCACCCAGACGCCGTGATCATGTGCGTATTCCACGACCTGACGGGTCACCGCAATATTGTCTTCAAAAGAATGATGCGATCCGTCATACATAACGGAGGTAAATCCGCCGTCCACGCAGTCCTTACAAATTTGAAAATCAGCACCGTGATCCAAGTGCAACACGACAGGAATCTCTGCTGTTTGCAGACCCGCTTCAATGAGCTTCACAATATAATTCTGTCCGGCGTATTTTCGAGCTCCAGCCGACACCTGAAGAATAATCGGAGCCTTTTCTTCAGCACCGGCCTGCATAATACCCTGAATAATTTCCATATTGTTGACATTGAAGGCGCCGACGGCATAGCCTTCAGCATACGCACGTCTGAACATCTCCTTAGGTCCAATCAAAGCCATAGAGCGACTCCTGTTCGCGGGTTCTGCACCCGCCCGGTAAGCGTTGTATTCTTGCAGCCGAACAGCATCATGCCTTTGCAGATGCCTTTCAGGATATACAAAGATACATATATCCGGGATCGTTCAGCCCCGTCAGCCGTGTACATAGAAAAAATTCTTTCTGTACATTCAGCATCTCTTCATTAATACACAACTTTTTCTGTAAATTAAAGCGAAAAAATTTCAGCTGCGACTTTTTGCAGATATGCCAAAAGATTCAAGATAGGCTCTGTAGCTTTTGGCAACAGGAGAATCCGGATCCATCGTATCAAGATAACGTCCGATATCCTTCGGACATTGCATCATAAGCGGATTTCCAGGAACGGTTATGTCATCGACGGCTTTATTCAACGGCCTTTTGCCGCGCATAAGACGCAATTCGACCTTCTGAAAAACAGCGGAATCCATAAACGCATTGGCTCTCTGCAGAATTTCCGGAATTCGAAAGGAAAGCTCCTGCATGGCAATGCCATCTTCTCCGCCGACGATCAACACGGCATTTTTTCTCCCAAGGGGGAATGCCATCTGACTCAGTTCCGACCCCATCACAATATTCCAATGAGACCACAACTGAAATTCTCTTTCCTGTTCCGGCTTCCCGATATGACAGACAAGCATGCGGAGACAGTCACTGACTGACAGCATGACGTTCTGTCGATGTTCCCCTGCTCCACTTTTTCCCATAGCCGTATCCGGATTTCTGAAACAAGCGAAGGAGAGAAGACACCTTCGCCAGAAAAAAAGCTTAAATAACCTTGTTCAATGCGTATTCCAGGATTCCTTCTGCCCCGACATGCCGAAGCTGCGGGATCAAATCCCTGACAATATCCGTTCCGACAACTGTTTCGACAGAAACCCAACTTCCGTTTTGCAACGGAGCAACAGTAGGAGAATTCAGAGCCGGAAGGAGATCCAGAACAGCGTTCAGCTTGTCCGTGGGAGCATTCATCTTCAGACATACCAGAGATTCCGCTCTCAAGGCACCCTGCAAGAGCAAATCTATCTGCTCAATCTTGCGGCGTTTTGCCGGATCATCCATCGTGCGGGCATTGGCGATGAAGACGGTATTCGTAGAAAGGACTTCATCGATAATGCGGAGAGAATGCGCCCGAATCGTCGTTTCCGTTTCCGTCACTTCCACAATAGCATCTGCCAGGCCTTCAACAACTTTGGCCTCTGTAGCCCCCCACGAATAGGTTATCTTGACGGGAATGCCGAGATTCTCAAAATATCTTTTGGCCACACCGATCAATTCCGTTGCAATGTGCTTTCCAGCAAGATCCTGCGGTTTGGTATACTCCGAAGATCCAGCTACAGCCAGAACCCATCTGGCAGGCTTGTTTGAGGCCTTTGAATAAACCAAATCGGAAATTTTCACCACATCAGCACCGGTTTCAAGAATCCAGTCCTTACCTGTCAGGCCGGCATCCAAAACGCCATCCTGAACATAGAGGGGAATTTCCTGCACTCGACACAGACGAGCCGTGATTTCCGGATCATTAATGGAGGGAAAGTAATTGCGGGTATACCGATGAATTTTCCAGCCCGCCCTGGAAAAAAGATCAATGGTCGACTCTTCCAGAGACCCCTTCGGAAGACCAAGTTTCAACAGGGGAGCATCAGTCACGGTAAACCTCCTTGGGATCAAAGATTTGAGAACAGCATCTGACTGCAGAGCCGTCTTGTTCCAGCTTGCGGGAAAAGCAGCTTACATAGCCTTCGTGGCATGCGGCGCCTCCTCTCTGTTCAATCAACAGCAGTATGGCATCGCCATCGCAATCCAAACGCATTTCCACAATCTTCTGTGTATTTCCGGAAGACTCACCCTTATGCCAGAGCTTTTGACGGCTGCGACTGAAATACCAGGCTTCTCCCGTCTCCTTTGTCTTTTCAAAGGCTTCCTCATTCATCCATGCGAGCATCAGCACTTCCCGAGTTACGGCATCTTGTGCGATAGCAGCGATCAACCCCCCCGATTTTGAAAAATCAGGATGGAACTCAAGATTACTCATAATAAGCCACTTATTTTTCGTTTTCGGTTGTTTGCTGGACAGTCCAAGGCAGGCCGTGAATCTGAAGCTGCTCCATGAAAGGATCCGGATCGAACTGCTCCATATTCCATACACCTGGGCGAATCCATTTTCCCGTCATCATCATCATAGCTCCGATCATGGCGGGAACTCCCGTTGTATAGGAAATCGCCTGACTGCCCACTTCCTTAAAGCTCTCTTCGTGACTGCATACGTTATAGATATAGGCTGTCTTTTCCCTGCCGTCCTTCACACCGCGCATCAGGCAGCCAATACAGGTTTTACCCCGAGTCAGAGGACCGAGCGAAGCCGGATCCGGCAAGAGACTCTTCAGGAACTGTACCGGCACAATTTGCTGCCCATGATAGTCCACAGGATCGATACGGGTCATCCCCACGTTTTCAAGAACCTTCAGGTGATTCAGATAGGCCTCCGAGAACGTCATCCAGAAACGAGCTCTCTTCAAGCCCCTCAAATGCATAACGAGCGATTCCAGCTCCTCATGATACATGAGAAAACATTTCTTCGCTCCGATTCCTTCAGGAAAATCGTATGTCATAGACCAGGAAAGAGGATCCGTTTCAACCCATTCCCCGCGCTCCCAGTAACGGCCGCGCGCCGACACTTCCCGGATATTGATTTCAGGATTGAAATTCGTGGCAAACGGCTGGCCATGATCCCCGGCATTGCAGTCAATAATGTCGAGGACATGAATTTCATCGAAAAGATGCTTCTGTGCGTATGCAGCAAACACGTTGGTCACGCCAGGATCAAAGCCGCTTCCCAGAAGTGCCGTCAAGCCTGCGTCGCGAAAGCGATCCTGATAGGCCCACTGCCACTTATATTCAAACTTGGCCAGATCTCTGGGTTCATAATTCGCCGTATCGAGATAATGAACACCCGTCTCAAGACAGGCATCCATGATCGACAAATCCTGATAGGGAAGCGCGATATTCAGCACCATGTCCGGCTTGACGTTCCGAATCAAATCCGTCAGTTCCGCCACATTGTCTGCATCCACGCCAGCTGTACGAAGCTCTCGTCCAGTACGCTGCCTTACCGCATCAGCCAGGGCTCTGCATTTGGATTCCGTACGGCTGGCAATAACGATGTCTTCAAAAACTTCGGGAACAGATGCGCATTTATGCGCCACGACGCTGCCGACACCTCCAGCACCGATGATCAATATTCTTGCCATAAAAACCTCCCGGCATGCGACACATGCGAATTATCTCTCAAAATACGTATAGCCTCTCAAGCCATCTTCAAAAACCTGCATGATGTTATACCGTTCCGTGGGCGTGATACGTTTCGCGCGTACAGCACGTTCGGCTGCAGAACGCAAATCATCAAGAATCGTCCGGGGATCATATTCCACATAATCAAGAATATCCGCCACCGTATCACCACGAATTTCACGCACGAAATCATAATTGCCATCTTCGTTGATGCGGATGGCAACGACATTCGTATCCCCGAGAAGGTTATGCAGATCTCCCAGCGTCTCCTGATACGCACCAACGAGAAAAACGCCGAGATAGTACTCTTCCCCGTCAGTTACAGGATGCAGTTCCAGTGTTTTCTTAATGCCCTGAGGACTGATGAAATGATCAAGTCTGCCGTCGCTGTCGCAGGTAATGTCGGACAATACCGCATGACGGGATGGAAATTCAGCAAGTCTGTGTACGGGCATGACGGGAAACAGCTGATCGATTGCCCAGGCATCGGGAAGCGATTGAAACACGCTGAAGTTGCCGTAATAAATATCCGCCAGAAAAGCATCAATTTCCTCAAGATCCTTGGGAACATGCTTCAACTTGGCCTTTTCTTCGGCGATACGACGGATAATCGCCCAAAAATATTTATCGGCAACAGTGCGCTGCCTCAGTGTAACCTGACCGGTGACAAACCTTTGCCGCATGTCGTCCCGATAATAGACAGCGTCGTTATAGCACTCCTGAAGATTGCGCACGTTGAGATTATTATAGGCATCCCACAGATTGCGGATCGGTTCCGGAGCATCTTCAGGAGGGGTGTCCGGCACGGCATCGCCAAATTCTACTTCGCTCACATCCAGGATATTAAAAAGCAGAATTGAATAATAGGCGACCGTCGATCTTCCGGATTCCGTAATGATGTGAGGATGCGGAATCTGACGCTCGTCAAGGATGGTCATCACTGCTTCGACCACATCCATGCAGTATTCATCAATGCTGTAATTTCGACTGCTGACGTAATTGGTATGCGATCCGTCATAGTCCACAGCAAGCCCACCGCCCAAGTCCAGATACCCCATGGACGCGCCTTCCTGAACCAGACCGGCATAAATGCGCGCCGCTTCCATCACAGCCGATCGAATATCCCGAATATTGGGAATCTGGGAACCGAGATGATAATGCAGCAGGCGAAGACAATCGAGGGCATCGTTCTGTTTCAGATAATCAACGACATCCATCACCTGAGCTGATGTCAGACCGAATGCAGAACGTTCTCCTCCGGATCCGGCCCAATGACCGCTCCCCTTGGTTATAAGCTTGACCCTGACACCGAGAATGGGACGTACATTGAGAGCTTTCGCTCGCTCCATAATCAGCTCAAGCTCTCCAGGCATTTCAAGAACGAAAAAGCACTTGTATCCCATACGCACCGCAGAAAGACCGATATCAATAAATTCTTCGTCCTTATAGCCATTGCATATGAGGCAGGCATGCTCATCACTCAACTGGGAGATGGCGGAAATCAGCTCAGCCTTTGATCCGACTTCAAGACCGTGATGGTATTTCGCACCAAACTGCACGATTTTTTCCACGGTATTCTGCTGCTGATTCACCTTGATAGGAAATACTCCGCGATATTCGCCATGGTAGCCGAGTTCACGGATTGCCTTTCGGAAGCTTTCATGCAGCGTGCGGATCTGGGATTCAAGAATATTTTCAATACGCACCAGAGCCGGCATATCATAGCCACGTTCCCGCATACCCCGGATGATGTCCGGAATACTGACAGCCTTGTCAGTCGGCACACCCGTAGGATAAATCACCACATCGCCTTTAGAAGAAACTCCAAAATATCCAGCACCCCAGTTGCGGATCCCGTACAGTTCTGCGGAATCCTCCGCATTCCATTGCTGAAGAGTCTGTTTTATCGCCAAAATCTCGCACCCTTCTGTCTCAAGTCAAAACAGCCTGTCATCAATGTTTCATCACTCCCGCGACGTTCTGCAAAAAGCAGAAAACAACCGCCCGGATTTTATCTTTAAAATATGCCAGGCAGCAGTGTGAAGCATACACGGTAAAAAGGCAAGATTTTTCATTCCTCTCCGGCTTCAGAAAGACCTCTTCAGGCTTCAGTTTCCGAAAAATCGTTTCATTGCAGTGAGTAAAAAACTATGATAGCGAAAAAGCAGATCGAAACATGTTTTTTCAGACGGTGATCAACCCTTTCGGAGGCCTCTCAATGAAACGCGTTCTTTTTGTTTTCTTCTGCTTGCTGGCCCTTGGCTTCGGTCGCATTTCCGGAGCCGAAGCAGCCGATGTTGCGCTTGTCAACGGCATCGACGCAAACTATCCTCCCTTTGCCTACGTTGATGAAAAAGGCAATCCAGCTGGATTCGATGTAGATTCCATGAACTGGATCGCTGCCAAAATGGGCTTTTCCGTCCGCCATCAGCCGATGGATTGGGACGGCATCATTCCAGCTCTACTGGCGAAAAAAATCGATATGGTATGTTCCGGCATGAGCATTTCCCCCGAGCGTGCGGCAAAAGTGGCTTTTTCCAATCCTTATTGGTCTGTGGGCAAGGTCTTTATTGCTCCGAAGTCTTCAAAGCTGACTGGGGACGATGTGTGGACGAAGAAAATCCGCCTCGGCGTGCAGAGAGGTACGAATGAACATGAAATGCTCGAACAGGCCAAAAGCGAAGGCAAAGGTGCCTATGTTCTGCGTTTTTACGATTCCGCTCCCATGGCGGTTGAAGATTTGCTGAACGGCCGTATTGATGCCATCGGGATGGACAGCGCGCCTGCTGAAGACGCCATAAGCAAAGGCAAGGCTGTCAAGATCGTCGGGGAATTCGGCAAGGATGACTTCGGCGTCGCTCTGCGTCGCGAAGATGCCGATCTGCGCGCTAAAATCAATGAAGGATACCGGCTTTTAAAGGCTGATCCCTACTGGAAAGTTCTGCAGGAAAAATACAAGGTCAATTAGTACGAAACGTTCATGACGCAATTGGCGGAGCCCACCTGATTCATTAATTCATGCAGGATTCTCCGCCAATCGCTTTACAGGAAAGTACAGATTATGAATTCTCTTGCGGCTACGCTTTCAGTAATCTGGGATGCGTTGCCATATATTTGTTCAGGCAGTGCCGTCACCCTAATTACTGTTATCGGAGCACTGGCGTTAGGATTGTTTCTCGGCGTTCCGATGGCCGTCGCACAGGTATACGGAGCCCGTCCGCTGAGATGGATAACCGGCGTGTACGTCTGGTTTTTCCGGGGAATGCCGGTTTTGCTGCTGCTCTTTTTATTCTACTTCGGACTGTTTGAACTGCTGCATCTGAATCTTTCCACCATCTCCGCGTCATGTCTGGTTCTGGGCATGGCCAGTGCGGCGTATCAGTCCCAGATTTTTCGAGGCTGCATTGAAAACCTTCCGTCCGGGCAGCTAAAGGCGGCCAGAGCACTTGGAATGAATGACAGGCAGGCCATTGTGTCCATCATTCTTCCACAGGCACTGCGCCTGTCAATTCCAGGATGGTCCAACGAATTTTCCATATTGCTGAAAGATTCCGCAATGTGCTTTGTTCTCGGGACTCCCGAACTCATGGCCAGGACGCATTTTGTCGCTTCCAGAACATACGAACATCTGCCTTTATATATGACTGCCGGCATAATCTACTTCTGCATGACTCTCATCGGAATCACACTGCTGCGCCGTCTTGAGCGTAAAGTTCATATCCCCGGCTATGCGGTCGGCGGAGAAATATGAGGACCCAATGGATACTCCCGTACTGCGAGCCGAACATATTTGTAAATCGTTGAATGGCAAAAAAATTCTGGATAATCTGTCTATTACTGTAAATAAGGGAGATTTGAAAGTACTCATTGGACCATCCGGAGGCGGCAAAAGCACCTTTCTTCAATGCCTCAATTGCCTCATCATTCCCGATGAGGGCACGATTTTTCTTGACGGACACCCCGTAAATGCTTCAAGCAGCCGGGAATTATGCGCATTCAGACGAAAAGTCGGTATGATCTTTCAGGATTTCAATCTTTTCGATCATCTCAATGCCGAAGATAACGTTGCCATCGCGTTGACAAAGGTTGCGGGGTATTCCAAAACAGAGGCTCATGAACGGGCTCTGGCGGAATTGGAGCGCGTCGGCCTCGCAGAACGGTCTTCCCTGTATCCGGCTCAGCTTTCCGGAGGACAGAAACAGAGAGTCGCTATTTCCCGAGCACTGGCAAAGGATCCGCCGGGTATTCTACTTGACGAACCCACATCGGCGCTGGATCCAGAAATGGTAGGCGAAGTGCTTTCCGTCATCCGCACATTGGCCGAAAACGGCATGACCATGGTCATGGCAACGCATCAGATGGAATTCGCCGGCGCACTGGCTTCAGAAATTCTGTTCATGGAACAAGGACATATCGTTGAGCAGGGGACTCCGTCTGAATTGCTTCAGACCGCTTCGCATACGCGCACCGGAGATTTTTTCAGCATTCTATCCAAAGGCCGAATCTGAGGCGGTACGGCATATGTGGTTCAATCCGGATTTCATTATCAATACGGTTTTGCCCGCCCTCAATAGAGGTCTCTGGCTTTCCCTGGCTCTGATTCTCCCTTCAGCCAGCATTGGATTTCTCCTTGGACTGATACTGGGAAGCATACGGGTTTTCGCACCATGCTGGCTCAGAAGATTTGGAGATGGATTCACGGCTCTGTTCCGGGGAGTTCCCCTGGTTGTCCAGCTGATGATTCTGTATTTCGGGCTGCCCAACCTCGGCATTTACCTGGAACCCTATACAGCATCTGTCGTCGGCTTTATCCTATGCACTGGCGCATATCAATCCGAATATGTTCGAGGAGCCCTTCTTTCTATCCGACAGGGACAGTTGAAAGCCGCTGCCGCGCTGGGATTTACCCGCTTTCAGGCCATTCTCTGGATTGTTATTCCACAGGCTGCCAGACGAGCCCTTCCGGGCTGCGGCAATGAAATCATTTACCTGATAAAGTACTCGTCTCTGGCCTACATTGTCACATGCATCGAATTGACCGGAGAAGCCAAAATTCTGGTTTCGCGCACTTTCAGTCCGACGGAAGTCTATTTCATCGCCGGTCTTTATTACCTTTTACTGGTCTCCGCAGCGACATGGCTGCTGCATCGGCTTGAAAAACGCTTTGAAATACCTGGATTCGGCTATAAACACTAGAACTCTGCAGGGTCTGTTATGTCAACTCGGGAAAATATTCGAAACTTCAGCATTATTGCGCATATTGACCATGGAAAGTCCACACTTGCCGACCGTATTCTTGAATTGACCAATCTGGTTTCAGATCGAGAGAAAAGAGACCAGTATCTCGATCGCATGGATCTGGAAAGAGAGCGCGGCATTACCATCAAGGCTCAGACCGTACGCATTCCGTATACTGCCAGAAACGGCCAAACATACATTCTCAATCTTATTGATACCCCGGGACATGTTGATTTCAATTATGAAGTATCCCGATCTCTCGCGGCATGTGAAGGATCCCTGCTCGTTGTCGACGCCACACAAGGCGTGGAGGCACAAACCCTGGCCAATGTTTATCTGGCTCTGGATCATAATCATGAAATCATCCCGGTACTCAACAAGATTGATTTGCCAAGCGCAGACGTCGCCAGAGTCCGCACGGAAATAGAAGAAGCCATCGGACTGGATTGCTCCGAAGCGCTCAATGTCAGTGCCAAAACAGGCGAAGGCGTTCCTGACGTACTGGAAGCCATTATCGAACGTCTTCCTGCTCCGAAAGGCGATCCAGATCAGCCGCTTCGAGCCCTTGTCTTTGATTCCTGGTACGATTCCTACCAAGGCGTCATCGTGCTGTTTCGCATTGAAGACGGAAGCATTTCTAAAGGAGATCGCATCCGCTTCATGGCTACGGGGAAATCCTATGAAGTTATCCGGCTTGGCTTTTTTTCACCTGATGCGATGGATACAGATACGTTGAGTGCCGGAGAAGTCGGATTTTTATGCGCGACAATTAAAGAGCTGGGAGATGCCCGAGTAGGCGATACCATCACGCATGAATCCACCCCTTGCACAACTCCAGTTCCAGGGTTCAAGGAAGTCAAGGCCGTTGTATTCTGCGGTCTGTATCCTTCCGACGCCAATGATTACGAAAGCCTGAAAACAGCCTTGGAAAAACTTCAGCTGAATGATGCGGCTTTTACTTTTGAGCCGGAAACATCTCAGGCTCTGGGCTTCGGATTCCGATGCGGATTCCTTGGACTTCTTCACATGGAAATTATTCAGGAACGACTTGAACGGGAATTCGATGTCGATCTTATTGCCACAGCACCTTCCGTAATCTATCGGGTTGAAACAACCGACGGGGCCGTCCAGAATATTGACAATCCTTCCAAACTTCCCGATGCCGGACGAATCAAAAATCTGTACGAACCGTATGTGCGCATCGATGTTCATGTGCCAAGCGAATACGTGGGAAACGTCCTCAAGCTGTGCGAAGAAAAACGCGGCATTCAGAAAAATATGGGCTATATTGCGCAGAACCGAGTCGTTATTACTTACGAACTGCCGTTTGCGGAAATTGTCTACGATTTCTTTGACCGTCTAAAATCCATGACCAAGGGATATGCCTCAATGGATTACGAAGTCGTCGACTACAGAGCTTCAGATCTCGTCAAACTGGACATCATGCTTAATGGAGACGTTGTCGATGCGCTGGCTGTCATCGTCCACCGTGAAAAAGCCTACAGATATGGCAGAGCACTGGCTTTGAAACTGAAGCGAACCATCCCCAGACAAATGTTTGAAGTCGCCATTCAGGCAGCTATCGGTCAAAAGGTCATTGCACGCGAGACAAACTCCGCTCTACGTAAAAATGTTACGGCGAAATGCTACGGAGGAGACATTACCCGCAAACGCAAACTGCTGGAAAAACAGAAGGAAGGCAAAAAACGCATGAAGCGAATGGGCAATGTGGAACTTCCCCAGGAGGCTTTCATGGCCGCTCTTCAAGTAGGAGATGACGAATAGCCAGGAAAAACGCTGCGTTCGAAAAAATCCAATCGGGGAAAGACAAAAATCTATTGACATGGTAGGTTTTATTAAGTAGGTAAAAAACCTATCAAAAATATGTGTTTTTATTTCGATAAAAATCATCAGTCTGCCCAAGACAGCAAGGAGAACTTACCATGTCCAAGTATCGCTTTGAAACGCTTCAGCTTCATGTTGGCCAGGAGACACCTGATCCGGCTACCGACGCTCGCGCTGTTCCAATTTATGCAACGACTTCATATGTTTTTAAGGATTCCGCTCAGGCAGCCAATCGCTTCGGTCTGAAGGAAGGCGGCAATATTTATACTCGCTTGATGAATCCCACGTCAGATGTTTTTGAAAAACGTATCGCCGCTTTGGAAAATGGAGCGGCAGCGTTGGCTACAGCTTCAGGCTCCGCAGCCATTGCCTATGCCGTTCAGAATATTGCCGGAGCTGGCGATCATATTGTATCCTCGATTAATCTATATGGGGGAACCTACAATCTTTTCCAGAATACATTGAGGGAACAGGGACTCTCTGTCTCCTACGGCAACCCTGCCGATCCCCAATCTTTTGAAGAACAAATCCGTCCCAATACGAAATTGCTTTATGCGGAAACACTGGGCAATCCCAATTCCGACATCACGGATTTGGAGGGGTTAGCAGCCGTAGCGCATGCGCACCATATTCCGCTTATTGTCGACAATACGTTCGCAACTCCCTATCTTCTGCGTCCTCTCGATCATGGTGCGGATATCGTCGTGCATTCTGCTACCAAGTTCATTGGAGGACACGGAACGGTCATGGGCGGCGTAATCGTAGACGGTGGAAAATTTGACTGGGCTCAGGACGACAAGTTCCCCGGTCTTTCCACGCCGAATCCCTCCTATCATGGTGTCATTTTCACGGAGGCCTGCGGTAATCTTGCCTATATTCTAAAGTTGCGCACAACGCTGATGAGAGATCTGGGAGCAACCATTTCTCCCTTCAATTCGTTTCTGCTGCTCCAGGGACTGGAAACGCTCTCTCTCAGAGTAGAACGCCATGTTCAAAATGCTCTGGCTGTGGTCGATTTTCTGAAAAATCATCCATCTGTTACGAAGGTCAACCATCCTTCTCTGGAAACAGGCACGCAAAAAGCTCTGTATGACAGATATTTCCCGAAAGGTGCAGGATCCATCTTCACCTTTGAAATTAACGGAGATGCAAAAACAGCCCAAAAATTTACGGAAAGCCTAAAGCTTTTCTCCCTTCTGGCCAATGTAGCGGATGTCAAGTCGCTTGTGATTCATCCTGCCTCCACGACACACTCTCAACTTTCTGAAGAAGAGCTTCTGGCCAGCGGCATTACACCGAAAACGGTTCGGCTTTCCATCGGTACAGAACATATCGATGATATTCTTGAAGATCTTCAACAGGGCTTTGAAGCCGTCAACTAAAAGGAGCAGACACAATGAAAATTTATTCTTCAGCAGAGCAGCTTATCGGCAGGACACCATTGCTGGAGCTTACTAATCTTGAAAAGGCCTTAGGGCTTCAGGCTCGGATTGCAGCCAAGCTTGAACTGTTTAATCCGGCAGGCTCCGTGAAAGATCGCATTGCCAGAACCATGCTTGACGCTGCCGAAAAATCAGGCAAACTCCGTCCGGATTCCGTCATCATTTCTCCAACATCCGGCAATACCGGCATCGGTCTGGCGTCTGTAGCTGCTGCGCGAGGTTACAAGCTCATCATTGTTATGCCTGAAACAATGTCTCTGGAACGCAGAAAGCTGATGCAGGCTTATGGAGCACAGCTGGTGCTCTCTGAAGGCTCTAAAGGTATGCAGGGTGCTGTCGACAAGGCGAATGAATTGGCCAATGCTACGCCAAACAGTCTGCTTATCGATCAGTTCAGCGATTTTTCCAATCCTGAAGCGCATCGCTTAACCACAGGACCTGAAATTTTTGAAGATACTGAAGGCACAGTAGACGCCTTTGTCGCAGGCGTCGGCACAGGGGGGACAATTACAGGAGTTGGAGAATATCTGCATTCTCGCAAACCTTCCGTACATATTGTCGCCGTGGAACCGGATTCTTCTCCTGTACTTTCAGAGGGACGGGCAGGCTCTCATAAGATTCAGGGAATCGGAGCAGGCTTTGTGCCCACCGTGCTGAACATCAAGGCATATGATGAAATCATCCGGGTAACGGATGAAGAAGCTCTGTCTACGGCAAGAACCGTTGCCAAACAGGAAGGTGTTTTTGTCGGAATTTCTTCCGGAGCTGCAGTCCATGCAGCTATCACGCTGGCCAGGCGTCCAGAGTTCGCCGGGAAACTCATTGTAGCCCTGCTCCCCGATACAGGAGAAAGGTATCTTTCCACGGCTCTGCTTGATTAAGGCTAACATGATTTCAACAAGATTTTTTCAAAAATTTTAACATATTACTCAGTCTCCCCTGTCTTTGAAAGACTGCGGGAGACCCTATGATGGTGCTGTATGATTTCAACTCGCGGAAGATATGCCCTAAGAGTTATGATTGATCTCGCAGAACACGCGCATGAAGGTCGTCCCATTCCCATCAAGGATATTGTCCAGCGTCAGGGAATTTCACATAAATACATTGAGCATGTGATGTCGCTTCTCACAAAGAGGGGACTTGTGAACGGCTTTCAGGGAAAGGGGGGAGGATACAAGCTCAACAGGGATCCTGCGGCATGCATCGTCTGGGATATTCTTCAGGCAACGGAGATATCTCTCGCACCAGTTGCCTGTCTTCAGGCAAGTGCTGCGCCATGTCCCAGGGCTCAGGAGTGCAGAACTTTGCCCATGTGGAACAAACTGGATGCTCTGCTTCAAAATTTTTTTCAGGGAATAACACTTGCAGATTTAATGCAAAACGATTTAACAAGGAAAAAAATTCTATTGGAGAAAAAATAACGTTATGCCAGTGAAAATTCCGGATGATCTGCCCTCCCGAGTCATTTTGGAAAAAGAAAATATTTTTGTTATGACGGAATCCAGAGCCAGAAGGCAGGACATTCGTCCTTTAGAGATTGCTATTGTCAATCTGATGCCCACCAAGATTACAACTGAGACACAGCTGCTTCGACAGCTGAGCAATACGCCTCTTCAAGTGAACGTCTCGCTAATCCGTGCGGCCGATCATATATCAAAAAATACGCCTGAAGGTCATCTCGAACGTTTCTATACGACCTTTGATCAAATCCAAAACCGGACATTCGACGGCATGATTATTACCGGCGCCCCAGTTGAGAAGCTGCCTTTTGAGGAAGTTGACTACTGGCAGGAATTAACGGATATCATGAAATATTCCCGTACGCAGGTACATTCCACGCTGTTTATTTGCTGGGGAGCTCAAGCCGGACTATATTATTTGTACGGTATTCCCAAGGTCAATCTGCCGTCGAAACTTTCAGGTATTTTTTCCCACCATACGCTCGTCCCCAGCAAGCTGTTCCAGGGATTCGACGACGTATTTCATGCGCCGCATTCCCGTTATACGGAAGTACGCAAAAAAGATATTGAAAAAGTGGGAGAGCTGGATATTCTGGCGGAATCAGAAGAAGCCGGCGTCTTTGCCGTCAGCACGCCGGACTATCGGCAAATCTTTGTTACCGGCCATCTTGAATACGACGCAGGCACATTGGATCAGGAATATCGCAGAGATCTGGCAAAAGGGCTGGATATTACCATGCCTCGCCATTACTATCCAGGTGGGGATCCATCTCTGCCACCGCAGGTGACTTGGCGAGCCTGTGCCAATCTTTTCTATTCCAATTGGCTAAACTACTGTGTGTATCAGGAAACACCTTATTTTATTGAAGAGATTTCCCACTGTTAAACGCAGGCGATTTTGTGCAGCCTGTCTGGTGTTTCAGCTTCGTAAAACGAAATAAAACCAGAGCGGGAGAAAGCCTCTTCATCCCACTCTGGTTTTTCTTTTACTGTTTCACCGAATCAAATTCCGCTTCAATTGAAGCATCATATTTATATGTCCGCCGACTGACCGTCACGATAGCGAAGCAGGCGACAAGGAATGCTGGAAGCAGCTCGTAAATACCGAAGACACCGCCCATCGGGCGCACCAGGAACTTCCAGATAAACACCATTCCACCGCCAGCAACCATTCCGGCAAAGGCACCCTGCTTCGTACATTTCTTCCAGAACAGCGCATACAGCATCACAGGACCAAAGGACGCACCGAAACCGGCCCAGGCAAAAGAAACAATCTGAAAAACGGAGCTGTTCGGATCCCTTGCGATAAGAATGCCGATAATCGCAATGACAAAAACAGTCAGACGGGCGACACGGATCGTTCCTCTGTTGGACATGGTGATGCCGAAAACTCTCTTTGTAATGTCTTCAGACACGCTGGAGGCTGCGGCGAGCAGCTGAGAATCTGCGGTACTCATGGTGCAGGCAAGAATTCCGGCCAGAACCAAACCGGCAATAAAGGCTGCTATAATTCCCTGCTCACTCAGAATGTGGCTGAAACGAATAATGACATATTCAGCAGCGGAGCTGCTCTGAAAGACTTCAAAGGCTCCGGATTTTGCTGCGGCATAGCCAATAATGCCAATAAGGATGGCAAATCCCATCGCTATCACAACCCATCCCGTACCGATACGGCGGGACACTGCAATTTCATCCTGATGCCGGATTGCCATAAAGCGAAGCAGAATATGGGGCATTCCAAAGTATCCGAGTCCCCAGGCCATGGTCGAAATAATAGTCAGGAAACCATAGTCTCCGGCCTGTCCGGTCATGATGTTGGCGGACTGTGTGATGCTCAGATATCCAGGAACAGAAGATGCCGCGGCAACAACTCCATCCCAGCCTCCAGCAAGATCCAGTCCAAACCAGATGATCACGATAAGAGCCACAGTCATCACAACTGACTGAATGACATCGGTTGTGGACGCCGCCAAAAAGCCGCCCATTGCCGTATACGCTACGATCACCACAGCACCGAGAAGCATGCCGGATGTGTAGCTCATACCAAACAGCGAAGAAAACAGCTTTCCGCAGGCGGCAAAACCGGATGCCGTATAAGGAATGAAGAAAACAATAATGATAATGGCAGAAATGCCAATTAAAAGGCGATCGGTATCATGGAAACGCTTGGCAAAAAATTCGGGAATCGTAATAGCGTGAATTTTTTCGCTGTAGCTGCGCAAACGTCTGGCGACAAGAAGCCAATTTAAATAGGTTCCCAGAGCCAACCCCAGACAGGTCCAGAACGTATCGGCAATGCCGCAGAAGAAGCAGAGCCCTGGAATTCCCATCAGCAGCCAGGATGACATGTCTGATGCTTCTGCGCTCATGGCAACGGCAACAGGCCCAAGACGACGCCCACCGAGATAAAAGTCTCCAGCATTTTCATTCGCTTTGGAAAAGCGAAAACCGATATATAAAATGACGCCAAGATATACCAGGATCGCAAGATACACAAAAAAAGAATGAGCCATGGAATGTGTCTCACAAAAAGAAAAAGAACGTTGATAAATTAAGGAAATCAGCCGGCAGAATATTTGGAAGAAAAAAATAATGTTACCGCCTTTTCGGCGGCTGAAAAATCTGTGCAAAATTTACAGGAAAACGGTGACTCAATATCATAAAACATGCCGGATAAAAGATAAAAAAATGGCGTCCCCAAGCAGATTTGAACTGCTGTTGACGGCGTGAAAGGCCGCTGTCCTGGGCCGGCTAGACGATGGGGACGCATACCGCCTGTGAATTTCACAAGTGGGATTTGATATCTAGACAAGATTTCAGACAAAGTCAAGCATGAACGGGGTGTTTTCTATATTTTCTACGCAAGAAAAAGGAGATGGTTAAACCATCTCCTGAAAATATGGTGCGTCCGGCGCGATTCGAACGCGCGGCCTTTAGCTCCGGAGGCTAACGCTCTATCCAACTGAGCTACGGGCGCATGAAGGCTCTCAATGTACGCAGGGATAATGTACGCTGAGAGATTCCTGCTGTCAAGACGCGGCAATTATTATTGATGGCAGGGCGCACAGCCTTTCAGGCTGGCATGTGTTGCAGACTGTTTAATATGACAGCCCATGCAGGAATGACTGCTCTTCTTATTATGAATTGCCTTCATATAGCTGCGACGGGAACGATCATCGCGAGACAGGCTGTCGTGACATTCTGAGCTGATGGAACAGGACACAAACGTGCGTTTGTCAGATGTCGTTTTATGGTGGCATGTCCAACAGTCCACTGTTTTATGGCTGCTGTGATTAAAAACCACGCCTGTATGATTTAAAAGAACGGGTTTTTCCGTTGCGGCGCGCAGGTCTTCAATTTTGATCGGTGCGTCGGCAAAAGCCGGAATGCTCAGGCCAAAGACAAGCGACACGCAGACTGCCAGATATTTCACAGCCAACTCCCAAAATGTTTTCAAGATTGCCCGGATTTTCAAAAGAAAAATTCAACTTTTGAAAAATCCGATAAAAATAATGATGAAAGTATATTTTCAGGCACGGTCTTTGTCAATTTTTCCAATTCTTCCCAGAAAGTCCATTAGAGGGAACCTCGTTTTATGCTGTTTTTCATTAAAAATTTGACAATAGCAAAGTCTGCGATGTATGCAAAAAACGTTGTTGATCTTCATAATCGACAATTCGTCTATTACTTTGCCTGAGGACTGGATGCCATGCCAAAACGCTATCTTCTTATCATCGTTTTTTCTGTTTTTCTCCTTTTGACAGCCGCAATAGGCTACATGAGTCCGGCTCAAAAAGAAGAAATGCCTGTTCGTGTTCTGCTGGACAATATGGCTGGCAAGGTCATCTTTGAACATGAAAAACATATCCGGGAATACAATCTTTCCTGTGAAACCTGCCACCATGAAACCAAAACGCCGCGGCAAAATGTTCTGCAATGCGGAACATGCCATGGTGCGGCTACAACTGCAGAATTTAAACAAAATCATGCAACAGATATTCAGGATCCGGCGGCCTGCGCATGGTGTCACCACAAAGCTATAACCCCAGCGGTATGGCGACACAATGACCATGTTCAGAAAAACAATATGCAGTGCTGGGATTGTCATAATACTGAAAAAGAACAGCAGCATCCCCACGCTATGTGCATTGACTGCCATGAATCCGTATTGACCAAGGGAATAAAAGACTGTTCCTTCTGCCATGGTTTTGTAAACAATCGCAAAAATTTCGCAGCGGGCAAGGATACGCTTATCCGCGGGAATGCAAACTGCATGGAATGCCACCAGGGCAAAACAGTAAAGGAACTCATACCAAACAGAATGGCTGCATTCCATGGCAGCTGCATCAAATGCCATGAACAGCGTGCTCAGGGACCTTATGAAAAAGGCCAGTGCCAACAGTGCCATTTGAAATAATGGGGCGGAATACAATGAACCAGACACCGTCTTTGCTTACCAAAACGATCGTGCGTCCTCTTCGATCTCTTTTCAGACATTTTGGAGATCGTCTCCATGAGGGTGAAGCGCAGCTCCGTCTGACCCACGGCTTTACCAGAGATTTCATTGACGGACCGATGCCAAAGATACTGCGCATCAACCGCAGAGGACTTGTAACTTCTCTGAAAAAAAAGGCTGCCGTTTATCCCGGTATGCTGCTGGCTAATAGCAATACTCTGGAAATAGGAGATGTGCTGAGTCCTGTTTTCGGGCAACTTACCAATATTACCGATGAATTTTTGGAAATTACTGCAGCAGAACCGTCGACTGAGTATTCTGCTCCGGAATTTCCCGATTTGCTCAATCCGGACTTAACTGGAGACGAACTCAGAAAGGCTATCAAGGCTCTTGGCATCAGTCTTGCCGTACAGTCTGGAAAATTGCTGGTGATCAACTGTCTGAATCCGGAACCTGGAGTACTCTGGGCTGAACCCATGCTGGGAATCCGTGCAGACGAGACACGTCTTGGCATTGCCATCATCCAAAAGCTGAACTGCGCGCAGAATATCGTTCTGGTTTTGCCGGATGACATGGATAATCCGTGGCCTGATTTGCCGTCCGTTTCAGTACATCCAATCTATCCAAACAGTTTAAATGCGCTGGTCTGGAGAACCGTATCCGGTGAAGAAAGCCTGTCAGGCAACGTCATCAGCATCAGAGACGTGTGGATGCTTGGCAGAACCGCTCTTGAAAAAAAACCCTTCCTGAAAACCGTCGTGACGGTTTCGGCTCCAGGCTTTGCAGAAAATGTCCTTCTGGATAACGGATTCATCGTCAGCGAGCTGCTACAGCATTTCAACATTTCTGCAAATCAGGGAGATACTGTTCTGCTTCATGGCGGAGCCATGTCTGCAGAGGCTTTGACGGAGACATCCTGCGGCATACGAAAAGACAGCCGGTCGGCTTCCGTTATTCCTGCGGGCACATTCCTACCTGTTGACGGCACGGCGCCATGTATTAACTGCGGTGCCTGCGTACAGGTCTGTCCTGCACGGCTCAATCCCTGTGATTTGAGCCGTGACGCGGAATTCAGCCTGTTTGATCGCTGCGGAACGAATGGAATCGAATCCTGTTTTCAGTGTGGAATGTGCACCTATGTCTGCCCTGCAAGACGCCCCGTGCTGCAGTATATTCAGCTGGCTCAGTATCACATCAAAGAACAGGAACGGCTGGCTAAGCTGACTCCAATCAAACATGCCTAGGAAGGCTTTTATCCGATATGGTTTTCAAGCCCTGAAGGGCGCGGAGGAAGGAATGGCAGAAAAGACATCATTATCCGGACAGTTCGTCGTCACGGCCCCGCCATATTGGCACTGCGGACGTACTATCAGCTCCACAAACGGAATCGTGCTGATTTCCCTGATTCCGGCCGCACTGATGGCTGTCAATTCATGGGGAGTCCATGCGGCATCGGTCATGTCTTTGGCTGTATTGGCTGGTATGGCTACGGAAATACTCTGCGAAAAAATGATGCGCCGGGAAATTCGGGTCAATGATTTATCTACAGCGGTTTCCTGTTTGGTGCTGGCATTTCTGCTACCTGCAGAAACACCGTGGTGGGCTGCAGCACTGGGAGCCATTCTTTCCGTATCTCTTGGGAAGATGGCTTTCGGCGGCATAGGTAACAGTCCTGTCAATACAGCTCTGGTCGGATGGGCAATGCTGAGTGTATCATGGCCCCTTATCGCGGACCCCAATGCGATGCAGCTGGCGACTTCCTGGGTGGATCCACTGGTGCGCCTGAAGTATTTCGGAGTGAACGGTATTGAAGAGATTGAACTCTGGGATCTCCTCCTGGGGCACCAAATCGGAGGCTTGGGAGCCTCTCAGGTCGGTCTTATCCTGTTGGCGGGTCTGTGGCTGACAGCCAAGGGCTATTTGCGCTGGGAAATTGCCTTCAGCTTTCTTGCGGGGGTTTTTTTGACGGCTTCAGCGTACTGGATTGCCGATCCTTCTCAGTTTGCTTCCCCAATGTTTCATATTCTGGCCGGATCGACCATGCTGGGGGCTTTTTTCCTGGCCACAGATGATGCCAGCTCTCCGATGAGACCTGCTGCACAGATCTGCTACGGACTGACTGGAGGCATTTTGGTCATTTTGATTCGCTCCCACAGTGTCTATGCCGACGGTGTTCCTTTCGCCATTCTGCTTATTAATCTGCTGGCTCCGCAGTTTGATGCGCTTCTGTCCGGCAAACCTTTCGGAGCGAGGTAGCGCATCATGATGCGAATGATAGTGGTTCTGTCCGTCATCTGCGGATTGGCCGGTTTTGTACTGTCCTACCTTAAGCTGTCCACCGCCCCGGCCATTGAAGAACAGGTCCTGACCTATGTGCAGGGTCCTGCCATTCTGAATGTTTTTTCCGGAGCGGATAATTTCCCCATTGCTGAACGAAGAAAATTCATGACAAAAGACGGTCGAAACGTGACGGTATTTCCAGGGAAACGCAATGGAAAGCTGATCGGCGTCGCGATTGAGGATTTCGGTAAGGGTTTCGGCGGCAATGTTGGGGTAATCGTCGGGATTGATATCCGGCACGACACCTTAATTGGTATAGGCGTCACGACAATGAAGGAAACGCCAGGTCTGGGAACTCGAGTTGCCGAACCAGGATTTACGGAACAATTCGCAGGAAAAGGGCTTGATGTCCGCCTGAAAAGCCAAGGTGGCACCATTGATGCCATTTCCGGAGCAACTATTTCTTCAGGAGGCGCTGTAAGCGCCGTATCCAATGCGATTCAAGTCTATAAGGAACTGAAGCCTGAGATCCTCAAAATCTGGCAGTAAGCAAGGAGACGTCATGCACGCTTTTTTTAAGGAATTCATCAAGGGCTTATGGGCGGAACTGCCTCCTTTCCGTTTGGTGCTCGGCCTGTGTCCTACTCTCGCCGTCACTAAATCAGCCGGAAACGGTCTTGGAATGGGTGCCGCAGTCATCTTCGTGCTGGTACTGTCCAATGTGATTATTTCTCTGGTAAGAAAACTGATTCCCAAAAAAGTTCGCATTGCCTGCTTTATCGCAATTTCCGCATCTCTTGTCGTTTCTGTTGAGTTGCTGATGCAGGCGTATGCCTATCCTCTCTATCAGCAGCTCGGCATTTTTGTCCCGCTGATTGTTGTGAACTGCATTATTCTCGGACGGGCAGAGGCCTTTGCGGCAAAGAATCCGCCTCTGCTGGCTGCAGCTGACGGATTGGGAATTGGGCTTGGCTTTACGATGTCCCTGACCTTTCTCGGGGCCTTGAGAGAAATTTTCGGCTCAGGAACGCTGTTCGGAACATCCGTAATGTGGGATGGCTTTCAGCCTTTCCGAATCATGATTGAAGCTCCCGGGGCCTTTATCTGTCTCGGCCTTATTCTAGCGGGCATGAACTGGTTTAACGTCATTCAGGCACGCCGGCGTGATCAAAAGGCAGCGCAAATCGCCGCAAGAGGCTGCGAAGCCTGTGGGCAACATAAGTAGAGGCAGTCATGGGCATTTTTGAATTGTTTATCTCCGCCATCTTTGTCAATAATATCGTTTTGGCACAATATCTTGGCAACTGTCCCTATCTTGGATGCTCCAAGGATCGCAAAGTTGCCCTTGGCATGGGAAGTGCTGTCGTTTTTGTTATTATCATGGCGACGCTGTGCACATGGCTCATTCAGAAATATGTTTTGAATACACTGGATCTTGGCTATCTCCAGACTATTGTCTTTATTCTTGTGATTGCAGCTTTGGTCCAGTTTGTGGAGATGTTCCTCAAGAAAATGATCCCTTCCCTGTACTCGTCGCTCGGCATTTTCCTGCCCTTGATTACGACTAACTGCGCCGTTATGGGGGTCACCATTCTGGTACAGCGTGAAGAATATGATTTAATCACTTCTCTTCTCTATGCACTGGCATCCAGCCTCGGCTTTATGCTGGCTCTCATTTTAATGGCCGGAATCAGGGAACGTCTGGAATCGGCACGGGTGCCGCAGTCCATGAGAGGCACGCCAATCGCTCTGATTATGGCAGGACTCATGTCTCTTGCCTTTATGGCATTCAAAGGCATGACGGCATAATGTTTCTGACCTTGCTGTAAGGATAACACAATGGTTCTGTCTTCCTTTCTTACCCTGCTGATTTTAGGCTTGCTCGCTTCGGCCGCGTTAGCCTTTGCGTCAAAAATTTTCTTCGTAGAAGAAGATCCAAAAGTTGAAGAAGTGACTGAAGTACTTCCCGGAGCCAACTGCGGTGGTTGCGGATTTGCAGGCTGCGAAAGCTATGCGGCCGCAGTTGCTCACGATCCTGCAGTTCCGGCTAATCTCTGCGTCGCCGGAGGTGCTGCGACTGCCGAAGCTGTGGGGCGCATTACCGGAAAAGCCGCCGGCTCCGCTGATCCTGTTGTCAGTTTCAGACGATGTGAAAAACATGCCGGCAACGTACTCAAACGCTATACATATCAGGGCATTCCCTCCTGTGCGGCGGCCGCTGAACTGGCAAATGGCTCAGAAAAATGCGAATACGCCTGTCTTGGTTTCGGAGACTGTGTGCGAGCCTGTCCGTTCGGAGCACTGCAACTCGAAGGGGACATCGTTACCGTCAATAGCGATAAATGCACAGGCTGCGGTATCTGCACAAAAAATTGTCCACGGGCTGTTTTGGAAATTATTCCCAGACGAGCCCGGGTTGTCATTGGCTGCTCTACGAAAAACAAGCTGAAAGTCGCGATGCAGCTGTGTGATTCCGGCTGCATAAACTGTGGCAAATGCGTTAAGTCCTGTCCGGCCAAGGCCATTGACAACAGCACTGGACGCATCCAAATCGATCAGGAAAAGTGTCTGGCTTATGGAAGTTCCTGCGGAGAAGCCTGTCTGAAAGCCTGTTCTCGCGGTTCTTTGCGCCCCTTCAGCATAAATGGAAAAACAGCATGAAATTTTCGTTTTCAAGAAGATCATTCCTATCCATGGCCGGCCTGATCGGCACCGGTTTGTGCTTTGGTCTTCCCAGAATTGCTCAGGCTTCTGAACGCAGGACCGAAACACGATTGATGCTTGGCACATTTGTCACGCTAACAGTTGCCAGCGTTTCGGAGATGCAGGCGGAAGAAGCACTGGGAAAAACGTTTGAAGAGATTTCGCACCTGGAAAAAATGCTGAGCCGGTATCAAAGCCGCTCTGCACTCAGCGTTCTAAATGACAGAGGGAAGCTAACAGAAACCCCCGATGAGCTCCTGACCGTTTTGAAAGCGGCTGCAAATATGCACCGTCTATCCACTGGCGGCTTTGATATCTCTGTTGCGCCAGCTGCTGATTTTCTCAAGAAATGTGCTGCAAGAGGGGAGATCCCTCCCTCGGCAGAACAGGAATTGCTCGACCGTCTTGCTCTGGTGGACGCATCCTGCATCCACATCAACGGCCGTACCGTCGTTCTCGAACGTGAAGGTATGCAATTGACGCTTGACGGGATTGCCAAAGGCTATATTGCCGATCGTGCGGCATCGTCTCTCCGGAGGAATGGCATCCGTCATGCCATCGTCAATGCTGGTGGAGATATCATGGCCTGCGGGAGCAGAGAAGATGGTCTGGCATGGAATATCGGACTTCAGTCGCCTGCACAGCGCAATCAACTTGTTGGAACAATCGGAATCCATAACGGTGCCATTGCGACGTCAGGAACCTATGAGCAATTTTACAATGAATCCCATACAAAAAGCCATTTGATTTCTCTCAGAGGAAAACAGAATACGGTCAGCGCGACCGTAACGGCTCCGACGACCATGATGGCTGATGCTTTGGCTACAGCCTGCTGCGTACTGCCCGTTACTCAGGCTGTCGCTCTTGCTGACGCTGTGCCCGGATGCGCCTGCTTGCTGATTGAAGCTGACGGATCCAGACACAGATCTTCCCTCTGGAATGCCTGATGTTTCCGGACGATCTCCTGCGTAGCGTAATGGAGATCGTCCGTTTTTTCTTCAGTCTTCAAAGAGAGCTTTTCCGTGCCTGATGCAACACATATTCCTATTGTCGATCTGTTAAAAAAGAAACAATTCACTGAAATCTCGGAAATCTATCGAATCAGCGCAGTCATCAGCGGAACGCAAAAAAACGGAGACCCTTACTGGTTCCTTACACTCTCCGATATTACCGGCAAAATTACGGCGAAAATATGGTCTGGATCTCAGGCCTCCCGGTATGCCGATACGCTGAAAGCAAATCAGTATATCCAGGTACAGGCATCCGTTTCCGTGTATCAAAACAGCCGGGAACTAACTGTATCAGATTTTCAGACGGTACCGGATACAAAAGTGGATCCAACGCTTTTTCTTTTATCCAGCGAACGTCCACCTTTAGATATGCTGAAGGAACTGGAACAGATCTGCACAAGGACACTGACTTTTTCAGGATGGAAAAATCTTGTTTTCTCCATTCTGCACGATCAGAATATCCGCGCAGGTCTTCTTCGTTCTCCCGCAGCTAAGGCCATGCACCATGCCTATATTGGAGGGCTCATCGAACATACGCTTGCAGTGGCACAGCTGTGCATGAGATTTTGCGATTTGTATCCTCGACTGGATCGGCAGATTCTCCTTGCTGGAGCCGTATGTCACGATATCGGAAAAATAAGGGAATATCCTGACGGGGCAGGATCTGATATTTCAGCAGAGGGAGAACTTATCGGACATATCACTATCGGTTTGGAAATGTTGGAACCTTTTTTGCGGCAATCCGATCTCAATGAAATGCAGAAGATGCATCTGCGCCATATGATAGCCTCCCATCATGGAAAACTGGAATTCGGATCTCCCAAAACGCCGCGCACAGAAGAAGCTCTTGCTCTGCACTATGCGGACGATCTGGATGCGAAAATGGCTGGATGCCGATCTGTTTTTACGGATTTTTCAGAACCGGAAATGGACGATCATCCTCTGAGAATTGACAGACCTCATCCTAATATTCTCGGATCCTCCATACTGCGGTTTGGCAAAACTCTGGAACAGATCGATCTCAAAAATGATAAAAAAATCCTTAAAAAGGGCGTAACGCAGTGTTCATTACTGTCGAAGGCATAGAAGGATCCGGAAAAACGACTCTGCTTACCAGTCTGGATCTGTGGTTTCAGCAGCAGGGACGCAAAACAATACTGACCCGGGAACCAGGATCCGGATATCTAGGGAAAAAGCTCAGATCAATTTTGCTGAACCCGCAGGAACAGCTATCGCGTGAAGCGGAACTTTTCCTCTTTCTGGCTGACAGAGCTCAGCATGTTGCAGACATCATCCGTCCCGCTCTAGATCGGGGAGATGACGTTCTCTGTGATCGATTTACAGATTCCACGCTGGCTTATCAGGGCCTGGGACGCCAATTTTTTAATGAGCAATGGCTCAGGCAGTGTAATAACATCGCCTCATTGGCAATTCGGCCTGACTTGACATTGCTTCTTGACATGGATCCAGGCCAAGCCCTTGAACGAGCCAGATCCAGAAATATGCGCGCCGGGATAGCAGAGGCTGAAGGCCGTTTTG
This sequence comes from Desulfovibrionaceae bacterium, assembly GCA_029011315.1. Lineage (GTDB taxonomy): Bacteria > Desulfobacterota > Desulfovibrionia > Desulfovibrionales > Desulfovibrionaceae > Bilophila. The sequence goes on from JAQXLA010000005.1 coordinate 34,925, forward strand.
AAGCGGAATCCATTGAATTTCACAGACGTATCAGAGAGGGTTTTCGGAAGATTGCACAAATGGAACCTGAACGAATTATCATGTTCGATGCGTCTCTTTCTCCGCAGGATCTGCTCACTTTGGCTATTTCAATCATTTCTGCCCGTCTCAAAGGGTAGCAACATTATGGGAGAGAATTTATGTGCGGCATTATAGGTTATGCAGGACACAGACCAGCCGTTCCGGTATTGATTGAAGGGCTGAGCCGACTGGAATATAGGGGATATGATTCCGCCGGAGTCGGTTTCATCCAAGACGGGCATCTCCATATTATTAAAGCTGAGGGACGACTTTCCTCTCTAAAAGCCAAATTGGAAAAGCATCCCTGCCTCCTTGCTGTCAACGGCATCGGACACACGCGATGGGCGACGCATGGAATCCCCACGGAACGCAATGCGCATCCACATCTTGGCGGAGACGGCAAACTGGCACTCATTCACAACGGCATTATTGAAAACTATCAGGAGCTAAAGGCAGAACTCCTCGAAAAAGGATATGATTTTCAATCAGAAACGGATACTGAAGTTCTGGCTCATCTTATCGCAGAAGGCAGAAAACAGCAGCCGGATATGCTTCACGCCTTTGCATGGGCACTCCGGCGTGCGAGAGGTGCATATGCTGTGGCCATGGTATCTCCGGAAGATCCCGGAACCGTTTTTGCCGCCAGGCTGGCTGCTCCCCTAATTCTCGGAGTCGGTACGGGCGAACATTTTGTGGCCTCAGACATCCCTGCCTTTCTTCCTTATACGCGAGATGTCGTTTTTCTTCAGGATGGAGAAATTGTCCGTATAAACGACTGCAGCTGGCAGGTTCTCTCGCTATCCGACTTATCTGTCATTGACAAGAAAATCCAGACAATCAACTGGGATATGCAGGTTGCTCAGAAAAACGGCTACAAACATTTCATGCTGAAAGAAATTTTTGAACAGCCGCATGTCATTGAAGAATGTCTCTCAGGGCGCATTAATCTCAAAACAGGAACGGTTTCACTCCCGGAATTACAGAATCTTCCCATTCCGGAACGTCTAAGAATAGTCGCCTGCGGCACATCATTCCATGCCGGTCTCTGGGGACAATATCTTCTGGAACAAATCGCGCATATTCCAACAGTCTGCGATATTGCTTCCGAATTTCGCTATCGGAATCCCGTTATTGGCAACAATGAAATGACTCTCGTCATCAGCCAATCTGGAGAAACTGCTGATACGCTCGCGGCACTTCGGCTGGTCCACGCTCAGAAAAAAACCGTTCTAGGGCTGTGCAATGTCATCGGATCCTCTATCACCCGTGAGGCTGATGCCGTTATTTACACACAGGCAGGACCGGAAATCAGCGTTGCATCAACAAAAGCCATGACCAGCCAAATGCTTGTTATGGCACTTCTGGCTCTTTACTATGCGCAAAGAAAAGGCATCATCGATTTGCAGGCACTGAATCAAGCCGCCAAGCTTTTAAAAAATCTTCCCGGAATCCTTCAGGAAGCACTTCCAGACATGGAGAAAACTGCTGAAAAATTGGCCGTACAGTTTTCTAAAGCGAAGGACTTCTTCTATCTCGGTCGTGGCCATGCCTATCCTCTGGCCCTTGAAGGAGCATTAAAGCTCAAGGAGCTTTCCTATATTCACGCCGAAGGATACGCTTCCGGAGAAATGAAACACGGTCCAATCGCCCTGATAGACTCCGCCTTTCCAACATTTGCTCTTGCCTTTGATGACGATTTGTTTGCTAAAACAAAATCCAATATTGAAGAAGTACAGGCGAGAAATGGATCGGTCATTCTGCTGACAGATCGGGATGTAAATCCTGAAAAGGGAATGCATATCTGGAAAATTCCTTCTCTCTACGGACCTTTTACTTCGTTCCTTGCCTTATCCGCGATGCAGCTGTTCAGCTACTGTATGGCGGATTATCTTGGCAAAGATGTGGATCAACCGCGAAACCTCGCCAAAAGCGTGACGGTCGAATAAGTAAAACCGTGTTTACTTTTTCTGCCACTGAGGTATAGTAACGCAAACTCCATTCTTAGAGGTTTGTCCATGGCTGAAAAATTCATCGACCCCCGCTGCGCAGCTTGTCCATTCAAGCCAAGTGAACGTTTCTGCATGAATCCCAAGGGGAAACATCCGGAAGACTGCCCTACTGTACATCATCCTGAAATCATTGAAGAAGCTCGCCAGGCCTATCAAACGCCGGAACTGGCAGTCTTTGCAAAAGAAGCTTCGTTAACAGAACGCGGCAGCTATTTCCGTCTTCCCAGCGGCATTCTCAAGCCGTTCCGATCCCGTTTGGAAGAAATCGTCGCATTCTCAAAAAAGATGGGATATAAAAAACTCGGTCTTGTCTTCTGCTTCGGTCTGCGCAAGGAAGCGGCTATCATTGCCAAGGTATTGGAAACCAACGGTTTTGACGTAGCTTCTGCTGCATGCAAAGTGGGGGGACTGCCAAAGGAAAGTCTTGGACTCACACGGGAGGATCAGCTTGAACCAAAATTTCCGGAAAGCATGTGCAATCCGGTTATGCAGGCCAAGCTCATGAATGCCGCGAAGACGGATTTCAATATCCTCGTAGGGCTTTGCGTCGGCCACGACACAATGGCTATCAAATATCTTGAGGCACCGGTTACCGTTCTTGTTGCCAAGGATCGTCTCCTTGGCCATAATCCGCTGGCGGCCGTGTATCAGTGCGAATCCTATTACAGATACGTTACAATGCCGCAGGATTAGAATCCGTATTCTACGAAAGCCGATTCTCTGTAAAAGAGAATCGGCTTTTTTTTATGCCAACTTCATATCTTGACTGACTTCATACAGGCTTTACTTATATACCCAAGGCAAGCGGGAAAACCCAAAATGCCGGAGGAAAATTATCATGGCAGCCGAATATAAAGATTACTATAAAATTTTGAATGTGAGCCGAACGGCAAATAAAGACGAAATAGGCCGTGCCTTTAAAAGACTGGCAAAAAAATATCATCCAGATTTGAATCAAAACGACCCTAAGGCTGAAGAAAAATTCAAAGAAATCAATGAAGCCTATGAAGTTCTGAAGGATGAGGAAAAAAGACGTCTGTATGACCAGCTTGGTTCTGACTGGCAGCAGGGACAGCAGTTCAGATCAGGAAATTTCAACGGAGGAACACGATTTTCCTTCAATGGACAGAATTTTGGATCATCCGGATTTAGCGATTTTTTTGAAACGCTGTTTGGATCTGGATCCCACTTTAGAGGCTCATCTCCGTTTGAACAGATGTTTCAGGCAGGAGGCTCTGGGCACTTTCGCAAACCATCTTCAGACATCAATGCATCTCTTGATATTTCCATTGAAGAAGCCGTCAGTGGGACACGAAAATCTCTGAGCCTTCATATGGATCAGGGAATCGTCAGCACGCTGCAGGTCAATATTCCTGCTGGAGTAAAAAACGGATCCAAGCTGCGTTTGGCAGGCAAAGGCAGAACAGCCCAGGATGGCAGCAAGGGGGATCTCTATCTTACTGTTCGCCTACTGCCCAACTCCAAATATACTGTGGAAGGCGATCATTTAATTCATACACTTACGATTGATCCCTGGCAGGCTGTGCTTGGTTCCAAAGTCCGCGTTCCCACCCCATACGGCGAAGTTGAAATGTCTATCCCAGCAGGGACAGACAGCGGAAGCAGACTTCGCCTACATGGCAAAGGGCTTGGAAAACCGAATAGCCGCGGAGATGAATACGTCGATATCGTAATCCGCATTCCCAAAAAGCTCACAGAACGGCAGAGACAGTTATGGCAATCACTTGCTGATGAAAAATAATTCATCAACAATATCGTATATTTCTATTTCAGATTTTAATTATATAAAAAACATTTTATATAATATATTGACTTTGTAAAAAAGACTCTTAATTCTTCTATAAAAGAAGATACTTTTACAAAGTAAAATTCTTATTTATAAAGAGGATATAAATATGGATATTAATAAATTTACCAAAAAATCTCAAGAATCTATACAGCTTGCTCAAAATATTGCTGTCCAATATGGACATCAGGAAGTTGATGCTGAACATTTAGCTCTTGCACTGATTCGTCAGGAAGATGGATTTGTACCGCGCATTCTCGATCGGATCGGAATAAACACGCAATCACTGATTCTTGCTCTGGAGTCTGCATTAGCCAAAAAGCCTTCTGTAAGCGGACCAGGAGCAGATATGGAGCATATTGCCATATCCAGAAGAACAGCCAAGGCTCTAACGCAGTCCGAATCTTTAGCCAAACGGCTGAAGGATGAATATGTCAGCGTTGAACATATTTTTGCGGAGCTACTGCAGGAACCGGATACAACTCCCCTTGGAAAAATTTGCCGCAGTTTTGGTCTGAATTCTGAAAAATTCATGGAATTGATGATGCAGATTCGAGGTCCTCATCGAGTCACTTCAGCAAATCCGGAAGAATCTTATGAAGCCTTAAGCAAATACGGCAGAAACTTGGTAGAAGCGGCATCTAACGGCAAGCTGGATCCCATTATCGGCCGCGATGCTGAAATCCGCCGAGTTATCAGAATTCTGTCACGCAGAACAAAAAACAATCCGGTGCTTATTGGCGAAGCCGGCGTGGGCAAGACGGCCATAGCTGAAGGGCTCGCACAGAGAATCATGACAGGAGATGTTCCTGAAGGGCTGAAGGGAAAACAGCTTTTTGCGCTGGATATGGGCTCACTGATTGCAGGAGCAAAATACAGGGGTGAATTTGAAGAGCGTCTGAAGGCGGTTCTTGAAGAAGTCGAAAAATCAGAAGGGCAAATTATTCTTTTTATTGATGAGCTGCACACCATTGTCGGCGCAGGAAAAACCGATGGAGCCATGGACGCAGGGAATCTGTTAAAACCTCTGCTTGCGCGTGGCGAACTGCACTGCATCGGAGCGACTACTCTGGATGAATATCGCAAATATATCGAAAAAGATCCGGCTCTTGAACGACGCTTCCAACCTGTCCTGGTAGAAGAACCTTCTGTTGAAGACGCCATTTCCGTGCTGAGAGGTTTGAAGGAAAAGTTTGAAGTCCATCATGGTGTACGCATTAGCGATTCTGCCATTGTGAATGCTGTGGTGCTTTCAGATCGATACATCACGGATCGCCAGCTTCCGGATAAGGCCATAGATCTGATTGATGAAGCAGCGGCCATGATTCGTACGGAGATTGATTCTCTGCCTTCGGAACTGGATGAAGTGAATCGCAAAGTCATGCAAATGGAGATTGAACGGGAGGCTCTGCGCAAAGAGGAAGATGAGGCTTCACGAGAACGTCTGGAAAAACTGGAAAATGAACTGCGTAACCTTCAGATAACGCAAACGGATCTCCGCAATCGCTGGGAAGACGAAAAGAAGACGATTGATGCCGTCCGCTCTCTCAAGGAACAAATTGAAAAGACACGGCAATCCGTAGATGATGCAACCAGACGCGGAGATCTGCAATTAGCAGCAAAGCTGAAATACGACACGCTCTTCTCTCTTGAAAAGAAGCTGAAGGAAGCTGAAGATGGAGAAGAACCAAAACTTTTGAAGCAGGAAGTTCGACCCGACAATGTCGCAGAAATTGTCGCACGATGGACAGGCATTCCCGTAACCAGACTGATGGAATCTGAAAGGGAAAAGCTCCTTCGTCTGCCGGATAAACTGCATGAACGGGTCATTGGACAGGATAACGCGATCAAAGCTGTTTCCGAAGCTGTGTTGCGGGCTCGAGCCGGTTTGTCCGATCCTAACAGGCCGCAGGGATCCTTTATTTTCCTCGGACCGACGGGGGTCGGCAAAACCGAATTGTGTAAGGCTCTGGCAGAAGCACTCTTTGATTCTGAAGAGAATATTGTTCGCATTGACATGAGCGAATATATGGAAAAGCATGCTGTAGCCAGATTGATCGGAGCGCCTCCAGGGTATGTGGGCTATGATGAAGGTGGACAGTTGACAGAGGCTGTACGCAGAAAGCCATACAGCGTCATTCTGTTCGATGAAATCGAAAAAGCCCATCCTGACGTCTTCAACACGTTGCTTCAGCTGCTGGATGACGGACGGCTGACTGACAGCCAGGGTCGAACTGTTGATTTCAGGAATACCATTGTCATTCTGACGTCAAATATCGGATCTGCAAAATTAATTGAAGGCATCCAATCTGATGGAACCTTCACTCCTGATGCAGAACGGGAAGTTCTGGAGGAATTGAAGCATTGGTTCAAGCCCGAATTTCTCAATAGAATTGACGAGACGGTTCTGTTTACGCCATTGATGCCTGCACAGATTGCCCAAATTATTGACGTGCAACTGCGCCGCATTCAAAAACGCCTGGATGATCGAAAAATCATTCTGGAAATGACTGAAGCAGCACACGAGTTTATCGCAAAATCGGCCTATGATCCCCATTATGGGGCAAGACCTTTGAAAAGATATCTGCAAAATCGTGTGGAAACCGCACTGGCCAAGGAAATCATTCTTGGCAATATCCGGGATGATCAGCATGTCATTATCGATGCTTCTGACAAAGATCTTTGCTTCTTCGTCAGAGGAACAGACGGCAATCTGATCCACATTGCTTCCAATGAGACAGCAGAATAAACACGCAGCATAAATACAAGGCCTCCTCAGTTTGATGAAGGAGGCCTTGTTGCTTATTTAGCACCGCAACGAAGCAATCTGGTTCCGCTGCTAAATAAAATTCTGACTTTATCCGGCGGCAGGATTTCCTGAACAATCCCTCTGCCAAATTTTGCGTGCAGAATCACATCATGAAGGCGATATTGTCCAGACATCGTATAGGGAATTGGATCATCCGTATCATGTTGAAGCAGCAAAGTTCTCCAAGTCGCTTCATCTGCAAAAGAACTTGTCTTGTCGCTAGCTGCAGCATCTTTTTGTATTTTTTTCTGCACTGACGTTTCAGGTTTAAGCATTTCCGACATTGCCGTTTTGGCTACATTCCGACGATTTTCTCCGGATTTGACCGTCACAGGGCCTATTTCACGCGTTTGACGCTTTGCACGCGGTACTGCGTATTTATGCACACTTCCACAAGATCGACATTCCACCCGAACAATGGAATCGCCATCCATAACCATCACAACATGTCCCGTAATAATGCCGCAGCGACTGCAATGCGCTTCGACAATATCTCCGGGATGTACTGTTCCCTGCATTGTCTTCTCCCGAATCAGAAACTCCGCTTTTTCAGCGAAAGATAGCGAAGCAGTTTGAAACAGGATGTTCAAAAAATCAAGACAATCTCAATCTTTTCCAATCCTAACAGACTTGTCCGCGAAAAAATTTTCACATATAATTTAACACAATAACGAAGCTATATCTTTCAACATAAAGCAAGGGAGAATTTATGCTGGTTGTTGCTTTTAACGGAAGCCCACGCGCAACGGGAAATACCTCCCGCATGATTCAAAGAGTGTTTCAAGGCCTTGAATCAGAGGGAATTGAAACGAAAAGCATCAATATCGGAGGGCATAAAGTCCATGGCTGCATAGCATGTGGAAAATGCCGTCAAGAAAACTCTGGACAATGCGCATTCACAGATGATCCGATCAATGACTGGATCAGAATCATGGATCAGGCTGATGGCATCATTCTTGCGTCTCCGACATATTTTGCGACTGTCACTACAGAAATGAAAGCCCTGATTGATCGCGCAGGGTATGCATTGGGCTCTCGCTTATATCGCAAAGTTGGGGCACCAATTGCTGTCGCCCGACGCGGAGGAGCCATTCAAACATACAATACTCTCATGGCCTTCTTTGGCATTAAGCAAATGATTGTCCCCATGTCTTCCTACTGGAATATGGGATATGGGAAAAATATCGGTGAAGTGGAACAGGATTCTGAAGCTATGGAAACCATGGACAATCTGGCAAAAAATATGGCCTGGCTCCTAAAAAAACTACATGCCTGATTGTTTGTTTCACATGAAACAAAAACAAAAAAAACATAACAGCAACAGAGCGAAGACTTAAGATCCCTGCTCTGTTGCTGCATTAGCAGCATTCAGGAAGCCCAAAAAACTTTCTAGTATTCCGTCCGCACAAAAGCCAGAAGTCTTTTGGATCCATATGCAAAACATGAGCGATATGTACAGCTGTAAAAGCTGAAAAAGAAGGTTCGTTAATTTTACCTCTCCATGGTTCAGGTGCCAGATATGGGCAATCGGTTTCTACCATAATTCTATCATGAGGTATGGTGGCAACAGCTTCATCATAGATCTGCGAACTTCGATACGTATATGGACCGGGAATTGATACGTGCCAGCCATTCGCTATAATCTTCGTCAAATATTCCATGGCATCAGAACTCAGGCAATGCCATAGCAGTGCCCTTCCTACAAACCCCTCTTCCTCAAGTATCCGAATTGTTTCCTCTGCTGCATCTCTGGAATGAATGACAACCGGTTTATCCAAATCAATCGAAAGTCGTAACTGTTTGCGAAAAACATCTTTTTGAATATCGTGAGGACAATCACGCCAATAGAAATCCAGACCAATTTCTCCAACTGCGCGAAGTGTTTCATCTGATAGAAATGCCTCTCGCAATCTCTTCTCGGTTTCATCAGTCCACTTTAAAGCATCGCATGGATGAATGCCCAAAAGGAAAAACAGCTCTGGATATGGCGCAAAAAGCGTTTTTCCTTTTTCCCATGCCTCTGGAGAGAGATACACCTGGCCAACGGAAGCAAGCCCAGCAGCGCGAGCCCGATCCATTACGTCAGCCAGGCAATTTCTAAATTCCTCAGAATCCAAATGAGCATGGGAATCAGCACCTCCAAAAGGGAGCTCCAATGTATTGGCAAACGGCCTTTTTTTATGCTTACTCATAAGCTAAATCCGCTGTTTTACTCCTCAAAACGATGATCCGTCACTCTTTTGGATTTTGAGAATGTTCTTGGCAACTCTCCAGGATTGACGATTCGCACATTAATGCGCGCCAGGATTTTCTTATGCAGCTGTTCTGCGATGTTCAAAGAGACCATCGCATCAATATCAGAAGAGCAAGCAGGATCTCGTTCGACCAGCAAATCCATATAGTCCAGGCCGTTTTTCCGTGTCAAATCGATATGATATTCGCCACCAACTTCGGGAACAACATGGAGCACATCCGATATTTGGCCTGGATAGATATTGACGCCTCGAAAAATAATCATGTCGTCGGAACGACCGCGAATATGGCCGTGGCGAGGAATGTCCCGGCCACATGAACAGGGTTCAGGGATGATGCGTGAAATATCGTGGGTGCGATACCGAATAAGCGGAACGGCTTCTTTGCACAGACTGGTGACGACCATCTCGCCTACTTCACCGTCCGGGACAGGTTCCAACGTTACAGGATCAACAATTTCGATATAAAAAAGATCCGCCCAGTAATGAATGCCTTCCTGAGCTTCGCAGTTGATACCGGTACCCGGTCCGTACATTTCTGTCATTCCGGCGATGTCATAACTTGCTTCAAGACCAAGATTTTCGGTAAATGTCCTGCGCATTTTCAGACTATGCGGTTCGGATCCAAAAATAATCTTTCTGAGGGCAAGCTTGTCCCGCAATTTATGCCGCTCCACTTCCTCAGAAAGGAGCAATGCCATGGAAGCCGTAGCGCACAGGCAGGTCGTTTGCATATCTTCCAGCAGCTGCATCTGAATATCCATATTGCCAGGGCCTACAGGAACAGCCATCGCACCAAGCTTCTCACATCCGAATTGAAAGCCAACACCTGCCGTCCATAATCCATATCCGACAGCGATCTGAACACGATCTTCCGATGTAATGCCAGCCATTTCATAGCATCTGGCCATCTGATAAGCAAACATGTCCACATCTTTCTGCGTGTAAGCCAAAACCTTGCGCTTTCCAGTTGTTCCAGAAGAAGCGTGTATGCGAACCACATCATGAGCAGGAACACACAGCAGAGGAAAAGGATAACCCTCTCTCAAATCGGAAACATCAGTAAACGGAAGTTTCCGAACATCCTCAAAAGTCTGAATATCTTCAGATGAAGAAAGTCCGCACTTTTCAAATTTTAATCGGTACTGCGGGCTGTTCATCGCCTGTTTCACTGACCATCGAATTCCCTCAAGCTGCTTTGCTGCAAGGATTTCCTGAGGAAGATGAGGCAGAAAACGAGAGTTGGAAACAGTCATGAAAGTTCTCCCAAAATCGGCGTTTCCGATGTTGTGTTTTAAGAATGAAACAGATACTGTTCAGAACAGAATACATCTGGATACATAACAAAATTTTGGGGGGAGGAAAAGGTATGCGTTTGCTCATCATCGGCTCAGGAGGCAGGGAACATGCTCTGGCCTGGCGATTCCATCGGGCTGGACACACCGTATTTTGCGCTCCTGGGAACGGAGGTACGGCAAAGGAAGGCGTGAACATCGCAATCGCCGATGACGACATTCCAGCTCTCGTACAGTTCGCCCGGGACAAATCTATCGATCTAGTCGTTCCAGGTCCAGAACTGCCCCTGACACTGGGCATTACAGATGCCATGAAAGAAGCTGGAATCCGCTGTTTCGGCCCAGACCGCTACTGCGCTCAACTTGAGGGAAGCAAGTCTTTCGCAAAAGATGTCATGAAACGCTCCGGCGTTCCTACCGCACCTTTCGAAGTTTTCAGCTCTCTTGACCAAGCAGAAACCTTTATCAGAAAACAAGGTGCACCTCTGGTGATCAAAGCCGACGGACTGGCTGCAGGAAAAGGCGTCATTATTGCGCAGAGTGAAAAGGAAGCTCTGGACGCCGTCCGTATGATACTTAAGGAAAAAGCCTTTGGAAATGCCGGTTCACAAGTCGTTATTGAACGTTTTCTCTGCGGAGAGGAAGTTTCTCTCCTGGCATTCTGCTCCGGAGAGCAGGCCGTTCCTCTTCCTTCTGCCCAAGATCATAAAGCGGCCTTTGACGGCGATACCGGTCCTAACACCGGAGGTATGGGCGCCTATAGTCCCGCACCGGTTCTCCCTGACACTGATCTTGAACGCATCTCAGATCTCGTTATTCGTCCTATTTTGCATTGCATGGCTAAAGACGGGCATCCCTATACCGGCATTCTGTATGCCGGTTTGATGATGACTGAAGATGGTCCCATGGTGCTGGAATACAATGTCCGTTTTGGCGATCCGGAATGCCAACCCCTGCTGATGCGACTCGAAACGGATCCGGCTGAAATCATGATGGCCTGCATTGAACACAATTTGGACGCGATTCCGTTATCTATTCGACAGGAATCCGCTTTGGGCGTCGTCATCGTCGCAGACGGCTATCCGGGAAAATATCCCAAAGGAATGGAGATTCACGGACTTGAAGAAGCGGATACAACAGACAACATTACCGTATTTCAGGCGGGGACAGTCAGAGACGGGAATCTGACAAAAACCAACGGCGGAAGAATTCTCTGCGTTACGGCGCTGGGCAAAGATCTTGAAGAAGCACAAAAACGCGCCTACAATACACTTCCCCTGATTGATATCAAACAAACCCGATATCGCACAGATATCGGACAAAAAGGACTCAGGAGGTCATAATGCAGGCAGCAAAAGTTGCTGTGTTTATGGGATCCAAATCAGATGAGGCCATGATTGCCCCCTGTGCGGAAATCCTCAAACAGCTGGAAATTCCTTTTGTCTTTACCGTCGCTTCTGCACACCGTACGCCGGAACGTACAGCGCAACTGACGGAAAGACTTGAGGCTGAAGGATGTGAAGTCTTTATCTGTGCCGCAGGCATGGCCGCTCATCTCGCCGGAGCTGTTGCCGCGAGGACAATCAAACCCGTCATAGGGATCCCCGTAGCAGGTTCTCCGCTGTGCGGCATGGACGCTCTGTTCGCCACTGTGCAAATGCCTCCAGGGTTTCCCGTGGCTACAGTAGCCCTGGATAAGGCCGGAGCGCGCAATGCGGCCTGGCTTGCCGCTCAGATTCTGGCTTTGAAGGATCCAAATCTGGCTGAAAAGCTGCAGACAGCACGGAAAAAATTCCGTGACGGCGTGGAAAGTGCCGCTCAGGAAATGGAAGCCAAATACATGATCTAAAACAGGTGGGACGGATGACATCCGTCCCGCCTGTTTTATCACTTGCATACGTTTTTCTTCCTTGCCAGAGCAATAGGTTCGCAATTGCCCCTGGCACAGGCAGTTTCAAAATCCACACAGGCTGCCTGAGTATTGCCTGTCTCCCAATAAAGCGCACCTCTGAGCGTATACGGCCGATGTTCACTGCGAGACAACGAAACGGCTTTCTCCAAGTCCTGCTCTGCTCCTTTGAAATTACCCTGCCTTAAAAGCATTAATCCTCTCGAAGCATATCGTGAAGCATCGGGCTTTAAGCGGATTGCTCTGGTAAGATCGTCAAAAGCTTCGTCCCAATATCCCAGAGACGCCAATGCCAGCCCTCGACGCTCCAAAGCTTCAGCATACTCAGGCTCAAGCATCAGAGCTTCATCCAGATACGATACAGCTTCCTGAGGATTGCTGCATATTTCACTGCCCTTCCACAGCACATTGGCCTTGGCAAAGGCAATTTCAGCCTGAGGATTTCTTTTTCCAGATACTCCGGTAGGATTCGCCTGTTTTGGCACTTCAGGATCAGGGGTAAATACAGAACAGCCGGCAAGCAGGATAATCAGCAGAACACAACTGAAACGCAGCGACACTTCCTTCTCCTGTTCAACGCTTGAAAAGCCGATCAAGATCGGCAATAGACCATGATAACACGCAAGGGCGGCCATGCGGGCAATATTCTCTATCTTCCGCATTCAGCCACTGCCGTATCAAATTCAGGGCTTCGTCTTCAGAAAGGCTATCTCCGGCCTTAATGGCAGCCTTGCAGGCCATGCCTGCCCATAATGCATTCAAGTCACTGACGCTACCTGAAAGAGATTCCTTCAAAAACGATGCAGCATTCTCCCGAGAAAGCATTCCGGGGATGGATGTGACTGTAACGCCTTTTGCCGTACCCAGATCTCTCATTTTTAAAGAAAACCCAAGGGAGATCAGTGTATCCCACAGTTCTTCAAGCCGTTCCAGCTCCGCCCGATGCAGCGTAAAATCCAAAGGGAGAACCAAAGTCTGAGCAGGACCTGACACACCCCGTTTTTGCAGCTGCGAGACCAGCACCCTTTCATGGGCGGCATGTTGATCCAAAAGAATAAAAGAGGCATTTTCCCTGTCATTGCGCATATCCTGCAGCATCAGGTAGCTGTTTCCCAGCTGCCCAAGATAGCGATAGGGACCGATAACGGCTCCAAAAGTCTGTTGCTGATTAAGAGGGGAAGCGACATACTCTGCAGGAGCATCGCACACGTTTTCTGAACAAATCGGTTGAATTTTCCTTTGGTCTGTCCATGCATTTTTTACAAATTCCGGAGGGATTTCACGGAATTCCGTCTTCTTTCCTAAGAGATCTCTTTGAGGAGGACAGAAATCCGGCACAAAGCTGACTTCTTCCGCATCAACAGATTTTTGTTCAGGTTTGGCAGACCATCCATCAGCTGCTCCCCAAAATCCTGCCGGAGTACTTTCAGCAGCCTTTTTTTCAGGCTTCAAAAGATTCGTTTGCTCATAAAAAACATTATCAACAGCGTTATTTTGTTCTGCACTCACTCCAGCATCGTTAAATCCATGCGCATCTAACGCTTGCCTGATAGCATGCATAACTATACTGAAAACACGGTTTTCATCACGAAAACGCACTTCACTCTTGGCCGGATGTACATTCACGTCCACATCTGCCGGATCAAGAGTCATAAACAGAATTGACTGCGGATATTCCCGAGCAAGAAGACGCCCCTTGTAGGCTTCTCGTACCGCTCTCTGAAGCAATTTGTCTGAGACGCTCCTGCCATTGACATACAGCCAGAGACGATCACTTCTAACATGCGGCTTTTCCGGAGGTGCTGTAAAACCAGCGACAGAGATACCCTCTCCAGATGCAGAAAACGGGAATAAAGCGTCTGCAACATCCGGAGGCCACACTTCTCTCAATCTTGCCCGCACATCATCCTCTGCACGAAATCGCAAAAGTTCCCGATTTCCAGCTACAAGACGAAATGAAATGCTCTCATGCGCCATCGCCAACCGCGCAACGATATCCGTAATGCGCTTTTGTTCAGCAGACGCGGACTTAAGAAACTTCAATCTGGCAGGAACATTTCGAAATAAATCCCGAATTGCAATTTTGGTACCTTTCGTATAGGCACAGGGACCTCGTTGAACAATCTCACCTCCAGAAAGTTCCAAAAAAGCCCCCATTGCCTCAGGATCGTCCCTAAAAAATTCCGACGAACTTTCTATCCTCACCTGAGCAACAGAGGCAATGCTTGGCAATGCTTCGCCTCGAAAACCAAAAGTATGAATATTCCATAAATCGTCAAAATCACTGATTTTGCTTGTTGCATGTCGCGAAAAAGCCAGTTCCAGCTCCTCTTCCATCATTCCAGAACCATTATCTGTTACGCGGATGAGTTCCTGACCTCCATTTTCCAAAAAAATTTCAATGTCATTCGCGCCAGCATCAAGGCTGTTTTCTATTAGTTCCTTCACTACCCCTGCGGGACGATCAACGACTTCTCCGGCAGCAATACGATTGCACAGTCCTGGAGGAAGCTGATGTATTCTTGGCGTGTATTTCATATTGGCATCCATAACGTTACGGCGCAATTATTTTGACAGCATCACAGGCTGCAAAGTTAGCTTTACGGCATAACTCATGAAAAATGAAGAAAAAACAAATCGAAAAACTAAAAAATGATATTGACATTCTTTTTCAAAAAGAATAATAAGTAACCCAATCAGGAACAAATCATTTTAATTTATGTTTTTATAGGAGATTTCACATGGATATGCAGGAACAAACGCCTCAAACAACCGCATGCTCTCTCAGAGAGCTGAATGTTGAGGAAAAAGCCCGTATCGTCAGTATCAAAGCCTGCGGGGAACTTGGCCGCCGCATTCGTGATATGGGGCTGGTTCCAGGCGTTGATGTGGAAGTTATCGGACGAGCACCTCTTCGAGATCCCATTGCTCTGCGAATCTCCGGCTTTACACTGACTCTCCGTAATAATGAAGCCGACTTAATATTTGTCGAACGCCTTAAATAAAAAATGGCCTATTCAGCAGGCAAAAAAGGCGGCAGCTTGGCAAGGCCTGCCGCCTTTTTTGCTGTCAATTTTTACAGCTTCGTCCATCACTGCGGGAACAACGGCTTTCAATAGATAGCTCCGACGGCAGGAAATAATCCGTATGATCCGTCACTGCTTTTTTTTCATCTCTGGCAGGCGCTACCAGGATGCCGGGAAATCCATTCAAAGACATAAACGGCAGAATGCCTCCATTGGCCGACATAACTCGGGCTCTATTTTTCCAAAGACGAAACTGCAGCAGCAAGGCACTGAAAGAACTGCGAGCACCTAACGACAACTCAGAAGCATATCCGGCCTGTTTCAGGGCATCTGTCAAAGACAGATCCGGATTATCCTGCATCAAAATAGTCATTTCATGAATCAACGTAAAATCTCTTTCTGTTTCAGCCACAGGATAAAACGAAAAGGATTTTCTTTCAGCATCGGGGAAGCTGTCAAGCATTTTCAGACAGGCACTGCATGTCGGAGAAAAAAATACGGCTCCATGATCTTCTCCCTCAGCCGAAACCAAAGCCCATGGAGCATTCAGAGCATGAACAGATCCTCCAAGAGAGAGAAGAAAAAGTAATCCCCATGCAACAAGCAGCCACGAAAACTTTGCTTTTCTCTCACCATATCCTGTTTTAGCGGCATGAAAGCCCGCATATGACAAGGCCAGCAACAACGCAACGACAAGGCAAGAGAGACATGGCAGTGTTGAGGTCATCACCAAAAGAAGGACACAGTCTGTGACAAGGGATACGGCGCATACTATTCTTCCAGCACGGACAAGGCCAAAAAGAGCGAACAAGACCGCAGCACAGAAAACTCCAATTCCAAGCCACCATGGGGAATATCCGGAAAACATCATGCTCTGAAACATCTGACATCCGGATGAAAAACACGGCACTGATTCAGGTAATGCAAGATTCCATAAAGAAAAACACAAGCCTGACAATCCCGTCAGCAGAGGAAACCACAGAGGACCGCGAAATCGGGAGCTATGCACCGTTTTACCCTTCTTAGGAATGTTAAAGACTATGATAAGGCCGAAGCATACCAGTCTCCAGCATGCTTTAAGCCGCTGCGCACAGAAAATTCTGGATGATATCCGAGTTTTTCAGACGCTCTGGAAATATCCGCCAGAGAATGACGCACATCGCCGGAGCGAAAATCACGATATACCGGATCGAGCTGTGCGACATGAATACCATGACGCTCTACTTCACTGCGAATTAGATGAAAAAGTTCATTCAGCGTCGTGCTCTGGCCAAAAGCGACATTATAGATCATATTGCGATGCGCTTCTTCCGCAAAAGAAGCCAGAATATTCGCCTGAATGACATTTTCAATAAAACAAAAATCCCTGGAAGTTTCTCCGTCGCCATTGATATATACAGTCCGTCCGGCAATAAAGTCTGAAAACCACAGAGGAATAACGGCAGCGTACGCTCCATGCGGATCCTGCCTTTTGCCAAAGACATTGAAGTAGCGCAGGCCAATGCTTTTAAAGCCATAGCAACGTGCAAATACATCAGCGTACAATTCATTGACGTATTTGGTTACGGCATACGGCGAAAGAGGATGCCCAATGATGTCCTCCTGCTTTGGCAGACATACAGAATCGCCATATGTCGAACTGGAAGCAGCATAGACAAAGCTTTGAACCTGCGCATCTCTGGCTGCGCATAGCATGTTCAGAAAGCCGTCAATGTTGCAGCTGTTCGTGTTCATGGGATTATCAATGGATCGGGGGACGGAACCAAGCGCCGCCTCATGAAGCACATGATCAACGCCACAACACACTTTACGACATATATCAGGATCCCGAATATCTCCTTCAATAAAATGGAATCTTGCACGCTGCTCACAGCTCAGGCCTGAAACGGCGAGTTCAAGATTGCGGCGGTATCCCGTTAAAAAATTATCAAGTCCTGCAACGCGCTGATTATGCCGTAAAAGGGCTTCTACAAGATTGGATCCTATAAAACCGGCAGCTCCTGTTACAAGCCAGGTTTCTTCCTGATCATCCATTCGACTTAAAATATCATGATATAATGCCATTGCTTCATCTCTCCGCAAAATTAACAAATCAGCATCGCATCACCATAAGAGAAAAAACGGTATTTCCGCTTTACAGCACTGCGGTAGATATCCAGCATCTTCTCTCTTCCCGTCAAGGCAGAAACCAGCATCAGCAAGGTTGATTCAGGGAGATGAAAATTCGTAATCAGTCCATCGATAATCCGAAATTCATACCCGGGATAAATAAAGCAGTTTACGTTGCCAAAATACGATACAATCTCGCCTCTGGAAGCCGCAACAGCCTCTAGAGTACGCACGGACGTCGTACCAACTGCAATTACAGGACGCCCGTCTTTCTTGGCTTGACGTATATTGTTTGCCGTTTCCTCAGAAATTTCGACAAACTCTTCATGCATCACATGATTGCGAATATCTTCACACCGAACAGGGCTGAACGTACCGTATCCTACATGCAGTGTGACTTCATCCCAGTGCAGACCGGCATTGAGCAGTTTCTGCCTGATTTCGGGAGTAAAATGAAGCCCTGCAGTAGGCGCCGCGACAGATCCTGTTTTGTCATCTCTGGCATAGCAGGTCTGATATGAGCTTCTGTCCCCCTCTGTATCTTCTCTATGAATATACGGAGGAAGCGGAAGATGACCGAATCGCTCCAGAATCGTCTGCAAATTGCCCTGCCAGGTCAGGCGAACACGATGTCTGCCGAAATCTTTTTTTTCCAGAACAGTCAGGAGGAGATCGCCGTCCATTGTGAGCACATCTCCGGAATGAAGGCGCTTCGAAGGCTTCAGGAGACCTTCAACCTCAGCCTCTCCTGCCGTGACATTCAGAAAAGGTAATGGTGTCAAAAGCAAAAATTCCGCAGCTCCGCCTCCGTGACGCTTGCCAAACAGACGCGCAGGAATTACCCGTGAATTATTAGCCACCAGAAGAGCGTCTTTTGGAAGCCAACTTGCAAGATCCGCAAAATGCGCATCCTCTGACTTGCCAGTCTCTCTGTCTACAACGAGAAGGCGATCTGTTCCCCGTTCAGCGGGATGCTGTGCGATGAGATCGGGAGGAAGATCGTACTGATATGAAGAAAGCTTAAAATCAAGTTCATTCATTGATACTTTGATCCACAGTTCAATAAAATTTAGCCAGCAAAATATAGCAACCGGGGAGGGTCATTGTCCAGTTTGCTTTCCGGTACTGCCTCCGGGCTCTGTTGTTTTATTACGCAATAAGAGATATAACAAACCATCTGTAAAAGGAGTCCGTATGATGAAATACCTCATTATGGAAGATTTTTCAGGACACCCGGTTCTTTTCACGTTTCCGAACCGGGTTAATCATGCCGATATGAGGGAGCAGCTGCCCTATAATCGAGTCATCAGCGCAGGCTATTTTTCTCTGCAGAATGGCAAATTTATCTGCTCCGGCGGATGTGCAGAACTGCAGGCTTCAGCTGATGCTGAAAAAGATTCGGTTTTTATCAGCAAATGTTTTACAGCCGGGGAGGACTTCCGTGCCTGAGCTTCCGGAAGTGGAAACCATTGCCAGAACATTGGCACCTGGTATTACAGGACGCGTGATTACCGCTGTACATACAGACTGTGAACGTTCCGTGCAGGGATCCTCTCTGGAAGAAGCCAAGGGACAACGTTGTCTTGTGCCATTCCGGCGGGGAAAACTGCTAATTATTCCCTTCGAAAATACAGGACTGCCGTCTGAAGAGCAAAAAAAAGGGCTTGTGTTTCATTTGCGCATGACAGGACGCCTGATAATCTTTCCTCATGGGACGAAACCGCATGCCCATACCAGACTTCGCTTTGAATTGGATGACGGCAACGTACTCTTCTTTGATGATACCAGAAAATTCGGTTTTGCAGCTTTAATTTCGGAAACGATGCTGAAGCATTGGAAATTTTGGCAGGAACTTGGCCCGGAACCTCTCGACATAGATTCAGAATTATTCGTTTCACGCTTTCAGGGTTCAAGGCGAACCATAAAAGCAATGCTGCTGGATCAAAAAGTGATTGCTGGCTGCGGCAATATTTATGCGGATGAAAGCCTGTTTCGTGCCGGCATCCGTCCTGATGCATCTGACATTTCCACAGCGCGCCTTCGCAAGCTGCATCAGGCATTGCGTGAAGTGCTTCTGGAATCCATCGAAGCTTGCGGCAGCTCCATACGCGACTACCGTATGGCTAATGGGGATGCAGGGTCTTTTCAAAACCACTTTCGTGTATACGGCCGAGCAAAGGAGCCTTGCTGCTCCTGCGGTCAGCCTCTTGTTTCGGACAAAATCGCCGGACGAACGACGGTTTACTGCCCGAGTTGCCAGACACTCTGACAACTTTGATCTGATACTCTCTTAAGGATGCATTTGTATGAAAAAAAACATCTGTCTGCTCCCAGGTGACGGTATCGGCCCGGAAATTGTTTCTGAAGCCGTCAAAGTTCTCCATGGAATTGAAAAGAAATTTCATCATACCTTTATGATGACTGAGGCTCTGATCGGCGGTTCAGCTATCGATGCTACAGGAGTACCACTTCCTGAGGCAACGATTGCCGCATGCAAAGCCTCCGATGCCGTCTTTATGGGAGCCGTAGGCGGACCGAAATGGGATACCATTGACCCTGCCATTCGTCCTGAAAGAGGTCTTCTTGGCATCCGCGCCACACTTGGCCTGTTTGCCAACCTGCGCCCGGCGACACTGTTCCCTGAGCTGTCCGGATCCTGTCTGCTGCGTGAAGACACTTCAGCCAAAGGTCTGGATCTTATAGTCGTCAGAGAGCTGACTGGCGGCATCTACTTCGGCAAACCTTCTGGAACAGAAGTTCGCAATGGATTGCGCACCGGTTTCAATACGATGATTTACAATGAAGAGGAAATTGCCCGTATTGCACATACAGCTTTTCAAACGGCACAGAAACGACGCAAAAAAGTTTGCTCGGTAGATAAGGCCAATGTTCTTGCCGTATCACGCGTCTGGAGAGAAGTCGTCACAGAAATTTCGCGCCAGTATCCTGATGTGGAGCTGTCGCATCTCTATGTCGATAACGCATCCATGCAGCTCGTCCGCGATCCCTCCCAGTTCGACGTGATTCTTACAGGCAATCTGTTTGGCGATATTCTGTCCGACGAAGCTGCTGTTATTACAGGTTCCATAGGCATGTTGCCTTCCGCATCACTTGGATTGCCCGGGACCCCCGGTCTGTTCGAACCCATTCATGGATCAGCTCCCGACATAGCAGGCCAAAGCAAGGCCAATCCCATCGCAACAATTCTGTCAGCAGCCATGATGCTCCGTCTCGGACTTAATATGGATGCCGAAGCCGATGCTGTGGAACAGGCCGTCCACAAGACGCTTCAGGAAGGCTTCAGGACTGGCGATATCATGTCTGAAGGCATGACTTTGCTGAACACAGTGCAGATGGGCGATAAAATTGCAGAAAATCTGTAAAAATATCTGAAAAACAGATCAGAAGAGAGACGCTCATGGAGCGTCTCTCTTTCTATGATGCAGCATCGTCGTCCTGCTTCAATCCGGACAGAATCACTTCTCGCATAGGCGCGTAATCTTCTATTTGATGGCCGGATTGAATGACGTGAAGATCCGCGAATCCCCGCCAGTAGGCTAAGGTTAAACCGCTGTCGAGAATTTCATCTCGATCGCCGACATAAATATCCCGTCGAGGCGTTTCTGCACCCACCTCGCTTTCATTCCATCGCCTTGCATCTGGAGCCAAAGCATAGGAATGACAGATCGACTCTGTAAAAATCCAACGCTTGCCATCAGTAAAACGTGTGTTAGAACCCAGAAACTGCTCAAGCTGTACGGCAGGATTCACGCCTGGATTCCAGGCGATGACATGGGAAATGGCTGCATGCCGCAGCTGAAGCGCATAAAACCCGCCAAGAGACGATCCCATAAGACAAATGCGATCCGATGCGCCAAAATAAAAATTCAGCTGTTTTTTCAGTGCACTGAGGCAGCCTTCAAAAGGCTGGGAATAATCATATGACAGACAAACAACAGCCTGACCTGTCACGACAGAAAGAAGACGGCCGGAACGACCGTCAGGCCCGCTATTGAAGCCGTGAATGTATGCAAACCGATACATTGCGACCTCACTGCGGCAAATTCAACATCATGCAAAGGGCTGCTCGAATATGGGAGAACTGAACGCCAATCAAAAGAAGAGCGCAAGCTAGAAAAACTGTTTCACGCCATGTTCCCGTACGTACGAGATTGCATCCTGCACGAGGATATCGCCTGCCAAAAGGCAGCAGAGGAACGCCTTTGGGATTCAAAGCATCCAGGGCAATGTGCGAAAGAGCCCCAAGTCCAATCCAGAGCACTGCAGTACCTGTATTTGACGCGATGTAGGGAATCCAATTCAACGGCAGAAATGCCGCCATATCCCAGCCAATGTTGAGCAGAATCCGCTGCAAAGGCAATGCCAGGATCACAAGAATTGCATACCAGCCAAACCAATGAGAACTCTGTCTGTGCAAACGAGCCCAGCGCTGCCTGTCGCTTCCTGCACGCAAAGTATCAATCATGTCCGGCAGAATACTGCCAAAAACAGCAGCGGCAACAGCCGTGATCCCGGGTTCAAAAAGCAGGGATCCTGCAACGGCAACCGCTTTATGCGTGGTCCATTTCATAGCACGCGAGCCGCCTGCAGATTGCACTGACACATTCTTCAAGCCCCATATTTTCGGTCTGCACCGAGATATCCGCCCACTGACGGTATAACGGCTCCCGTTCCCAAAATAAATCCTCGATGCTTTGTCCAGTCCCTATCGCCAATCCTCTGTCAGGCGCAGCTGCAATCCGCTTCAGCAGCACGGGCAATGGCGTATCCAGATAGACCAGAGTCCCCAGAGAAGAAAGATAGCGCATAGAGCTTTCCCGATATATGACGCTTCCACCCGTTGCCAAAACGCTTCGACGCACTCGAAGCGATGTGATGATACCGGCTTCCAGATCCAGAAAGGATTCTTTGTCCATAGAATCTGTTACAGTCTGAAGTCTGGCTCCGTAAACAGCTTCAATCAGGCGATCTGTATCCATGAATGCCCAGTTCAGATGTTTTGCCAGTGCCTCGCCAACAGTAGTTTTTCCGGCGCCTGCCATACCTATGAGAACAACACAGGCATCTTCCTGCAGTTGCGTGATCATACATTTGCCTTTTTTAAACATTCCTGAGGCTCTTCTCCATATTCAGGAAGAAGGATCGTCACCACAGCACCGCCGTCAGGATTATTAGACAGATCCAAACGGCCTCCATGCCCTGAAATAATTGTACTCACTATCGGCAGTCCAAGCCCTGTACCATGATCCTTCGTCGTGAAAAAAGGCTCTATGATCTTGGTCATCAATGCTTCAGGAAAGCCCGGACCGCTGTCATGGAAAGACAGCTCCAGCATGCCATCAGATAGCCTCCGGCAGCGAATACGAATCACTCCGCTGCTGCCAATGGCCTGATAGGCATTGACAAGTAAATTGTAGATTGCACGGTACAGCAAATCCTTATCGCCAGAAACAGCAAAATTTTCAGGGACATAGTGTTCTACAGATATCTCTTTCTGTTTCAGCTCTCCATCCAGAAAGACCAGTGCCTGCTGCAGCAGCTCCTGCAGAAGCACTTTTTCCCGGCGGGGAACTCTGGGTCTGGCATAATCTAAAAAGTCATTGACTGTCTGGCCAAGACGGCAGGTTTCACTATAAATAGCCTGTAAA
This sequence comes from Desulfovibrionaceae bacterium, assembly GCA_029011315.1. Lineage (GTDB taxonomy): Bacteria > Desulfobacterota > Desulfovibrionia > Desulfovibrionales > Desulfovibrionaceae > Bilophila. Next base: position 57,870 of record JAQXLA010000005.1, read on the forward strand.
ATTCTCTCTTCCCGGGGCTCCCAGTTTTCTCTCTGATCTTTTCTGCGAAGAAGCAGTTCCGCGCTGGATCGAATAATGCCCAAAGGGTTCCTTATTTCATGGGCGATACTGGCGATCACGCGTCCCATACCAGCCAGCTTTTCATGCTGATGCAGTTCTGCCTCAAGCTTCCTTGTACGATTCATGCGATCTGTCAAGGCATCTTCCGCCTTGCGGATAAAGACCTGAAGCAGGCCAAATAAAAAAAAGGAAGAGCTGAGACATGTCGCGAAAATAAGCCATTGAAAGCGAATAATCGTCTCATAATCTCCGCTGATATCCTGACGAATCTCTAAAACTCCTGTGACTAATGATTCCGACAGTCCGGTTGTTTCGCTGATTCCCAGGCTTACCGTCAGAGGGAAAAGCGTCCGCAAGCTGTATGTTCCAGCAGGAACATCAAGACAAAAAAGGGACGCCAGCATCCCGACAGAAGACATCGTTTCATAGGCCGGTTTGGAAGAGACCATCACCAGTTCCATTGAAGAAGGTACGAGATCTGTACGCCCCAATTCTGTAGAATCAAAAGAATAATTCACCATGCAGTCACTGCCGTAAATACGCAACGACTGCAATTTCAGGCCGGCAACTGTTGACTGAATAACTTCATCAAGCTGATGATACTGCTCTGTCTGACGCAGCGTAATCCGACCATAGGCTAAAACTGTCGGCAACGTAAAACGCCGATAAATTTGCTGATTTAAATATCCGGCAAGCAACGACGCATATTCCTGTCTGCGTGTCATGATCGTATCTCTGGCACTGTTTCCAAGAAAAAATGCCAAGACGATACTGGAAGCCAGGATAAGAACCAGTGAAATCCATGACAGAAAACGTGTCATCCCAAAGGATGAATCGTTTCGAGGATCCAAACTGCTCATTTATTCAGAAAACGGTCTAGTATTTTCGCTTCTTCGGGATATTCTGAAGCACCGAGACGCGTATAGGCCAGCCTTTTTCCAAGTTCGACGGCAGGCTGATCAAGAGGATTGATCTCCAGCATCCATCCCGTCAGGACAGTCGCCAGCATACAGACACCCATCACTTCGCCCATAGTACGCAAGGAAGGTCTGTCCACATCAAAAAGCGTTAAAGGCAGTCCTTTATCCGCAAGCGCTGCCGCAGATCCCAGGGCTTCAGCCTGAAGAAGTTCTCCAAAATGCTTTTCCCTAAGCCAGCGCCAGCGATCCGGAATCGTTTCCGGAAAGACCGATCCCAGGGTTTGACCGGAACTGCGAAGAAACAGACAGCCCTTATCTGCTGGACCGTCCAAAAACATTTGCTGAAGAGAATGCTGATCCGTAACACCTACAGCAGGAATCGGCATGGTTCCTCTGCCGTTCTTACCAAGGCTTTCAGCCCAAAGCTGAGCAAACCAGTCGCCAAGATCCGACCACGCAGGAATGTAGCAGAAAAAAATCAGCTGAGAATACGCTTTTTCATAAAGTTCTCTGCACCACTGAGCGAGCATCCATGAAGGATGCCGTGTCAGCTGAGACGGATTCCGAACAGGATCGGAAAACACTGATGCCGCGCCATCCAGAAAATCCTTCCAAGGCAGACCGGCAAAGGCAACCGGAACCATACCCACAGCAGACAGCACCGAATAGCGTCCTCCCAGCCCATCAGGCACGGGCAGAGACGCTATCCCCTCCCGTTCCGCCTCTTCTCTCAGATATCCCTTGCGGGCATCTGTCACAAACAGCAGGTGATCTCTCCAGCTGTCAGGCAATGAGTTGCAAAGCCATCGGCGCAGCATAAAATATTGTGCCAATGTTTCAATAGTGCCGCCAGATTTGCTGATTGGAACAACGATAGTTTCCGCAGGATCCAATTTTTGCATAAAAACTTCAAGCCGTTCCGTATCGACATTGTCAAGAAACCAAATTTGTTTCCCAGCATAACAGGGAAAATCCTGTTCCCGGAAGAAGGCCCTGATCAGTGCTTTGCCCCCCAGAGAAGACCCGCCGATGCCAACAATCAGCATATGTCGAAAACGCATCCATCCGGCAGACAGCGCATCCAGCTCCCGAATCAGATCTCCTCGATGAGGAAGAGACAAAAATGGCAACGTTCCCTGTTCAAGCTCATTCCGCAGACGTTCTTCACATTTGCCGGAAAACAGAGAAGAGCGGCTCTGAGCTTCTCTCTCAACCGTCCGCCCGCTCCACGAATGACTCCAATTCAGTGAAATCATGGTTCCTCCTCCGGGAATACATTTATTAGTCGCCGTAAAAAGCCCGACGCATGGAAGTCAGAGATTTCATCAGGACGTCATCAGCCACAGCATAAGACAGACGAATACATCCGGCAGAACCAAATGCATCTCCGGGAACCACAGCTACGTGAGCCTTGTCCAGAAGCATAGAGCATGCAGCTGTGGCATCCGGCATTTCCGGAGTAAGAAGTTTGGAAATATCGAGAAACAAATAGAAAGCTCCATCAGGCTTCGGACAGATGACTCCCTTCCAGCCTGCAATTTCAGACAATGCCGCATCACGCCGTCTGCGGAATGCTTCTCGCATCATGGAAATAGAATCCGTTGGGCCGGTCAAGGCCGCCAAACCGGCTTTCTGGGTAATGGAGCAAATATTGCCTGATGTCTGTCCGGTAATCTGAGACAGTTTTCTAATCAGATCTGCATTAGCCAAAGTGAAGCCCATACGCCAGCCGGTCATGGCAAAACTCTTGGAAAGGCCATTGACGATTGCGAGATGATCCTGATGATTCTCCCACCATTTCGAAGCGCTTGAAGGCGTAAAGGGGTCATAGACAAGCTGATCATAAATTTCGTCTGCAACGACAAAAATACGATTTTTTTCAGCCCAGGCCATGATCTCATTGATTTCTTCCTGTGTATAGCACGCCCCAGTGGGATTTGAAGGTGAATTGAAAATCATCATTGTCGTCTTCGACGTACGATACCGTTCCAAGAGTTCGACAGAAACCTTAAACTTCTGGGCAACCGTAGTGGGAACCGTGACCGGGATACCGCCAGTCAAGCTGATTAAAACAGGATAGCTCACCCAATACGGAGCAGGCAGCAGCACTTCATCTCCTTCATTCAGGAGTGCCAGCATCAAATTATACAGAGACTGCTTGCCGCCGTTGCTCACAATGGTGTTTTCAGGCTTTGCCGACACATTATAATTTCGTTTAAAATAGTCCGCTACAGCTTCCCGAAGAGGAGGGATACCGGCTTCCTGGGTGTATCTGGTAAATCCATCACGAATTGCCTGCACCGCAGCATCGCAGATGTGTTTCGGCGTATCGAAATCAGGCTGCCCCACAGCAAGGCTGATGACGTCAATCCCCTGAGACCGCAGCTGCATTGCCTTGGAATTAATGGCAAGAGTCGCGGAAGGCTTCATTACACTCATTCTGTTCGCAAAATTCATGGAACAACCTCCATATTGGTTACAGTATTCTAATCTGCGGCGTACTTTATCGGATCGACTGAATCAGCACACTGCAAACTTCGTCAATATCAGAAAGCGTCAATGCCGGATGCAACGGGAGCGTAAGCAGCTCCGAATACAGTTTTTCTGCTATAGGCAAAGATTCTCTTCCCCCGCCGAATAAGGTCAGCAGATGATTTGGCTTGTAATGTCTTCCGACCTGAATTCCTTTCTGTTCAAGTAGCTGCGAAGCAAATTCTCTCTTTCCATCGAGGATGCGCACAGGGAAGATATGAGGCACGACATACGTATCAGAATTTTCTTCCAGCAGAGCAATCCCGGCAACTCTTCTCAATTTTTCCCGATACCGTTGCGCAAGCTCTCGACGAGCCGGCGCAAATTCCTGCTCAAAGCGACCCAATTGTACACGACCAATAGCAGCCATAATATTGCTCATATGATAACGCCATCCCTGGCGTTCCACATCAAAATCCCAGCTGCGCTGACCGGAAAAACGCTTCTCCGTATCCTTGGCCACAGAAAGAAGACGGGCATCCCGACACCGTTCAGCTATCACTTCATCTGACGTGACAATGCATCCGCCTTCTCCGCAGGTGATATTTTTAATGCCATCGAAACTGAAGCATGCCACATCGGAAAAGCTCCCGACTCTGCGCCCCCTGTATTGACAGCCAAAAGCATGCGCAGCGTCTTCAATCACTCTCAGATCATGCTTTGAAGCGAAAGCATAGACGGCATCCAGATCACCAGGATTTCCTGCATAATGCACAGGCATGACAGCTTTTGTATGCTCCGTAAGACGCCGTTCAGCATCCTGAAGATCAAGCAGTCCGTTTTTTTCCAGCACATCACACGCTACAGGCACAGCCCCAGCTGCACGAACCGCCTGAAAAGAAGCAACAAACGTCAAAGACGGTATCAGAACTTCCGCCCCGGAAATATCGCCTACCGCAGACTCGGCGGCCAGATGCAAAGCCGCCGTTCCGGAATTGACGGAAACGACGTGACTTGCAGGGACTCCCAAAAAAGATGCGATATCTTCTTCAAATTTCTGAACTTCGGATCCCATTCCCAGATAGCCATCTTCACAGAGAACTCTGGTTACAGCATCAGCTTCTGCAGATCCGACAACAGATCGGGAAAGTCTCATCATCTTTCAGCACCCCTTCTGCGCTGCGGATTCCCAATGATACGGAATGGCTGGATCCTGCATATCCCTGCGCAGCGCTTCTGAAGGATCATGCGGCTTATCAGCACAATTGCACAGCAATGCCGGAGTATTGCCCAAAGGGGTAAAACCGTACCAGATTTTCGGCGGCACACGAAGAAGCCGATAGGCATGCGGACGCCCGAGAACAACGGTCTCTATCCGGCCGTATGTCGGAGATTCCGGACGTTCATCATACAAAACCAGCTTCATACATCCATACGGCACGCAAAACATCTGCGTCTGTTCTCTATGACTTTTCCAGGCTCGTACTTTTCCAGGCTGAACTTCAGAAAAATAGACTTCGCCAAACGCTTTAAACAGAGAAGAATCCGATCGAAGCATCTTGAGTACGGCACCGCCATCTGTCGGAATAATCGGCAAATCCTGAAGTACCACGCCCAAGATTGATGTTTGCATCAACGCATCCATGCCAGTTGCCTTTTTGCTGCGAAATCACAGTATTCATCAATTTGAAGGCTCGTAATATCATACGCTCCAGCACTGCCGCCGGCATAGAATCTTTCATACCACTGTGCCGTAAAACGCATGGTCGTGTCAAAGTCCAGAACAGCACGCCAATCGAGCCATGCCAGAGCCTTGTCACAGCACAATTTCAGCAGAGTGCATTCTTTCATGCCTCTCTGTCCCAGCGCATCCATTTTGCTTTCAAATCCCGGCCATTGCGCAGCAAGAGACTCCACTACCTGTGCAACAGTGTGACTCGAATCAGAAGAAGGCCCGAAATTAAAAGATTCTCCAGCATAGCGAAACGCGCATTCCTGTCCGTTTGCTTCCGCAAACAATCTGGATCCAAGCCACAGATATCCGGAAAGCGGCTCCAGGACATGCTGCCACGGCCTTGTTGCGAGAGGGCTGCGGATTTCAACCGCCCGCTTTGCATTCCAGGCTCTCGCGCAGTCGGGAACAATACGATCAGCAGCCCAGTCACCGCCGCCGATAACATTGCCTGCACGACTGGTCGCACAGCGCGCTGCAGAGTCATCATGAAAGAATGATGCGAAATAACTGTGTGCAATAATTTCGGCGCAGCCTTTTGAAGCACTGTACGGATCATCGCCTCCCAGAGCGTCCGTTTCCCGATAGCCCCAAACCCATTCGACATTACGATAAGCCTTGTCGCTGGTAATGCATACAAGAGCACGTACTGACGATGTAGCTCTTACAGCTTCAAGGACATTCAGCGTGCCGATGGCATTGGTTTCAATCGTGCCTGCAGGGTCAGCATAAGATGCCCGGACAAGGGCTTGGGCAGCGAGATGAAAGACTATCTCTGGCTGAAATGTCTGCATGACGGCTGTCAGACGCTTTCGATCTCGCACATCTCCCCGAAAATCATGGATCTTCCGATCCAGCTCTGCAGATTCAAACAAGGATGGAGATGTGGGGATGCCGACAGAATATCCAGCAACTTCAGCACCAAGTTTTAGCAGCCATGTAATCAGCCAGGAACCTTTAAAACCGGTATGACCAGTCACAAGAACGCGACGGCCCTTATAGCAATTTGCAAACATGCTTCACCCGCATCGGGTTATTTAGTCCAGGGAGCATTCCCCTTAGTCCACATTCCATTCAGCAGCATGGCATCGCGCAGAGTATCCATGCATTGCCAAAAGCCCTCATGACGATACATGGCAAGCTGTCCCTCAGCGGCAAGACGTTCCAGTGGCTCCTTTTCAAGATCGCATGATTCATCTTCAGAAAGATAGTCAAGAAATTCTCTTTCAAAAACAAAAAAACCGCAGTTGATATATTCATTCAGTACCGGTTTTTCCTGCCAGGAAAGAATATTTCCAGAGTCATCAATCTGCACGGCTCCAAATCGGGAAGGCATTCTGACGCCAGTAAAAGTTCCTATTTTGCCGGACTTTTTATGAAACGCGACAAGCTTTTCGATGTCAATGTCAGCGACCCCGTCACCATACGTCACCATAAAGCGATCTGAAGTGATATAACGGGATACGCGGCGAATCCTGGCACCTTTCAGTGTTTCCTGTCCCGTATCTGCCAACGTTACGTTCCAGTCTGCAGACGAAGGGGTTGAGTGATATGTGACGTCACCGGATGCCAGGTTGACACTGAAATCCGTATTGCGCATCCGATAATCGTAAAAATACTGCTTGATAACTTCCCCTTTGTATCCAAGAGGAAGAATAAAATCATGGTAACCGTATTTGGCATATCTGGACATAATATGCCAAAGTATCGGACGTCCCCCGATTTCAACCATTGGCTTTGGCTTAAACTCCGTTTCTTCACGAAGTCGAGTTCCCTTGCCTCCGCATAACACAAGAACCTGCATGGGATTTGCCTCCAAAGTTCATCTGTGGAGGAAAAATAACAAATTCACTAAAAAATAAAAAGTCGTATTTTAAGCAGAAAAAAAGCAGGATCCGGATAGAAAATTGACACTGCAGCAAAGCAAGACTATGCTTGTGCAAGCATTTTATTTTTATGACTCTGTAGCATAAGGCTTTCTGCTCATGATCTTCAAGAAGAAAGACAACAGGCTTGCCGAAAACAGGAAAAAAAACATATTCGTGGAGTTTGCTGAATCTGTTTTGTGGGCCGTATGCCTGGCAGCCTTCCTCATCACATTTGTTGTGCAGGCTTTCAAAATTCCGTCCGGATCCATGCTGGAAACACTCCAAATCGGCGATCGTCTTCTGGTCAACAAATTTCTATACGGGATAAAACTTCCTTTTTCGGATCGCTATCTTATCAAGGGAGCGGATCCGGAGCGCGGCGACATCATCGTTTTCCGTTATCCTCGGGATCCTTCGACTGATTTTATCAAACGTATTGTCGGTGTTCCAGGAGATATCATTGAAATGCGCCATAAGGTGCTGTATTTAAACGGAAAAATTTTGACAGAACCTTATGTGCAACATCTGGAGGCAAACAGCTTCGTGATGCAGAGAGATTTCTGGGGCCCAATAACAGTACCGGATAACGCCTATTTCGTCTTGGGAGACAACAGAGACAACTCTCTCGATTCTCGTTACTGGGGATTTGTTGAAAGGGAAGCGATCCGGGGAAAAGCCTGGCGCATCTACTGGTCTTCAAACGGCTGGAACTTTCGTTTTGAACGAATCGGACGCCTCATTGAATAGAGCCCTTCTCATGAATGAAACCACGATCCGCATTGCAGGCTTTGAAAACGAATCTATCGTTGACGGGCCCGGATTACGCAATGTTCTGTTTGTTCAGGGATGTCCCCATCAATGCCCGCATTGTCATAATCCCGAAACTCACGATCCGCTCGGCGGCGTGACGATTTCCATCAGAGAAATCGCGGAAAAACTCACATCCAATCCGCTGGTTCATGCCATTACATTCAGCGGAGGAGAACCTTTCGTTCAAAGCAGGGAACTTACGCAATTAGCTGCCATTCTGAACCAAAAAGGGTTTCAAATCGGTGCGTATACCGGCTATCTTTTTGAAGATCTTCTCAGGGATCCTGTACATACGGCATTACTGGGCTATCTGGATTTTCTGGTAGATGGTCCGTTTATTTACGAGAAGCGAACGCTGTCCCTGCCTTTCCGGGGATCTTCCAATCAAAGAATCATTGATGTACCTCAGTCATTGCAGTCAGGGAAAACGATATTATACCAGATCTAAAAGCCTTCACCAGACCGAGCTATCTGGACGAAAATTCCTTTCGAGTTCTCGAATCAAATCTTCCGGAGAAACGACAGCTGCACCAACCTGCGCAACGACAAGTCCCGCCGCGCGATTAGCAAGCAGACAAGCCTGAGAGAGATTCATACCTGATGCCAAAGCCAGCCCGAGAACCGCGATGACTGTATCTCCGGCACCGGTAACATCAAAGACATCCCTGGCAGAAGTTGGCAGATGCTGTATACTCTTTCCACCTTCGGAAAAAAGGGCCATTCCTTCTGCCCCGAGAGTAATCAGCATATTGGGACAGGAAAAGCGATCGAGCAGGATCTTGCCTGCCTGCTTTACCTCTTCAGATGAACGCACTGGAAAACCGACGCATTCGCCAGCTTCCTTGGCATTTGGCGTCATAATATAGGCACCGGAGTAATACGCGGCATTGACTGGCTTAGGATCTATCAGCAGTTTCGGAACCGGATTCTGCTTCAGAAGAAGCGCAGTGAATTTTTTCATAAAAGATGCCGATACAATGCCTTTCCCATAATCGGAAAGGATAACGACATCATTTCCGGGCAAAGATTCCCTTACCTGACGCATTAACGCCTCTTCTTCCTGCTGGGAAAGCGCGTCATTGACTTCCCTGTCGAGCCGAATCATCTGCTGGCCTCGAGCCAAGACCCGTGTTTTGAGCGTTGTCGGTCGAGTATTGGATCGAATCAGGAAAGCATCGATGCTTTCGCCTCGCAACACCTCTTCAAGAATATCAGCTTCTCTATCCGCTCCCGCTATGGTAATCAGGGAAACGCACCCTCGAAGGGCTGCAATATTTCTTGCAACATTTCCAGCACCTCCCGGCACGGATCGCTGACATTCAACCCGGACAACTGGAACCGGAGCCTCTGGAGAGATCCTGGTACTGTCTCCCAAGAGATAGGCATCAAGCATGCAGTCGCCAATAACGAGAACCCGTTGTTTTTCCAGAGACAAAACAGACTGTGGACAAATTGACTGAATGCCGTTCATGAAATCTTGGAATCCTTGCTAAGGTTACCAAGTTCAAGACCAAAACGCTCTAAAATTTCTGACAGTTCCTTTCCAGATTCATACGGCAGCGTAATACGCCCGGCTGTTTCCGTTCCAGAGATAGAGACTTTCAAATGCAGATTCTGACGCAAGATGCGCACAGCCGTACGGATAGATTCCGGCTTTGGCGACCGGGAAGATTTCTTTTTTGCAGATCGAGATTCATTCCATGCGGGAAGCATCCCGTTTTCCTTCCAGAAAGACGCCGCTTCTTCCGTTTCCCGCACAGTCATATGCCGAGAGCAGACCGCCTGAAACAACAGGGAACGATCCCCTGCTTCATCGGAAACAGCCAACAATGCGCGCGCATGTCCGGAAGAAATCTGGCCATCTCTTAAAGCCTGCTGCATTGGCTCGGAAAGCTGAAGCAGCCTCAAAGCATTGGCAACAGCTGATCGGCTTTTACCAAGCCGGGAAGCCAAATCGTCCTGACTGATAGCCAGGCGTTCACGAATGCCGGCCAAGGCTGAAGCTTCTTCTATTGGATTGAGGTTTTCTCTCTGCACATTTTCAATTAAAGCGGCAGTCAGAGCATCACCATCCGTCATTTCCCGAATAAATACCGGAATTTCCAGTAATCCGGCCAGTTTCGCTGCACGCCATCGGCGCTCTCCAGCCACGATTTCATATTCTGCAGGAACCGAATCGCCTATGGGACGAACGAGAACAGGCTGGATGAGGCCCTGACTTTGAATAGAAGCTGCCAGTTCCTCCAAAGCTGTTTTGTCAAAATGCTTACGCGGCTGATTTGCCGCGGGACGCAATGCGGCAATGGGCAATGTCTTCACTTCACTGGTTATGGAAGCATCCGGTTCTGAAGCGTGCCCTGTACCGAACAGCGCATCCAGACCTCTTCCCAGTCCATGCTGTGTAATAGCCATATTCGGATTTCCTTGTAAAAATATTTTCCAAAACGTTATCGTAGAGGATGCCTGCGTACAACTTCCTGAGCAAGCTGAAGATAGGCTTCGGCTCCCTTTGATTTGATATCATAGTGCAAAATGGATTTCCCATGGCTTGGTGCTTCTGACAAACGAATATTTCTAGGAATCACTACGGGAAAAAGATGTTCGGGGAAGCACCGCTTCACTTCCTCCTGCACCTGACGCGACAATCTGTTCCTTGCATCATACATCGTCAGGACTATCCCAAGCAATGCCAACGTAGGATTAAGACGTTTGCGAATTTGTTCATAGCTCCGAAAAAGTTTTACAAGCCCTTCAAGGGCAAAAAATTCACTTTGCAAAGGAACAAGTATTTCCCCTGCAGCACATAAGGCGTTTAGAGTCAGTAAACCTAAGGACGGAGGACAATCAAGTATGATATAATCAAAATGATTACCAATATTTTGCAGGATTTTTTTTAAAACGAATTCTCTATCGTCACTGTTGACCAGCTCAAGTTCTGCTCCAGCAAGATTGGAACAGGACGGCAAAAGGAAAAGAAAGGGAACTTGAGTGGGAAGAACAGACTGCATTGCTTCCTCAGGGTTAAGCAATACGGAATAAAGATGCCGTGAAAGCGTATCCGCACCGAAGCCAAGACCACTCGTAGCATTCGCTTGAGGATCGCAATCAATTAGCAATGTTCTTCTTTCCATAATAGCCAATGCGGCCGCAAGGCTAATGGCGGTAGTCGTCTTTCCAACACCGCCTTTTTGATTAGCAACAGCAATAATGCGTGTCATTGCATATCCTTTTGAAAATGTTTCACGCGAAACAGATAATGACAACAATAAGGATATACAAAGAAGAAACAAATTCCGTCAAGGTTCATTTTTTAGAAAACAGCTCTCTCATTTGCTGCAAAAATATTTTCTCTCCGTTTTGAATACAATCAGTGATATAATCCAAAAACAAATCGGTTTTTTGCGTCAGTTCTTCAGCCGTTCCGGAATTATCAATGACATATTGGCATCTGTGCATTTTCTTTTCCTGAGACCATTGCGCAGATTCCGCCATATGCAGCATCTCCAAAGACCAGCCACGAATGGAAAGCAAGCGATTGCGGCGAATGGCGTCCTGACAGAAAATTCCCGCGACAATATCTGCATGGATCTTCTCTCTCAACAGGGAAGAGGCCTCAAACCACAAAGGAACTTCCGCAACAGACAATTCATCTCCCTCTGCTTCCCGCTGCTGCCAAAATTGTTCCAGATCCGCAAAAACGAGCGGATGAAGCAGTGTATTCAGTTCCCGGACATCAACGCGATCTTCCTGATTATCGTCACAGAGTGCCGCTGCAAGACGCTGTCTGTCAACAGCTGCTCCATGCGGTGCGAAGCGATCTCCGAAACGCTGCCGTAAAACCGTCCATCCGTCCTGGCCGTATTCATAAAGTTTTTTTACCGCTTCATCCGCACTCCAAATCGCAAGCCCTTTTTCGCGGAGTCGCTTCAGAACCGTACTTTTCCCGCATCCGGCAGATCCGGTCACTACTATGCGAAACATCCTTTTTTCCAACATACAAAGGGTCTTTTCAAAATCACGGGGAGGAGGACAGATAAAGGCCATCCTTTTCTGCCGTATCGGATGTGTTAAAGAGAGATGCCATGCATGCAGCATTTGCCGTTCGATTGGCTGCATTCCCTTTCGGGGAATATCGATTTTACCATACACACTGTCACCCCACAGGGGGCAGCCGATATGAGCCATATGAACCCGAATCTGATGCGTTCTTCCGGTCTCAATAGCAATCTTGACCAGCGCATAATCGCGCCCCCGATGCAGTACTGCCCAGCGGCTCAATGCAGGTTTGCCATTTTTGACAACAGCCATTTTTGTTTTTACCGCAGGATGACGCCCTATGGGCGCATCAATCCAGCCTTCATCCGTATCGGGCGAGCCATGTACCAGAGCCAGATACTCTTTCCGAATGCTATGTTCACTGAACTGTTCTGAAAGTTTTAATCGGGACTCTTCACGCAATGCAATACACAATAAGCCGGAAGTGTCTTTATCCAGACGATGAACGATCCCCGGCCTTTCTCCACCCATGGAACGCACCTGAGGATATTCGCTGAGCAGATAGTGAACCAGCGTGGTTTCATGGCAACTCGGTGCCGGATGAACCGTCAATCCTGCCGGCTTGTTGACAACAAGCATATCTTCGTCTTCATACACGATGTCCAAAAGTCCTTTTTCAGGTTCAATATCGGCTGGAACTTTCGGCACCATGCTGATGGCAACAACGTCTCTCTTTTTTAATTTATATGACGGAGACAAAACAGTTTTCCCATTGATCAAGCACGCTCCCTGCTCGATGATTTTTTTTATTTTTTCCCGGGAAAGCGTTTCATCCGCCCAGACATGCTTTATAAATACATCAAGCCGTACACCGCCTTGTGCCGCTGTTAACTCAAAAAAGTCCGCCATATCACACTGCACTAATGCCGCAACCGGGACGGCAATCTGAAATAAAGTTCTGAAAGCATACGGAAACAACTTCCCGGAAACCACGAAGCGATCCAGAAAAGGCATATTTTTCGGGATGGCGCAATCCGGTGCAGCAATTTTCTCGCCTGTCTTCCATTGCCTATCTGCCACTGGGAGACGGCTTTCTGAAACATGGCGCGTTCCGTAAGCAGTGTCACCACATCGGCATATGTTTTGTCAAAATCAGGATACAAACGCATCAATTTATGCAAAATGCATAACGTTTCATCAGCAAATTTGTCAAAATTTTGAAATGTCGTGTTTGTTCCGTGGACTCTCCAGCCTGTCAGTGGCTCGTCGGCAAAATCAAGTTTCCAATTTTTAGCGATGCGATAAAAAACATCAGCTTCTTCACAGAGAGACAGATTCCCGTCAAACCATTGATCCAACGATTCCAAAGCTTCTCTTCGAATCATTGCTGACGACATACTGATCCACTGCCGTTGAATCAGCTCTCGAAAAACATATCCCCTGCAGGGCTGTGCTGTCTGAAATTGTCGGGACAGGATGCCTTTTTCATTAAATATCTCCGTATCTGTACAGGACAAGCCAACCTGAGAATCTTGAAAATGAACGGTTTGGACAGCTAATTTCGTTGGCTTCCACACATCATCAACATCAAGAAAAGCCAGAAGATCTCCGGAAGACTTTTCAATCGCCCGGTTTCTTGCCTCACCAAGAGGAACACTATCTTCCGTTCTGAAAATTCGCACTCTGTGATCATATTGGGCGGCAATTGTACTGCTGCGGTCAGAAGATCCGTTATCCCAAAAGATTATCTCCCAATCATGAAATGTCTGCGCATAGACAGAATTGAACGCATCGCGAAGGTGCGCTTCTCCATTACGACAATTCATAATAATACTGACAGCGGGCATATCAGACTCCTGTTTTCCGAATGACAGCTCCATACATCAAATCCGTCCCATATATATCCGGATCATTAGCATACTCACGTTCCAATTCTGCACGGAGATGATTTCGGAGAAAAGAACGAATCTGACGCTCGTTCTCATCTGGATTGACAGTACATGTCATATAAAACAGTCTTCCGCCAGATTCCAGATGATTCCATGCTGCATGCAGAATATCCTTTTGCAGCACAGTCAGTTCAGGAAGTTGATCCGGCGTACGCAGAATCCGCATATCAGGATGTCTGGCCAATGTTCCCAGTCCGCTGCAAGGCACATCCAGCAGAATATTTTTAAATTTGGAAGAGCAACAGAGAGCAGGCGCAGATGCCGACATGCAAGCCGTTGCAGGAGCCTTCAGCCCAAGACGATCAGCATCCTGACGAAGTCCCCGCAAACGCCGCAGATTGATATCTGATGCCAGCAAAACGCTCTGTTCCATCTCAATAAGCGAAAGAGTCTTGCCGCCTCTTCCTGCACAGGCATCCCATATTGATCCGTCCCACTTTTCAGCTAACAAGGCCGCAAGAAGCTTCTGACTACCGGCTCCATGATAAGAAATTTTGCCTTCGACTGCCAATTCATGCAAATCGGCAACAGGAGCCGTCATTCGTGAGAAAAGCACACCAGCTTCACCCACACTCTGACCTTTTTCCAACAAAGTATTACGAAGCGACTCCCAGCCTGAACGCATTCTGTTCACGCGAATACAGGCTCTGGGAGTGCAGCACATGGCTCCAGCAAGCTCCGCAGCTTTTTCCCAGCCAAAATCCCTAATCCACAGAGAAGTAATCCAAATCGGCAGGCTGTACCGAATTGACAGGCGCTGTTCCGGCGTTGCCCCAGCCTGTTCATAATAGGATTCTGAGAGAGGAGACTCACCGGGAATTTCCATCTTTCTGGCAATAGTGCGCAACACTCCATTCGCTACGCGAGCAAGCCCTGGTCCAAAACGGCGTCGAACAGCATCAACATAGGTATTGACCGTAGCGTGTGTCGGAATGCGAACCAGAAAAAGCATCTCATACAAGGCCAAAGTCAAAATACGCAGACAAAGTGGCGGCAATTTTCCAGGATCTTTCAAAAATCGGCTTAAAATCCAACGCAGGCGAATTTCCGAACGAAGCACACCATAAACCAGCTCTGTTGCCAACGCCGCATTCTGACGGGAAAGTTCAACCTCTCTCAGGCAGGCATCGAGCAAAGGCTGTACAGGTACTGAGCCACCTGTTTTTTCCAAAACAGACAACGCAACTTCACGCGCTCCAATTTTTCTATTTTTTTCTGTTGTTTCCATGCGCTATGCCTGCGGCATCAATGACCAATAATGCCGTATTTCTTTAACTTATACTGCATCAGGCTCTTGGACATTCCCAGCAATTCTGCCGCTTTAGCCTGAATAAAATCCGATCTTACCAAAGCTCTGCGGATCACAGCCGCCTCGATGCCATCAAGAGTTTTTGCAAGATCCAGCTGCACCGGCAGCAAATCCACCGCGCTTTTAAACTGCGATTCCTCATCTTTGATAGCCGCAGGAAGGTCCTCAACCGTAATCTGATTCCCCGGAACCAAAACCATACAGCTTTCTATCACATTTTGAAGCTGACGGATATTGCCAGGCCATTCATAACCGGAAAGATAGTTGAGAGCATCCATGGAAAAAGTCTTCGGCTCAATCCCGTTATCCTTTGCAGCTTTCTCAATAAAATGAGCAACCAACAAAGGAATATCCTCCCGCCTCTCTCTTAACGGAGGCACCTGAATATGCACCACATTCAGTCGATAATACAGATCTTCACGGAATCGCCCCTCATCAACATACTGCTTTAAATCCTTATTGGTGGCAGCAACGACACGAATGTTGACAGAAATTTCTTCCGTTCCTCCCACTCTCTCAAAACGTCTTTCCTGAAGCACTCTGAGAAGCTTTACCTGAAGTTCCGGAGAAAGCTCAGCAATTTCATCCAAAAACAGTGTGCCGCCGTCAGCCTGTTCAAACAGCCCTCTATGCATAGCCACGGCACCGGTAAAAGAACCTTTTTCATGGCCGAACAATTCGCTTTCCAATACTCCGGGATTCAACGCCATGCAATTGACAGAAACAAAAGGAGCCTGTCCACGCGGAGAGGCGAAATGAATGGCTCTGGCCACAAGTTCCTTTCCTGTTCCAGATTCCCCCGTAATCAGCACGGTAGCCTTGCTGGGTGCTGCTCTTTCTACCAGTTTGAGAACACCGCGTATTTCACAGCTTCTTCCCACAATTTGATGTCTGCCATAACGCTCCTCAAAGTTTTCCTGAAGCAACCGATACTGACGATGCGCTTTAGCCAATTCTGCAGCATTCTGTAAGGACAATAAAAGCTCTTCATTCGCAAAAGGCTTGGTGATATAATTAAACGCGCCATATTTTATGGCTGTAACGGCACTTTCGATGGAACCAAAGGCCGTCATAATTAAAACGGGAATATGCGGCCAATTTTTTTTGACACGCTCCAGCACATCATAGCCGGAAATACCGGGCATCTTCATATCGGTTACAACAATATCGACATCCGATTCTTCCAAAAAAGCCAACGCCGTTTCCGGATCATTCAACGCTGTAACGGTATATCCCGCATCAGAAAGAACCGTTTCCAATACCAGGAGATAATTGGTCTCGTCATCGATAATCAGAACATGCATATTGTCATTCATACAGGGGATTCCTTGCTGCAGGTTCTGCCTTGCGCTCTGTAATCCATGCCGCGTGATTCGCCGGACCGGCACCACGCCCTGGAGCGTATGCGAAACGAAGGCAATGATTCAGATACTGCTGGGCAAAGCGGATCGCATCGCGCAGTGGCATCCCAAAACCGAGACATGTCGCAACCGCTGCTGAAAGCGTACATCCCGTACCATGATTGTTTTGTGTCCGTACGACAGGCTGCGACAAGTCTTCCATTCCCCTTTCCGGTTCAAAGAACCAGTCGGTAATGGTTGTGCCAACATGTTCAAAATGTCCACCCTTCAGCAATACGGCTTTCGCGCCCATATCGGCAAGTATTCGGCAAGCCTCAAGAGCATTTTCTCTCGTCTGGATGCGCACCCCCGTCAAGCGTTCTGCTTCCGGCCTATTGGGAGTCAATAAATCCGCCAACGGAATCATTTCCCGTATCAACGCTGACACCGCATTCTCCTGAAGCAGAGGATGTCCGCTCTGACTCACGCAAACGGGATCAACAACCAGTGGAAAAGTACGCTGGCGAACTGCATCAGCGACAGCCTGAATAATACCTTCAGAAAAAAGCATGCCAGTTTTCGCTGCGGCTATCGGGAATCCGTCACGAACAGTCTGAATCTGGCATGCCACAAAATCCGGATCAGGGGCGAAGATTCCTGTTACTCCCAGTCCATTCTGAGCAGTCAAGGCCGTTATGGCACTCATGCCGAATCCGCCTAAAACCGTAATCGTTTTCAGATCTGCCTGAATTCCGGCGCCTCCTCCGGAATCAGAACCGGCAATAGTCAAAATACATGGAACTGCCATTTTCGCCTCCCTGTTGCAAAATCAGCATGGAAATATTCAACGCAGCGTACTGACGGCTGCGCCGTGCTGCGGACACTCTCTGTACTCTATGCGCATACCAATCAATACATCTGAAAAAGCCCGGCCGAACAGCAATTTCAATGCAGCTTTGGAAACTCCGTGCCGGTCTACGGCTGCAGATCGGAAAAGCTTATCATACTGCACCAGTTCTACAATGGCGTCCTTAGCATCTAAGGCACGAATCGAATTCTCAGAACGGACAGCGTCAGCATACTCTGCCAGCTGTATTCCGCTGCATACCGTTTCATGAAGTCTGCTGAGACGCATCCAGCTTTCCGGCAGATTCAATACGGAAAAGAGATCCTCCCTGCAGATCCTGCTGTCACTGTAGCGGCGCAAAATTTCCGGCAAATTTGAACAGCGGCGATCCTGACACTGAACAGGACGCCGGTCATAGACCAAACATGAAATCAAGTACGGCTGTGCGTCCAGGAAACGACAGACCCCGGCTTTTGCGCCGTCTGGAGGTGCAATTCGCAAAAACTCTTCATCAAGTCGTATGCGATCTCCTATACGTTCATCGTAAACAGTCTCTCCCTTTCGAAAGACCACGACATCCTCAGCAGAAAGAATGCCGTTGGAAAAAAGCACAAGATCGGCTTCATGCAGAATCGGTCCTCCACTGCGACAACATGTGCCGCAACGCATGCAGTACATCGGATCCAATCTGCTTTCCAGAAAGGCTATTTTTCCCTCCATGCAGACCTCATGCTTCCCGCAGGACAACTCCGCCATGTTCTCTGGCATAGGCTCGGCAGGTTTCACAGACGTTCCGGGGTTCAAGCAAACAGACCGCTCTTTGACCAGACTGTACGGATGTTTCTATCACTGTAATGCCCGGACAATTTGAGCAAAGTCGTGTACTTTCTCTACGGTGTTCAAAAATTCCGTCCGTATCATAATATACTTCCCGGTTTCTTACCCACCATGATCCGCTTCTGTGCCCATCAAAAGGTTCGGATGCCGGATGCAGATACCGCTCGAGAGCTTCCCCGCAAATACGCTTGACGCTGTCGCTGACAATATTGCCTCCGGATGCGGCAGCACTGTAATCTGGTTCATGGATATATTCAAATGAGAGACCTGCCATTGCCAAACAGATTCCAAGATTTACATATGGCAAAGCTCCGCGAATGGAATAGCCACCTTCTAACACACTGAGATGAGGATCAATCAGGCTGTTGATTACCGCATAGCCGTGTGCGGAAAGCCGCATATCAGTCAGCGGATCGGTGTAATGATTATCCTGACCTGCGGAATTAATGATAAAGTCCGGCTGAAAATCATGGAGTATCGGCAGAACCACCTGTTCTACGGCATAGAGATATCCGGCATCTCCCGTTCCGGGAGGCAATGGGATGTTGACTGTCGATCCAAGCGCGCCAATACCACCGTTTTCCCGGACACTGCCGGTTCCAGGATATAAAGTCCGGCCATCCTGATGAATGGATATGAACAGTGTATCAGGATCATTCCAAAAGATATCCTGCGATCCGTCGCCATGATGGCAATCCGTATCCACTACGGCTATGCGCAGCGCGCCGCGCTTTCGCCGCATAGCCGCAATCATGACCGCTTCATTGTTGATATTGCAAAAGCCCCTGTTGCCCCAGCTGACGCGCATAGCATGATGCCCTGGCGGACGAACCAAGGCAAATGCCCGATCTTTTTTTCCCTCAAGAATCAAATCAGCAGCCCGAATACATCCACCCGCTGAAGCAAGATGTGACACGGAGCAAACTTTTTCAACTCCAGGAAGGCAGAAATGCACGCTCTCGATATCTGCATACGAAGCAAGTTCCGGGCGTTCTTCCGTAATGCCCGGGAGATCGAACAACCCCTCTTCAAGCAGTTGATCCTGAGTATAGAGGAGACGTTCCTCTCTTTCCGGATGAGTCGGAGAAATGGCCCAGTCAAAAGCCGGAAAAAAGACAACGCCAAGCGTGCGGCGTGCAGCCGGAATACTCATCAATTCGCTCGTCCGGAACGATTCCGGATCATTTCCCTGAAACGATTGAAGAAATATCGGCTGTCAGAAGGTCCGGGGCAGGCTTCTGGATGATGCTGCACGGCAAGAACAGGATGTATGGTATGCGCGAAGCCTTCAAGAGTCCCGTCATTCAAATTCACATGCGTAATTTCCACATCCGGAACACCGGCTAAATCGACGCAGAATCCATGATTCTGAGAGGAAATTTCGACATGCCCGGTTGCCAAATCCTTCACCGGATGATTGCATCCATGATGTCCGAATTTCAATTTACGCGTGCTTCCGCCTACGGCATGTCCCAGAAGCTGATGCCCAAGACAGATCCCAGCTATAGGCAATACGTCCATCAACTTGCGTATCTCGGCTATTTCCCTGCCGAGAACTGCCGGATCTCCAGGCCCATTTGACAGAAATACCGCTTCTGCCCCCAAGCGGCAAACCTGATCGCAGGTAAAAGATGCAGGCAGCATGAGCGGTTCAAAGCCTTCCGCTTCCAGCAGTCTCACGATATTCCACTTAATGCCGAAATCATAGACGGCGAGAGGCGTACCTGTCCCTTTCCAGGCATAGCGTCCTTCGGAATCGAGTTCCGCATCTTCAGCATGAAGTCCATTCAAAATCCACGGCTTTGACGGCGTGACGACATCGACCAGATTCTGTCCTTCCATAGACGGCAAAGAGGCCGCCCGGACCGCGAGAGCTCCAGGATCGCTGATATCTGTAGACACGACACCCCGCATGGCACCATGCAAACGCAAATGGCGAGTCAGGGCCCGAGTATCCAGCCCGTCAATGCACGGCACTCCCTGCTCTTTCAGAAAATCAGGCAGGCTTTTTTCCGCACGCCAGTTTGAAGGTGTCATGCAGCATTCCTTCATCAGCAGCGCGTTCAAATGTACCTTTCCCGATTCCATATCTTCAGCATTAATCCCGTAATTGCCAATCAGAGGCCAGGTCATGCAGACCATTTGTCCGGTATAGGAAGGGTCAGTTAAAAGTTCCTGATATCCCGTCATGCCCGTGTTGAAAATCACCTCTCCGCCGCAGTCACACGCACCGTTTACGGAGCGTCCCTCAAGAGCAAACCCGTCTTCAAGAACCAAAAGAGCCTTCATCGTACGTATCTTCCTTTATTTCGCCGCGATGCGGCACCGTCTTCTACATTTTTTTCAATTTACGATGTTCACTCTATGGTGGCAAGTCTATTTTTATTCAAGCCGTTTTTTTCAAAAAACGATTCCGCTCAACGGGAAATACGAATACTTACGATCATCGCTACGGCATACATGATCGTCGTGGCCAAAAGCACGGCATCATAATTGCCATCTGTACAGGCAAGGATGAGTTCTGACATGTTGTTGCCCGTCAAACCTGCTACAGCCCATGCAGATAACGCCAGTCCATGCAGACGGCTGATCTGCTGCATACCGAAACGGGATGCCAGCAAAGCCGGAAGGGTAGAAAAGCCGCCACCGTATCCGGCATTGATCACAATAAGCAAAAGGATGATCAGAGCCCCCAAAAGCAGAGAACCGCTGCCGTCTGAAGCAGCTTGCGTCAGTACGCCGATCAGCGTGACAAGAGCCGAGGAAAAAAAGATGATCTTATATACGGTATTGCGATCCCGAAGATGATCGGAATACGCCGAATAGCCAAGACGCCCAAGAGCATTGAACGCCGCTGTAACGGAAGGAACGACGCTGATGATAACTGCCAGGCAGGAAACTCCGGCAAAAACACTGTTTAAAATTTGCTTCTCGTATGTAATCAGAGCCAGACCACAATGAATATTAATATAGAACATCAGCCAAATGGACAAAAACACACTGGAACTGAACATATCCCTTGTGCCGTGCAGCTTGCTGTATGCAATAGGCTCCACCCAATGAGACGGTTTGCGTATCAGCATATGCCCGGCGAACATCATGATAAAATAGATGGCTCCGAGAATGTAAAACATTTCGGCAATGCCGTATCTGCTTTGAAAGTATTCCATCAAAGGCGTCGCAATGGCTTTGGCCAGCCCGAATCCCATAATGGAAATACCCGTAGCCAGGCCTTTCTGCTTGGCAAACCAGAGCATCAGCGTTTTTACAGGTGTCAGATAACCAATCCCCAGACCAATGCCCATCACGCATCCGTAACAGATGTAAATGCCTATCAGGGCAGGAATACCCTTCAAAAACTGAAGGCATAATCCTGTGCCGATCATCCCTGAGGTGAAAAAAAGACAGGAAAGCAAAGAAGAACGATGAATATTCTTTTCAACAAGACGTCCGGCAAAGGCAGCGGACATGCCCAAAAAGAATATGGCCAATGAAAAAGCCCAGCCCACTGAAAAACTGCTCATGCCGATAGACTCGGCAACAGAAGCTTTGAATGTTGACCAGCAGTATACTGTACCAATAGAACAATGAATCAGCAGTGCGGGGACAGCCGCCCGCATCCATCTGTTGTCAAGACTCATAAAGGCCTCCTGCAAAAAGACGTGAAACTGCCCTTTTTTTACAGAAGCTGTCTTAATGACCTCTTCAGAACAAAAAAGGGCAATACCATACTATCGGCATTGCCCAGACGGTCGGCATTATAATGCGCAAACGCGCACGACGGCTACACTGTGTGCTCACATAAACCGTCAGCAGCCGTCAGAAAATACATAATCTTCCCTTTCAGAAAAAGCAAGGCTCGAGATTTTCACCTGGCATATTGATCTTCCTGGTGGGAATACGAGATAGTACACCCGGATTTTTCTGCTGCTTGCTTCTTCATGGCGATCAATATCTCCGGACGATATTCAAAGTGCATCAAATCATAGTGCCGCCATTTGCCTCCCCAAATAAATCCGTTCTGCTCAAAAATACGCACGATTTCCGAAGGATATTGAACCTGATCCGGATGCGGCATCTGCTTCGACCACTGCCAGTATGTCGCAATATCCGGATTAAAATCCAAAGCGATGCCCCAGCAATGGGGGCTAAGTCTCTCAGTTTTTGCAATATAACGCCAATACTGTCCGTATGCCGGATGCACATACCTTTCAAGATGCGGCTTTTCGGCAAAAAGCTCCTGAAGCTGTTCCCGAACTTTGATCAGGGGAGATAAAAGCCGTTCCGGCACCATAATTTTTTCACCAAACAGCAAAAAAGGCCTCATCGATTGCTCAACACTCAATTTATCGCTGCCGTAGAGTGCCCGCAACAGAGCATAAGAACGAATGCGTCCCGGATCTTCGCCTTCCTGGGGAACAGGACGATCAGGCTCAAGAGGATACTGAATATGCAGCGTCTCATAAATTCCAGAATCATACACGTCATCTCCGGATCTCCGATAAGGAATCCGCTCTCCCTTCAATGTGACAAAGAAAATGTTACCTGAAGTATCATGCTCTATTGACTTAAAAAAATCGGGATAGGCCTCAAGAAGGCAGGCAAAATCCTCTAAAACAGAGTCTTCCGTATCCTGCGCTGCGCATATTCCCGAAAAAGAAAAAAAGATGATGAAACATCCTAGGACAACGCCACTCAGGATTTTCCAAACCAGAAGGCTAATCACACGCGAAGTCAACATTTTTTCATCCCAAAAGAGCTGCCCGATTTCCTTAGAAATCAGACAGCTCTTTGTTATCGAATCGTTATTCGACAGATTTCACACCCGAAATCCCAAAACAATTTCAGCGTGTCGATTTATTCCCACTCAATAGTGCTCGGCGGCTTCGGAGAAATATCATAAACGACGCGGTTGACGCCGCGAACTTCACTGATAATTCGTCCGGAAATACGCTCGAGGAGCTCCGGAGGCAGACGGGACCAATCAGCCGTCATGGCATCAACGCTGTCAACGCAGCGCAACGCAATGACATGTTCATACGTTCGGCCGTCTCCCATCACTCCAACGGTCTTCAGGGGCAACAGCACGGCAAAGCCCTGCCAGATTTTTCGATACCAGCCAGATTCCCGCAGCTCCTGCTGCACGATGCTGTCAGCCTTTCGCAGAATATCAAGGCGTTCCCGGGTAATTTTGCCTACCACGCGGATGGCCAGCCCCGGTCCGGGGAAAGGATGCCTCCAGGTGATGGAATCTGGCAGACCGAGTTCCGTCGCGACCTTGCGGACTTCATCCTTGAACAGCTCGCGCAACGGTTCGATCAGCTTCATATTCATTTTTTCCGGAAGACCGCCGACATTATGATGGCTTTTGATAACCGCGCTGGGTCCCTTGTATGATACGGATTCAATCACATCAGGATAGAGTGTTCCCTGAGCCAGCCACTTAATATCCCCGAATGCACGGGCTTCCTCATCAAAGACATCAATAAAGGTATGCCCGATAATCTTACGCTTCCTTTCCGGATCTTCGACATCTTCCAGAAGCTTCAGAAATCGATCCTGAGCCTGTACAAACGTCAGGTTCAGATTGAAGTGCTCCCGCAGATATCCGACGACTTCTTCACCTTCTCCAGCCCGGAGAAGACCGTTGTCAACGAAGATGCAGTGAAGCCGATTGCCGATAGCCCGATGCAACAGCAGCGCCGCAACAGTGGAATCCACACCGCCGGACAGAGCGCATACGACATGCTCGTCCCCGACAGTCTGTCGAAGAGAAGCAACGGTACGCTCCACAAAAGAGGACATCGTCCAATCTGCTTCAAGATGCGCAATGCGGAACAGGAAATTCCGCAGGATTTTTTCGCCGTCTTCTGTGTGATGCACTTCCGGATGAAACTGCACGGCAAACAGGTTCTTCGACACGTCCGCCATGGCCGCAACAGAAAGGCGGGCTGTAGAAGCGGTAACTTCAAAGCCTGGCGGCGGAGCCATGACCGTATCGCCGTGAGACATCCAGACTCTGGACATTTTTTCACGATCAAGGCCATCCCAAAGAGGACAGTCAGTTTTAAACGTCAGTTCCGCAGGTCCGTATTCCCTCACGGAAGAACGCTGAAGCACGCCTCCAAGGCGATGTGCCAGCAGCTGCATTCCGTAACAGATAGCCAAAACGGGAACATTCAGTTTCAAAAGTCCCATATCAAGATCGGGGGCATCCTTTTCGTCAACACTGGCAGGGCCGCCGGACAAAATGACGGCTGAAGGATTCATTCCTCGTACCTGTTCGGCCGTAATCGTACAGGGATGAATTTCAGAATACACACCGGCTTCACGTACGCGGCGGGCAATGAGCTGCGTAACCTGAGAACCATAGTCAATGATAATGACTTTACTGGACATGATGTCTCCGGCTTATAGGTCTAGTGGGACTGCTCAATGCGGTAGTTCGGAGCTTCCTTGGTGATAATCACGTCATGCACATGACTCTCGCGCAGTCCGGCCGCAGAAATTTCAACAAAACGGGCTTTTTCATACAGCTCGCGGAGATTCTGTGCACCGCAGTACCCCATGCCGGAGCGGAGACCGCCAACCAGCTGGTATACCGTATCCAGCACAGATCCCCGATACGGTACTCGGCCGACAATACCTTCAGGAACGAGCTTTTTGCTTTTTTCCTGGAAGTAGCGATCGGAGCTGCCCTGCTTCATCGCATCAATAGATCCCATGCCGCGATAAATTTTATAGGTACGGCCCTGATAGAGAATGGTTTCTCCCGGACTTTCTTCCGTACCGGCAAACAAACTGCCGATCATGATGGAATTCGCTCCAACAGCCAGTCCCTTGACGATATCGCCGGAGAACTTGATGCCGCCGTCGCCAATGCAGCAACGGTCAAATTCCCGAGCTGCGCGAGAACATTCCATGATTGCCGTGATCTGAGGAACGCCGACGCCTGCCACGACACGCGTCGTACAGATGGATCCGGGACCGATACCGACCTTAATGGTATCCGCCCCCGCTTTAATCAGTGCCTTTGCGGCGTCATACGTGGCGATATTACCGGCAATCAGCTGGCAGTCGGGAAAGGAGCTTTTAATAGCAGAAACCGCATTCAGGATATTGCGTGAATGGCCATGTGCGGAATCCAGAACCAAAACGTCCGTTCCGGCGGCGAGCAAGGCTTCAGCTCTTGCCAGACCTTCCTTGCCGACGCCGATGGCGGCTCCGACTCGGAGCCGTCCGTTTTCATCCTTGCACGCATTTGGATATTTTTGAATTTTATCAATATCCTTAATAGTCAGCAATCCGGCAAGCTGTCCTTTAGCGTCAACAACAAGCAGCTTTTCAATGCGATGTTC
Source organism: Desulfovibrionaceae bacterium (assembly GCA_029011315.1). Taxonomy (GTDB): domain Bacteria; phylum Desulfobacterota; class Desulfovibrionia; order Desulfovibrionales; family Desulfovibrionaceae; genus Bilophila. The sequence continues at coordinate 83,368 of JAQXLA010000005.1, forward strand.
GTGCAGGTGTCTCTTGGCTTCCTCCAACGTTGTACCTACAGGAACTGTCACAAGATTTTCATGCGTCATCACATCGCGCACCGGCGTGTCAGTTTTATCCACAAACCGGACATCGCGATTCGTCAGGATACCTACCAAGGTTTTTTCGCGTACGACAGGAAGACCTGACACTCGGAATGTTGACATCAGCTCCAGAGCATGAGCCACGGTGTCATCCGGTTCGATGGTAACCGGATCGATAATCATGCCGTTTTCAGATTTTTTGACTTTTTCAACTTCCGTTTTCTGCTGTTCGATCGACATGTTTTTGTGAATCACGCCGAGACCACCGGCGCGAGCCATGGAAATGGCCAGCTCTGATTCTGTAACCGTATCCATAGCGGCAGAAATCAGCGGAATATTCAAACCGATAGAGGGAGTCAGCATCGCGCTGACATCCACGAGATCCGGGGTCACTTCAGAATAATTCGGCATGAGCAGAACGTCATCAAACGTCAAAGCCTTGCCCTGTATGGTAGCCATGGAGTCCTCCTGGGGATTCGGAGAATCTCCGGGGATGAGATATCCCCTGAGATGCTTTTAAGATAAAAAAATGGTAATAGATTTATGTATGCTTAAAGCATATTGCTGTCAACTTTAGCCGCCATCCATGGAGATAAAAAAATGAAAGCTCAGAACGTCCTGGAAAGGAAAACCCGTCCATAAACGCTGCTGTAATGATCAGGGAGTTCTGTCCCGGCATCAAAAGACAGCGCCGTATGATTCTGAAACCGCGTTTCCGCATCGTCCGCCGCTTTTTCGCCCCTGATCATGCCGCCACCATGCTGAACCTCATAACTGGATTCGCCGCTACGATTCGCATAACCAAAATAAGGCTGCGCAAACACCTTCCAGCCGGAATCTTCAAAGCTTTTTGCGACACGATGCACCAGACCTGGAATCAGCATATCATGAGACAGTAAATAAGAAAAAATGTTTCACCTTACGAATCTTTCTTGTCTGTAGGAGATAAAAAGCGTACATTTATTCTCTACAGAAGACGGGGCCATCTTGTAAAGTGAGTTTTTTCTTTATCAGTATGGTAAAAAACCGTCCATGAAGGGAGGATATTATGGCCTTATATGAACGTATTCTGCTGCCTGTCGACGGTTCCGCACATGCCATGCATGCTGTAGGCCAGGCCATCCGCATCGGAAAGCTGGGAGGAGAAATCATCCTGTTGACCGTCATGCCCCGCATTCCTGACGTAATTGGCGGAGAATCCCGCAAACGCGCCAAAGAAGCGGCAGAAAAAGATCTTGATCAGATCACGAAGCCCATCATTGAACTGCTGAAAGATGCCGGCGTTGCGTACCGCAAGGAAGTCGTATTCTGCAACTCTCCTGCCCGCGGTATTCTGCAGGCCTGTGAGCAGACCAATTCTGACGTTATTGTCATGGGTTCCCGAGGCTGCAACAAGCTTGAAGGTCTTGTTCTCGGTAGCGTCACCACCAGTTTGCTGTCAATGGCCACGGTACCTGTTCTTGTAGTGCGTTAACACGTTTTTCGTTTCAAGTCTCTCCCGTTTCCAACAAGAAACGGGAAGAGTTTTGAAAAAAAACGCACGGATATATTCCGTGCGTTTTTTACTTTGTTCTATGAAAAAGCCTGTCTGAAATCCGCAGATTTAATAACGGGATCCTCCACGAGGAGCAAAACGAGGACGTTCTTCCCGAGGACGGGCTTCATTAACTTTGAGCGTACGGCCGTTGAAATTGACCCCGTCGGTCGCTTCAATGGCAGCTGCGGCATCTTCATCCTTCATTTCAACGAAACCAAAACCACGGGCTCTTCCGGTTTCACGATCGGAAATGAGGTTCACGGAAATCACTTCGCCGTAATTGGCAAACAGGTTACGGACTTCTTCTTCCGTGGCAGCCCAGGGAAGATTGCCGACATAAAGAGACTTGGACATACAGTTCCTTACCAAAAATGGAATAATAAAGTGAATAAATACGGCTCTCTGAAAAAATGCCGTGTTCTGAACACGGTATCTGAAAAAAGTGCCTGATGTCAAACTCTTTCTTGAGAAAAGACGTGAAAAAAGCAAAAAGCCTGAAAAAAAGTGAAGTTTTTTCAGGCTTACGATCTTCGTTCTGGTCGGGATGAAAGGATTTGAACCTTCGACCCCTTGAACCCCATTCAAGTGCGCTCCCAGACTGCGCTACATCCCGACGGGAAGGAACATTACGCATATCGGAGGAGACTGTCAAGGCTTACAGAAAAAATTTACTCGAAAAGTCCCGGAATCTGGACAAACAGTGTAAAGCTTGAATCGTAGCCATCATATTTGTACCTTCCGATTATACGGTAGCATTGATCCGCATAACTGATATCGACAGACTGATCATAGGTTTTTCCGAATGTTCCACCGACGCGCATGTTGCGATAATCTTCGAATGCCACTGACCAGTTTTTGGTAAGATTGAGAATAACTTTGTTATGCAGCAGACGCATGGATGATGACAGACGGATATCATCACGATCACTGTCCCGGAATTTATGCCGATACTCATAATCCCGATCACGAAAATCAAGCCCGAACTGCCATTCCGCCAGTTCATCGTAGCGAAGCACAAGATCATGATCATGCCTGGTTACGCTCCCGTCATACATGGAGAGATACGTTTTGCTGCTATATCCCAACCAATCCAGAGGATAGTATTCCAGTTCGGAATACAAATCCATAAAAGGTCTGCGCGCATAAAGATCCCTGTGCTGAGTCCGATCCGCCTCTTCAAAATCATAGCCTGTTTCCAGATGCCAGCGAAGAAGATCCCGGTAAACAGTCTGTTTCTCCGCAATCTGACGGCCTTTTTCCTTGCGAACGGCAACGCGTTCCGATCGTGTCGTCACAATATTGGTAATAGAGTATGTCAATTCATTCGCTGCCGGGATGCGATCGTCACGGGTATAGAACGGATTGTCCGATTGATCGATGCCAGGACGCAATTTGTAATGAATTCTGGGCTGCAACACGTGGCGAACGCCGGTCATCACTGTCCGTCCGGCATTTTCCGGAACGGCTTGAAGCGGTTGGTGATCGATCTTCCATATTCTGGACGCCTCAGTATATCCCTGCGCATCAACATCAAGAACGGATCGGCTTCGGCCTGTCTGTGCCGATCCTGACTCTGCGTAATCAGCGCCAATCAGAACGGTTCGCCCGGATGTATTGGTATGATAAGCAGTCTGCCTCAGTCCTACGGAAGTAATCAGAGAACCGTATCCAAAATCCAGAGGCAAGGTCAGAGACGGATGGATTTCCGTGCGAAAACCTCTTGTTCCTTTCTCCCGATGAAAATATCCCGTTTGAAAAGAGGCTTCGGCTTCAAGCGGAAAATCCTGAAAAATGCGTCCTTTATAGAGGAAAGCATTCAGTTCCGGAAGTCTCTGAGCAATCAGATCCTGTGAATGCGTCTGATTTCCATGACCGAGAGCCGGATCCTGCTCATACCGAACTCCGGCGACAAAACCGAAACGTTCCCAATCCTTATACAAAAGGAGCGCGTTGACCCGATTCTGATCCTTTTCAGGAAGATATCTGCCGAACAGATTGAACAGCTCTTTTCTGCTATAATCAAATCCTGTCGGCCCCTGCTGGAACTCCCGCAAGAACTCCTGATCCGATACATAATCAATATTGCTTCGATAATGCCAGCCACCTTCACCCAGCAGTCCATCAGACATGCCGCGAAGCCAAAAACGATTGTTATTGGTTCGCAGCAGAGAACTCGATCGATAGACCTTGCTGTCTCCTGGCCGGGTGACTGTATGACTATCATAGATGCCGGTAAAGGCGAACCAGCTCTTTTGATCAGCAGCCGGATGCGCACGGTATTCTGCGCTGATCAGCGGCCCGACCTTTTCCATCCAGCCACCGTAAAAGGTCATGTCCCGACTTTCATCCAGAACATAAAAATAAGGTTGAGTAAAAAAGACGCCTCGTTTGGAACTAATACCGTAATGAGGCAGGAGCAGACCGGATTGACGGGACGCTTTAGCGGGAAGCACCATAAAAGGCGCGTACATCACTCCGTTATTTTTCACATCAAAAGATGTGCCGTACAATTTTGCGTAACCGTCAATTTCCACATCTGCCCGTTCCGCATTCATCGACCATGCAGGAATCGGGCCGTCACACGTTGTCACTTTCGCATTCAGAAAGCTGTATCGATCTCCGATATGACGGGCTATATGATCGCCGGCAAGATACAGATGGGAATCGGCAAAAAAGAGTCTGCCGCTGTCGCACCACCCTGTACGGGTATTCAAATTAAATTCCGCACTTTCAGATTGAAGCGTATCGCCTCCAATGCGAGCGGAAACATTTCCCTTCAGATAAATCCAACCTGTAGCCGTATAATAACGGACAAAATCTGCGGAAAGGCGATCTTCTCCGCGCGTCAGTACGACGTTGCCTCTGGCCTCCGCTATGGTATTGTCCGCAAGAGTATCAAGAGTATCCGCTTCAAGATGCCAGGAAAGAGCTTCTTCAACAGCGTTTTCATTCGCATATAGAAACGGCGTGAACAGCAGAATGGACAATAAAAGATAAAAAAAGACAAAAACGGTATGCAGCACGGCAGTATCCGATATATGACAGTGCGACTGTACAAAAGTCTTCGTTACAGGTATCTTCTCTCTGCGTAGCGGAACAAGCACCGCTCCTAACTTGGGAAGAATACCACACCGACGGCAAAATACTTTTTTCACAGGATTCCGCCGCATCTTCAGGCGGCAGTGTGAAACAGGAAAACCAAAAAGGCAAGATTTTTCCTTGGTCTAAAAGCCCTCCTTGTCCGGATATCTTCCGGTATTGAACACATCGCATACAAAACAGGCGGAAACAACATGATAAAGGAAAATAGGCCATGTTTTCCGGAGCGGTAGCCACCGTCGTCAGACCGGAAAATCTACGCTATAATTTACGGCTTCTCAAAGCCCGGCATCCCATGTTGATGCCGGTCATCAAGGCTGACGCCTACGGTCATGGAGTGCGGATGGCCGCACGCATTCTTCGTGAAGAAGGCATCTTGCATATGGCCGTCGGAACAATCAGGGAGGCGGCATTACTGCGAGCCGACGGCCATACAGCCGTCCTGGTTTCGCTCATGGGACTTCTGGAACCGGATGATGCAGAAATTGCCATACGTGAAAAAATTACTCCCCTTGTGCACAACCGGGAAACACTGGAATACTTTGCTGAGCAAAGTGCCGCGCTGAATCTGCCGGCAACCATTGCCCTGAAATTTGATACTGGAATGTCCCGACTCGGATTTCCTGTTGAAGATGCTTCGGCAATCGCCGAACGCTGCCGAACGCTGCCGGGAAAAATTCGCCCTGTCCTTATGCTTTCCCATTTCGCGGGCGCAGATGATGCAAAGCTGGATGAAGTTACAGGCCTGCAAAGGCGTCGTTTCCATGAAGCTGAGCTGGCTGTAAAACACATTTTTCCCACTATTCAAACGTCTCTCGCCAATTCACCTGGACTGCTGTCATGGCCCAATCGCTTTGGTGATCTTGTCCGGCCAGGTCTGGTTCTGTACGGTGCCAATCCCCTGTACGGCACGGACAGGGAATGCCTCGGCGAGGGGCTCATGCCCGTCATGGAAGTTTCGGCTCCCGTCGTGTCCGTCCACAGTCTCCGTCAAGGAGAAAGCGTCAGCTACGGCTGCCTGTTCCGAGCGCCCCGAGATATGCGCGTCGCCGTCGTCGGAATAGGATATGCCGACGGATTTCCCCGATCCATGTCGCAGACCGGATCGGTGCTGATTCAGGGAAAACGAGCCTTTATTCTTGGTCGAGTCTGCATGCAGATGTGCATTACAGATGTTACGGATATTCAGAATGTCGCTCCGGGAAACCGTGCCTTTATTCTCGGAGGCGAAGGTTCCCTGCGCATCAGGGCAGAGGAAATGGCAAACTGGTGCGGCACAATTCCCTATGAATTATTCTGCTCTCTTGGCAAAAATCACCGTATGGAGGTATAAATAACATGACCAGAACAGCTCTTATGATCATCGATATGCAGCAGGATTTTGTCTATCCATCGTCCCCCCTGTGCGTTGCAGGTGCCGCATCAACCGTTCCGCTGATTCAAAAAATCCTGGAGTTCGCCCGTTCCCAAAAATGGCCCGTCATTCATATCATCCGAGAACATCATCCTTTTGGCACGGACATTGAGAAAAGCCGCTCTGTACTGTTCCACGACGGAAAGGGAATCTGCATCCCGGGATCTGAAGGATGGCAGGTTATTCCGCAACTCAAGCCTGAAAAAGAAGAATTCATCATCCGGAAACGTCGCTTCAGTGCTTTTTTCGGCACAGAACTGGACATGGTTCTGCGTCGTCTTGGCATTGAACGTATTCTGGTTACCGGAACCCAATACCCAAATTGTATCCGTTCCACGGTCGTCGACGGCATGAGCCTTGATTATGATATGGTTGTCGTAACGGATGCCTGCTCCGCCCGCACGGATCAAATTGCCTCAAATAATGTTGACGATATCCGCAACATGGGTATTACCTGTCTTCCCGCTGCGGAACTCGAAGATCTGCGTGATATGAACGCATGAATACGACCAGCTTTGGAGTGTGGCTGCATGCTGCTACAGCTGCTTTGCGGAAAGCCGGTGCAGATTCTCCCCGGCTTTCCGCAGTATGCCTGCTGGAATTCGTCACCGGATCGTCCCGCATCACACAGATGATTCATCCGGAAACTCCAATTGAACCGGATCAAATAATCCAGCTCAACACGTTGCTTCATCGCCGTGAACAGGGTGAACCTCTGGCCTATCTTACGGGAGAACGCGAATTTTATGATCGTTCCTTCAGAGTAAGCAGGGCAACGCTTATTCCGCGACCGGAAACGGAACTGCTGATTGATACGGCACTGAACGCCAATCTTCCCGGGAATACAGTCTTTGCGGATCTTGGCTGCGGAAGCGGATGCATCAGCGTGACACTTTGCGCTGAACAGCCTCTGTGGACGGGTATTTGCATGGATATTTCCCCTGATGCACTTCGAGTATGCGCACAAAACGGCAGAAGACACAACGTGGCAAAGCGTCTTCTTCCCATCCAATCCGACTTTACCCGGCCTCTGTTCAGGCCTCAGTCTCTCGATCTGGCCGTCAGCAATCCCCCGTATGTTCCGGAAGAATCCTATAGAGAAATTTCTCGTGAAGTCCGAGATTATGAACCGCGCACTGCTCTTGTTCCCCAAAAATGCCCTTCTGAACTGAAACATGGGATGGAACATCTCGGTCGTATCGCCATGCTGATGGAAACAGCACTGAAGCCGGGTGGGCTGCTACTGATGGAACACGGCTTCGATCAGGGTTCTGACCTCGCCCAGTATCTCAAGAAACGAGGCTGGCAGAACGTTCTGACACTGAAGGATCTTGCAGGTCTCGATCGTGTTGTTTCCGCGCGTCTTCCCAGCTGAACAGCATGTTTTTCAGCCACGCTATGTGTAGAAAAAAACACATTTTCTTTTTATACGTAGAAGAAAAATTCCGTTCTCCGTTGATTTTTATGCTCAATTTTATTTTAGCATGTTTTTTGCATAATAATTATCGGAGGATGCTATGAATCAAACTACCATTCGACGTGTTGTTTTCTGTTCCGGTATCGGCCTACACAGCGGGCGAGAAGTTTCCATGACTCTGAACCCGTCACGCGCCGATCAGGGCATTACGTTCGTTATCAATCATGCGGACGGAAAACAGAGCTATCTCCGCCCTTCTCCTGAAGCGGTTATCGCGACGGAACTGGCGACAACGCTTGGCAATCAGGAAGCTTCCGTCTCCACTGTAGAGCATCTTCTGGCTGCGGTGCTTGGCATGGGCATCGACAATCTCATCATCACAGTGAATGGCGGAGAAATTCCCATTCTGGATGGATCTGCGTCAGAATTCCTTCGCCTTTTTCAGGAAGCTGGCCTATATACGCTGCATACGCCCAGAAAAATCCTGCGTGTCACCCGTGAATTTGAATTCTCCGACGGCATTCGACGTGTCCGATCTTTGCCGTATAATGGACTGAAAATTGACTATGCCATTGATTTTCCTCACCCGGCTATCGGACATCAGTCTTTTTCTCTCGATATCACGCCTGCAACATTCGCTTCCATCGCTCCAGCTCGAACATTCGGATTTCTCAAACAGGTGGAATGGCTTCGATCCAAAGGTCTGGCACTCGGAGGATCGCTCGACAACGCTATCGTTCTTGACGATACTGCCGTTCTGAATGCTGAAGGTCTCCGGTTCAGGGATGAATTTGTGCGCCATAAGATGCTGGATTTCGTAGGCGACATTGCCATGCTTGGTACACCCGTGCGCGGCTATTTCGAAGTCAGCTGCTCAGGGCATGAATTTAACAACCGCCTGCTCCGAATGATGATGGCTGAGCAAATCCTGGAACTCACGGATGAAGACAGCCTGGAAAACGAAAATAAAGACGGTACCGTCGTTATGCCCTGCCGATCCGCAAGAGAAGAACGTGTTTCAGCCTAGCGACGGCAAACAGCATTCTCTAATAGTTTGATGCCTAAACGGTGAAGGGGAGCAGACCATGGTCTGCTCCCCTTCACCGTTTAGGAGACTCAACTATGCAATTGTACCGCCGTTGCATCTTCTGTCAGGCAATTTGAATATACCGGCTTTTTTTCCTGACTGTACGCGAGCGATCCTGTTCCTCATCATCTTTAACTGAAACAAAAATAAGCACGTTCTTCTGACTGAAAAGGGGCAAATCAAAAAAATATTCTTTTTTTCTAATGTCTCCCAGCGTCCATCTGCTTTTCAGGATCAAACCGTCCTGCAAGCTTTCTGGCTCGATAGGAAATCTGCTCTACAGATCCCAGAGCATCAAGATATGCCAGCCACAAGCCTGACGCGCAGGTTCCCCGGTTCAGCCTCTCGACATGCCCGATACGAAGCTCCAGCTCCCGCTCTCTTGATTCCTGAGCAAGAATCTTCAGTTCCCGCCTCGTCTCTTCACTCAGAGCATCCGGATCAAGTGATTTCAAGGCTAATTCTACAGAATGAACGGCACTGATATAGAGCTTTCTGATATCCCTGATCGCTGCCGGAGAAAATTCTTCTCCGTTTTTCTTCTGGATTTCAAAGAAATCCGTCAGTTTCTTGCCGTGATCGCCGATGCGTTCAATGTCATTTGCCACCATGATGCAGCTTTGCAGATATCGGGCATCACCGTCATTTAGGCCTTTGCGCATGACTTCCGATGCGTATATGCGAATGGATGTATCAAGATTATCCAGCCTGTTTTCCAAATCAACAATCTCATCCTTAATGTCTGTCTTTTTCTCAAAGATAAACTTTTCGGTAAGAGAAAGAAGATTTAATGCCATCTGCCCCATATGTCCGCACTCATTTCGTACCGCAGCGACGGCCACAACGGGCGTATGTTCAATAAGCAAAGGATCCAGATACATCGCTTCCTTCGCCTTTTTTCTGGGAGCATCGGGAATAATACGATGAATTAACGCAGCAAAATATTTTACAAAAGGAAGAAAAAGCAGGGTGTTGCAGACGTTGAACATTGTATGGGCATTGGCGATCTGATGCCCAATGGCGTCCGAAGAAGAACGAATCGCATCAATGTACAGCGGAAGCAGAGGCAGGAAAATGCACACGCCGATGATATTGAACAACACGTGCGCAGCGCAAGCCTGCTTTGCTTCACGGCCTGTGCCCAAAGCCGCCAGTACGGCCGTGATGGTCGTACCGATATTGTCACCGAGAATAATCGGTATCGCTGCTTCCAATGGAATCAGTCCCTGGGAACCAAGAGCTATCGTCAGGCCGACGGTCGCAGAACTCGACTGAACAAGCAGAGTCAATATGGTACCGGCAACAAGTCCCATAAAAGGATTACTGCTGAACGCCAAAAAGATATCCTGACGGCTACGGAGAAAGGACATCGAACTTTCCATAGTCTGCATGCCAACGAAAAGCAGGCCAAATCCGAGCAGACCTTCTCCGATATGTTTGACTTTCTTTCCAGAAAAGCAAAACATCATGATGACACCGACGATAATGAACAGAAAGGCAAAATCCTTGACTTTGAAAGCCAAAATTTGACCGGTAATGGTTGTACCGATGTTCGCTCCCATAATTACGCCAATAGCCTGCATCAGATTCATTAAACCGGCTTCAACGAAACTGACGGTCATGACCGTTGTGGCACTGCTGCTTTGAATCAGCATCGTAACGGCTGCCCCGAGCAGCACACCGATTACAGGTGTCTTGGTAAACATTCCGATAATCCGGCGCAAACGTTCGCCTGCGGCCATCTGAAGGGAATCGCTGATCATCTTGATGGCAAAAAGAAAAATGCCAACACCGCCGAGCAGCTTCATAATTGTGTAAAAATTCATATTCGCTCCTTATGTTGTATCGGAAAAAAAGTACGGAGCGCCTGTAAAAATCAAAAGGATATTTCTGTAAAATTTCCGTAAAAAAAGCGCCCTGCATCATGCAGGACACTCATCCAAGACACTATGACAGGGTAGCCCTTTCGCTTCGCCTAAAAAGCGAACCACATTTCAAAACTTCTAATTTTCCTGCATGATCCTGATGCTGTTTTTCAAACAGCTGTTCCAGCAAAATCTGCCCAGGATTTTCGCAGGCTTCTCGCCGCTTCAAGCCTATTTTTTGATAAAAATATGCGGCTGATGACTGTAGCTTTCCCCAAACAGAGGAGAGGAAATAATATAATCTGCCGTCGCCCGATTATTCGCAATAGGAATATCGTAAACCTGAGCGATACGGAGCAGAGCCTTGACATCCGGATCATGCGGCTGAGCCGTCAGCGGATCAGAAAAGAAGATAATAATGTCAATATGTCCTTCCGCAGTCCGGGCGCCAATTTGCTGATCACCACCCAGAGGACCGCTGAGATAGGCCTTTACGGGAAGACCTGTTTTTTCAGCGACAAGCCTGGCTGTGGTTCCTGTGCCACAGAGAAAATGCCGGGACAACTCCTGAGCATGCTCTGCACACCATTCAATCAGTCCTTTTTTCATATTGTCATGCGCAATAAGAGCGATATGCTTTGCCGTGCCTACAGCGCGTACAGCCGTTGACGTATTTTCCATATTACTGACTTCTCCTGTTATTTTGGCATTTCGCCTGCGTAATGTGGCGTTCCTTTAAAGGAAGATAAGGCCGTCATGTAACTTTCAAAAGATCTGTTCTGTAAAATTTCTGTAAAAACACTATTTTTTAATCCGCATCCGTCATTTTGGGAAAACGAACCGTAACGCATGTGCCCTGGTTCATACGGCTGCTCAGCTCAACCGTACCATGATGATACCGGACTGCATGACGAACGATAGACAATCCAAGCCCTGTACCTCCAATACGCCGGGAACGACTTTTATCGACACGATAAAATCGTTCGAAAACCCGTTTCTGATCGTCTTCCGCGATACCAATGCCCGTATCCTCAACCTGCAGTATCGTCTCACGCTCTGTTTCCTCAATCGAAACGCAAACCGTTCCTCCGGCACGATTGTACTTTACGGCGTTTTCACAAAGATTGCGTATAATCTCAATAATCAGCCTCGACGACCCTGTTACGTTTCCCCTGCCTTTTACAGGCATCAGGCAAACATGAAGCTCCTCGGCCTGCTTCTGAAGATCGTGCAACACATTCTGAGTCAAAACCGCAAGATCAATCCGATCTATCGGCATCTCAATGCTTTCATCCAAACGGGAAAGAAGCATGATATCTTCAATGACCGCTACGAGACGAATCGCCTCGATCCGAATGTTCCCTGCAAAGCCCGCAACATCTTCCGGACGCACCAGACCATTTTCCAAAAGCTCCGCCCTGCCGATAATGGAATGAAGCGGAGTTTTCAGCTCATGAGAGACATTCGCGGTAAATTCCCGGCGGCTCCGTTCGGCAAGCGTCTGATCCGTGGTATCCAAAATCAGCATTACCATGCCGCAGGGATGATCCCTTGTACCAATTTGACTGAACCGAAAACAATATTCTCTGTCTCCTCGCTCTCCAACGACTTCTCCGTACCCATCAGCAGCAGCCCGTTCAAAGGCCATCACCAATTCTTCACCTCGATCGACAGAAAACAGGCTCTGCCCTATCACATCCCCTGAATGATGAAAAAAACGCTGAGCCGCACTGTTGCAGTGCAAAATCCTCTTCCCCATGCTCAGCAGGATCAGTCCCTCCTTCATGTGTTCCGTAATCTTCATAAATTCATCGCGCTTCGTTTTGATTTCATGAAGCTGACGGCGAATCTGATCATGCTGACTGGCTATTCGCTGCAGCAGAGGCTTGATTTCATCATAGGCCTGATTAATCAGCGGATGTTCAAGATCCAATGTATTCAGCGGAGATACGATGCGAACGGCAACTCTTTTTGCCAAAAGATAGGACAGAAAAAATACGATGAGTCCAATTGGAGCACCGCTCCATACCATTGACAGAAAAAGAGCCCACAGGGTTTCATGGCTAATGGAAATGCGCAAAATTGTTCCATCCCGGAGACGAAGGGTTTCATAAATCGTACGGCGCATCATCGTAGCTGAATATCGAATACTGCGTCCCATGCCCGTTTGCACAGCCTGCTGAAATTCCTCACGAGCCTCATGGCTTTCCAGCAGATCCGCCCGATGTTCCGTATCGAACAACACTCTTCCGGAAGCATCAATCCAGGTAAATCTCCGATTTAAAGGGGAAATTCTGCGAAGATACGCCAGTCCGCTGCTTTCAGTGCCCAAAGCAGCCAGATGCAGCTCATTGCGAAGTCGATCTTCCTGAATATTGCCCAGGGATTCATAAAGACAAGTCGTAAAAAGGATACCTCCAGACAACATGACAAAGACGGCGACAATCAGAATCGATCGAAATATTCTAGACGTCATGTTGTTTTCCAAGCTTGTAGCCGACGTTGCGCACCGTTTCGATCAGAGAAGCGTATGAGCCAAGCTTACGACGCAGTGTTCGTATATGCATATCAACTGTCCGTGTTTCACCGACATAATCCAATCCCCAAATACGGTTAAACAAAGACTCTCTGGTAAATACCATGCCAGGATGTGATAAAAACAGACGGAGCATCTCGAACTCCTTATAAGTCAGCACAACGGGCACGCCGTCCGCAGTCACTGTATGTTCCTCACTGTTTAAGACCAGATCACGGCATCTTAGAATACCGGAGGGCTCTTCTTTCTGTCCCGTTCTTCTCAAAACGGAACGGACGCAAGCCAGCATTTCCATCATACCGAATGGCTTCTCAAGATAGTAGTCCGCTCCGGCATCTAGCCCTAAAATCTTATCATATTCCGTTCCTCTGGCCGTAGCCAAAATAACAGGAAGATTATGAAAATCCGGATTGGCTCGCATCCTGCGCAGAATTTCCAATCCGTCAAGTCCCGGAAGCATCACATCCAGCAGAACGAGATCCGGCCTTTCCTGCTTCAAGGCTTCAAGCAAGGCATGTCCGTCTTCAAATCCTTCAGTTTCAAAATTCGCCGCTTTCAGCGCATACAATTCCATCTCACGGATTGAAACATCATCTTCGACACACCAAACTCGCATGAAAGATCCTTTACATATACATATTGATTTCAATGGTGTTTTTCAATACATCCCTTTTTCTATACCTGCCTGAAGCACTATCTAAGTGACTGACGAATGGCAACTTCAGGTAACAGTAAAGAAAATGCCTTTTTTATCTTCAGCATGCAACCCTGTTTCATTGTTAAGGATTTCCCATGCTCAGCCATCTCTCCGGACGAACACTCGCCATGCTGTCCTGTGCCTACGCCTTTGCCTGCATAGGACTGAATTACGGAAGCTTGATGTCACGCATTCCGGCCTTGAAACATCTTGTCAGCCTGAGTGAAACCCAAATCGGTACGGCTCTTCTCTGTCTAGGAATCGGCTGCCTCTGCGCACTGGCTCTGGCTGGACGACTCATCGCCCGCATCGGAAGCCGAAAACTGCTCAAAGCGGCTCTGCCTGCCACAATTCTGATCAACGCTCTGAACGGCTGGGTTCCAAATGCGCACGGCTTTTTTCTTACCATGTTCCTCACCGGCGTTTCCATCGGCTTATGTGAAGCTCCCATGAATACGCAGGCGATGCTCATCGAAAGACGCTGGGGCCGAGCATCCATGTCCAGTCTACACGCTTCTTTCAGCTTTGGAGGTTTGGCAGGATCGATGTTCGGCAGTTTTTTCGTGTTAGCCGGCATCGCACCCGGAATGCATTTCTGCTGCATCTCCCTGCTTCTGCTTTTTGCCTATCCTCTGCTGATTCGAAATCTGGAGTACGACAAAAAAATCCAGGACAACGGAGAAGCCTTGGGAAAATGTACGGAAACAAGCATCCGCATTCCTCCATTTATTCTTCTGTGCGGCGTTCTGGCCATGTGTTCCTATGCTGCCGAGGGATCCGTCGCCGAATGGGGAGGACTGCTGCTTTATCAGGTCAAGCAGGCACCTGAATTTCTGGCTGCGCTTGTTTTTGCCGCATTTTCCATCCCCATGGCTATTTGCCGCTTTTTCGGCGATCGACTCAGAGAAAAATTCGGAGATTTTCTGCTCTTTTCCTGTTGCAGCGTCATCGCTACCGCAGGAATGGCTACAGCTCTTTTCGTTCCATGGCCTCTTCTGTCGCTCGGAGGCTATGCTGTTATGGGCGCAGGACTGTCTGTCATCGTGCCCATTCTATTCAGTGAAGCCGGAAAAAGAAAAGATATTTCCCCAGGATCTGCCAGCGCAACCATATCAATTCTGGCCTATGGCGGCCAATTGGTCATTCCTCCTCTGCTAGGCATCTCAGGAAATGCCTGGGGAATAGAAAACGCGCTGCTACTTGTGCTGCTTCTTTGTCTCCTACTCTGCCTGGGCTCAATTGGACTCAGGTCTTCAAACAGGAGTTAAGTACCTGATCCGTCTATTTCTTTTATTGTGCATAACTTTTATTTTTTCAATAAGCAAAGGATGTTATCGCTTGGTATTTCGAATAGATGCCTCATATTGCAAGCGTATGCAATTATTTTTTTATCAACAAAAGAATATTTTTTCTTAAAAAATATTAAAAATTTGATTTTCCGTACAAAAATTTCGCTTTAAAGCCCCAAAAAAATTCTTTTTTCTCAAAAAATATTCTTAGAAATTCTATTTTCTTCGTTGCGGAATCTGTTCCAAAACGAATTCTGTACGCTATTGCAGATCTTCCGTCTCCACTTCTGTTCATGGGATTATCCGAGTCCTTTTTCACCTGTCAGCCAGACTTTTATTTGCTCTGGCATCCTTTGAGAATGACATCTCTGAGTTATATCCCTGATAAATTGTGCGTAATTTTTATTTATATAATAAAAACAAATTGTTATAAAAAAATATTTTGTAGATATCCTGTGCTTTGTATAGTCGTAATCGGCATAACCCAAACCGTATTTCCTGCGCCCTCAAATATTGTCAACAATCTGTTCGTAACAGATAGAAAAAAATGTTCTAAATAGAATCAAAGAAGCAGGATTCAAAGCTCTTTGCCTTATGCAACTCCTTATGATTTCTTGATTTTTATTATTTTATAAGGTATAGAGAAAAACGTTTCCGGCATTCCTGTTCCAGAAAAAACTTCTTACCGAAAGCACAGCATAAAACTTGCTTCAAAAAGAGATTGGGCTTCACCTGTTTATAAAAAGTTATGAACATTTCAGGAACAGAAACGCACATCAACAAAACTTACGCACAAAAAAAGCTGAAAGCAGCAGAGGCGATACGAAAATGTGCAAAATTATTTTTTGTTGTGCACATTTTTGATTCTAAAAAATCCAATAATTTTATATAATTATATATGTTATGCACAAAGTGTGCATCCTCATAAAAACAATAAATAAGGAAGAAATTATTTTATGAAATTTGTCATTCGAAAACAGGATGTCATCGACGGTCTTTCTAAAGCCTCAGGAATTATCAGTGCCAAATCAGGCGCAGCATATCTTCATTCCATTTGGCTTCAAACCAGTCCAAACACGCTGTCTGTTATGGCGACGAATTCCAGTATTGAATTTTCAGGCAAATATGAAGCTCAGGTTGAAGTGGAAGGATTGGTAGGCGTCAATGGAAAGCAGTTTATCGATCTCTTTCGCCGCCTTCCTGACGGAGATATTCAATGTTTTGTTGATGATGAAAAAAAAGTACTGATCGTCAAGCATGGTCGGCGTACATACCGTCTTCCAACGAATGATTCCGGATGGTTTCAGGCGTTTCATGTTTTTCCTGAACACAACAGTGTGACGTGGACGGGAGATGCTTTTCAGGAATTGATAGAACGGGTTTTTTTCTGTGTTGATTCGGAAAACAAGGAAGCGATTTCCTGCATGTGTCTGAAGAAAGGAACAGAACCCGGAACGGTAGAAGCCTGTGGTCTGAATGGATATCGCTTTGCATTAAAGAAAATAATGGACGATAATATTTACGCCATGATTCCTGATGACGGGCTTCTGCTGCAAAAAGGATATGTTTCTGAATTACGCAAATGGCTGGGTTCATCCGAGATAGAAGTGGTTCTTTCTGATAGGCGTTTCTTCGTACGCAGCGGAAACGGCAGAGAAATGATAAGCCTTCCCAGAGATTTGTATCAGTATCCGGACTGCAGTGTTTTTCTAAACAGAATCAATGATCCTGCAGCCAGTGTACTCAGGGTCAATCGTCAGGAATGTATTGATGCGCTTGATCGTCTCCTCGTCTTCAATACCGATAAGGATGCTTGGGCCCGTTTCAAGCTATCCTCTTCTGAAACGATTCTGTCTACGCAGTCTCAGGGATCCGGATCAGCCAGTGAATTTTTGGAAGGTACGTATAACGGCAGTATTGAAGCGATTTCATTCAATACGCTCAGTATGCTGGAAATTTTGTCGCATTTTCAGTCCGAACAGCTGGAACTGACTCTGACAACTTCTGAAGGACCCTGTGCCGTACGGGGCAGTGAGGATCCGGATTATCTTGTGTTGGTGATGCCCATGCAGTTTGCAGACGCGACATATTACGAAGAAGTGTAACATTTTACCAAAGTACTCATGGACCTAATAATGGCTACAGCAACTCAGGCATACAATGCCGATTCCATTACGGTTTTAGAGGGATTGCAGGCGGTACGCAAACGTCCTGCGATGTATATCGGCAGTACAGATTCCAGAGGACTGCATCATCTTGTCTATGAAGTCGTGGATAATGCTATCGATGAAGCGATGGCCGGGTATTGTACGGAGATCGAAATTATTCTGCATCTGGATAATTCTGTCACCGTGCGCGACAACGGACGCGGCATTCCTGTTGATATGCATCCAAAGGAACATGTGCCTGCGGTTCAGGTAGTGATGACTAAGCTGCACGCAGGCGGCAAATTTGACAATACTGCCTATAAGGTATCTGGCGGACTGCACGGTGTCGGCGTGTCCTGTGTCAATGCCTTGTCGGAATTCCTGGAAGTTACTGTTCGCAGAGAGGGAAAAATCTGGAAGCAGCATTATTCCAAAGGCATTCCGCTGGATGAGCTCCAGTGTTGCGGAAGCAGTTCTTCTCATGGAACGACAGTGCGATTCAAGCCTGATGACACCATCTTTGAAACTTTGGATTTTTCCTACGACATATTGAAAAAACGCTTTGAAGAGCTGGCGTATCTGAATCGGGGGCTGCGCATTCAGTGCCGAGACGAGCGCACGGGGGAAAATCATCTTTTTCATGCTGAAGGAGGTCTTGAGCAGTTCGTTCATGACTTAAACGAAGGCGAGGAGGCTGTTCATCCTCTGATAGCCTCTGCAGGTATCGACAGCGGTGTGTCGGTGGAATACGCGCTGCAGTACAATACGGGATATAAGGAAAACGTTTTCACATTTGCCAATAATATCCGTACAAAGGAAGGCGGAACACATCTTGCTGGATTCAAAACCGCATTGACCAGAGCCATCAATCAGTACGTGAAGGGTCAGGCTGATTTGACGAAAAAACTGAAAGGCCAGACTCTTTCCGGAGATGATGTGCGAGAAGGACTGACTGCCGTTCTGAGTGTTAAGCTGCCTCAGCCTCAGTTTGAAGGTCAGACAAAAACGAAACTGGGCAACAGTGAAATTTCCGGTATTGTGAACGGCATTGTATACGCCTGTTTGGATCGCTGGTTCCAAGAGCATCCAAAGGAAGCCAGGGCGATTATTGACAAAGCAGTCGATGCATCCCGTGCCAGAGATGCGGCCAGGAGAGCTAAAGAACTGGTGCGCCGCAAGGGAGCTTTGTCTGACAATGCGCTTCCTGGCAAGCTTGCTGATTGCCAAAGCAAGGATCCTGAAGAATCAGAATTGTTTATTGTGGAAGGTGATTCGGCAGGCGGATCCGCAAAACAAGGACGAAATCCCAATACGCAGGCTATTCTGCCGTTGCGTGGAAAAATTTTAAATACGGAGCGTACCCGTTTTGATCGCATGCTTGCCAACAAGGAAGTTCGGGCTCTGATTACGGCGATGGGAGCGGGAATTGGCGAAGAAGATACAGATTATACCAGACTTCGATATCATAAAATTGTCATCATGACCGATGCTGATGTAGATGGTGCCCATATCCGGACGCTGCTGCTGACCTTCTTTTATCGGAATTTTCCGGAACTGATCGAACGTGGACATCTGTATATTGCGCAGCCTCCTTTGTATCGTGCGCATAACAGCCGCATGGAAAAATTCCTGAAAGACGATGAAGCGCTGGAACAGTTTCTTATGGGAAGAATCAGTGACGGCATGACTGTAGTTGCATCAAATGGGCTTCATTTTGAAGGTGCTGAAATTATCGATCTGATGCATCGCATTGAAGATATTTCTCGCAGAATTCACGATGCGGAACTGGCTGGTATCTATCGGGATCTTTTTTTGGCAATTCTGGATTTTCCAGATCGTATTACTCCGGAAATGCTGGAACAGAATCCTGAGGCATGCGCTGCTTTTTTTGAAGCTCGTGGCTACGAACTGAGGACAGAACGGGAAGCCCATGAAGATGGCGACAGGCTGTTTGCCGTTATCGAAAACAGCAATGGACACCGGACGCGCATTGCTGCGGAACTGTTCTTGTCTAAACTGTACCTTGCGGCTCGGGAAATCATTCACGATCTTTATGAGAAATGTGATGGGCTAGCCTTTACACTGATAACGAAGGAACAAAGTGTGCAGGCTGCGGATCCGTTTATTTTGCGAACATTGACTCTTGATGAAGCCCGTCGTGGTCTGAATATTCAGAGATATAAGGGCTTAGGAGAAATGAATCCTGATCAGCTTTGGGTAACGACCATGAATCCGGAAAATCGGACCTTGCTGCGCGTGAGGATTGAGGATGCCGAGTCGGCAAACGAGGTTTTTGAGCAGCTGATGGGTGATCGTGTTGAAGCCAGGCGGGATTTTATTGAACGCAATGCGTTGACGGTACGTGATCTCGATATTTAAACAGGAAAAAAAATGATGTCTCAGGATATATCCATCGAACAGGAAATGCGGAGTTCTTATCTGGAATATTCGCTCAGTGTCATTATCGGCCGGGCCATACCCGATGCCCGAGACGGCTTGAAACCGGTGCATCGGAGAATTTTGTTTGCTCAGCAGGAATTGGCGAATTCATATAGTCGTCCTCCGAAAAAATGCGCGCGTATAGTCGGCGATGTCATCGGCAAATACCATCCTCATGGTGATTCCGCTGTATATGATGCACTGGTTCGCATGGCGCAGGATTTTTCCATGCGGGATCCGCTTGAAGACGGTCAGGGCAACTTCGGATCCATTGACGGAGATTCCGCCGCTGCCATGCGTTATACTGAAGTGCGTATGTCGAAAATCGCCGGTGAGTTTCTGAGCGATATTGACAAGGAAACCGTAGATTTTCGTCCGAATTATGATAACACTCTGGCAGAGCCAGTCGTATTGCCCACACGGGTTCCGAATCTTCTTCTGAATGGATCGTCAGGAATTGCCGTCGGAATGGCGACCAATATTCCCCCACATAATCTGAGCGAGTTGTGTGATGCATTGTTGCTGCTGATTGAACGTCCTGAAGCATCTGTCGGGGAGCTGATGCAGTATGTGCACGGTCCTGATTTTCCCACAGGCGGATCCGTATATGCCGGACAGGGACTGTATGACGCCTACGCATCCGGACGGGGTACGGTCAAGATTCGTGGCAGAATGGAAGTTGAGGAACATAGAAAACATCAGTCCATTATTATCAGAGAGATTCCTTTTGGATTAAACAAGGCTTCTCTGGTCGAGCGCATCGCCGCTTTGGTGAATGATCATAAAATTGATAACGTAGCGGATTTGCGTGACGAATCGGATCGTCGGGGAATCCGTGTTGTAATTGATTTGAAGCGTGGCGCCATTCCCGAAGTTGTCATCAATGCGATTTATAAATTTACGCCGATGGAGACTTCGTTCGGCATCAATATGCTGGCCGTTGTGGATAATCGTCCAGTGCTGCTGAATTTGAAAAGCGCGCTTTCCTGTTTCCTGGATCATCGCAGAGAAGTCGTTGTGCGCCGCACTCGTTTTGAACTGAAGCGGGCGGAGGCGAGAGCTCATATTCTTCATGGCCTTCTCGCTGCTTTGGATCATATTGATGAAGTGGTTGCACTGATTCGTTCTTCGGATTCGCCTCAGGCAGCAAAGGATGGATTGACGGCAGTCTTTTCACTGAGTTCGATTCAGGCTCAGGCCATTCTTGACATGCGTTTGCAGCGTCTGACCGGATTGGAACGGAAGAAGCTGGAGGAAGAACTGCGGGAACTGACGGAACGGATAGCTGGATACCATGCTATTTTGGATGACACATCGGTTTTATGGAGCGTTATCCGGGATGAAATCGTGTCTATTCGGGAAACGTATGGTTCGCCTCGGAAAACAGACGTCGTCAGCAATGCTCTGGAAGATATCAACATCGAGGATTTGCTTCCTGACGATGATGTCGTCATCACGCTTTCCCGTCGCGGCTATGTCAAGAGAACCGCTGTGGCGACGTATCGTCAGCAGCGCCGTGGCGGCGTTGGGGTTGCCGGTGTACAGACCTCAGAAGATGACATGGTGCAGGATTTTATTACAACGACCAATCATCAGTTTCTTCTGCTCTTCACAAATCGGGGACGAATGCATCAATTGAAAGTGCATCAGGTGCCTGAGGGAAGCCGCACGGCAAAAGGCGTTCATATTGCAAATCTTATCCCAATGGAAAAGGACGAACGTATCACAACGGCGTTTTCCGTGCGGGATTTTTCTCCGGACAAGTCATTTCTTTTTGCAACGCGCAACGGCATGGTCAAGCGTTCGGCAGCGGAGCTGTATGCCAGGGCCCGCAAAGGAGGCCTGCTGGCTGTCGGACTGCGGGAAGATGATGAACTGATTATGGTGCGCGAAGTGTGCGACAATGAATATATCATGCTTGCTACAGCTAACGGTATGGCGATTCGTTTCCATGCTTCCGAGGTTCGGAATATGGGAAGAGGTGCCTGCGGAGTCAAGGGCATTGCACTCCGTTCCGGAGACAGCGTTGTTGCCTGCCTTGTGCTGGGAGAGCAGAATCCTTCTATTTTGACATTGTGCGCGCATGGTTACGGCAAACGATCCCGGGCTGAGCTGTACAGACCTCAGAGCCGCGGCGGTCTCGGCATCATCAATTTCAAAGTAACGGCGAAGACCGGCCCTGTCGTTGGATCCATGCCGGTTAATGATGATCAGGGACTGGTGGTTCTGACATCTTCGAATAAGATTGTGAGAACCGGTGTGGATGAGATACGTTCGATTGGGCGATCGACACAGGGTGTGAGAATCGTGAATGTCGAGGATGGGGCACATGTCGTCGGTTTTGATACGACGGTTGCGGCTCAGAAAGATACGGTGGAAACATCAGAAGAGAATCAGTAAGAGGCAGAGTCATATGTGTCATGATGCTTTTCCCGCATATCGTGGGAAAATGGAATATGAGTGTCTGGGGTGCGGCAAAAGCTTTCCCACGGATCAGCTTTTGTATACCTGTCCTGACTGCGGCGGTGTATTTCTTCTCAAAGATAGGAATTGTAACGAACTCAAAAAACTGAGCGGCGGCGAATGGCGCAAGATTTTTGATGCCAGAGCCGGCATGAGGTGTACGCCCCTGAGGGGTATTTTCCGCTTTTATGAGCTGATGGCTCCGGTTTTTGAGCCGGAAGATATTTTGTATCTCGGTGAAGGCAATACGCCTATTGTCGCAGGCGCGCCTGCCTTGCAGGAATATGCCGGCATACCTTTTTCTTTTAAAAATGAAGGACAGAATCCCAGTGCCTCTTTTAAAGACCGGGGAATGGCCTGTGCGTATAGTTATCTGAGATCTCTGGTTCGCAGACACCACTGGAAAGATGTGCTGACGATCTGTGCTTCTACAGGCGATACCTCAGCTGCTGCGGCTCTATACGGAGCGTACGTCGGAGATCCGATCAAAACCGCTGTGATTCTGCCTTTGGGCAAAGTGACGCCGCAACAGCTGGCGCAGCCGCTCGGAAGTGGTGCTTCTGTTTTGGAAATTCCAGGCGTGTTTGACGATTGCATGAAAGTTGTGGAACGTCTCGCTGATCGGTATCGGGTGGCTCTGCTGAATTCGAAAAACAGCTGGCGTATTCTCGGGCAGGAATCTTATGCTTTTGAAGTCGCGCAGTGGTATGGCTGGGATGTTGAGGACTTGGCATTATTTGTCCCTGTGGGCAACGCCGGAAATATTTCCGCTGTGATGTCCGGTCTGCTGAAGATGCGCTGTCTCGGCATTATTGAAGGTCTGCCAAAGTTATTCGGCGTGCAGTCTGAACATGCTGATCCCGTATGGCGTTATTACAGCAAACCGGTGCAGGAAAGAAAGTACGAACCGGTTGCCGTTCGTCCCAGTGTCGCGCAGGCAGCAATGATTGGCGATCCGGTTTCATTCCCTCGTGTCAAAAAATTGGTGGAAGCGTATGAGGAAGCTGGAGGAACATTTAGCGTCATGCAAGTAACGGAACAGGAGATTATGGATGCCGATATGCTGGTGAATCGGCATGGGCATATTGCCTGTACGCAAGGCGGCGAATGTTTTGCCGGAATGCTGAGAGCCGGAAAAGCCGGTTTGTTGCAGAATTGCCGTGAAGCTGTGTTGGATTCAACGGCGCATGCTCTGAAATTCATTGATTTTCAGAATATGTATATGGACGGATCGTTTCCGGATGCCTACGGTGTTACGCCTGATGCACGTCTGGCAAACCGTCCTGTTTCCGTGCTGACTGAGAAAGAATGCAGAGGGCTGGATCGGATGACGCTTGCGGAACGAGCCGCTGCACAGATTGCTTCCATGCTTGGTCTGGAGCCCTTGAAAAAGGCTTGACACTCTTTACTGTGCGATATAAGGCAAAACAATCACGCCCTTGCAGGGGATGACTTTTATACGGAGGAACGAACAATGGCTTATCGTGTAACTGTTGATGAAGAAAAGTGCACCGGTTGTGGCGAATGCGTGGATACCTGCCCCGTGGAAGTGTACAGCTTGAATGAAAATGGCAAATCCTCTCCTGAAAAAATGGACGATTGCCTTGGCTGTGAATCCTGCGTTGAAGTGTGCCCCAATGAGGCGATTACAGTGGAAGAAAACTAATTTTTGCTGTTTTTCTTCGTTTATCAGAGAGGCGTGCATTGTTTTGTACGCCTCTCTCTGTTATGAGAGAGGCTATCGATTTATTTTTTATACGCATTTGAAGGATCCTGGGCCGTTATGAAACAGATGATTACAGTTTTGGGTGGCGGAAGCTGGGGTACAGCCTTGGCTCATCTTGTGGCCAGTGCCGGTCACAGCGTATTCATTGCAATGCGCAATACCGTATTGGCTTCGACTATTGTTGCTGCTCATGAAAACACACGGTATTTGCCTGGAATACCTCTGCATCCTTCAGTGAAGGCCGGGACGGATAACTTTTCAGGAAATGCGGGACAGATCCTGGCTTCATCGGATCTTGTTATTCTCTCGATTCCCTGTCAGTCCATGCGTATGTACCTTCGCCGCATCAGGCCGTATTTGCGTCCGGATTGCATTTTAGTCAATGCGTCCAAGGGAATTGAAGTAACGGAGCTTGTAACGGTTGAGCAGATGGTGCGGGAAGAACTTCCTGAATGGGTGGATCGGTACGCTGTCCTGTCCGGGCCGTCTTTTGCCCGGGAAGTGGCACTGTCAAAGCCGACAGCCGTTGTTCTTGGATGCAGAGATGAAGACCTTGGAAAACATTTGCGGGAAATTTTTGCGACGGACTGGTTTCGATCTTATTCGAGTACAGATGTCACAGGCGTCGAGCTTGGCGGTGCGGTCAAGAATATCATCGCCATCGGAGCAGGTCTCTGTGACGGTTTGGGGTTCGGGCACAATGCTCGAGCAGCTTTGGTAACACGAGGTCTTGTGGAAATTTCTCGATTGGGCATGGCTCTGGGAGCGTCCCCAAAAACGTTCATGGGGCTTTCCGGTCTGGGTGATTTGATGCTGACCTGTTCCGGGGATTTGTCCAGGAATCGTCAAGTTGGGCTTCGGCTTGGCAAGGGAGAGAAACTTGACGATATTGCCGCATCCATGAACATGGTTGCAGAAGGTGTCAAAACCGTACAGGCGGTTCACAGTCTTGCGGAGCAACTTCATGTTGAAATGCCGGTTTCGGAAACTGTATATGCGGTTCTGTATGAAAATATGCCTCCAGATAAATGTCTTCGTCGTTTGATGGGCAGAACTCTGAGGGAGGAATAGTTTGTGATTTTTTTAGATTTTTTTATTGACAGATTGTTTTTTTGAAGAGTACATAAGCTCTCAACAGGAATAAATTATATGGCAACTTTCATTCCGCACCACTCCTTTGTTAGTAGCTTCCGCTCTGAATGCGGGCAGTTCTACTTTTATTTTTACTTTACGGAGTCCTGCGGTCGAAAGATTTGCTGACAGTCTTTTTTCATGCAACTTCGGACCGCAGGCTTAAGCCGGCGGTCTTTTTTTTTCTGGATCCCGCCGAAATAAGCTGCAGTCGCAATCTTCAATTCAAAAGGAGTTTTCTATGAACATCGGCAAAACCATTCGTCTTGAACGTATTGTGAATCGGGAAACAGGACGTACCATTATTGTCCCCATGGATCATGGCGTCACAATGGGAGCTGTCGGCGGTCTTATCAATATGCGGGAAGCTGTAAGCGATGTCGTTGCAGGCGGTGCAGATGCTGTTTTGCTGCATAAAGGTCTGGTTGGCTGTGCACATCGGGGATCCGGACAGGATGTTGGATTGATTGTACATCTGTCGGCGTCTACTTCGCTGACTCCAAATGGCAATACTAAGGCTCTTGTCGCTACCGTGGAAGAAGGCATTCGCCTTGGCGCAGACTGTATTTCCGTTCATGTAAACCTGGGCGATCCTGAAGAAGGGCGCATGTTGGCGGATTTTGGCCGTGTGTCGGATTTGTGCGAACGGTGGGGAATGCCGCTTCTGGCGATGTTGTATGCCCGCGGACCGAAAATTTCAAATCCGTTTGACGGAGACGTCGTTGCGCATTGTGCCAGAGTTGGAGCGGAGCTCGGTGCCGATATCGTGAAAGTTCCGTATACCGGAACTATTGAATCCTTCAGAAAGGTGACAGAAGCCTGCTGCGTACCTGTTGTTATTGCGGGAGGGGAAAAAGTTGACTCCACGCGCAGGCTGTTGGAAATCGTGCATGATTCTCTCCAGGCTGGCGGTTCTGGACTTTCCGTAGGACGCAATGTTTTTCAGCATCCGCGTCGGAAGCAGCTTGTCCGGGCACTTCGTTCCATTGTCCATGAAGGTTCTAGTGTCGAAGAAGCCATGGCCATTGTGGGGGAATAGCCGTTATGCGCACAGTTCTTTTTAAATGCGTTCCGTACAGCAAGGAATTGGTAACATTGGCGTTGGAATCCGGCGTTGACGGGGTCATCGTGCCGGAAAAGGAAGTTGACAGCGTCTCGGGACTTTCCCGGGTGCCAGTGTTGGCTGCGGAAAAGATTGCTTCTGTTGTTCTTGCTGAAAAAAAAGATGAGGAAAATGTACGCGATCGTTTGAAGCAGGGCGAGCAGCTGTCGCTAGCTCGCGGCTGGGAGATTATTCCCGTAGAAAATTTGCTGGCACAGTGTTCCGGGGTCTGGCTGGAAGCCGGGACGATCGATGAAGCGCATGTCGCATCGGGTATTTTGGAACGCGGAGCAGATGGCATTGTCGTTCTTCCCGAAGCGGCGCATGCTCTCAAAATGATTGTGGCGGACTGCAAGCTCAGTCAGGGCAGGGAAAATCTGGAGAAAGCCGTCATCACTCGTGTTGAGGAAGCCGGTCTTGGACATCGCGTTTGCGTTGATACCATGACCCTCATGCATACCGGGCAGGGAATGCTGACCGGGAATTCCAGTGCCTTTACATTTCTTGTGCATGCGGAAACGGAAAAAAACGAATATGTTGCGGCCAGACCTTTTCGTGTGAATGCCGGAGCGGTTCATGCCTATGCGAGGCTTCCTGAAGATAAGACTTGCTATCTTGAGGAATTGCGTTCTGGAAGCCGGGTGTTGTTGGTGGACGCCAAGGGCAGTACGACAGTAGCTACTGTGGGAAGAGTGAAGACGGAAGTCCGTCCCATGCTTCTGATTGAGGCAAAAGTCGGAGACACGGTGGGAACTGTATTTTTGCAGAATGCGGAAACGATTCGGCTGACATCGCCGGATGGAAAGCCAATCAGTGTGGTTTCCCTGAGGCCTGGCGATGAAGTCCTTTGCCGTATTGATGAGGCAGGAAGACATTTCGGAATGCGCATCAAAGAAGATATTCGGGAGGTATAGCAATATGTCCTCCATTTCCAAAGCTGAAGCTCTTGCTGCCGTACGCCGGTCTATTGATGAAACCGATACGCAACTGCTCCGGCTTTTAAACAGCCGGGCCCAATTGAGCCTTGAAGTAGGCCGGATTAAACACGACGGCAAAGAAAATGGAGACGCCCTGATTTATGATCCGAAGAGAGAAAGAACGCTGCTGGATCGGCTCATATCTGAAAATGGCGGTCCGTTGACGGAAGCCCATATTAAAGTCCTGTGGTCTGAAATCTTTTCGGTTTCAAGAGCTCTTCAGCATCCTCGGAGCGTAGCCTATCTCGGCCCGGAAGGGACGTTTTCGTATTTTGCCGGTGTGGAATTTCTCGGGAGATCAACGCGGTTCTGTCCATGTTCTCATTTTGAGGAAATTTTTCGCAGGGTTCAGGATGGATCGTGCGATTTGGGCGTGATTCCTTTGGAAAATTCGCTTCAGGGAACGGTCGGACAAAATTTTGATTTGCTCTGGCGTTATGAAGTGGATTTTCGTGCGGAATTCCTTTCGCGCATCAGTCACAGTTTGATGAGCCTGGAGCACGAAATAGGAAGGATCCAGAAAATCTATTCGCATCCTCAGCCGTTGGCGCAGTGTGGCCGTTGGCTGCATGATAATTGTCCGAACGCGCTTCTGGTGCCTGTAGAATCGACGGCTGCGGCGGCAGATCGAGCCGCTGAAGAGCCCGGAAGTGCCGCCATTGGTCGGGACAGTCTTGCCGACAGGCTTGGTTTGAATACGTTGGCCAAATGCATTGAGGATGATCCTGCGAACTGGACGCGATTTGTGCTTATCGGGCGCAGGGGAATGGAATCCGCTTTCAGCAGGGGCGGGGCTGATAAAAGCTCATTGATGTTTACGCTTCCGGATAAATCCGGGGCTCTGGCTATGGTGTTGAACGAACTTTCCCTCGCCGGAGTCAATATGCGTAAGCTGGAATCCCGTCCTTTGCGCGGAACATGCTGGAAATACATCTTTTTCTGTGATGTGGAGTGTGATCTTTACGAGGATAAATTCTCGGAACTTCGTACTCGTCTGATGGAAAAATGCCTTTCATTTCGCATTCTTGGCAGTTATCCCTCTGGGATGAAGACGGGACTTGAGGATATTGGAGCGCCGCAATGATTACCGTTCAGGCTCCTTCTTCAAAATCTGTGTCGCACAGAATGCTGATTGCTGCAGCTCTGTCTCCAGGTCAGTCTCTGCTGAGGGGACTGCTGGAATGTGATGATTTGGATCGTACGGAGGGAATCCTCCAGGCTGCAGGCGCTGTTATTGATCGGGAAGGCGACGGTGTCCGTCGAGTGACTGGTTTAAAAAATGGTCCTGTTGGCGGCAGTGACGATCAGTCTGTTTCATGCTTTGCCGGAGAATCTGGTACAACATGCCGAATCATGAGTGCCGTGCTGGCAGCAGGGAAGGGAAATTTCTATATTCATGGGGTTCCAAGGCTCCATGAGCGTCCTCTTGGCGCCCTTCTTGAAGCTTTGCATGCTTTGGGGGCACGGATTAAATGCCAAGAATTGGCCGGACATGCGCCGTTCTGTTTGAAAGCCTCCGGGCTTAACGGCGGCAAAATCACCTTGGCTCTTGATGAGTCAAGCCAGTATCTGTCCGGATTGCTTCTTGCGGCTCCTCTTTGCCGAACTGCCTTGCAAATTACCGTTGGAGGGACGAAAGTCGTTTCCTGGCCATATGTGGGGCTGACTTTGGAAACTCTGGCTGAGTTCGAAATTTCCTTTCATACGGAAAGGCTGGAAGACGGATCCTGGAAACAGGAAGACTGGAGACTGATACGAAAAGTCCGTCCTTATGAGCTGCGTGTCACCGTAAAGCCTTCCGTTTACGTTGCCGGAGAAAGAATGGTTGAAGGGGATTGGTCTGGAGCTTCCTATCTTTTGGCAGCAGGCGTCGTCGGGTCTTCTGCTGTAAAGGTTCAGGGCTTGCGCGAAACTTCCGTGCAGGGAGACAGAGCGATAGTAGAATTACTGCAATCCATGGGGGCAACTGTTTCCTTTTGTGCAGACGGAATCGTCACGGAACCTTCTGATCTGCATGGCATTGATGTGGATATGGGAGATTGTCCGGATTTGGTTCCGACTGTTGCGGCACTCGCTGTTTTTGCCAGAGGCACAACACGAATCCGTGGAGTGGCTCATTTGAGGCTAAAGGAATCTGATCGCATTGCGGCACCAGCGCAGGAATTAAGGAAGATGGGCATAGACGTGCAGGAGTATGAAGATGGTCTTGCTGTGCGGGGCATCGGCCATGCCCCGAATCCTGACGGCATTGTGTTTCATGCGCACAATGATCATCGCATTGCCATGTCGCTTGCGCTGTTTGGATTGCAGGCAGCCCATGCTCCGGAACGCTTGGGTGCTGTTGAATTGGATCATCCGGAAGTCGTTCGGAAATCTTTTCCGGATTTTTGGAAGGTTTGGAGGCATCTTGCATGTCCTTCGGAAAAATAGTCGTTGCCGGATCACGAGGTCGAATGGGAGCTATGCTCCTTGAAAGATTGCGGAAGGCGGGAATGGAGGCTGAAGGTACGGATCAGCCATTTGAGCCCGATCGGCTTCGAACTGTATGCAAGCAGGCAAAATGGGTGATTCTTTGTATTCCGTCCCGATATATTGCTGAAGTGACTCGGGCTTTTGCAACTGTATTGCCTCAGAATGCCGTCATCGCCGATATCGCTTCCGTCAAAATGCTGCCTATGCAGGCCATGCTTCGTGAATGGAGCGGAAGCGTTGTAGGAACGCATCCTCTGTTTGGTCCGGATACAGATGGCGTCCTGCCTGTGGCCCTGGTGCCGGGAAGAGGCGATCATGCTGCGGATTTGCTGGAAGATCTTTTGCAGAACGGCTTGGGATGGAAAGTCTTTCGCACTACAGCGCAAAAGCATGATGAAGCGGTTGCAAAAATTCAATGGCTGAATTTTATGGCTGGAACAGCTTATTTCAGTATGCTCGCTGAAGATGAAACACTGATGCCGTTTCTGACGCCGTCTTTCAAAAGGGCATTTGCCGCTTCCCGTCGGCTTTTAGTTGATGACGGTCCTCTTTTTACCGAAATGTTTTCGGAAAATCCGTATCATGAAAAAGTTCTTTGTCATTTTCGCGAAGCACTGAACATTACCGATATGGAAGCTGTATCAGAGATGTCAAGGAAAGTTCGCTGGTGGGATCGGCAGCTTTCCGAATGCAATAGGGGATAATGATGCGCTACAGTCTGTTTGGAGAATCGCACGGATCCTGCATAGGAATTGTTCTGAACGGTCTTCCGTCAGGACTGATGCTTGATATGGAACAAGTGATGCAGGAAATGAAGAGACGTGCTCCTGGCGGGTCGCTGATATCGACAGCCCGCTCTGAGTCCGATGTTCCGGAAATAGTCAGCGGTCTTTTTCAGGGAAAGACGACTGGAGCGCCTCTGTGTGCTCTGATTCGGAATACGGATGCCCGTTCAAAAAGCTATGAAGACATTCGTTGGCTGGCTCGACCTGGACATGCTGACTATGCGGGATATGTTCGATATGCCGGATGCAATGATTATCGCGGAGGCGGACATTTTTCCGGCCGTCTGACAGCTCCTCTGGTTTTTGCAGGTGCTGTGGCGAAGCAGATTTTGCGTGAAAAAGGCGTTGATGTGTATGCGCATATACGGGAGCTGGCTGGCATTTCCGATACCTCCATTGACAGAGCCCATCCCGATCTCTCAGCTCTTGCGGCTGTTGCGGGCAAAAGTTTTCCAACACTGGACGAAACCGTAGGAAAAGCCATGCAGAATGCTGTGATCTCAGCTCGATCCGAAGGCGATTCCTTAGGCGGTATCATTGAATGCCTGATTACAGGTATTCCGGCTGGCTTCGGAAGTCCGGATTTTGGAGAAAATGCAGAGGGCGTATTGGCGCAGTATCTTTTTGCCGTTCCTGCTGTAAAGGGACTGGAATTCGGTGCAGGCTTTGAGATGGCGCGTATGCGCGGCAGTCAAGCCAATGATGCTTTTTATACTGATGACAGTGGAAGCGTTTTGACGCGTACGAACCATAATGGAGGAATCAACGGAGGTATTACCAACGGGATGCCTTTGGTTTTTTCGGTTGTCATTAAGCCTACGCCTTCGATTGCCTGTGAACAGGATACCGTTGATTTGCGTACAGGTGAGTCAGTCAAGATCCGTGTCGGAGGACGACATGATCCCTGCATTCTTCCTCGGGCTGTACCGGTGATTGAAGCTGCTGCCGCGTTGGCTTCTCTTGAGTTGATGAGCTGAGGAGCAAGATTGAAATGAATGGAGAGTACAGACGCAACATCGTGTTAATAGGACTTTCCGGGAGCGGAAAAACTTCGTTGGGTCAAAGACTCGCCAGAAAAATGAAGCGGGTGCTGCTTGATACCGATGCGATGGTTGAGTCTCATGCTGGCAGGACAGTGACTGAAATTTTTTCCCAAGATGGAGAAACGGTTTTTCGGGATTTGGAAACGCAGTGTATTCGAGAAGCAGCTGCGTATGAAAAAGCGATTATCGTCACGGGAGGCGGTGCAATTCTCCGGAAGGAAAATATGGAGATCCTGTCACAAAACGGCCTCTTTTTTTTCATTGATCGTCACCCGTCCCGGATACTTCGCACGTCGTCTCTGGATGACAGACCTTTGGTCAAAGGGAAGAAAAACAGTCTTTTTATGCTGTATGGCGAACGGCTTCCTCTGTATAGAAAATGGGCTAATTTCCATATAGATAATTCTAAAAGACTGAAACAGGCCATGCTTGCTGTCATTAAAAAGTACAAACAGGCGGAAAATCAGCATGAAATTTCTTGTCATTAATGGGCCAAATCTGAATTTGCTTGGTCAGCGTGAGCCCAGCATTTACGGTAGAGCAGATTATAAGGCACTGTGCGAGCGTTTGAGGGCTTTTGCTGCCGATCATCAGTCTTCGGCTGTATGCATGCAGTCGAATCATGAAGGAGATATTATCGACGCCGTGCATGAAGCCCAGGGAAAGTTTGATGCCATCATTATCAATCCCGGAGCATTGACTCATTACAGCTATGCATTGCTCGATGCCTTGGCCGGAGTCAATCTTCCGGCTATTGAAGTGCATATTTCCAATGTGCACAAACGCGATGAATTTCGACGCAGATCGGTTACAGCATCTGCCTGTATCGGGCAAATATGCGGTCTTGGATTTTTTGGCTATGAAGCTGCGATGCTGTATTTTT
Organism: Desulfovibrionaceae bacterium; assembly: GCA_029011315.1. Lineage (GTDB taxonomy): Bacteria > Desulfobacterota > Desulfovibrionia > Desulfovibrionales > Desulfovibrionaceae > Bilophila. The sequence continues at coordinate 115,540 of JAQXLA010000005.1, forward strand.
TAGAAGGAGAGAAAGCATGATGAATTCTTTGAGGAGACTGGGAGTGATCGGCGATCCGATTGCGCATACTCTTTCTCCTCTTATTCAAAATGGAATGCTGAAGGCTCTTGATCTGCAGGAGTTGTATGAAGCAATCCATATCACTCCGGATAATTTGCATCGATTTACTGAAATGGCCCGTGCGGAATTTACGGGATTCAATGCGACAATGCCGCATAAAGCTGCGCTGTTGCCACTGATGGATGAGCTTTCCGCCGATGCCGTCATGTATCAGGCTGTCAATACAGTATCTGTTCGGGAGGGCAAGCTGTTCGGATGCAATACGGATGGAGAAGGCTTTCTGATGGCTCTTAAAGAGCGCGGTATTGCCTTTGAAGGAGGACGTATTGTCATTTTGGGTGCTGGAGGCGCTGCGCGTTCCGTTGCCCTGAAGCTTGCAGCTTCAGGTGCTGAACGGATAGTCGTCTGTTGCCGATCTCTGCAGAAGGCGGAACAGTTGACTTCTGCCTCGGTTAAAATCAGCGCCGCTTCATTCGAAAGTATTGCCGAGCAGATATCAAAATGTGATCTGCTGATCAATTGTACGCCTCTCGGCATGGATGGAGTTGCCGCTCAGTTTTCTGATTTTTCGTTTTTGGATTTTCTGCCTCAGGAAGCTGCTGTCTGCGATCTGATTTACAGACCGCAGAAAACACAGTTTTTATCTGAGGCAGGTTATCGTGGACATGTGATATGTAGTGGGCTCGGCATGTTGATTTATCAGGCGATCCTGGCTCTTGAGCAATTTTTGCAGACTCCGTTAGATTTGAAGCAAATGCGCGAAGCTGTTGAACAATCATTGTATCAAGGCGGAATTTTGCAAAAAGAGATGGCGTGAGCTTTGCTCTATTGAAAAAAGACGGAAGACAATGCCTTCCGTCTTTTTTCAATGTCTGTATTTAGCGAATGAAGTGCACATAATCGGGCTTACGTTCTGCACGTTTGGGGGCAGGCTTGGCTTCATATCCAAGTGCACAGTGACCTATGCCTTCGTAATCACCTTCAATACCCAATTTCTTTAGAATATTTTTGCCGAACTCTGATTCAAACTCCTGTTTCGCACGATGAATCCAGATACTGCCCAATCCAAGACTGGCCGCAGCATTCAGCATATTGGTCAGCACAGCGCTTCCATCATAGCAATACGTCGGGATGGATCGATCCGCCAGTACGATCAAAATGACCGGAGCACCATAAAAAGGATCGACGCCCTCAGCCCATCCGCCGATTTTACGGTTTTCTTCGGCGATTTGATCCCTGAGTTCCCTGTTTGTGACAGCGATGATGATGGGAGATTGGAGTCCTTTGCCGGTAGGCGCAAAGGTTCCGGCGCGCAGAACCGCCTGGAGCTCATCCTCTGTAATCATGTCAGGACGGAAGCTGCGGCAGCTTCTCCGCTTTTCCAAAACTTGAAGTGCTTCGTTGCTCATGGCAAACTCCTTTAGAGTATTCGATGTTACAGATCTGATGGATCTATAAATGAGACTTCGCGATATTCCGCAATCCATTCATTCACAAGTTCTGTCATTTCGTCGTTTTCTTCATCATTGCTGGAGGGAAGAAAAGAGACATCGGTAAACTGAACATCAGTAAATTGCAGGGGGCGACAGCGATCCATCATAGGTTTCAGTTTTTCAGGGCTTCCTGAAAAAATGATAACATTGGCATTGCGAATGCGTTCGATGGCAGAATTGGCATCATCGGGAAAAACGCAATGATGCGTCATAGCGCAGCACATGCAATTTGTGCAAAGATTGATTTGCTTGCCCTGCAGCATGAGCGTTTCTGCCGCATCGCCTTTCAGTGCTGCATGAGCTGAAAGCTCTTCTTCAGCTTTACTGAAGGTTTCTTCATGAGTCGATATGATCAGGATTTTTCTGTTCGGCATTTTTTCCTCTGGGAACTGGGATCAGTAAATCTCCAAGTTAAGTAACCTGTTTTTCAATCGGAATCAATGAAAGCGTATTTCCAAGGAATTGGCTAATATGGATACAAAGGATAAGGAAGCGTGCAAAAGGGCAATTTATGAAGCAATGCGGCCGGCTAGACGTCGATTTATCGATCGTATTGGCTATGATATCTGGGATCCTTTTATGTCACCTCGAATGCCTCATGATCTCGTAAAGGATAAAACTGGACGTACAGCGCAGGAATTGATGGCCCTGTTTTGTTTACAGAACAGGGATGCTGATCACAGTCCGGATTTTTTGCATGGCTGTGAGGATATGGCACAGGGCATACCGGATCTGGATGAACGAACCTTGGGACGCCTGGCATTCAGCCTTTGGTATGGTTCCTTGCTGAAGAAACATGGGAGTGATCTTTAATCTCATTCAGCTTTTCATACAGGCGCATATAAGATCGAGCCATGTGATCTGCCGTGAAGTGTTGCAGAGCCTGTGTCCCGCCAGATATCACCTGTTTGCGCAAAATTGGATTGTGCATGCAGTTGAGCATGGCATTTGCCAATGCTTCCGCATTACCTGTCTGTGCTGTCAATCCACTGATCTGATCCTGAACAAGCTCAAGATTTGAGGGAAGAGAGGAACAGATGACCGGCACATGAGTCACCCATCCTTCTTTAATCGTTGCGCTGCTTCCCTCTCCGTCGACAGATGGAACGACAACGGCATGACATTGGGGAAGAACAAGACGGCTGTCTGTTTCTCCCATGAAGGTGATTTTTTCTTCAACGCCAGCCAACGCAGCCTGATTTTGTAACGTGCTGAGCAGAGGTCCTTTTCCGGCAATACGGACATGCCATGATCCAGATTCTTTTGTTTGGAGAATCCTGACCGCCTCAATCAAAACGCTGTATCCTTTCTGGGGGGTCAAAGCTCCAATGCATTGGAAGATGAAAGAAGAGGCATCTTCATTGCCATGCGGAACATATCTAGTAATGTCGATGCCTGAATGGATAGATGCGGTTTTTTCGGCAGCAATGCCGGCTTGAATCATTCCCTCAGTAATTTCTCGGCTGACGCCAACATTCAGGTCAGCCTGATGGTATTTCCAGGATCGGATTCCAGGTTTGAGAGGATAGGAGACTCTTCTTGTATGCACGAGAAGAGTCTTGGGATTTTTGATCTTTAATACGGCTCCAGCCCATGCGGATCCGGCATCGTTAGTATGAATGATATCCGGTTGAAACCGTTGAACTACGTGTTGCAGCTCGGTGTACAGAAGAGGATTGGCGGCAGATCGAAAACGCAGCGGAAGAACCGGCAGCTTTTCCTGTTCCAGAAACCGGCAGAGGGATCCATTTCGGGGGCAGGCCGCTATAGCCTCAAATCTGTTCCCAACGGAGACAAGACTGCGGAGCAGGTAAAAAACTTGACGCTGTCCGCCTCTGAGAGCTTTTCCGAAATCCAGTAAAAGAATTTTCATTATACTCTCGAGTTTTAAAACGGCAAGCCGGTTTCTAGAAAGGTTTGACGCAGCATGCTGCGAAGCTTCAGTGCGACAGGACCGGGTTTTCCGTTTCCGATAGGCTTTCCGTCGAAATGTGTGATGCCAAGACATTCATAAACCGTTCCAACAAGCATCAGTTCTCGTAAAGATGGAATTTCGGAAGCCGGCAAAGTGCGAACGTGCACAGGCATGAAACGCCGCGCCAGTTCCATGATACGGGTGATGACTGTTCCAGTCAGTGCATTGCGAAATTCAGGTATGGCCAGTGCCCCGGAAGCATCCACAGCGCAAACATTGGCAATGGCCGCTTCGGTCAGGCAATCATGTTCATCGAAGCTTAAAGCCATATCCATCTGTTTTTTTTCAGCTTCCAGGCTCATCAGAACCCCTGGAAGATAGTTCGTTGTTTTGATCTTGGCAAATAGAGGCTGTCGGACAGGAATGGAACTTCTAAAAGCCGTGATTCCCTGAAGATAGAATTTTTCAGGGAGGGGATCGACTTTGAAAACGGCGATATGGAGACTGGGATCTGGGCATTCTCTGGGACTGATGCCGAATCCTCCTGGCCCCCGGCCGATTAAAATTCGGATGTTGCCTTCCGGTTCATTGCCTACGGCACAGACTTCAAGAATCAGATCTTGCAATTCTTTTCTTGAGCAGGGCAGGGGAAGAGATATGCCGGCTGCTGATCGTTCAAGACGATCCAGATGAAGATCCGGATGTATGACTTTGCGTTCCGTAAAACGAATGGTTTCAAAAATTCCATCGCCGCGATGAACGATATGATCGTCCAGGGGAAGCAGCATCCAATGCGGATCCCGGCATATCGCTCCGACGGCATGATCGTAAAAAGCTAACAACTTTTCAGATCCGGGACGTTTCAAAGCAGCCAGTCTGGCTGCATATTCCGCTCCTTTCAATACAGGAATCATGGAATTCTCCTGCTGTGCGGATAGATCGTGGTGCTGTGCTGTCCGCCCAGAAATGATGAAACGAGGTGCCGAATCTGGAAAAGAATCGATTCGGCACCTCTCTAATTTAGTCAAGGAAGGTTTTCAGTTCGTCGATATGCAGTAGATTTTGGTTTAGGAGTTCCTCTGCGATTTGGACGGCATTGAGAGCAGCACCTTTGCGGATATTATCCGCTACGACCCACATATTCAGACCATTAGGAATGGTATTGTCCTCGCGGATTCTTCCTACATAGGTATCGTCCTCGCCAGCTGCGTCTATAGCCAGAGGATAAATATTCAGCGACGGATTATCGCATACAGCAACTCCGGGAGCCTGAGAGAGAATGGCTCTGGCCTCTTTTGCTGTAATTTTCTGTTCAGTCTCGATATTAATCGATTCGGAATGGCTGTAGAACACAGGGACGCGTACACAAGTCGCGGAAACCCGGATATCGGGATCTTCCATGATCTTGACCGTTTCATTCACCATTTTCATTTCTTCTTTGGTGTAATCATTCTCAAGAAACACGTCGATGTGCGGCAGGCAGTTGAAGGCAATGCGATGCGGATACACCTTGACTTCGGGTTCCTGCATGTTGAATAGCTGGCGAACCTGCGCTTCCAGTTCGGAGATACCTTTATGTCCTGTTCCGGACACAGCCTGATACGTCGAAACCACAATGCGCTTAATGCGCGCTGCATCGTGAATGGGTTTTAGCGCGACGACCATCTGAATGGTGGAGCAGTTCGGGTTGGCGATGATACCCTTATGATTTTTCAGAGCATGGGCGTTGACTTCAGGCACGACCAGAGGACAGCGATCATCCATGCGCCATGCGCTGGAATTGTCGACAACGACGCACCCGGATGCAACGGCATATGGAGCAAATTTTTCAGACGTGGAGCCTCCAGCAGAGAAAAGAGCCAGATCGACGCCTTCAAAGGAGCGTTCGGTCAGTTCCTGAACTTCAAGTTCTCCGCCGTTAAACGGCAGTTTTGTCCCTGCGGAACGCGCGGACGCAAAAGCTTTGAACTCCGTTCCGGGGAAATTTCTTGATTCGAGAGTCTTCAGCATTTCTCTTCCGACGGCTCCCGTCGCACCAACAACAGCAACAACCAGTTTTTGGGGGAACATATTATGCCTCTATAGCGTTTGTATTTCAGCAAAGATTCAGATGTCTTTTTGCAGAAAGCACAGTATTTTTCATCAGCATGGCGATTGTCATCGGACCTACTCCTCCGGGAACAGGAGTAATTTTGCCCGCAATTTTTTCAGCCGCTTCAAAGTCAACATCGCCGGAAAGAATGGGCTTGCCGGTTGTTTCATTAAATCCGATTCTGTTGACGCCAACATCAATGACCGTTGCGCCAGGTTTGATCCAGTCAGCTTGGACAAGACCGGGACGTCCGGCTGCGACGATCAGCACGTCAGCCCTGCGGCAGTGTTCGGCAAGGTTCCGTGTTCCGGTGTGCACCATTGTTACGGTAGCATTTCCTCCGCGGCCTTTCTGCGCCAGCAGAACAGACAGCGGCTTGCCGACGATATTGGAGCGTCCGACGACGACGACTTCGGCTCCGCTTAATTCCGTTCCGGATCGAACCAGCATTTCCTGAATGCCGGCCGGGGTACAGGGAAGAAATCCCGTTACCTCTCCCCCGATCAGCATTCGTCCAACATTGACAGGATGAAATCCGTCGACGTCTTTATCCGGATCAATGGCATACAGCACCTTGTTTTCATTGATGTGCCGGGGCAGGGGGAGCTGGACGAGGATGCCGTGGATTCTCGGGTCGTCATTATACTGCCGGATAATATCCAGCAGTTCTTGTTCGCTGATATTTTCAGGACGGTTGTCCTGAATTTCAAGACAGCCGATGTCCTTGGCCGTCTTGGCTTTCAGCGTTACATAGCTTACGGAAGCGGGATTATTGCCAACAAGAATTGTCGCCAAGCCAGGCACAATGCCGTGCTTTTCGTGCATTTCCTGAATTTCCTGCTTTAATTCGCTCAGGATTTCCTTTCTGATGGCGGTTCCGCTGATGATCTCAGCCATATTGCCTCACAAGTCCGAATCCATTTAAGGATCTGAAAATAGAAGATTAGAAGATACCCTTGACTCTGCCGGTTTCCGTATCAACGTCAACGCGGCGGAATGAAGGATTGGATCCCGTACCCGGCATAAGAGAAATGGATCCGGCCACAGGAACGACGAAGCCGGCTCCTCCGTAGATGAGGACATCCCGGATTTTCAGTCTCCAGCCTTTTGGCGCTCCCTTGACGGACGGATCATCAGAAAGGGAGAGATGTGTTTTGACCATGCACAGGCCGAGATCCTTGGCATCATCGCGCTTCTGGATGGTGCTAAGCTTGCGGGAAGCTTCTGCTGAATAGTCAACACCGTCGGCTCCATAAACCTGTTTCGCCACAAGCTCAATCCGTTCAGTAAACGGCATATCCCACGAATAGAGAGGTTTGAATTCAGTTTTTTCCTCGCAGGCATCAATGACGGCATCGGCCAGTTCCAAAGCGCCTTCTCCGCCTTTTTCCCAATGCTGAGAAACGGCCACTCTGGCTCCGGCTTCTTCGCACATTTCGCGGATTCTCTTGATTTCTGCGGGGGTGTCACTGACGAAAGCGTTAATGCATACGACAGGAGACACTCCTGAAGCGCGGACAGTACGGATATGCTGGGCAAGATTGCACATGCCTGCTTCCACAAAACCGATGTTTTCCGTTCTGTATTCTTCCGGAAGGGGGCGTCCTGGAACGGGGACAGGTGCGCCGCCGTGGCTTTTCAATGCTCTGACTGTGGCAACAATAACTGCTGCGTCAGGAGTGAGACCGCTGTAATGGCATTTCAGATTCCAGAATTTTTCAAAGCCGATATCAGCACCGAATCCGGATTCCGTGACATGGTATTCACTCAGCTTTAGTCCGATGCGGTCTGCGATAACGGAACTCTGTCCAATTGCGATATTGGCGAAAGGTCCGGCATGTACGAAGACAGGTTGTCCTTCGATGGTCTGGATAAGATTTGGATTGATGGCTTCGACCATCCAGGCTGTCATCGCACCGTCTACTTCAAGATCGGCCGTCGTCACCGTATTGCCCTGTCTGTCATAGGCCACGATAATGCGCCCCATTCTCTCGCGCATATCCTTCAGATCTTTAGCCACGGCCAGAATGGCCATGACCTCGGAAGATACGGCGATGTCAAATCTGGAACGCATCATGAAGCCGTCTCGCTGCCCGTTCACTCCGTCAATACCGATAATGATATTGCGCAGAGACTGACAGCAGAAATCCATGACCCAGCCCATATTGACATTGGTTGGATCAATGTTCAGGCGAGGCATTCCGGAAAGCTTGAGCAGCTTTTCATCCGTATAATTGCGTTCATGCTGCATGCGTGAAGTCAGGGCAACCATAGCCAGATTGTGGGCGTTGGCTACGGCATTGATATCGCCCGTAAAACCGAGGGAATACTGTGTCAGCGGGATGCATTGGGAAAGACCGCCTCCGGCTGCAGAACCCTTAACCCCCATGGTCGGACCGCCAGAAGGCTGGCGAATAGCTGCGGACGAACGTTTGCCCCTTCTCCCGAGACCCTGCACCAGACCGATAGTCGTGGTTGATTTCCCCTCGCCGAGGGGAGTGGGGGTAATGGCAGTCACATCAACATATTTGCAGTTCGGTTTGTCTTCAAGACGGTTGAGCACGCTTCTGTAATCAATTTTTCCCATAACGTGCCCGTAAGGAAGCAGTTCATTTTTTTCCAGTCCCAGCTCTTCCCCAAGCTGATAAATGGATTTCATGCGGGTTTCTGCATCCTGAGCGATTTCCCAGTCGGCATGCTGTTTCGGATCAAGACTCACAGAGTTGTTCCTCCGGCAAAAAGGTCAGTGTAAAAGGCGGTGAAAAACGGATATCGCCGCTTTGTGTTACGATATGTTCTTTTTTACTTTTTTTCCAGTAGTGGATGCTGGCCTGATGACGGACAGATTCCTGACAGTTCGCAGCAATGACAGAGAGGTTTTCTGGCGTTGCAGATTTCTCGTCCGAAAATAACCATTCGATGATTCAGATTGCCCCATTCTTCCTGAGGAAAAATTTTGATCAGATCCTGTTCGACTTTTTGGGGATCCTTTGATTCACTGAGTCCGAGCCGGCGGGAGATTCGTCCAACATGCGTATCGACAGCGAACCCTTCGTTGATGCCGTATCCTCCCCAAAGAACGACATTGGCTGTTTTTCTCGCTATTCCAGGAAGCCTGGTCATTTCCTGAATGGTTTTCGGGACAGATCCTCCAAATTGATCCCGTAGCATAACTGCTGCAGCAAGAAGGTTTTTGGCCTTGGAATGATAAAGACCTGCGGATTTGATGACGTTTTCGATTTCCTCAACGGATGCCTGAGTCAGTTTTTCAGGTGTGTCCCAGCGCATGAAAAAAAATGGGGTAATGCGGTTAACTCTTTCATCAGTGCATTGTGCTGAAAGAACCGTAGCGACTAACCATTCCCATGGATTGCGGGCTGTCAGATTCGGGCGGGCATGAGCATAGCGTTTTTTTAACGCTTCCAGCACCAGCAGAGCTTTCTTTTCAAGGGAGACAGATTTGGACAAAACAGGATTTTCAAGATCGCTGTACATATAGCTCCTCGGCAACTCAGTCATGATTTTTTTGCAATATACGCATTGCAGAGCTGTCAGAAAAGCTTCTTGACAGATATGGAAAAAGATTTTTAAAAGGAAAACGTGCGCTCGTAGCTCAGCTGGATAGAGCGACAGCCTCCTAAGCTGTAGGCCCCGTGTTCGATTCACGGCGGGCGCACCAGTGATGCAAGGCCAGTATATGGCTTTTTTTATACGCAAAATACGTTTCCCTGTTTTTCGCTTGCAGCCATATTCCCGGACTTTGGAAAGCTCTTGCCTTTTTGTCAGGCCTGCTTCAAAATTTGTCAGTTTTTTTTCTCTCTTTTCGTTTTGTAACGGGCATCGTATCCTGTATTGGGGATACGTGCCTTATCATTACCGCGGAGTGCGCATTGTGTTTGGTATCGGCGGAACAGAACTTCTGGTTATTTTCATTGTGGCGTTGCTGGTTCTCGGTCCCCAAAGCCTGCCCGGCATAGCCAATGCTATTGGCAAGGCGATGGGAGAATTTCGCAGGGCCTCAACGGATTTTCAGCGTACACTCAATGCTGAGGCAGCTGCGGAAGAGAAGAAAACGCAGAAGGATCCCGATGATCCGGTTTCCAATTCTACAGACATACCGGATGGAGTTGCCGGTCTGCCTCCTGCTGCATCCGTTGCGGAAACTTCGGCGCAAAAGGCACAGGGAAAAGAATGAACAGCGATGATGAAATTTTTGAATTAACGGAAAAACTGGAAGAGCAGCCGGCTGAATCTGAGCACAGGAAGGATGAAAGAGTCGCGATGCCGTTGATGGAGCATCTGTCTGAGCTGCGCAGAAGACTGGCCTGGTCATTGCTCGGTATGGCGGTGGGGTTTGCAGCTTGCTATGGCTTTGCTTCAAGTTTGTTTGAATATCTGGCGCAGCCTTTGCTGGACGTGATGCCTTCGGATTCCCGTTTTATTTATACGGGCGTAGCTGAGGCTTTTTTCGTAGAGTTGAAAGTCGCGCTGTGCGCTGGATTGTTTGCGGCCAGTCCCTTTATTTTTTATCAGATTTGGGCTTTTGCCGCTCCCGGTCTGTACGATCGGGAAAAAAGACTGATTATCCCATTGGCTCTTGGATCCGCATTGTTTTTCATAGGCGGAGCGGCTTTTTGCTATTTCATCGTGTTCCCGTTTGCTTTTGAATTTTTTCTTGGCTATTCTTCGGATACCATTGTCGCGATGTTGTCGATCAGTGAATACTTCGGCTTTTCATTGAAGCTGCTTGTCGCGTTTGGACTGATTTTCGAAATGCCGTTGTTTTCTTTTTTTCTCACAAAGCTTGGCCTGATTACTGCGGGAAAACTGATATCTGTACGGCGGTATGCCGTGTTGCTGATTTTTGTCATTGCGGCAGTTTTGACGCCGCCGGATGTGTTTTCTCAGCTGCTTATGGCCGTTCCAATGATTTTGCTTTATGAATTCAGCATCATGGTGTCGTTTATGGCGACAAAGCACCGCAATATCAAATCATCCGGAAAAAATGAGGATTAGGAGGCATCGTTGATGATGAACGAGGCAGTTTCTCTCAGCCGCATCACGAAAGAGACGGAGATTCATTTGACGTTTCAGCCGTATGGGAGTGGCCGGACAGATATCTGCACCGGTTTCGGAATGTTGGATCATATGCTGACATTGACGGCCTTTTGGGCAGGTTTTGATCTGACGTTGCGCTGCAAGGGAGATCTGCAGGTTGATGCGCATCATTCCATCGAAGATGTCGGTCTGTGTTTGGGACAGGCTCTGCGCAGGGTTTTGGATGCAGGAGGTCCGTTCGCCAGAGTAGGGTTCGGGCGTGTCCCGATGGATGAGGCACTTGCGGAAGTGACGTTGGACTGCTCTGGCCGCCCCTGGCTAGAATGGAGGGGGGATGAGCTTTTGCCCCCTGTCATTGCCCGGGAAGAAAAGGATATTTGGCGAGAATATTACAAAAGCATTGCTGCAGCGGCGCGCATCAATGTGCATGTATCCTTTCTGTATGGGAAAAATGGACATCATCTTCTGGAATCCGTAGCGAAAGGCATGGGGCTGGCCTTTGCCCAGGCTTTAACCGTCTGTGGAACTCAGGTTCGCAGCACAAAGGGGAGTCTTGATTCATGATCATCCGTCGCATAGCTATTTTGCTGCTGATGCTGCTGCTTGTTGTGAGCGCAGGCTGTGGAAGCGAACAGAAAAAAATGCCGGCAGCGCAATTACCGGATGTAAAAATTGCTGTTGTCGGAGCAGTAGTGCCGATGGGAACAACGGATCTTCTGGCAGGATTTATTCCTGAGCATAGAGAGGTTCCTTCTCAAAAGGCATTAATGGAATTTGATGAAGATCTGATGCGGACGCTTTCTTCTGAGACTAGACGAAAATATGATTTTATTTCTCCGGGACTGGGAGCGGATCCAACGGTAAAAAGATTTCCGAAGCAAAATGGGGCTTTGGCATATTGGACTGAAATTGGCAAGAAAAACGGAATGGATGTATTGATTTTGCCTCAGATCCTTCACTGGAAGGAACGTCAGGGCAGTGCTGCAGGGGTCAGGGAAGCTGCAGCCATCAATATCAGCACCTATCTTATTGACGTACGGGGCAAGGGTGCTCTGCTTTCCAGAAGTGTTTATAACGAGCAGCAGATGGGGTTGAGCAGCAATCTTCTGCAATTTGATAGCTTTGTCAAACGCGGAGGGCGCTGGGTTACGGCTCGAGAGCTTTCTGGTGAAGCAATGAAAAAACTGATTGAGGATTTCGGATTATGATTCTTTTTCCGGCTGTTGATATTCGGGGAGGCAAAGCGGTACGTCTGAACAAGGGGCGTGCTGATGCGGAAACGATCTTTTCAAATGATCCCGTAGCCATGGCAAAGCAGTGGGAAGAACAGGGAGCTCAATATCTTCACGTGATTGATCTTGACGGTGCTTTTGATGGCATTTCTCCAAATACCGGCATTATATCAGAAATATGCCGTTCTGTTTCGATTCCCGTACAGCTTGGAGGCGGTATACGCAGTGAAGGCACAGCTCAGCGATGGCTTGATGCCGGAATTACCCGTCTGATTATTGGAACTATGGCTCTGGAACATCCGAACATGTATGAAAAATTATGCCGATGCTGTCCTGAGGGAAGCATCGGTGTTTCTCTGGATGCGGAAAAGGGGCGTTTGAAAACTCGCGGCTGGGTCACCGATACGCAATATACCATAGATGCAATACTTCCGCGTCTTGAAAGCTGCGGCACATCCTTTTTGATTTATACGGATATTGAACGCGATGGGACGAAAGCAGGCATCAATCTTGAAGCCTTGAGTGATCTGGCGAAAAAAAGTTCGATTCCTGTCATTGCTGCCGGAGGGGTCGCTACGCTTGAAGATATCCGGAGACTGCATCCGTTATCCGTGCATGCCAATCTGCAGGGGGCCATAACCGGACAGGCCATTTATGAAGGGACGCTGAGCGTTGCGGAAGCTGTGGCGTGGATTCGGCAGGCCGATCTGCAGTCAGAACAGATCCGCTGAGTTATGCGTCCGCCGATTTTTTTGCAAGGAGGATTTGCAGTACAGCATCGGCTTCCAGGCCTGCTGCGATGGATACCCTGGGAGAAAGCGGCGGTTTTGACGCAATGTCAGAACATTGATCGCCTGCGATGAAAAGTCGGCTGTTGACTCGGCGGAGAGTCATGTTCGGCCCGCCTATTCCGGCCATGCCTGAGGCGGAAACAACACAGAATCCTGATCGAACCATTGTTTCTATCAGGATTTTTTTTGTCATGGCTTTATCTACGGCTTCGACTACGACATTGCAGCCTTGAAAGATTCGGTCGATATCTTCTGCATTAATGGTCTGATTCAGAATTTGCACATCCAGTTCGGGACGGAGTCGGAGCAGCTGCTCCTTCAAGGCTTCTACTTTTGGTTTTCCGAGATGCTCAGGAAAATAATGTTGCCGATTGAGGTTGGAAACGGAAACGGTATCGCCGTCTGCGATGATGAAATGTCCGATTCCGCTGCGGGCAAGCATGAAAGCGGCATTGGATCCCAGTCCACCGGCTCCGATGATGCCAATACGGGCTTCAGCAAGAATTTTTTGTTCTCTGTCATTAAAAAACGATCCCAGAACGTCATGCCATAAACTCATGAAGAACTCCTTTGATATCGTGAAAGCAGGTCATTGCCTATACAGGTTGCGGAGGCGATACAGGGAAAGACAGCATAAAGCAGACTTGCCGAATCGGCTCCTATGGCAGCGAGAGGTACGGAACAGGAAACGCACCACGGAATGATTGCAGGCAGAATTACAGCGGAGTCCCCTAGATGCATAGCCTGACGCAAAGAATCGGCATAAAGTCCGCCGCACATCGAGGAAACAAGGACAATAGTCATCGTTTGATTGCAGCAGATTGCACCGACAGCACAAGAAAAAATCATCATAGTGCAGCAGGGACCGACCATGCGGCAAAGCCGGATAGCGGCATGTTTCCCGAAAGCCGTAAAGCCGGAGACATTGAGAAGGCCAGACCATGCTGAGGAAATCATGACAATTGCTGTGGGGCTGGCCATGGACAGCAGCCCACCGCCGTTGAACAGTTCGGCATCCTGTGAAAATTCTGCTCCGAAAAGCAGCATTCTTGCGGTGTCAAATACGGAGATCTTCTGAAAGCATACGGCAATAAAGATTGCGGATATTAGGCTCCAAATCATGATTTTCAAAACGGAAAAATGAAAAAAAGACAGAAGGAGCACGATAGCTGCCGGGATCACGCCCTGAAGCCCCATATCGAACGAAGCAAATAATGTGGTATTCTTGGAAATTAAGGCCAAAGAGGCATCAGACGAAAAATAGCCATAGAAAAGAGCCGTTAAAAGAAAGGGAAGGGAAAGAGTCCGCATCATTTTTGATGTGATGTCTGCAGTATGCTGATGTGTGAGAGCTGAGATCAGTGCTATGCAGGAGGAAAGCGGAGATGTTCGATCTCCGATAAAAATGCCGCTTATGACGGCACCTGCAGTGATGCGCATATCAAGACCGGAAGCCTGAGCGGCAAGAGTCAGCAAAACACCCAGCGTAGAAGCCGCCGTAAAAGAAGATCCTACGAGCATGCTGAATCCTGCACAGGCCAGAAAAGCACATACGTAAAAGAACGTTGGAGAAATAAGATCCAGAATACCGGAAATAAGAAGAGGCATCGTGCCGCTGATGCGCCATGCCGCCGTCATGAATCCGATGGCGGCAAAAATTTGTATGACAATGCGTACAGAGCAGACACCTTTTATCATAAGGATGCATATATTTCGTATGGATAGGCCCTTTCGCAAACTCTGTATGATGAAACTGAGCAGCCCCAGGCTTAAGGCCCATACAATGCTTTTGTGCCAAAGGATGCAGAAGATCAGTGAGGCTGCAAAGGGCAGACAAAGACAGACGGCTTCGATTGCTGGATAAGGTGTTTGTTCTTTGCTTAATGACATCAACGTCTTAGAATACGCATTTTTCCTGCCTGTGCATAACTGTGGTCAGAATCAGGATCTTGGGGGCAGAAAAGCTGTTTTCGTTTCCGGAAACAGACATTGTCAGGAGAGTTCAGACGATACAAAGGTGTTTGGCTGGTGCCCGGAACGGGAATTGAACCCGTACGAAGAAATCTTCGAGAGATTTTAAGTCTCTTGCGTCTACCAGTTCCGCCATCCAGGCACTGACAGAACTTGTTATAGATCTGAAGAGTCTTTGGCGTCAATATCCTCTACTTGATCCTCGTTACACAATAACATATTCTAAAAATTCGCAACGAACCGTACATAATGCTATGTTAAGCCGGAATTTCGGCTTCCGGGCGGAAACGCTGCGGAAAAACGTTGGAGGAAAAAACATGCAAAAAGCCGATTTTATCTGGATGGACGGCAAACTTGTTCCTTGGGCTGACGCAAACGTGCATGTGCTGACGCACGGACTGCATTATGGCACCGGCGTTTTCGAAGGTATTCGTGCCTATGACTGCGGAAACGGTACCTCTGCAGTTTTTCGCCTGCATGATCATGTACGCCGTCTGTTCAATTCGGCAAAAATTCTCGGTTTGAAAATGCCTCTTACCGAAGCAGAAGTTGAAAAAGGGATTGTTGATACGCTTGTGGCCAACCGACTGCCTGCGGGCTATATTCGGCCGTTAACGTTTGTCGGCGACGGCGAAATGGGGGTTTTTCCTGGCCGTAATCCTGTGCGCACGATTATCGCCACTTGGCCTTGGGGTACATATCTTGGCCCTGAAGCTCTTGATGCCGGCATCCGTGTGCGCATCAGCTCCTTTGCCCGTATTCATGCCAATACGCTGATGAGCAAGGCCAAAGCAGCTGGCAACTATGTCAACTCGGTTCTTGCCAAAAATGAAGCGATTCAGGATGGGTATGATGAAGCGATTATGCTCGATACCAATGGATTTGTTTCTGAAGGCAGCGGTGAAAATCTGTTTATCGTGCGTCATGGCATTATCAAAACGACGCCTCTTACTTCCGTTCTGGATGGCATTACCCGTGATTCCGTCATTACTCTGGCTCGTGAAGCCGGATATGAAGTGCAGGAACAGCTCTTTACCCGTGATGAACTGTATTGCGCTGATGAGGCTTTCTTCTCTGGCACTGCAGCGGAAATTACGCCTATCCGTGAGTGTGACGGACGTGTTATCGGTGCAGGCAAGGCTGGTCCCGTAGCCAAAAAGCTGCAGGAACTGTTCTTTAATGCCGCCAAGGGTAACAATCCTGCGCATAAAGACTGGCTTACAGCTTATTCTTTTTAGCTAAACCTGCGTTTCGGACTGCTGATGCAGTCCGAAACCTTTTCGGCAACTTATGAATTATGCTTCTCTCGCCGTAAAATATCGTCCCCAGACCTTTGCGGAGGTCACGGGGCAGGATTCCGTAAAGGCAGCACTTTCCCGAGCCGCAGCGGAAGATCGTGTTGCGGCAGCCTATTTGCTGAGCGGGACTCGAGGTGTCGGCAAAACGACTCTTGCCCGTATTTTCGCCAAGGCACTCAATTGTGAGCATGCACCTGCAGCAGAGCCCTGCAACAGCTGCGAAGCCTGCCGACGGATTATGCAGGGGATTCATGTCGATGTCATTGAAATGGACGGTGCGTCACAGCGTGGAATCGACGATGCAAGAGAACTTCGGGAACGTGTTCTGTATGCTCCTATGGAGGGCAGATATAAAGTCGTCATTATTGACGAAGCGCATATGCTCTCCCGCGAGGCTTTCAATGCGCTACTCAAAACCATTGAGGAACCGCCTGCACGGACAACTTTTATTTTCGCTTCAACGGAAGCTCATAAATTTCCTATTACTATTTTGAGTCGCTGCCAGCATTTCGTTTTAAAAAGCCTTCCTGAAAAAGAGCTTGAAACACACTTGATCTCCGTATTGAAAAAAGAAAATGTCGAATTTGAGCCAGCAGCAGTCCGGCTTATTGCGAGAAAAGGATCTGGAAGCGTACGCGACAGCATGTCTCTTTTGGGGCAGATTCTTTCGTTAAGCGGAGGTTCTTTGACGGAGAGCGAATCTCGCAGTATCCTGGGGCTTATCAGTCAGGAATTGTATGAAGCTATTATCAGAGCTGTTCTGAATCAGGATTGCGCGGCAGTTTCCAAGTGTGTTTCGGCGCTTTTTGAAAGCGGTGCGGATATCGGATTTTTTTTGCAGGAAATGGGGCGACTGTGGCGAAATCTGTTTCTCATTCGCCAGTCTGAGGGAATAGATGCTTCTCTTTTGAATCTTTCAGAAGAAGATTTCCTTCGTTTCTCTGAGCTTGCACGGCGGTTTTCTCCAGATTTTATTCATGCTGCCTGGCAAATGGTGCTTGAGCAACAGAAAAATATCCGTGTTGCACCGGATCCCGCTGCTGCTCTGGAACTGTTTCTGCTCCAGCTGACGCTGCTTCCCCGTCTTCTTTCTCTTGAAACGTTTTCCGCCTCTCCTCTTCTTGCTTCTGCTGATGGAGCTGATCCATTGCCGAATAGGAGAAAGCATCAGGAGAGTCCAGCTGGCAGTAATCCCGAAAAGAGGATTGAGGAACAAGCGGACTCCAAGCAAGTGTCGACTTTGGAAAAGCAAAATGCGGAACAGAAGACAGCGTTACAGTCAGGATCGAGTCAGGAGATCAGGAAGACGAAAGCAATGCAGAGGGAACCTTCCGGAGAAGATTTCCTTAGATTTTGCAATGACAATCAGAGCGGAAGAGCAATTGCAGGTTTGCTTCAGGCCGCAAAATGCAATTTTTCAGGATCTCTCTTAAGCATTGTCGCTGTTTCTCAGATGCAATATGAAAAGTTGCAGGTTGAACAGCCCGCTTTGATTGATTTGGTTCGTCAATATTTGCATTCCCCTGAGGGAGGCATCAATATTGAAGCGCCTGCGTCACCTCCGAAAACGGAAGCGGAACTGAAGGCCGAGTATGAAAAAAACGGTATCGTTCAATCTGTCACCAGTGTTTTTGATGGCCATGTCGTGCGTTGTATTCAAAAAAACATTTAACCGTGTGGAGAAATCTGATGAGAAATATGGGTGGGAACATGAATGATCTGGTGCGTCAGGCCGGTGTGATGCAGAATAAGATTGCAAAACTGCAGCAGGAATTGGCTGAAAGGCTTGTGGAAGCTTCCAGCGGCGGCGGCATGGTGAAAGTTACGGCTACCTGCAAACAGGAACTCCGCAGTATCGCGATTGATCCGAAAGCCATGGAAGGTGGAGATGTGGAAATGCTCCAGGATCTTGTGCTGACGGCAGTTAATGAGGCTCTGCGCATAGGTAAAGCGACCTCTGAGCGGGAGATCAGTGCAATCACCGGCGGCATTCGTCTGCCGGGTATCTTTTAAGTGCGAGGCTGATATCCATGCGCCATCCCCTGCCGGAGCCTTTTCAGGTCTTATCCGGCCAATTGTCCCGTTTGCCGGGTTTGGGGCCGAAATCGGCCATGCGGGCCGCCATGGCTCTTTTAAAATGGCCTGAAGCGGAAACACGCCGTCTTGGTGAAACGATTTTTACATTGCGGGATCGTCTTTGTATTTGCTCCCGCTGCGGAGCTCTGTCTGATACGGATCCCTGTTCCCTTTGTCTTGATCCGGATAGGGATGATTCGGTGCTGTGCGTTGTTTCTGACTGGGACAGCATGCTCACATTAGAGGAAGGCGGATTTTATCAGGGAAGGTATTTTCTCCTGGGAGATCATTTCCGTCCCGGAGAATCAGAAGAAAGCCGTGCAGAGCTATGCCGTCTTATAGATCGGATCAGTGATGGCAAAGTTCGAGAAGTGGTGTTTGCTCTCGGATCAACCCTCGAAGCGGAAGCAGCAGCGACCTTTTTTGCCGGGATGCTTCGCAAATCCTTTCCTGAATTGATTATTACGCGTCCAGCTCAGGGTATTCCGCTTGGAGCTGAAATCCGTTTTATGGATCGTGAAACGCTTAGGCAGTCACTGTGTTATCGTCAAAAACTTGCTTGAAATTTTTTAAGGAGAATATGATGGAAAGTATGCAGACTTCGGGATCCCGTCAGGCAGTTCGTTCCGTCGCGACGGGATTCATGCAGCAGGTATATCTCTGGATGTGTGCAGGATTACTCATAACGGCGGCTTCCGCATACCTTACCGCTTCAGTACCACAGTTGATTGCGTTTATTTTTGGTAATTCTTTCGGCATGATTGTGCTGTGCGTTGCGGTTATTTTGATGCCTATGGCTGTTTCTGCAGCTGCCTACAAGCTGTCTCCTGCCATTGCCTCCTGCTGTTTTGTTGTGTACAGCATGCTTGTCGGAGCGCTGTTTTCTTCTTTGCTTCTGATCTATACAGGCGAGTCTTTAGTAGGTACTTTCGCTATTACTGCGGGTATGTTCGGCGTAATGAGTGCCTATGGCATGCTAACTAGGCGTGATTTGACCGGCATGAAGGATTTTATGGTTATGGGGCTGATTGGACTGCTGATTGCCATGATTGTGAATCTCTTTCTTCAGAATTCCATGATGCAGTTTTGTATCAGTGCCATTGCTGTCATCGTTTTTGCAGGTTTGACTGCGTATGATACACAGCGTCTGATTCAGCTCAGTCAGGGAGTTCCTGCGCATGACGGCACGATTGTGCGCTGTGGAGCCTTGCTTTGCGCTCTGACTTTGTATCTGGATTTTATTAATATCTTTATTCATATGGTTCAGCTGTTCGGCGAACGTCGCTAATTTGACAAGTCATAAGAAAAGCCGCCTTTAGGCGGCTTTTCTTATGCTCGAGAAACATTATTCTTCATCTGTAAAGTCTGTTTCATAACGCTCCTGTGAGCGGGAATTTGATGACTCCGGCTTTTTTCTAAAGCAGATTTTGCAGGGACGATACCCCTGTACTTTTGCTTCACTCGGCGAGTCAAAAAACACATTGCAATTGGAGCAGTGAGCATAACGGCAGGTCATTTTATGAAAAATTAAACTGTAGGTATTTCCTGTAACCCTGGCTTCGGCGTCCGTAGCAAAGGAAAAAATACAGCTGATAATGGCGGCGCAGAATAGAAAATGAATTTTACGAACAACAGCTGATAGCATTTTTTTGATCCCCTGCTGAGTTTTTGACAGCTGATCCCTGTCAGTTATTACCACATGCCCGCCTGCTGACAGCTTTTTTTGACAAAGGGATTTTCATTGCCCTGGAGGCGTTCAATTCTTCTGGCTCGAGTGCATTCCCATTGATCTGCTGGAAATTGTTGATCCCATATTTCCATGATTCTCTTTTGCTGTCTGCTGAGATGGAATTTGGGATAGGCATACTCCATATAAAGGTGGGTTCGTGCTGCAACACCTTTGGCACGATCAGGCGGTTCGGCCTTTCTGTCATCAATTTTCATCGCGCAGCTACCGAAAGTTGATGGAATATTGCGTCCCAAAGGGACCAGATCATAGTTGGATCTAAGCGCGTTGACGGCTCCGATCGCAGGATACAGATTATACATATCGGCATGCATCAGCCTGTATTCCTGATTGGTTTTTTCAGCGCATTTGCGTCCTTTGAACGATTGTCCTCTGTTATCAATGCACTGTGCATTCCCTTCACGCCATTCCGGAAAGATTCTGCCGAAGTTTTCTGCTGGGACAAGATGTTCCCATTCTATTTTCTGCGTCCTTTTTTTGTGCTTTGGCGTTTCAAAACCTTCAGGAAGTTCGATATTCTTATGTTCATCGAAAAAGGCACCGCAGTATACGGTGGTTCGATGATCATAATAGACCTGGCGTTCGAGCAGCTTCTTCACCTGGCTGAAACTGTCATAGCGGGTATTGCCTTTCCCGAAAGCGACGGCATCATAGAGACAAACAGAGGTTGACAGGGACAGCATCAGAAGTGAAAAAAGAGGGATTGCAGTTTTTTTCATAGAACCTTCCGCTGTCATTCGAATTGATGGAAGGATATAGAATACGCAAATCTGAGAATTTCTCAAGATATCAGGAGACTTCGATGTGACTCGGAGTCTCCTGATACAGGTGCGGCATTATGCAGTAGTGTCAGCGGCACATTTCGAGAAAATAACTGTGAAGCCGGCCGTCATTCGTCAATTCTGGATGGAAGGAGGTTGCCAACAGCTTTTCTTGGCGTACAGCTACGGGGCATGAACTGCCTCCGGCTTCCACTTCCGCTAAAATTTGCACATCCGGATCAGCAGAGGTGATCACTGGTGCTCTGATGAAGACGGCGTTGAGATCATCCGCGACGCCCTTGATATTGAGTGTTGTTTCAAAACTGTCGATTTGTCGGCCGAATGCATTGCGTCTGACACAGGCATGCAAGGCTCCGATGCGAGGCTGATCACTCGGCTGGCCGTCCGGTCCTGTAATATCCCGGCAAAGGAGGATGAGTCCTGCGCAACTTCCGTATATCGGTTTCCCGGAAAAAGCGCACTTGCGCAGTGGCTCCATGAGCTTCCAGACGTTGAGCAGTCTGCCGATGGCCGTACTCTCCCCGCCGGGAAGGACGATGCCGTCAAAGCGATCGAGCCCTCCCAAAGGCGCTTCAGGATCTGGAGGAAGACGCAAAGCAGAGGCTTTGGCGCCGCACCGTTCCAGCATGTTGATATGCTCTCTGAATGCTCCCTGAAGTGCCAGCACTCCAATAGAAAGCATTGGACTACCACCCCCGTTCCTGCATGCGTTCAGCCTGAGGAATGGCTGAAATTTCGATTCCTGTCATGGGCTCTCCCAGACCTTCAGATACTCTGGCGAGAATTTCCGGATCGTTGAAGTGTGTTGTAGCGTCAACAATAGCTTTAGCAAATTTTGCCGGATTTGCAGATTTAAAGATGCCTGATCCTACAAAAATACCATCACATCCAAGTTGCATCATCAGTGCGGCATCAGCAGGTGTGGAGATTCCGCCTGCAGCAAAATTGACGACGGGAAGTTTTCCTTCAGCGTGTACCTGGCGTACAAGATCCAAAGGTGCTCCCAACTCTTTAGCATACGTTGGCAGCTCTTCTTCTCTCAGAGAGCGCAGATGTGCAATCTGGCCGTTGACTTCGCGGATATGGCGAACTGCTTCAATAACGTTTCCGGTTCCGGGTTCTCCCTTTGTACGGATCATCGCTGCGCCTTCGCCTATGCGGCGCAGAGCTTCTCCAAGATTTCGGGCACCGCAGACGAAAGGAACCCGAAAGGCGTTTTTGTCAAGATGGTAACGATCATCAGCGGGTGTCAGCACTTCGCTTTCATCAATATAGTCCACTCCCAGATGTTCGATAATCCGTGCTTCAGCAATATGTCCGATCCGGACTTTTGCCATAACAGGAATGCTGACTGCGGCAATGATGCTCTTTACAATGGCGGGATCGGCCATACGAGCGACTCCTCCTGCCGCACGAATGTCAGCCGGAACACGTTCGAGAGCCATAACGGCACACGCTCCGGCTTCTTGTGCGATTTTAGCCTGTTCGGGGGTCGTCACATCCATAATGACGCCGCCTTTCAGCATCTCAGCAAGACCGGCTTTTAAACGAAATGTATTTTGTTCCATGACAGGGACTCCTTCATTTGTAAACTCGATAATTTTTTCTAGCGGGATACCCGTTTTAGGGCTATGTTTTTGCATAAAAAGATAACAATAAATATTGTTTCAATAACAAAGAACGATAAGAGAGAGACAATGCTTGATCCGGAAATACTGATCCGGCTGTATCATGAGTCAGAAGAGACGCATCGCTACCGTAAATTATCTGAAGCTCTTCGCAAAGGTATTCATTGCGGCTTATTTCTTCCCGGAGATATATTGCCCTCGCAAAGAGTTTTGGCCGATGCGCTGAATATCACCTTAGGAACTGTTTCTCATGCTTTCCGCGAAGCGTCAGGAAGAGGCCTGATTTCTGGAGTCGTAGGAAGGGGAACTTTTATCTGCGCTCCGGCTTCCGATGTCGATATGCAACCTCCTGATTGTTCTGGAATGGTTGTTCCGTTAAGTGAAGAAGTGCATACGGGGGCATCAGGAGAATCTTCCGGAAAAATATGGAATTTGGGCTTTATTGCGCCGTTTGATTTTTTGGATCCGCCTCTTGGATCTGTGTTGAGTCGTTTAAGCGAACGTCTGACCTCTCAGGAACTGTCAGATCTGCAGGCTTGCCGTCGTCCGGCAGGACTGGATCGGCATCGTGAAGCCGGAGCGTTATGGGCGAGACGGTATGGTGTCCCCGCTTCCGGAAAAGATTTGCTGGTCTGTGCTGGATCGCAGCATGCGTTGCTGGTTATTTTGGCTTCATTACTGATTCCCGGAGATCGTATTGCGGTCGAAATCCTGAGTTATCCAATTTTGCGACGTCTTGCCCTGCGTCTTCGCTTTGATTTGGCTCCGATCCGAACGGATGATTTCGGCATGCTTCCAGATGCCTTGGAAAATGCATGCCGCAGCGGCGGAATCCGCGCCGTATATCTCATGCCTTCCTGCCGGAATCCGACCTTGGGGCGTATTCCGGAGAACAGAAGACGAGAACTTGTTGAAGTGTGTCGACGATATGATGTCTTTATTATAGAAGATGACGTTTTTGCGCTTGCTGTGCGCTCTGATTATGACAAAACTCCGTCTTTTGCGGCTTTGGCTCCGGAACGCACATATTTTATAGCAGCGACAAGTGAAATTTTTGGAGGCGGCTTGCGTATCGCCTATCTTTGTCCTCCGCAGTCCTGCTTTGAAGAATTGGAAAGGACGGTTTCCTATACGGTTTCTATGGTTCCTCCTTTGATGGCGGAAATCGTATCTCAATGGATTCTTGATGGAACGGCAGATAGAACAATTTTAGCAAAAAAAGAGGAAGCCAGATTGCGAAACGGAATAGCCAGAGCGATCTTTGACGGACAGGGGTTGGTTTCCAGAGAAACGGGTTTTTTTTGCTGGCTTCGTCTGCCATCGTCATGGACAGGCATAGATTTTGCTCGGGCAGCCAGAAAGGAAAATATTCTCATTGCCGAAGGAGAGCATTTTATGATGGGGCATGCACTGATGGAAAATGGGGTACGCATTGCCCTTGGTGGGGTTGCGGAGAGAGATACGTTACAAACAGCACTGTCTCGATTGTCTGCAATATTGGAAAAATAGCAGAAAATGTTTAAAATATTTTGTCAAAATGAAAAAAACAGTTGACTATATTCAGAAGAAAGGCTAGAAGATTTTCCGTAACGGGGTTGTAGCTCAGTTGGGAGAGCGCTTGAATGGCATTCAAGAGGTCGTCAGTTCAATTCTGTCCAGCTCCACCACAAGAATATTCAGCCATCTGCATTGCAGATGGCTTTTTTATTGTTCAATCTGCTAGGGAAACAGATTTCTGCATCAATCTTGCAACGTAAAAAGCAGAGGGGAGCAACAGATGTCGCTCCCCTCTGCTTTTTATAGTCAGTTACGCATTAATCTTGAGGGAGTTCACCAGAGCTTCACACAGTTCCGGCAATTCTCTGACATCACTTGAAGCGATGAAGTCACGGCGCTGTTGGAAACGATCCTTCAGTGTCTGGATATAGCCCTCATAGTTGGGTACGTTACGCGGATTGTATTTATCATAGAATCCAGGCAGAATCCGTTCCACGGATTCTCTGGTCGGCAGCTGAGCACCCTCAACAAGCTCCCAGTCTTCCCATTCCAGAGTTCCCTCAAGAATGGCGGTCTGGAGCGTAAGCGAGACTTTCAGAGGAACCAGTTTCAGCTTGTCGTCAGCACCGTCCCACATGCCGCCGCCGCCGCCAGACCAGACATTGCAGTCGCATCCTGAACGGAAGATTTCGAGATAGCCGCGGCAGTCTTCATAGAGCGGGTAAACCCGGAAGGGATTGGCGAACGGCACGAATTTCAATTTTTTCATTTCTTCGGCCGAAACGTTTTCCGCTGCTGTGCTCTTTGTCATGAGCGTCGCACCCATGGCGACAGCCAGTTCGGGATTTTTGATGCGCATGATAGGGGGAAGTGTGGAGTCTTTCATCAGCCAGCCAATGGCATTGGGAAATCCGATAGTATCGGTCGTGACGCCGAGAAGCTGACGGCTAAAGAGCGCGCGGCCGTTATTATTGCGGATATCGCCGCCTACAGGAAGAATCTTGCCGTCGTATTCGGCAACAAGCATATTCTGCGTGGCAATGCAGTATTTCCAGTCAGGATGATCGATATCCCGGCTGTCGGTTTTATCAAACAGAGTCGGTTCCCAGACATAGCATTTACGATTTTTGTAATCGATCTGGAATGCGTCGTCATGAGCAATGCGGCGTTTGAATCCTGCGGGCAGCGTTCCGGCATTATCCTGTGCGTTGGTGTGAGAAGATTTGCCGGATCCGGAAAGTCCATAGAAGGCCACGACCTGTTTGCCGCGGTGAGCAAATTCGGGAACATCCGTGAAATCTATTTCTTTGATTCCGGCGTGAGCGGCGACCATGCCAAGACGCATACCGGCAGTCCAGGCCATAGTCAGCGTCCCCTTTTTCCGTTCACCAAAATAGCGGAGACCAAGGTTGAAGATGGTCATATGCTCTTCATCGACAGCGACGCAGCCTTTGGCCCAGCGAGGATCGGAAGATTTCCAATCAGGATAGGAAACAAACAGAATATCCTGCATGGGCAGCGGCTTGCTTTCATCGTAATTCGGAACGGTGCTCAACGGGGAGAAGTTGGCCAGCCAGTTGAACATGTTGCTTGCATCGCTTTCCGGAGCCACAATCTTTGCCTTGATCATCAAATCCGGATGCAGGCCGATAACGGCTTCACACATGATCAGGCGGTAATTGCGCTGAAGATCGTAAACTGCTTCACGGAGCAGTCCTTCAAGCTTGTCTTTCCCGGCTTTGTCTTCACGGGCATAGAAGATGCGGGCATCAGCACTGCGGCCTACCACACGACCGTTATTGTCATTGAGAACTTTTGCGTCAGAAGGCAGACCGAGTCGTTTAATGGTTCCGGGATCCATGGGAAGATCCGTCACGGTTACCCAGGGAAGTTTAGCCGCCATGGCATAGACTTCAGCAGGTGTTACTAAACGGGGACCTGTGCCATCATTGCGGTTATTGAAAATTGACTCAGCAATAGCGCGGAGACGCGACATTTCGCCAAGTTTGCCGTAATGTTTCCATGAAGGGTTGCTGGCCATGTTTGCTCCTTATGCTCATCCGGGCAAAACCCTTGAAGCTTCAGAAGGCTTCGGGTTAATGATGCTTCCGGTTGAATTTTATAGATTGATAATAATACATGATTTTTGAAAGATCTAGCTTTTCACCGTATCTGTCTTTTCCAAGAAAAATTTTTACTTTTCAAAAAAAATATGCTTTGAATCACTGGGGACATAGCAAAGAAACATTGTCCGAAGTCGCTGGAAGATTCGGAAGTTTTTTTGTTTTAGGCTGTTCAATATCCTGACATAATGGGAGTACGCACTATGGCAAGAGATACGAAACCGGCGCAGAATATCAGTGTATCCTTTGTAAAGATTTTGCTTCAGCCTGAAGAGAAGATTTTGGAGCTTCCGCGCTGGAAAGTCAAAACAGTAAAGCGGCTTTTGGAGGAGCTGAATCTGACGCAGAGTACGGCTCTTGTCGCCAGAGGACAAGAGCTGCTGACGCCTGACAGAGGAATTTACTCCGGAGACGAAATTTTAGTACGCAAGGTAACATCGGCCGGCTAGCCGTCTACTTTTCATAAAAAGATTGCATAAAGCGGCGTTCTGCATTGCGGCTCCCGATCAGGATAATTTCGGATCCACGGGAGAGGATGCTATGCGGGCCGATCCCGATGAGAATCTGATCGTTTCGTTTTAATGCAATGACGTTGCAGCCGGATTTTTCCCTGATTTTGCTGTGTGCCAGTTCGATGCCTTCAAGATTTTTGGGGACAGGAATTTTGAACAGGCTGAGACCTTCTGTGACAAAGGCTACTGTTTCCGGACGAAGGAGATTAAGCACGGATGTCGAGACCATAGATGTATGCGACATCACCGCGTTTGCGCCTGCGGCGTACAGGGACGCAACGTTGCGATCAAGCGTCGATCTGCAAAGGATCTGAGCCTTTGGGCGGATTTTACGACAGTAAATGGTAAGATAAATATTCAAGTCGTCATTTTGCGTTGTAATCAATATGGAAGAGGCGTTTTCCAGACCGGCCTTTTGCAGCAATGCAATATCAGATGCGTCACCACATACAAATCGACTGTCGTTTTGTGGAATAGCTTCAGAACGCCTTTCAACCAGCCGAAACGGCATGTTCCTGCGCATCAGCTCATGGGCGACAACCATTCCTACTCTGCCGCCTCCAAGAATCAGAGCAAACCCCTCAGCTTCATCAGGTCTGGCGAACCTAGCTTTCTGATCATAGACCTGAATCTGTTCTTCTGTTCCGGCCAAAAGCAGCATGGTTGAATCATTCAGAAGGCTGTCAGGACTGACAGCTGCATATCGGTTGTTTTCCCAGATTCCGACGATATTCAGTCCGAAATCCTTGCGGAACCCTGTTTCCCGAACTTTCAGATTGGCATACGGAGCATAAACTCTGGATGTCTCAGCAATGCACAATTGTCCAAAACGAGCAACGATGCTTGACTGGGATGAAGCCTGGTGCACGCGTCTTGCCAAATGATGCCCAAGCAGATAGGGAAAGTGGAATACATAGTCGCATCCTGCCAGCTTGAGAATATTGACAGCATCATTGGTATCAGCACCAGCAGAAATTTTGGTATGCGGCGTATTTTCATGTACCGTGGCGACAATATTGGTATTCCGAAAATTGTTGCACAGTGCCACGACGAGGGCTGCTTTGTTGGCTCGCATGGCAGCATATGTCGCAGGGCTGTCAAATTCTCCGACGACAACATGGTAATGCCGTTCGTATAATTCCAGAGCATGCTGGCCGTCCGGTACGAGAAGGGCATATGGAATTTTGTATTCACTGAGTCTGTCGGCAATACCGAGAGCAATATCGTCTTCTCCGACGATAATTACATGGTTTTCTGTAGATTCGGGAAGCTGTCGTGGTTTTTTCTGATTGTTGTAAGCATCCATCCAGGGGCGGTATACGAATCTGACGAAAACGAGAGGCATCACCAGCATGAAAAGCAGGACGCCGCTCAGCATGACAATGATGGAAAAAAATCTTCCGTAGGTACCATGAAAGGTGATGTCGCCGAATCCGAGAGTCGACATCACAGTCATGGTCCAGTACACGCTGTCAATGGCAGAGAAATCTCTTCCCTCAAGTAGCATGAGTTCATGAAAAATGAAGCTGTATAAGGCAATCAACAGAACAGTGAACAGGAAAAACTGGCGCAGGAATTGACGGCTTTGTTTGCCAATCGGCGTAGACTGAACAGTCAGACCGATCATGGCGAGCATAAATGATTTCAGCATACAGCGGTTTCCGAGAGGGCTTTTGCCATGTTTTTCATGAGTGAAGCGCGAGTGCAATTCGCACTGGTTCTGCACGGCATCAAGAATGTCAAGCTTTGCTACTATATGGCAGAATAAAAAAAACTGCAAAAATTTTTATAAAAACGAGAGTCAAAACGCCAGAATAAGGAGAGGACAGCCCGAAAACAGGCTGTCCTCTCCTTATTCTTTATCTTTAAAAAAAATTAATTCACGCCTTGGGCGATCATGGCATCGGCGACCTGCGTGAATCCGGCGATGTTGGCACCGAGAAGCAGATTTCCTTCAGCTTTGAAATCTTTCGCTGTAGCAGCTGTCATATCATGGATGTTGTACATGATATTTTTCAGCTTCGAGTCAACTTCTTCAAAGGTCCAGTGAACCATACCGGCATTCTGAGCCATTTCGAGCTGGCTGGTCGCTACGCCGCCGGCGTTGGCTGCCTTAGCCGGACCGTAGTTGATGCCGGATTCCACAAAAGTCCGCATCGCTTCGAGCGAGCTGGGCATATTCGCACCTTCCGCAACACAGGTGCAGCCATTGGCGATCAAGGTCTGAGCGGCCTTGCCGGTGACTTCATTCTGCGTCGCGCAGGGGAAAGCTGCATCACAGGGAACAGCCCATACACCGTTCATACCTTCAGGATATTCGGAAACAGGCGTGTATTTCGCTCCAGGACGGAGTTCAGCATAACGGGTCAGGCGGGCGCGTTCCACTTCCTTGACCTGCTTGAGCAAAGCAATATCAATGCCTTCAGGATCATAGATAAAGCCGTTGGAATCGGAAACCGTCACAGGCTTGGCACCGACCTGCCACAGCTTTTCAACGCAATAGGTCGCAACATTGCCGGATCCGGATACGGCGCAAGTACGACCCTCAAGGCTCTTGCCACAGGAAGCCAGCATACGTTCGGTGAAATAGACCAGACCATAGCCAGTTGCTTCCGTGCGAGCCAGAGAACCGCCGAACAGCAGGTTTTTGCCGGTCAGCACGCCTTCGTAACGTCCGGTCAGTTTTTTATATGTGCCGTACATATAGCCCACTTCACGGCCTCCGACGCCGATGTCTCCTGCAGGGACGTCAACAGTGGGTCCGATATAGCGGAACAGTTCTGTCATGAAGGCATTGCAGAAACGCATGATTTCCGTTTCAGATTTTCCCTTCGGATCAAAATCGGATCCGCCCTTGCCGCCGCCGATGCTCAGGCCGGTCAAAGCGTTTTTGAAAATCTGTTCAAAGCCAAGAAAACGCAGAATGCCAACATTGACGCTGGGATGGAAACGCAGACCGCCCTTATAAGGGCCAAGAGCTGAGTTGTACTGAATACGGTATCCGCGGTTGACCTGAATTTCCCCCTTGTCGTCCACCCATTCCACACGGAACAGGTGCGTTTTTTCAGGTTCTACAATACGTTCAAGGATTTTATGCTTGGCGTATTCCGGACGAGCGTTCAAAACAGGAGTCAGTGTCATCAGCACTTCTTCAGCGGCTTGAAGAAAAGTACTCTGTTCAGGATACAGTCGTTTCAGAGAATCTAACACATTCTGCACGTAATTCATAATAATCAAATTCCTTCAAAATGCCGGAAAAATCCGGAGTGATGTGGACGTCGAATTGACGTGTTGGAAGGTAGTGTAGCACAGCCGGAAATGGTGTGGGAAAAAAAATCATTTTTTACAGAATTGTTTAAAATAAGTTCATATTTTTGGGTGACCTTTTCATAAAAGTGCGGTTTGTTTCAATTTGTTATTTTAATTATATAACAAAAATGTAGAATAACAGAAAACAAAGAGGTTTTCGCGTAAGAAAATATGGGCAATTTGATTCCATTTTTGTTAATTGACGAAAATGTCAATACAGAATAGCCAAAGCCGAGTTGTTCGGCTGTAAAAAAAGCGGGACATTGTCCCGCTTTGATCATTCTTGCTGCAATTATTTGGCGTATCCAACAGCTCTGCGCTCTCTGATGACCGTAACGCGAATCTGCCCCGGATATGTCAGATTGTTTTCTATCTTTTCCGTAATATTGCGGCACAGCATGTAGGTTGCGTCGTCATCGACATTTTCGGAATTGACCATGACACGAATTTCCCGTCCCGCCTGAATGGCATAGGCTTTTGCGACTCCGTCAAATTCTGTTGCGATATTTTCCAATTCTTCAAGTCTTTTGACGTAGTTTTCCAGCAATTCCTTGCGGGCTCCAGGCCGTGCGCCGGACAGAGAATCCGCTGCCTGTACCAGAACATCCAGTGCTGTTTCCGGATGAATATCTTCGTGATGCGCTCCAATAGCATGCTGAATATCTTTGGTTTCATTATATTTTTTAGCAAGATCCATGCCGATTAGCGCATGGGGTCCTTCAATTTCATGATCAACAGCCTTGCCTATATCGTGAAGCAGTCCGGCTCTTTTTGCCTTCTTGACATCCATACCAAGTTCTGCAGCCATCATGCCGCATAAAGCAGAAACTTCCAGAGAATGTTGCAGAACATTCTGCGTATAGCTTGTTCGATATCGAAGTTGCCCGAGGATACGGATAAGCTCAGGGTGAATTCCGTGCACGCCGGCGTCAAAAGTCGCCTGCTCGCCGATTTCCCGAACCTGCACTTCAAGTTCCTGCTGGCATTTCTGTACCACATCTTCAATCCTGGCAGGATGAATTCTTCCATCTTGAATCAGCCGTTCCAACGCCATTTTAGCGACCTGTCGGCGCATAGGGCTGAATGCCGATAAAATGACTGTCTCCGGCGTGTCATCAATAATCAGATCCACGCCTGTAGCCGCTTCAAGCGCTCTGATATTGCGTCCCTCCCGTCCGATAATTCTGCCTTTCATATCTTCACTTGGAAGGGTAACCGCAGTAACGGTATGATCGCTCACATAATCTCCAGCGTAACGCTGAATAGCTCCGGCGATGATGTCTCTGGCTTTTCTGTCAGCTGTTTCCCGTGCTTCAGTTTCGATAACCCGCATCATTTTGGCTGCTTCATGACGCGTGCGCGCTTCAATTTCTGACAAAAGGCGTTCTCTGGCTTCCTCAGCCGTCAGACCGGAAATTTCCTGCAGACGATTTTTCTGTTCTTCAATACTGGCTGTGAGCCGTTCCTCCAACTCATCAATTTGACGTTCGCGGCGAGTCAGATCCTTTTCAACAGCAATCAGCTCCTGTTCTTTTTCCGTTGTTTTTTCAATGCGCTCTTCGAGACGCTCGCCCTGTTCCTGCAGACGCTTTTCGCGATTTTTCAAATCGCGTTCCTGTTCTCTGAAGTCATTTTCCAGGGCTCGTTTCTGATTATACAGATCATTTTGCGCCTGCAGAAGAATTTCTTTTTTTTGTGCCTGAGCTTCCTTGCGGGCTTCTTCCACAATACGGTTGGCCAGATCGTTTGCATCTTCTTTGCGTTTGGAAGCCAGGTGCCGGTTTAATATATAACCGACGGAACCTCCAAGTAGAGCTACGATCAGCAAGCTGAAAATTGTCATGAACTGCATGGATGCATTCCTCTATGTTTTCGGGGCAGCCCCGTTCCTTTCGCAGAAGCGATGCAGCCTCTGCGGTGTGCGATAACACTGAAAAGCAGGAGGAATGATCGGAATAGAAATCGAAGTGTTGTGGAGAGAAAAACATGCGGACACAACAAATCTTCCGCATCTGGATGAGATACGGAACCATTGCCGTTTATCCCGGAAACGCCGTGGCGTACCATAGATGCAAAACCTGGATGACCAGGTGGAACGCTTGTGTCTTTCTTTAGGCTGCCTGCCATGCAGGTATGCACACTGAAATACGTCCCGCATTCCTTTTCAATGCTTGTGAGGTCAGCACCACAGGCCGCTCACATGCGCCCCAGGAAAAGGTCACGATATATTTTCATCTATCTGCTTCAGCAGATCAGAAAGTCGTTCTTCAGAATCTTTCTGTTCTTGCCTTGCCTGCAACAAGTCATCAGCTATGCCGAGAACGAGCATGGCGAGAACACGCTCTCGCCCTACAGGTCCTCCTCGAGCTTTCAGTCTCCCGTATTGCTCTTCAACGAAGGCTCGAGCTGCTTCAATGCGTTGCGCGTCGGCATCGGTTCTGAACGACAGATCAATGTCCAGAACAGTAAGCTGATAACTCTGCATCAACGCTAAGCAACCTCAGCGCCATTTTGCTGCAGCTTTGTCAAAAGCGCTTCAACCCGCTTTTCAACATCTTCTTCAATCAGCTGACGCATTGCCACGTCATCCTTCAGAGAAGCAACCTCTGCTTCAAGAGCTGCTGTTTTTTCCTGCAGAGCCCGATTTTCTTCACGCACTGCATTCAGTTCCTTAAGGATTTCGTCAACGCGGCCTTCCAAGAGATCCAAAAGTTCCATGTGTTCACCCTACTCTTTTTGCCTTCATATGGCAAGTTTCTGACTTTAGACAGTCACCTAGCACACTAAGCTTTTTTTCGTCTGCAGGTTCGAAGAACCGGACGCGTTACGGCCAGCGTATCATCTGGAACATCTTTTGTAATAACGGATCCCGCACCAATAAGGACGTTTTTTCCCAGAGAGACAGGCGCAACAAGAGCGGTGTTACTGCCGATGAAAGCATGCTCTCCAATATGGGTTTTGTGCTTGGTGACGCCGTCATAATTACAGATTATGGTTCCAGCGCCGATATTGGTACAGGATCCAATGTCGGCATCTCCCAAATAGGTCAGATGATTTGCTTTGACTCCCCGGCCAAGACGTGCCTGCTTTAACTCTACAAAGTTTCCAATATGCGATTCATCTTCCATAACAGCCCCTGGCCTCAATCTGGCATAGGGACCGACAGTGCAGTTGGCTCCAATCTGTGCATTTTCCAGCCAGCAAAACGATTCAATACGCGCTCCGGAGGCAATATGTGATTGCCGAATCCTGCAATGTGAGGCGATGATTGCTCCGGACTGAATGCATGTCTTGCCATACAGTTCACACGGACTGTAAATTTCCGCACCGGGTGCGATGTCAACAAAGGGACCGATGGCGACATCGTCTCCGTGAATCAGCACTCCTTTTTGCAACATCTCGTCGACACGCTGTTTCTTGCGGCGTTTTTCCGCTTCAGCAAGCTCGGATGGGGAATTGACTCCCAGTAAATCGAGATTTTTTCCACAGGAAATTCCGCGAATTGTCAAGCCGGCTTCTATGGCCATAGCCAGAAGATCTGTAAGATAAAATTCTCCGCTGCGGTTGTCATTCGTGAGTTTTTCCAGAAGCGAAGACATGGTACTGAGACGCAGGACATATATGCCGGCGTTGATTTCTCCAGACGCCGGTCCGAAAAGCCTTTCGTCGTAATCTTTTGCCTCGATAATCGCTGCAGGCTGACCGTTCTTCCGGACAATGCGTCCGAAAGATCCCGGATCATCAAGGTCTAGTGTTGCGACGCAGAAATCAGCTTCTCCCGCCTGCTGAAGGATATGTTCAAAGATGTTTTCTGTGACCAGAGGTGTATCTCCATTTACGACAAGGAGAGTTTCAATACCGGCCTTTTCCAGATCGGGCAGAGCGCAGAGTACAGCATGTCCTGTTCCAAGCTGCTGTTTTTGTTCAATAAAATGCAGTGGTGAGCCTTGAAAGGCATCACGTACCTGGCTGGAATGAAAGCCAACGACAGCCCAGATTGCTTCTCCAAATAGATTGTAAAGTGCGGCGTACACATGTGACAGCATCGGTTCTCCCAAAAGAGACTGAAGAACCTTCGGCTTGTCGGAATGCATTCTCGTTCCTTTGCCTGCTGCTAAAATCAGCGCGCCGACACCTGTTTTTCTGTCAATCATGAATGCCTCGAGAGGATTTTTACCCGACAGATCGGGCTTGCAATGATGTTTTCGAAAACAGTATACTTGGATTCTCCCGTAAATCAAAGAAAAATCCCTGTGCGGCGGCAAGCTGTTTGCATACGGTATGAAAATGAGGTTTTGGTGTGAACTGGTCGACTCCTGTTATAACGATTTGCCTTTTGATAGCATCGAATGTTTTTATGTCCTTTGCCTGGTATGGGCATCTTCGATATAGAGCCATGCCTCTTCTGGCCGTGATTGTGATCAGCTGGGGCATTGCCTTTTTTGAATATACCTTGCAGGTTCCTGCCAACAGAATAGGATATGGTTATTTCAGCGCTGCCGAGTTGAAGGCAATTCAGGAAATTATTTCTCTGTCAGTTTTTGCTTTGTTTTCAACATGGTATCTCGGAGAATCTCTGCGCTGGAATCATTTTGTCGGCTTTACTCTTATTGTCCTGGCGGCTTTTGTTATCTTTAAAAAATGGTGATGCTTTTCCATTATGACTGAGCCTATTGCTGTGACGCTGGAAGAAAACGGACAGAAGCTGCTTTCGTTTCTATCCCGAAGATTTGATACCACACCGGCAGTGTTGCATCGCTGGATTCGCACGGGGCAGATCCGTATCAACGGCCGCAGATGCAAACCCTTTGAAAGAGTTCAGGCTGGAGATTTGATACGAGTACCTCCCTTTGCTGCCGAAGATCGGAAACAGACTCCGGTATTGGCCGCATCATTTGTCATGCCGGCTGTGCTTTACGAAGATGATGAGATGATGCTTCTTTTCAAACCTGTCGGCATTCCTGTTCATCCTGGAAGCGGCACTCAAGCCGATATTGCTTCCTTCCTCGCATCGCAGTATTCGGATGCGCCTTTTCGTCCAACCCCTGCGCATCGCCTGGATCGAGATACTTCCGGTCTGCTGCTTGTTGCGAAGACTTATGGGGCTCTGCGACGTTTTTCTGATTTATTCGCTCTCCATCAGGGAATCGTGAAAATCTATTTAGCCTGGATTGCAGGCGTATGGCCATACGACTCTGTCCGGACAATGACGCATTATCTGGAAAAAAAAGAGGACGCATACGGCAGAGAAAGAGTTATCTCAGGCAGTGGTGGCAAACAGGCTTCATTGAGGGTTCAGTGTTTGTTGCATACCCGGACAATGAGTCTGATGCGGATTACTTTGCTTACAGGAAGAACGCATCAGATTCGTGTTCAGATGTCCGCAGAAGGTTTTCCGCTTATGGGCGATGTGAAATACGGGGGGCCGAAAGTTGCAGATGGACTGAAACTGCATGCGTTCGCTCTGAAAATCGGCGACAAACAGTACACGGCTCTTCCGGGATGGAGCGGAGATTTTGCCATACCTGCATCAATTGCCGACAGTCTTCTGAAAAAACCGTTTTGATGCGTTCAGGCTGTGTGGCAAGCCGTTATGAACATCCTTTCTATTTAAAAGATCATGATATATTCTATTTCTCCAGTCGCTTTTTCGATGCGGGTGCCAGCTATGCGAAATCCGTTTTTCTGATAGAAACGCACGGCACCGGTATTCTTTTGGTACACGGTCAGTTCCAAATGCTCGTGCATTCGTTTTGCGATGCGTAAAAGACGGGATCCTATCCCCTGGCATTGATGACTTTTTGAGACAAACAGTCCGGCTATGAAGCCGTCGATGATGCTGAGAAAGGCTTCCGGAGAATCGGGATATTCATCCGTATAGACCAGAATATCGCACAGCTCCAGAAAACCAGTTTGCATATCACGGCTCATGGCTTTCCAGTGTTCGGCTGGGATAAATGGGTGAGCATTCAGAGATCCCTGAAGCCAGAGTTCCAGCAGCCTGGGCAAGTCATCTGCGCAGTATGGTCGAACCATAATATTACGTCATCCTGTAGAATCATTTTTGTGCGATTCAGGCACAGTTATTCATGGAATCTTCTTCAGCTCAGAAGATTCTGAAGTCTTTCGTCTGTTGTGGTAGAGCAGATATTTTGACGTGCGGTACATGCCGTCAGCTGCCTTTTCCATGCGAATGGCTCTGTCAGACTCTTCATTCAGAAGATTTTTGAGTTCCGGATCACTGATACGGTACAGTCCCTTATGCTGTTCCCGAATAAAACAGTAGCCATCTTCCAGCAGCCGGACATGATGTTCTTCATTCCCTCCGATAAATTGTCTGGCATCGCGTCGAATGTCCGGATCCAGCAAATTTCTTCCCAGCCCTCTGTAGGAAGCATAGGAAATACCTGTCAAGGCAGCAATTGTGGGGAAAATGTCAGGCTGTCCGCATGGCTGCGGATAGATTCCCGGTACGTATCCCGTTTCGGGGCGCTGTGCCAATCCCGGCGCATAGATAAACATGGGAACATGATTGCTTTGAAGACGGCATGCCAAATATCCGGGAGTAACGTTCTGAGACGGATCGTTCAGTCCGTGATCGCCAAAAAAGACAAATATCGTACGGTTGAACCAGTCAGTTCTTTTCGCTTTTTTGAGAAATTCGCCAAATGCGTGGTCGAAGAAGGCAAGAGACTGATACTCATCCTGTCCGGTAAATCCGTAAAAGGCCAGCTCGGAAGGATCAGGATGAGGTGGGACAAATCCGGCATTATCTCGGGGAATGGTATATGGACGATGAAAGGCAGCGGTTTGAATGACGGCGGCAAAAGGAGCGGATGACCGAGACAGGACGTCTACAGCTTCGCGGAAAAGATCTAAATCGGAAATGCCCCATACATCAATATTGGGTGCATTCCATGATCCTTCCTCTAAAAGGTGCAGATTGCTGATATTGTGCTGAAGCAGCCCTCTGATATTGGCCCAGCTCGCACTGCCGCCAATCATATAGTATTTTTCGTAATCGTTAAAAGAATCAAGCAAAATGTTCTGATCCACAAGCGAGGGATTCCTGGAGCTTGTCCCGCCGCTTCTATTGACATCGGGAATGCCTGTCATGGTTGTAAATATCGCCCTGGCCGTTGTGCGGGTCGGCGCAAAAAACCAGGGAAAATACATCGATTGTTCTGCTACAGCCTTCAAATTCGGGGTTGGGCCATGGCCAAATCCGGGAGCAAAGGAAGTCTTGGGCCAGCTGAGAGATTCCATAATGACGATGACAATATTCCAAGGCTTTCCATCTGAAGTTTTCAGCATTGCGCTGTGATTATTGGAACGGGAAAATTCGAGATCTGCGGCATTTGGAGCAGGAATTCTCAGCCATTCCGCCATTTCATCATAATGTTCACGAACGGCTTGAGGAGAGATTTGGATACTGCGGGAAGCATGAAGAGTATCGCGAATATTCTGAATCGGATTCAGTGCCAGCAGAGCCAGGTCGTTGCAGGTGCTGAAATACGCATTGCTCCATCGAAGCGGAAAAAGATTTGAGCTTATTTGACCGTAGGCTGCGAGAAAAAGCAAAAGAGCTGTCCCGCAGGAACGGATCACAAAGAAACTGGTTCGTTCTGGACTGAAAATATAGCGTTGCAGCAATGCGGCATAAATTCTGCACCATATATAGAGAATGATGCAGAATGCAATGGAGATGAGAAGGACTGGATAGCTTTCCCAAACCATTGCCAGGGAAATCAGAGGATTTTCGAGAAAATCCAGAACAGTCGCGTCAATTCTTTGATGATGATAGAAAAAATATCCGAAATCTGCGCAGTAAATGATTCCGGCAGCAAAGAGAACGAACGCAGAGAAAAGCGTCAGGCAATGTCGCAGCGTCCTGCTTGCAGATATTTTTTGAGCCGTGCGGGGGACGCTCAGCAGAATGGCTGGAGGCAGGGACGCGAAAACTGCCATGCGCGCATCAAATTTGCCGCCTATATACAAAGCTTGAACAATGTCTATTACGGAGCACGATGCCAGATCTGTGCGCAGGAGATACCACATGACCAGTCGCAGCAGGAAGAAAACAGCCCAAAACAGAAAGAAAATTCTGAAAATTACGCCTGGACGGGAATGAATTACCGGTGTTGATACCATTGAGCCACCTGTCGTATTTCCGGAATGCAGAATGCCGCATAGGCCGCAGCTCCGCCAAAAGATGCTGCGGCGATGCTGACCGCATCCGATGCTGTTTGTGACAAAAGAAGCAGGGCAACAGCAATCATTGCTGTATTGCCAAGACAATACCTGAATAGAGAATGCAGAAGCAGCAGGTTTCTTTTCAGGCGCAATGTTCTTCGAAGGAGAAGGACATACAGCCATAGCCCGATGCTTGCGGAACATGGGGCGGCCAGCATTGTCATGGATTCAAAAAAGCCAAAAAGGCAACAGCATCCTGAAGCGGCTAGCAGGCAGCATACGCCGGACATTGCAGTTCTGCCCCGGATATTGAGAATTTGAGATGCTGAGATAAAATGTCTGGAAAGCGCATAGGCCGGCAGACATGGAGCGATCCAGAAAAGTGCCGTCGCTGTTTGCTCAACAGCAAGATCATCAAAAGCTCCTCTGCCGAACAGAAGCGAAGCGACAGGCCGGGACAGGATCATGATTCCGCACGCTGCCGGAACAGTCAGCATCAAGGTCCATTTTTCAAAAATATGCAGTCGTTCCCTGAGCTTTTCTCTTTGCTTTTCCATTGAGGCTAGCGAAGGTGCTGCGGCAGCCGCGACGGCAGATCCGAGAACGCCAACTGGAAGTTCCAGAATACGTTCCGCATAAAAGACAGCTGCCGAACAGCCGTCCGCAAGCAGAGTTGCTTCTGATGACACGATAAGAAAGGTTATTTGTGGAACGGCTGCGCAGAATAGGCCATACGGAACAGGGCGAAGCAGGCTGAGATTGGCAAATGAGAGAGAAAAGAGGACGCAGGCTTTTCGGCGCAACAGAAGATATTGTCCTACGCCTCCAAGAAAGACGCCGATAGCAATGCAGAGTGCAGCTGAAGCACCGAGCGGAAACGAGAGAAAAGCCGCAGCGATGACAATGATATTAAAGAGCGCAGGAGTCAGAGCTGTCAGCCGAAACTCTCCCATACTGTGCATCAGGGACATATAGACCGAAGTAAGAACAGCAAAGAACACGTATGGCAGTGCGCATCGAAACAGAAGAGCCGCTTCCACAAGAAAAGGAGCTTCAAGGCCTGGAGCAATGGCGCGCACCAGCTGTTCGGCAAAAAACATGGCAAACAGCGAAGGGAGCAGTGCCGAAAGAACGATCCATCCTCCGTAGGCTCCGGCAAGGCGGGATCGTTTTTGGGCAGACGGTTCCTTGGAGCACAGCACGGTAAGCGGCAGAGAGAGCGTCCCCTCTCCATAAAGCCGCCGGAATAAAAAGGGAATGCGGAGAGCGGCAGAGAGAGCGTCACCAGAAGAAGAGCCACCAACAAGCCATGCACAGAGTGCGTCTCTTACAAAACCAAGCAGACGTGACAGCAGTGTGCCGAGGCAAGAATCCGAAAAGGCCAGAACAGAAGGCTTTAGCATGATTCCGTCAGGGCCACCGCCTGTTTTTTCCCCTCTTTGCGACAGTATCCGTTCCAGAAATCTCCGGCTGAAAGCGTCTTTCCTCCTGCTGGACGCAGTGATGCGACCCCATATATGCCTTGCCCGCATACGATCCGGAGCAATCCGTCTTCAGGCTCGAGCAGTGTTCCAGGTACGTCTTCCGAGGACTGATCAATGACTTTTCCAGATACGATTTTTACAAGCATCGGTTTCCTTTCGGGAAGATGGAGTACTGTCCGTGCTCCGGGCCAAGGCGTTACGGCGCGCACTGTAGCATGAATTTTGGAAGAACTTTCTTCCCAGTGGATGATGCCATCTGCCGGAGTGATTTTGTCTGCATAGGTCGCCAAAGCAGAATCCTGAGGCAGTTCAGCAAGTTGTCCATATTTTAATAGGAATAATACAGTTTCAGACATTAACTTTCCGCCAAGATCCGCAAGTCTGTCATGAAGTGTTTCAGCCGTATCATTCTGACTGATGGCGAGAGCCCTCTGCATAACAATAGGTCCGGTATCCAGGCCTTTTTCCATATGCATGATGGTGATTCCCGTTACACAATCACCATTCATCAGGGCTCTTTGAATAGGAGCCGCCCCTCTGTATTTTGGCAAAAGCGAAGCATGCACATTGTAGGATCCAAATTTTGGCACATCCAATACTGTCTGCGGTAAAATCAATCCGTATGCCGCTACAATGACAAGATCCGGTTTCAGGCTTTTGAGCTTTTTCAGTTCCATGTCACCTTCAGCACCGCGAAAGGATTCTGGTTGAAAAACAGGAATATGGAGAGAGAGAGCCAGTTCCTTCACCGGAGAATGACGGAGGTGATGTCCTCTGCCTGCTGGTCGATCGGGCTGCGTGTATACGGCATCAATATGGCAGCCTTCTGTCGCAGCAATATGGTTCAGGACTGCTGCGGCAAAATCCGGAGTTCCCATAAATACGATGCTGCAGTCTGTCATCTGCGCCCTCCGGTTCGTCCGGCAAGGCGTTTTTTGAGCTTTTCTGTATACAGGCGGCGTTTCAGGCGGCTGATTCGATCCAGGAACACTTTGCCATCCAGATGATCCGTCTCATGTTGCAGGCAGACAGACAGGAGACCTTCAGCCTCTCCTGAGATTTCCTTTCCATTCAGATCAAGTGCCTTGTACAAAACTTTTGCGTATCGGACGACGTTGGAACGGTAATCTCGTACGGAGAGGCAGCCTTCTTCACCTTCCACAAAACCTTCAGATTCCACAGGGGTAAGCTCAGGATTAATCAGAATCCGCAGGTCCTCCCTTTTTTCTGGTCCTGTAATGTCAATGACGACCATGCGGATTAAACGGCCTATTTGAGGAGCCGCGAGACCGATTCCGTCCGCTTTGTACATGGTTTCTGTCATATCTTGCGCAAGCTGACGAATTTCATCGGTAATTTCTGTAACAGGTTCGCTTTTCTGTTCCAGAAGAGGATCGGGATAATAAAGTATGGGCAGGATCATGGGAACTCCGATATTTGCATTACAGTCTGGTTTCTATTGAAGACGTTAAAACAGCTTTGGAAATAGCTGGACGTTCTGGTTTATTTTTCAGTATGATACGTAGCCTTTTGATGCTTGTCCAGTTTTGGAGATTTTTTCATGATACAAAGAAATCTTCCTTTTTCTCCAAATGCTCCGTGGCTGGCTCCGCTTGCCGGCTGGTCGGATTTGCCGTTTCGTCTGCTTTGCCGTCAGCTTGGTGCTGCGGTTTGCTGTACAGAAATGATCAGTGCCAAGGGATTGCTTTATCAGAGTTCCGGAACGATGCCGTTGCTACAGACCTGTTTGGACGATTCTCCTCTGGTCGTGCAGCTCTTTGGCAGTGAAGCTTCATGCATGGGAGAAGCTGCCTCAAAGCTGAAAGAATCGGGATTTTCTTTTTTTGACTGCAATATGGGGTGTTCTGTGCCAAAGGTTGCGAAAACGGGTTCGGGATCGGCAATGATGCGCCATCCTGAGAATGCTTTTCGTGTCGCTGAGGCTTTAATTGCTGCGGCAGGCAGAAAAAAAGTCGGATTCAAAATGCGGTTAGGATGGGACGGTTCTTCGGAAAACTGGCTTGAGATAGCCAGAACTCTGGAACAGCTTGGAGCAGGGTGGATTACGTTGCATCCCCGTACGGCTGTACAGGGATTTTCCGGGATAGCCAAGCGTCAGGCTTTGCGTGAGCTGAAGCAAGCACTTCGTATTCCTGTGATCGCTAGCGGCGATCTGTTTTTCGCTCAGGACGGTCTGTCATGTATTTATGAAACAGGAGTTGATACGGTCATGTATGCCAGAGGCGCCTTGAACGATCCCCGGATTTTCATGGCGCACCGCAGTCTGCTCTCCGGCATTTCCTGTAAACCTGTTCCAAACACATTAGATCTTATTCGAAAGCATGTTTCCCTGATGAAGACCTTCTCGGCAGAGACTGTTTCATTGCTGAAGCTGCGTACTGTTATTCCAAGATATATTCGGGATTCCGAAGGATCCAAGCAGCTGAGAATGAGAGTCATTCAATGCTCGGATTGGGAGGAACTTGAGACCATACTTCTGGAGTATGAGGATTTTTTAGGATCCTGTCACACAACATAGCGCAATACTATTAAAAAACGTGCAAAGACAAAATTTTTATTGACAGAAAATTGGGTTAGATATACCTACCAAAAAAGTAGTTGTTTTGTTCATCGTTTTAATGCGATGTAATGAACAGGAGTTTTAAGGAGGATGCTGTAATGTTTTTATGGCAGCAGGTTATCGGAAATAGGGAATTGGAAAAGCAGGAATATTCTGATTTTTATATGCTTCGATGTATGCGAATGTCTTGCTGTTTTGAGTGAAGAACGAGATTGGTAGTTATTCATTAGTTCATTATCAAAATACACCAAAATGTATTGAGTCGTTGTCAGGGAGCAACGCAGAATATGAGCAACAATAATACTCAGGATAATATCGTTCATGCTGAAACGTTTCAGTGGAGCGATTTATGGAAACAGGAAGACTGGCTGGCGAACTGGATTGGTTTTGTGGTCATTGCATTGGCAGCCATTGGAGTTATCTCTGGGAGTTTTGATTTTAGCGCGGCCAAGTTTTCAACTTGGGGAAATGGTGTAAGCCCGTTTTCCCAGTTTCATTTCGGGCTTTTGTGGAAACTGATTCTGACGTTTGTCATTTTTGGCATCCTGTTTACGGTGAGCAATGCCCTGCAAGGCATCTCTGCCAGAAAATATGTGCCGGCCTTTTTGGGACTGTTTGTGCTGGCAGTGATTGTTCGGTTTATCAGTGCGGAATACACGTTGCATCATTATCTTGAATGGGCGTTTTTTTCTCTGCTTGTTGGGCTGATTGTAGCCAATACCGTAGGCGTTCCGAATTGGCTTCGTCCTGCCGTTC
This sequence comes from Desulfovibrionaceae bacterium, assembly GCA_029011315.1. Lineage (GTDB taxonomy): Bacteria > Desulfobacterota > Desulfovibrionia > Desulfovibrionales > Desulfovibrionaceae > Bilophila. The sequence goes on from JAQXLA010000005.1 coordinate 158,138, forward strand.
AAACGGAATTTTATATTAAAGCCGGCCTGGTCATTATGGGCTTTTCGGTTCTGTTTTCTAATATTGTCAATTTTGGCTTATACGGTCTTGGTATTGCATGGCTTGTGACACCTGTTGTCATTCTCTTTATGTGGTGGTTTGGAACGCGCGTTCTCAAAATGTCAAATAAGCCTTTTGTGATTACGATTGCGACAGCGACATCTGTCTGCGGAACTTCGGCGGCCATTGCTGTCGGAGCGGCAAGCAGAGCCAAAAAGGACGATCTCTCTCTGGCTGTTTCCATTTCCATTATCTTTACTGTGCTGATGATGGTCTTTGAGCCAATCATCATCCGGACTCTTGGTCTCGGTGAGATTATGGGCGGTGCCCTTATAGGTGGTACTGTGGATTCTACAGGTGCGGTAACCGTTGCTGGCACTGCTCTTGGTCCGACAGCGCAGACTGTTGCTGTTCTGGTAAAATCCATTCAGAATATTCTTATTGGTTTTATCGCTTTTGCCGTTGCGATTTTTTTTGCTACCGGAGCCGATAGCGGCGAGAAAAGAAATGTGGGCATTGGCGAAATCTGGTATAGACTTCCCAAATTTATTTTGGGCTTTTTTATCGCTTCTCTGTTGGCATCATTCTTTTTTGTCCCTGAATATGGCAAGGAAACGGTTTCAGGCATTAACAAAGTGCTGGGTCAGTATAAAAACTGGGCTTTTGTTCTGGCTTTTACCAGTATTGGCTTGGAAACAAACTTTAGGGAACTGAAAGAGCAATTTCGCGGGGGCAAACCGCTGACGTTGTATGTTGTAGGGCAAACATTCAATATTATTTTGACATTTGCCGCAGTTTGGCTGTTTCTGTCGGGAAAAATTTTCCCTCTGCCGAATTTAGTTGGATGATATTCAAATTGACATGATTAACAGGCCCCTCCGGAATTCGTACTGGCGGGGCCGTTTATTAAGTGCAAGCTCTGGGACGATATATGCTGAAGAAAATCAACCTGATTATCACGGTGCTGGCTGTTGTGTCTGCTCTGTATATTATGGCCAATGGTTTGGGGCTGATCGCAGGACTTGATTTTGGAGCCGGATCCTATTTTTATGCTGATATTCCAAATTTTTCTCAGTATACGGATAAAACAGTTTATATCTCGGAAACTCCAATGTGGCTTTTGATCTGCTTGTTTTTGATCTGGGGCTGGTTGATGTACCGTATATGGACGTATCTGGCATGCAGGACGAAGAGCCATGCAGAAGATCCTTTAGAGATGCTTTCAAAAAACGATATCGTCAATTCTATAAAATGAAAACAGGGGGCAAAATATGGTGAAGCCTGATTTTAATGTGCTCAAAAGGCATTGCTTTATGCTGCAGCAGAATAAGAAAACCGTTTCCATCCGTATTCATATTGTTGGAGGACGCGTAACGGCTGATCAATTGGAGAATGCAGCGGCAGCATCCAGGAAATATGGAAGGGGTTTTGTGCATCTGACATCTCGCCAAAGTATTGAAATTCCCCACATTCCTGTCGAAACAATCGATGAAGTCCGGGAGTTTTTGCACAAGGGGGATAATGTTCCGGGTATCTGCGGTCCGGGGCTGCGTACGATAACAGCCTGCCAGGGATCTGAAGTATGCGGCAGCGGCTGCATTGAGACATATGCGCTCGCCCGAGAGCTTGATAAGCGGTATTTTGATAGGGAGTTGCCTCATAAACTCAAAATCGGCATTACGGGTTGTCCGAACAATTGCCTGAAAACAGAGGAAAACGATATCGGCATCAAAGGTGCATGGAAATGCAGATGGAAAAAGGATTCATGTATCCGATGCGGGCTGTGTGTTAAAGCCTGCAAAAAGCAGGCTTTAACACTGACAGATCAGGGGACGATCCAACGTAATTCTCGCAAGTGCAATTTATGTGGACGATGCGCAAAGGTTTGTCCAAAGAGGGCGTATGACGTAACTCAGGGCTGGATCGTATCGTTTGGGGGGACGTTTGGAACCCGTATTATCAAAGGCAAAAGTATTATTCCCTTTATTTCTGAGCATGATGCGCTTCTTGCAGTCTGCGATGCTACGGTTTCCTTCTTTGCGGAAGAGGCAAAACCGAAAGAGCGGCTGGCAGGAACGATTGAGCGTATTGGCAAAAGTGCTTTCACGCAAAAAATTCGGGCTGCATACGAGAATTCCCGGAAGGCGTCTGATTAGCCTGAATGCTCAATGCTAATAAATCGGAAATCCGTCCAGCACGCAGATATTTGGAATATCCGGACGTTTCTTTTGTAGAATTTCTGCTGCGACGCTGGCTCTGCGTCCTGAACGGCAGTAGATCAGAATCGGCTTATCGCCGGGGAGTTCATTGACTCGCGTCTCCAGTTCCTGGAGAGGCAGCAGCACAGCCCCTTTCAAATGTTGTTTGGCATATTCTTCCGGCGTGCGTACGTCGAGCAATAGCAGCGGCTCGCTGTTCGATGCCAGCAGCTTCCTGGCCTGTTCCGGTGTAAGCGAGCAATTTGCAGGCATATTTGAAAAAATCATGTGGCTTTTCTCCATAGACAGGGCTTCTGTGCTGCATATCTGCAGACACAAGAGGACTGCAAGAATAAAAAGATGCTGTTGCATAGATAGATTTTTGTTCGATTGGTCAGGAGCTGTGGGATGATTGGTCATTATCCATTCAGGGATTTATGAATCTTATATAAAAAGCAGAAAATCTTGAAGATTTTCTGCTTTTTATCTTTGGATAGGAAATGGATTTACTTCATGCGGTAGGTGATGCGTCCGCGAGTTAAATCATAGGGAGATAATTCGACTTTTACACGATCACCGGGAAGAATGCGGATATAGAATTTTCTCATTTTTCCGGAAATATGCGCCAGTACAGTATGACCGTTTTCCAATTCGACCTGAAACATCGCGTTGGGCAGGGCTTCCTGAACGACGCCGTCCACTTCAATGGCATCTTCTTTAGGCATGGAATCTCCATATTGCTGCATCAAAGACACAGCCATTTTTTTCCGGTTCTTATAGTCTTGTATTCTTGTTCATGTCAAGACTCTGGCTTAAGGAATCTGTCACTTGACAATCCTGCTCGGGATATTGTTTGATAAAACATCTCTGAAAATAAGGAGAAAAATACGTCATGTCTTCGTGCTCCTGCAAAGCTTTTACAGCTGCTCTCATATTCTCTGTCTTGTTGCTTTTCTCCGCAGGGGAAAGTCATGCATCTTCTCATGAAGCCGGAGTCGTGACCGGAGGAGATTGGATGCAGACGCCGCTTTCTGAAAAGCAGGCCTTTCTATGCGGAATCGTCATGACTTTTGAAATGGAAAAAGGACTGGCTGAACAGACCGGTAAAAAGGTTCCTCCTTTGGCTTCTGATTGGTGCAAGGCTTTTGGAGGCGCATCGATTGCTTCAGTGGTTTCACAAATGGATGAATGGCTTACTGCTCATCCCGGCAACGAATCTCGGCATATCTTTGATCTCCTTTGGAAGGAATTGGTTCTGCCAACGTTAACCCGCAAGTAAGTTAAGAGGTATTGTGATGAAGAGAACTGCTGCTTTAGTGTTAACTGGAACATTGCTGGTATCTTCTTTTGGCGCAGTTTCCTGTTCAGAAATCGGAACACTGGAGAGATATACGCTGGTTGGAACAGGTGTGGGCGCATTGAGCGGACTTGGAATCGGTGCGCTTGCCGGAAGCCATTATCTTACCGGAACGCTGGTCGGCGGCGGCCTTGGTGCGGTCATCGGCGGATTGCTGGGTTACTATCAGGAACAGAATTGATTTCATCATAACAGAGGTAATCGGTGCGGCGTGTTAGTTGCCTGGCTTCCTTAGATGGAAATACCGGATGAAGCGTTTTTTTCTTATATGGCTTTGGATGATACTGTCCAGTGTCTTTGGTGGCTGCGAAGCTTATGCGGAAACTTCTGTCTCCCCGAATAAAAAAGTTTCAGAACTGCGTTATGCCGTTCGATTTTCCGGACAGGATCTGCTGACCGATATTTTGACAAGCAATAGCCAGCTGCTGTGGATGAGCAACACGATTCCGGACAGCAGAGTCGCTCTTGAGCGCAGAGCCTTGCAGGATAAGAAGACAGCTGAAAGAATCTTACGATCAAAGGGCTATTACGACGGGACAGTTTCCTGTGATATTAACTGGCAGGCTATGCCGGTGGATATTCATCTCTCCCTTTCAGAGGGGCAGCAGTATGTTATCGGCAAAACGTTGGTGCTGTGCGGAGATGGCAATCAGTCTGGTGACATTTCGCAAAAAATGATGGCGGATCGCCTGCAGGATGCGGAAAAAATGCATCTTGTTCCAATCCCCTGCACTCTTGATCCTTTCGGTGCCAGGAAAGGTGACCCTGCAGAAGCTGAGCGATTGCTGAATGCTTCTGTCAATCTGGAGGAAACCCTGAAGCAATCCGGGTATCCGTTCGCTGCAGTTAAGTCTGAGAAGTATCGTCTTTACAGAAGTTCTAAAACGGTTGGAGCAACCTTATATGTCGATACAGGGCCTCTTTTAAGAATGGGATCCGTAAGAGTCCGCGGAGAACAAAAATCATCTGAAGTTAGCGAAACATATCTGAATCATCTTATTGCATGGCATTATGGGCAGTACTGGGATGAGAACAGAATTCATGCCTATCAGACAGAACTGATGCAGACAGGGTTGTTCAGTTCAATTCATACGGAAGCGCAGAAAGATGCTGCCGTTAAAGATGGAGATATCGTCCCCGTTCTGCTGACAGTTCGCGATGCTCCGTTTCAATCCATTGGAGGAGGCATGTCTTTTTCCACTGATAATGGGCTTGGCATCAACGGCAAGTGGGAACATCGCAATCTTTTCGGAAGTGGCGAAACATTTCGGATTTCTGCCCCGATTATGGAAAAAAAACAGGCTTTAATTACCAGTTTTCGCAAGCCGGCTTTTTTACGCAGGGATCAGACGTTTACTGCTGAGGCTGAAACGTTCAATGAAAGCTACGCTGCCTATAGCCAGAGCGCGGCATACGCTGTAGCCGGAATAGAGCGCCGTCTTCATGGAGACTGGAAAGGATGGGCCATAAGCGGTCGCATTTCCGCCGAAGGCGGACGTATAGATGATGGCATTGTCAGGGAAAATTACGCACTTCTTGGCCTGCCTCTGGAGCTTCGTTATGATTCCACGGATAGTTTGCTGAATCCGTCCAAGGGAATGAGGACTGTTTTTTCTGTCACTCCATATACAGGACGCTACCGGAAAGCACTGACATTTGCCCGTATGAGAGCTGACATCAGTGGGTATTTCCCTGTTTTTGAAAATCTTACTGCGGCGGCAAAAATAAGCTTTGGAAGTCTGACAGAAGATAATGCCTATAATATTCCTGCTTCATTTCGTTTTTATTCCGGAGGAGGAAGTTCCGTGAGAGGATACAAATATCAGGGAATCGGTCCAAGAGACAACAATGGCGATCCTGCCGGGGGTCTTTCTCTGACGGAAGTCAATTGTGAGCTGCGATATCGAATTTCGGAATCTCTGAGTCTTGTCCCGTTTATTGACGGTGGCATGGTGTATGAGGATTCAGTCCCGAAGTTCGGCAAAGATCTTCTTTGGGGTGCCGGAATGGGAATCCGTTATCATACTCCCATTGGTCCGGTCCGCATGGATGTTGCCGTACCGCTTCAGGATCATCGTCATCATAAGGCCGTACAGCTGTATTTCAGCATAGGTCAGGCTTTTTGATGACAATCTGTCCTGCGAAGGAGCTCAACATATGAAAAGACGCATTTTTCAAAGTATGCGTATTTTGGGATTGTCCTGTGCAGGACTCTTAGCTGCCGTCCTGTTGGCTCTTGCCGCCGGATTGATTTTTTTACGGACAACTGCCGGAGAGCAGTGTGCCGTCTCGTTGGCCTCCAAAACTCTGGAGGCATTCGGCATTCATATGGAAATACAGGAGTTTTCTGGGCCGCTTCCACTGGAATGCCGGATACGGAATATCAGGCTGAGTGATAGCCGAGGCCAATGGTTTCGCGCCGACAGTGCCGCAGTCAAAGTAAGGTTTATACCTCTGCTTTGCGGCCGTACGGAAATTGACTTTATCCGCATTAAGAATGCTGTTTTGTCCAGATATCCTGTTCTGGTAGCGCAAAAAAACGATGGGAAAAATACCGAAAAACAGGATCAGCCGGGATCCTTGCAGGATATAGCAGAGCTTCTTGCGGATATTTTTCCATGCATAACACTGGACGGAGTAGCTGTTGAAAATATTATGCTGGATTCTGCAGTATCCGGAGCTCCTTTAACTTTATCTCTTTGCGGAAAGGGAGAGATGAGCAATTGGATTGGCGAATTGAATGCTGTTGCCCAAATGGGGGAAAGCACTCTTTCCGTCAATGGTCCATTGCGCATTGGCCTGTGGAGTTTGGCTGCTCCGTCGGAGGCTGAAGATCGTTATCTGAAGGGCATTGCTTTCCGGAATGATTGGAACATTGTTTTTCAGCAGAGAGCGCTTTCTGAAAGAATCCATTTGAAGTCCTTGGGAGCACTGCGAGGAGAAAAGGCCACTTTGGTTTCCCTAGATGCCTCTTCAGGAGAAAGCCATGCTTTCGGCCGTGATATCGGCTTTGTTGGGGATCAACTTCAGGGAATTCTCTCTGTTCGTATCCATGCATCTTCTCTTTCAGATATTGTCGGGCCTCTGCTGGATATTCCTGTCTTGCCTTTTCTCGGCGTATCGGGGCGATTTGAACTGTCCGGTACTCTGAAAAAACCTCAAGTTCGGTTTCGAACTGATATCAGGGGCCTGTTTTCCGATGCTTCTGCCAAGGGGATGAACGTCAGTGCCGAAGGCGGTATGCTTCTTGATATTTCAGAACATGTGGCAGGGCGTTTGTCTGGAACAATTGCTGTCGAGCCTGGACACGGCACAGGAGAACAAACCGTTTTTTCCGTTCAGGCGGAAGCCTGGCAGCATGGCAACGACGTGATGCTCAAGGCGTTTAATTTGGATTCAGAAGTGTTGCGCTGCAGTGGACAGGGGCAATATGGGACGATCCTCGGCGGAAGCTTCTCTATCAATCTTCCATCTTTGGAAAAAATTGCCAATCTTCCAGCGATTCAGGCTCTTCCTCAGCATTTTCCTTTGCGTCATATAGCAGGATCCGTATCCTTGAAGGCAGAAGCGAATCAGCTTTCCAGGGAGGAATATCTTAAGGGATCCGTTGTCTTGCAGACATCTGGCATGACATGGGGGGATGATGCCATCGATCGCCTGCTCGGCTCTCATATGGAAGCGAAAGTTGCATTGCTTGCCGATGTTGCTGGAAAATCTTTTTTTTCCGTGGAAAAACTTCTGATTGATATGCAAGGCGGCGTGGGTTTGAAAGCGGATGGCAGGGGAAAGATCGTGTTCGCAAGAGACGGTTCTCCTCTTTTAGATGCCTGCAAAATCACGGCGGCAGTGGATTCTTTGGACGGACTGGGGATCGGTATTCTTGGAAAGATGTCTCTTGCAGCTGAGGCGGAAGGCGCACTGTCTTCTCCCAGATTTTCGTTTCATTGCGGCAGTCCGCTGATATCCTGGGAAAATGATTACGGACGCGTTCGTCTGCATGCATTTGCGCTGGATGCTTCGGGCACGGGGCAGCAAGGCAGCGGAAGCGGTCAGGCTGAGTTGTCTGTACGGCATTTGGAGCATATTCTGTCTGCTGGACGTCGTTCACAGAAAAATTCCGTTTCCGCATCAGCTGATTGGCATTTTTCTCCTCAAAGCCTGTCTTTGAATCGGATTGTTGTGAAATTTCCTGGACTGGTCATAACAGGAAAAGATATTGTCGCTTCATCCGATTTTCTTTCCTGTTCTGGAAGGGCTGAAGTTGATATCCAGGATTGGACAGCCTTGTCTGCCGTAAGCGGAGCAGATCTGAGTGGCAAACCTGCAAAGGCAGAGATTATCCTCAGTAATAAACAAGGGCAAAATGCTGAAATTCGATGGACGCTTTCTGATTTACAGGCTTTTGGCGTAAAGGTGACAGGGCAGAGCGGTCAGATTGCTTTTCATGATATGTTCGGCAAGGGGGAACTCCAGGCCTTTGTGAATCTTGGGTCCTTATTTTTTCATGATTTTGGCTGGAACACTGGCAAGATAGCGGTAAGGGGATCCTCTGGAGACTTCGAACTATCCGTATTGACAGAAGGGACATCTCATGCGGAGGCGCGATGCACAATGGATGTCCGCAACCAGACGGTGCAGGTTGATCATCTGCAGGCAGATACGCTTGTTCCGGGGAAAAAGAATGTTCGTGTTGGTTTCCGTGCGGATCAGCCTTTTAGATTTGGATTCGGACAGATTCCCTTTGCTGACAAAGCATCGTTTTCTCTCCTTCGCGGAGGAAAAATACAGGCGGATGGCTCTCTGAATGCGCAGTCCGGGCTGATTGTTCTGATTCAGGATTTCCCTTTGGAAACCATAAGGCTTGTTTCCGGATTGGAATCTGTTCCGAATGGTGGGCTTCATGCAGAAATAAATGTGAAGGGTTCAGCAGCACGACCCGACGGGCATTTTCGCATAGCTTTTTCAGACGTGCATTATGCTGATAGCAACATGGAGCCGGTCAGTCTGAAAATTCAGGGCAAAATCGTTTCTTCTGTTCATGCTCCATATCTGTCTGCTGAAGTGGAATCTTCCGGATTTGGGGACAAGCCCGCACGGGGCTTCTGTAATATTCCTTTGTATATCGGAGGCTCTTTCCCTGAACCTGATATGAAGAAAACTGTGCGCGGACAATTTAGCTGGAATGGACATCTTGATTCCTTCTGGCAGTTTTTGCCTCTTCCGGACAGCAGACTGGATGGGAAGGGGAGTATCAGTATTGTACTGAACGGTACGCTGGACAGGCCGAAGATCCGGGCTCAGGTAAAGATTTCTGATGCCGATTACAGGGAATTGATTCAGGGCATTGAAATTATGGATATTGACGCGGATATCTCCTTTGATTCTGAGGGAAAGTCTTCAATAGTCTGTAGCGCGGGCGATGGCAAGGGAGGACGTCTTTTGCTGTCCGGGAGCATAGGAGGAGCGGATCAGGATTTTCCTCTCAATATTTCCGGAAAAATTCATTCTCTGGCTCCATTGCACAGAAATGATGTCGATGTGATGTTCTCCGGTGATCTTGCCCTGTCAGGCAAAGCGAAAAATCCGCATATTCGTGTGAATCTGAATCTTGATAGAGGATCTTACGATATTCAGCCTTTATTTGGAACATCAATACCGGAATTGGAATTTGTGCAGGAAGATCAGCATGCTTTAGATAAAGAACCGTTAGGTCCAGAATTTGATATCCATATCAGCATCCCTCGTTTTTTTGCACGAGGTGCAGGATTGGCCAGCGAATGGAAGGGTGACATTCAAATCCTTGGCAAGGCGAAAGATCCGCAAATTCTTGGCAAGGTTAATTCTGTGAAAGGTGATCTGGATCTGCTTGGACGCAGCTTCAATTTTCGCAAGGGAGAAATTGTTTTTACAGGCAGCGCAGATCCAATTCTGAACATGTCCGTTGATTTTGCGTCCTCTCATATCACAGCTGAGGCCTTGATTGGCGGGCGCTCATCGAAGCCTGAGATCTTGCTGCGCAGTATTCCTCCTTTGCCGCGAGACGAGATTGTTTCTCAAATTTTGTTCAACCGCAGCAGTGCCGAACTTGGTCGCACAGAGGCTCTTCAGCTGGCAACAAGCGTTGCAAATCTCGCAACTATGGGCATTGGAGGACGCAAGGGCGTTATTGGGGAAACGCGTGATGCTTTGGGGTTGGATGTCCTTCGGATGGGATCCGGTTCGACTGGATCCGCAGACGAAGGGAGACTGGCTTCTTCCGGTGCCGGCGCGATCAGCCGCTCTAAGGGGCAGCCGCATGAAGACGACGCTCCGACTCTGGAAGCGGGAAAATATATTACAAAGGATATTTATATCGGCTTGGAACAGGGGATGACGGGAGAAGACTCCGGAGTACGGATAGAAATCGAAGTCATGCCTCGTCTCAATGTAACGGGAAAGACATCAATGAAGGGATCAGAAGTCGGTGTCAGTTGGAAGAAAGACTATTGAGGTTTTGAAGGGGATGACAGTGCTGTTTCCAAAAGCTGTTTCTTTCGCTTTCTGGCAGCTTCCCTCAGGTCTTCTTCCGCGCCTTCCGAGGCTTCAATAATTTCCCGTCCAACCAAAGCGCCCAAAACATCTCCGATTGAAACAACGCCTGACAATCCTCCGTATTCATCTATAACCGTAAATAGATGCTGACGTGTTTCCAGAAACTCTATAAGGAGCCTATCTAGAGTGAGGTTTTCCAGTACAAAATGTACGGGCGTCATAAGGGAAATCAATGGAGTTGTTCCCTCACCATCTGCAACGCAGCGAACGATATCTTTCCGTTGCACAATACCAACGATATCTTCATTGTTTTTATCATACAGGGGAATACGGCTGTATCGCCATATGCCAGGCAGGGCATATGCTTGATCGGCTGTCCATAAAACGGGGAGGGAAAAAAGCAGTGTTCTGTGGGTCATGATGTCATGGACATGTTTTTGATCCATGGAAAGAACGTTGAGGATGGTATGCTCTTCATAGGCATGAATTTGTCCTGTTTTCAGTGAAAGCCGTGTCACAGCCCGAATATCTTCTTCCGTTGCCACGGGGATTCTTTTTCTGGGCATGAGGAGTCTGGTCAGCAGTCCAGATACCCAAATAAACGGGGAAAAAAGGATTACAAGCAGACGTACAGATTTGGCAAAGGCCGAGGCGACGGAAACGCAGTGAACGACCCCCAGCGTTTTGGGAATAATTTCTCCAAAAACAAGGATCATCAAGGTCAGTCCGCCTGCGTACAGTACGGTTCCATCCTGACCGAAATGCGCAGATGCCAGTGCTCCGGCTACCGAAGCTCCGGCTGTATTGGCAAAAGTGTTGAGTGTCAGAACAGCGGTGATTGGCCGTTCAATATGGGTGCGGATTTGATAAAGGATTTCTCCTTTGACAGGAGATTTTTTGCGCAGATTTTCAATCTGAGGCCAGGATACGGAATAAAGAGCCGATTCCGTTAAAGAGCATAGTGCGGATACGCCTACAACAAAAATTGTCGTAAAAATAAGCAGAAACATGAGATTTCCTGGAATCTTGAGGAAATAATGATGAATTAACACTACTATAGCGCCTGAAAAAAGACAATAGGACAAAGCCCTTGACTCTTTTTTATAAAAAGGATAAACATAATCGTTCATTTTATTTATGGACAACCCTGTGCGGCAGGGAAGGATGACAGTAGTCATCCTGCTATGCTGGCCGATATCGCGGTCAGCTTTGACATTTTGCAGGCGTCGCTGACTGCCAAAAGGAATGTCAGAAGCCGTTCCAATCCGAGAGAAACCGGTAGGTTTGTGGATTGTAAAGGTCTTTTGTAAGGGTAAAAACCCGGTTAGCAGACCCCTGCGGGACTACCTGTCTTTGCTGGATGTAATATCCGGTACAGTCGGGCCGACGAGCAAGGGGATATATTTTTCGGATATGTAGCGTCGGTTCGATTTTTTATCTTCGACTGCCTTTCCGTAAAAATATTAATCTCTCCCGAAAAAGGGATCGTCTACCTGTCTGGTTTTTGCCGGGAATATCCGGAAACTTTTTCCGGAGCCGACCTCGGGTTGGTTGTTTGTGGATGTCTTCTTTGAAGTTTCGGAAGACAAGAGTTGCCAGATAACGGAGTAGACGCAATGACAACAGTGAGCAGTGATCGCATCCGCATCAAGCTCAAGGCTTACGATTACCGCATTCTTGACAAGGCTGTAGCGGAAATCGTTGATACGGCTCGTACTACGGGCGCTGGCGTGGCGGGGCCGATTCCTCTGCCGACCAATATTCATAAATTTACCGTTCAACGCTCTGTTCATGTTGACAAGAAGTCTCGTGAACAGTTTGAGATGCGCGTCCATAAGCGGCTTATGGATATTTTGGACCCTACGCAGCAGACCGTGGATGCCCTCGGCAAACTCAGCCTGCCTGCCGGTGTGGATGTGGAAATCAAGCTTTAGCGAGGAAATCATGGCTGAGAAAGTAGGAATTCTGGGTCGTAAGCTTGGTATGACCCGCATCTTCGCCGGAGATGGCTCCGCAGTCGCCGTAACGGTCATTCAGGCCGGACCCTGCGCTGTGACGCAGATTAAAACCGCTGAAAAGGACGGTTATCACGCGTTGCAGATTGCCTTTGATGGCGTAAAGGAAAAAAACGTGAATCGGCCCATGAAAGGCCATTTCGCAAAGGCCGGCGTTCAGCCGTGCCGCACGTTGCGTGAAATTCGCCTGGATGAGCCTGCGACTGCTGAAGTCGGTCAGGAATTGAAAGCGGATTTGTTTGCCGCGGGAGATGTGGTTAAAGTCACGGGTACAAGTATCGGTAAGGGCTATCAGGGCGTGATGCGTCGTTGGAACTTCGGAGGCTTCCGCGATACCCACGGTTGCGAAAAGGTGCATCGTTCGGGTGGTTCCATCGGCAATAACACATTCCCCGGCCATGTATTCAAGGGCAAGAAAATGGCAGGACATTGGGGTGACGAACGGGTAACCGTGCAGCATCTTATTGTCGTTGATGTCCGTCCTGAAGATAATGTAATTCTTGTCCGCGGTTCTGTGCCTGGTCCGAAAAACGGACTGGTGATTGTGCGCAAGCAGTAGGAGTAGAGAGCAATGGCTGTCGTGAAAGTATACGATCAGAACAAAACCGAACAGGGCGAATGCACCCTTGCCCCGGAAGTGTTCGAAGTCGCGGTGAAGCCGGAGATCCTTCACCTTGTAGTGCGTGCGCAGCTGGCCGCAAAACGTGCCGGAACGCATAATGCGAAGACGCGTGCTCAGGTGTCCGGCGGCGGAAATAAGCCCTGGCGTCAGAAGGGGACGGGTCATGCCCGCTCCGGTTCCAACCGCTCCCCTGTGTGGCGCGGCGGTGCGATTGTTTTTGGACCCCAGCCTCGCAGTTACGATTTTAAAGTCAATAAGAAGATCAGAAGCTTGGCTATGCGCATGGCGCTGTCTTCCCGCTTGGCGAGCGATAATCTGATCGTTGTGAAGAATATCGATCTCGCAGAACCGAAGACGAAGCTGTTTGCTGAAGTTGCGGGCAAGCTCGGCCTCGGCAAGGCTCTGATCGTTGCTCCGGAAGAAAGCCGTAATTTGGCTCTTTCTTCTCGTAATGTCCCCGGCATTACGCTGACTACACCTGATCAGCTCAGCGTATATGAAATTCTCAAGCACAAGCAGCTTGTGCTTCTGGAAGGTGCCGTGGAACCCGTGGAAACGCGGCTTAAGTAATGAGGTTGACCATGGATTATACGCAGATTCTCTTGCGGCCCGTGATTACCGAAAAGGCGACGATGAAGCGTGAAGAAAACAAGTTCGCCTTTCTGGTGCATCCCGATGCCAACAAGATTGAAATCAAAAAAGCGGTCGAGGCTGCTTTTAAAGTCACGGTAACGGGCGTGAACGTGGTCAACAAGAAGCCCTCCGTGCGGGTGAGAAACCGCAGGGTGAGCCACGTGTCCGGATGGCGTAAGGCTTATGTCACCGTTGCCGCCGGTCAAAAGATAGAGTTTTTTGAGGGAGTCTAGTCATGGGTGTGCGTAAGCTCAAACCTACCTCTCCCGGACGTCGTTTTCAGACTGTCTCGGATTTTGAGGAAGTGACCCGTTCGTCTTCCGAACGGTCTTTGACTGTTGGACTGGCGAAGAAGGCCGGTCGCAATAATCTCGGTCGTGTGACGAGTCGCCGTCGTGGAGGCGGTGTAAAGCGTCTGTACCGAATCATTGATTTTAAGCGCAGCAAACTGGATATTCCGGCTACGGTCGCCCACATTGAATACGATCCGAACCGTACAGCTCGCATCGCTCTGCTGCATTATGCAGACGGTGAAAAACGGTATATTCTTGCTCCTCTCGGCATTCGTCAGGGTGATACCGTTCTCGCCGGCGACAAAGCTGACATCAAACCCGGCAATGCGCTGCCTCTGGGTCGCATTCCTGTAGGTACGACGCTGCACAATGTTGAGCTTCATCCCGGTTGCGGCGGCCAGTTCTGCCGGTCTGCTGGAACATACGCTCAGCTTGTGGCCAAGGAAGGAAAATACGCCCTTCTGCGTATGCCTTCCGGCGAAGTGCGTAAAGTTCTTGCCACTTGTCTTGCAACTGTGGGACAGGTTGGCAATATTCAGCATGAGAATATTTCTCTGGGTAAGGCCGGTCGTAATCGGTGGCTCGGTCGTCGTCCCAAAGTCCGCGGTGTCGCTATGAACCCTGTCGACCATCCTTTGGGCGGCGGTGAAGGCAGAAGCTCTGGCGGACGTCATCCCGTTTCGCCGTGGGGCATGCCCGCCAAGGGATACAAGACCCGCGACAGGAAGAAGCCTTCGACTCGGCTGATTGTTAAACGCCGCGGTCAGAAGTAGGAGCAGCAGTTATGCCCAGATCACTGAAGAAAGGTCCCTTTGTGGATGACCATCTCATGAAGAAAACGGAAGCGGCTGTGGCCAGCAATGATCACCGTGTGGTGAAGACTTGGTCCCGTCGTTCCACCGTTCTGCCCGAAATGGTCGGTCTGACTTTTGCCGTCCACAATGGTAAGAAATTCCTGCCCGTTTTCGTAACAGAAAACATGGTGGGGCATAAGCTTGGTGAATTTGCGCCGACGCGTACCTTCCATGGTCACGCTGCCGACAAGAAAACTAAAGCTGTCACGAAGAAGTAATACGGGGACGTCATGGAATCGAAAGCTAGTGCCAAATTCATGCACGTATCGCCGCGCAAGACGAGACTTGTGGCCAGCAATGTCAAGGGTCTGCCCGTTGAAGCGGCCATGAACCTTCTGCGTTTTACGCCGAATAAGGCGGCCGGCATTCTGCTTGGTGTCGTGCGTTCCGCTGTCGCAAATGCGGAACATAACGGAAAAATGGATGTCGATACGCTTGTCGTGCGCGAAATTCTCGTAAACGACGGTCCCGTTTGGAAGCGTTTTATGCCTCGTGCTCAGGGCCGGGCTACCAATATTCGCAAACGGACAAGCCACATTACCGTGATACTTGCAGAAGGACAGGAATAATATGGGCCAAAAAGTACATCCGTATGGTTTTCGGCTTGGGTACAACAAAAACTGGCAGTCTCGCTGGTTTGCCAAAAAAGAGTACCCCGCCTTTGTCTTTGAAGACCATAAGGTGAGAAAATATGTGAAAAAGCGTCTCTACAGCGCCGGTGTTTCGAAAATCGAAATCGAACGCTTTGGAGGCAAAATCCGCCTGATTCTTTCTACGGCACGTCCCGGCGTCGTGATCGGTCGCAAGGGTGCGGAAATTGAAACGCTTCGTGCGGATTTGAGAAAGCAGTTCGGTCGGGAATTCATGCTTGAAGTTAATGAAATTCGTCGTCCGGAAATTGATTCTCAGCTCGTTGCGGAAAATATTGCCCAGCAGCTGGAACGTCGCGTTGCTTTCCGTCGTGCCATGAAGCGTACCGTGACGATGGCAAGAAAATTTGGTGCTGAAGGCATCAAGGTAACCTGCGCCGGTCGTCTTGCCGGTGCAGAAATCGCCCGGACTGAATGGTATCGTGACGGCCAGGTGCCGCTGCAGACGCTTCGTGCGGATATCGATTACGGATTTGCGGAAGCAAAAACGACCTATGGCATCATTGGTGTCAAGGCTTGGATCTACAAGGGTGAAATCCTTGACAAAGAGGTTGAACGGTAATGCTTGCTCCCAAGAAAGTTAAGTTCCGCAAGTGGCAGAAAGGTCGCCAGCGCGGCCCCGCCTTGCGCGGTGCGACCATCGCTTTTGGCGAAATTGGTCTGAAAACTCTGGAACACGGGAAGCTTTCAAGCCAGCAGATCGAAGCGGCCCGTATTGCAATGATGCGCCATATTAAGCGTGGCGGTAAGGTCTGGATCCGCGTGTTCCCCGATCGCCCCGTAACTGCGAAGCCTCTTGAAACCCGTCAGGGAAGTGGTAAGGGTGCTCCGGTGGGTTGGTGCGCTCCGGTAAAGCCCGGCCGCATTTTGTATGAAATCAAAGGCGTCAGCCTTGATCTGGCTAAGGAAGCTCTGACCCTTGCCGCTCACAAGCTGCCGGTTAAAACCATTATTGTGGTGAAAGAGGGGCTCTAAATCATGAAAGCCAGCGAACTCAAAAAGCTCAGTGCTGACGAATTGAAAGCGAAGCTTGCCGAACAGCGCCAGGAACTTTTCAACCTGCGCTTTCAGCATGCCGCTGCTCAGCTTGAAAAAACTTCGGCGATCTCCGCGGCCCGCAAGGACATTGCGCGGATTCTGACCGTGTTGAAGGAAAAGGAATAGTCCCATGTCGAATGCCATGGAAAACCGTAAGGGACGGACGCTTGTCGGCACAGTGGTCAGCGATAAAAACGACAAAACGATTGTCGTGAACGTTGAAACACTTGTGAAGCATCCTCTCCTTAAGAAGTTTGTGCGTCGCCGCAAGAAGTTTACGGCTCATGATCCCATGAATGAATGCGGCGTTGGTGATAAGGTGAAAATCGTGGAATATCGTCATCTGAGCCGCAATAAGTGCTGGCATCTGGTGGCTGTCCTCGAAAAGGCCATGTAGGTCTAGGAGTTATCATGATCCAGGTTGAATCCACGCTTCAGGTCGCCGATAACTCTGGCGCCAAGAAAGTGGCCTGCATCAAGGTGCTTGGCGGTTCGCATCGTCGTTACGCTACTGTAGGGGATATTATCATGGTGTCCGTTAAGGAAGCCATGCCTCACAGCAAGGTCAAGAAAGGCGATGTGATGCAGGCTGTCATTGTGCGCACTGCCAAGGAAGTGCGCCGTCTTGATGGTTCGTATATTAAGTTCGATACCAATGCGGCCGTTCTGTTGTCCAAGCAGGGTGAGCCCGTTGGTACCCGTATCTTCGGACCCGTTGCCCGCGAACTGCGCGCTCGGAATTTCATGAAGATCGTATCCCTTGCCCCTGAAGTTCTGTAGGAGAACGTGAGCTATGAAACAGTTTCGCATCCGTAAGGACGACAAGGTGATGGTGATCGCCGGCAAGGACAAGGGGAAGATTGGCAAGGTCCTTAAGGTCCTTCCCAAGCATGATCGTGTTGTCGTTGAAAAGGTCAATATGGCCAAACGCAACGTGAAGCCCAATCCGTACCGGCGTGAACCCGGCGGCATCATGGATAAGGAAATGCCTATTCACGTTTCCAACCTGATGGTCGTCTGCTCCGCCTGTGCAAAGCCGACTCGAGTCGGCTACCGTTATGATGAAGACGGAAAGAAAATCCGCTTCTGCAAGAAATGCAACGCTACGCTGTAGGAAGACAACTCATGACCCGTCTTGAAACCATATACCGCGAGAAAGTGGTTCCGGTATTGCAGAAGGAATTCACCTACGGAACTCCCATGCAGATTCCCGGAATTGTAAAAGTTTCGCTGAATATCGGCCTTGGAGGCGCTGCCAGCCAGAACAACAAAGTGATGGAAGAAGCCGTCAACGAGTTGTCCGCCATTGCCGGTCAGAAGGCTGTTATTACCCGTGCCAAGAAATCCATTGCCGCCTTTAAGCTGCGTCAGGGAATGCCTATCGGTGTTCGTGTTACGCTGCGTCGGGATCGCATGTGGGATTTTCTTGACAAGCTTATGAATTTTGCTCTGCCCCGCGTGCGTGACTTCCGCGGCATTCCCGACAAAGGGTTTGACGGTCGCGGGAATTTTACGCTCGGCATCAAGGAGCATGCGATCTTCCCTGAAATGGAAGCGGATCGCATTGAAAATCCCAAGGGCATGAACATCACGATTGTGACGACTGCCACCACCGATAAAGAAGGCAAATTCCTGCTCGAACAGCTTGGAATGCCTTTCAGAAAGTAAGGAGATCGGACCGTGTCGCGTACTTCTCTTGAAGTAAAGGCAAGCCGTAAGCCCAAGTTCTCGGCCCGTGCCTATAATCGCTGCCCCATTTGCGGCAGAGCGCACGCGTTTCTGCGTCAATTCGGCTTGTGCCGTATTTGTTTTCGCAATATGGCGCTCCGCGGAGAACTCCCGGGCGTTCGTAAATCCAGCTGGTAACCTTTAAGGAGAGCTTCAGATGATGACTGATCCTATTGCGGATATGCTCACGCGCATCCGCAACGCACACCTGGCCCTGCATAAGGAAGTGAGTGTGCCGCGCTCGAAGATGAAAGAGGCGATTGCCGGCATCCTCAAGCAGGAAGGCTACGTCGAAGACGTGACCTCTGACGACCGCAACATCACCATTCGGCTTAAATATTTTAAAGGCCGCCCTGCTATTGAAGGCCTGAAGCGCATGAGCAAGCCCGGACGCCGGGTTTATGTGGGAAGCTCTGAAATTCCCCGTGTGCAGAATGGTCTGGGTATCTGTATTCTTTCAACTTCTCAGGGAGTGGTTGATGGAATGACGGCTCACCAGAACAAGGTGGGCGGTGAACTTCTGTGTGAAATCTGGTAGGCGGGTGCGTCATGTCGAGAATTGGTAAACTCCCCATCGCCATTCCTTCCGGTGTGGAAGTGAAGATTGGTGCGGATGTTGTCGAAGTGAAAGGCGCAAAAGCCCGTCTGACGACGCCTGTTTGCGATCTTCTGAATTATGAAGTGGCCGACGGTCATGTGACCCTGACCCGCAAGGATGATTCCCGTCAGGCTCGGGCTCAGCATGGTCTGCGCCGTACGTTGCTTGCCAACTGCATTGAAGGCGTTTCTAAAGGTTTTTCCAAGTCGCTTGAAGTGATCGGCGTCGGCTACCGTGTTGCTGTAAAAGGCAATGTTGTGGAACTGCAGGTCGGCTTCTCGCATCCGGTGCTTGTTGAACTTCCTGAGGGCATTACGGGTAAGGTCGAAGGTCAGAAGCTGACGCTGACGGGAGCTGATAAAGAACTCGTCGGTGAAGTGGCTGCCCGCATTCGTCGTATTCGTGAACCTGAACCCTATAAGGGCAAGGGCATCAAGTACGAAACCGAAACCATTCTGCGTAAGGCCGGCAAATCCGGCGGCAAGAAATAATCGGGGCGCACTATGAGCATGAAAACAAAAAATGAAGCCAGACAGCGCCGGAAGATCCGCATTCGCAAAAAAATTTCTGGGACTGCTGTTCGTCCCCGTCTGGTTGTCTTTCGTTCCAATCTGCACATGTATGCACAGGTTGTTGACGATTTGAGCGGTACTACGCTGGTGTCCTCTTCCACGCTTGCTTTGAGCAAGAACGGTACGTCCGTTCGCTGCAATAAGGATGGAGCGAAGGCTGTCGGACTTGAAATTGCCCGGCTGGCCAAGGAAAAAAATATTGTCAGTGTTGTGTTTGACCGCAATGGCTATCTTTACCACGGTAAAATTAAGGCCGTGGCCGACGGCGCCCGCGAAGGCGGCCTCGAGTTCTAACCCGGAAAGGAATGAACTGTTATGGAACAGAATGAACTGGGTTTCATCGAGAAGATCGTCTCGCTGAACCGGGTGGCTAAAGTTGTGAAGGGCGGTCGCCGTTTCAGCTTTAGTGCCCTTGTCGTAGTCGGTGACGGCAATGGAAAGGTTGGTTTCGGTCTTGGCAAGGCTCAGGAAGTGCCTGAAGCTCTGCGTAAGGCGACGGAACACGCCCGTAAGACCATGCTGGATCTGGCTTTGGTAGAAGGTACGCTTCCGTATGAAGTGCTCGGTCGTTTTGGTGCCGGACGCGTTATGCTTAAGCCTGCTTCCCGTGGTACTGGTATTATTGCCGGTGGTGCCGTGCGCGCTGTCATGGAAGCTGCTGGTGTGCGTGATGTTCTTGCCAAAGCGATTGGAACGAACAATCCTCACAATGTTCTTCGTGCTACTATGGCGGGTCTTTCCGCTCTGCGCAGTGCGGAAAGCGTGAGCGAAATTCGCGGCAAAAAACTGGAAGCCCCCAGAAAGTAAGGCAGGCGAAAGATGTCTCAACTCACTGTGAAAGTTATTAAAAGCCGTATCGGCTGTAATCCGACGCAGAAAAAGACGCTTGATGCGCTTGGACTGCATCGTCGTGAAGCCGTAAAAACGTTTCCCGATAATCCTGCAGTGCGCGGGATGATCGCCAGAGTCTGCCACCTTGTGGAGGTGACCGAGTCATGAATCTGAATGAACTGTATCCTTTCGTTGAAGAAAGGAAAACGCGCAAGCGCGTAGGTCGCGGCGCCGGTTCCGGACTCGGATGTACGTCCGGCAAAGGCAATAAAGGTCAGAATGCCCGTTCCGGCGGTGGTGTTCGTCCTGGTTTTGAAGGCGGACAGATGCCTTTGCAGCGTCGTCTGCCCAAGCACGGCTTCAAGAACTTCCTGTTCAAGGTTGAATACGAAGTCGTAAATCTTGAACGACTGTTGGAAGTCTTTTCCGGAAAGGATAAGATTTCTCTGGAAGATATTTATGAGTCCGGACTGTGCCGTTTTGGTGCTCCCGTCAAAATTCTTGGCAACGGCGAAGTTTCTTCTGCCGTAACTGTAGAGGCTCATAAATTCAGCAGAACTGCAGCTGAGAAAATTACGGCAGCCGGCGGTTCTGTCGTCGCTCTGGAAGGGTAGGTGAGTCGTGGCCGGTGGTACGGAAGTCTCCCGTTCTCCTGAGCTGCGTTCAAAATTACTGTGGACGCTGGGCCTGCTTTGTGCATACCGAATTGGGGTTCATATCCCCGTTCCCGGTGTGGATGGAGCGGCCCTCGCCCATTTTTTTGACACGGCTGCAGGCACTCTGTTCGGTCTTTTCGACATGTTTTCGGGTGGCGGACTTCGAAATGTTTCCGTATTCGCTCTCGGTATCATGCCGTATATTTCGGCTTCAATCATCATTCAGTTGCTGCAGGTTGTCAGCCCCGAACTGAAGCGTATGGCCAAAGAAGAGGGTGCGGCCGGCCGCCGCAAAATCACGCAGTATACGCGCTATGGGACAGTGCTGATTACATTGATTCAGGGGCTCGGCATTGCCGTCGGTCTTGAAAATATGTTCAGTCCCGGTGGCGCCCCTGTTGTCACGGATCCCGGATGGCTGTTCCGTATCGTTACGATGCTGACTTTGACTGCCGGGACTATTTTAATAATGTGGCTTGGCGAGCAGATTACGGAAAAGGGAATAGGAAACGGCATTTCGCTCATCATTTTTGCCGGCATAGCTGTCGGTATCCCAGGTGCTCTGGTGAAGTCTTTTCAGCTCATTAGCCTGGGGGACATGAGTGTTTTCATTGCTGCTGCGCTTTTGATTCTCATGGCCGCAGTTTTGGTTGGCGTTGTTTTTATGGAACGCGCTCAGCGTCGTATTCCCATTCAGTATGCCAAGCGTCAGATAGGCCGTAAAATGTACGGCGGTCAGACTACGCATTTGCCGCTTCGCGTCAATACTGCGGGGGTTATCCCTCCCATTTTCGCATCCAGCCTTCTGCTGTTTCCGGCGACTATGGCAAGCTTTGAGATGGCGGACTGGCTTAAGGCTGTGGCTGCCTGGTTTTCTCCGTCTACCGTATTGTACAACATTATATTTGTTGCGTTGATTTTCTTTTTCTGCTTCTTCTATACGGCCATTATTTTTGATCCGAAAGATGTGGCGGAAAATTTAAAAAAAGCCGGCGGCTTTATTCCCGGCATTCGGCCAGGCGAAAAAACACAGGCGTATCTCGATGGTGTTCTCTCCCGTCTTACACTGTGGGGCGGAGTGTATATTGCGCTTATTTCTGTTTTGCCGATGTTTCTGATCTCCCAGTTTAACGTGCCTTTTTATTTCGGAGGCACAAGTATTCTGATTCTTGTCGGAGTGGCAATGGATTTCATGTCCCGTTTGGAATCTGATATGATTTCCCGGCAATATGATGGGCTCATTGGCAAAAGTAACCGTTTGAAGGGACGGAGCTGATCGTGAAGAAGTACCGCGGCGTTTTCCTGAAGAATGAAAGGGAAATTGGCCTTCTGCGAGAAGCGAATAGAATGGTGGCATGCATTCTGGATGAATTGGGAAAGGAGGTTCGTCCCGGCCTTCCTACCATGTATTTTGAAGAAATCGTTCAGAAAATGTGTCGCGAATTCAAGGTAAAGCCCGGATTTCAGGGAATGTACGGATTTCCGTATGCTCTCTGCTGTTCGATCAATGAAGAGGTCGTGCATGGATTTCCTTCAGAGGATCGCATTCTTCAGGAGGGGGATATCGTCAGTTTTGACGTGGGTACGATCTATCAGGGCTTTTTTGGTGATGCGGCAAGAACCTTTGCCGTAGGAAAGGTCTCTGCTGAAGCTGAAAAGCTGATGCGAGTCACTTCCGAATGTCTGGAGCTCGGCGTCTCCGAAGCCAGGACAGGAAACGAACTTCGAATGATTTCCGCTGCCGTACAGAAACATGCTGAAGATGCCGGTTGTGGGGTCATTCGCCAGTACGTTGGTCACGGATTGGGAACAAACCTGCATGAGAAGCCGGAAGTTCCGAATTTTGTGATGGAAGGGCACGGCCTGTTGCCGCTTAAAGTCGGCATGGTTTTGTGTATTGAACCCATGATCAGCCTGGGTTCATCTGATGTGGAAGTGTTGGAAGACAAATGGACGGCGGTAACCCGTGATCGGAGTCTCGCCGCGCATTTTGAACATAGCGTTGCTATCCTGCCCGGGGGACCTCAGATTCTCGATCGTCCCTGACGAACGGCCGGAAAAAATGTCTATGTTGACAGCATAGTAAAAACAAGATACTATGTTCCGATCCGAACGAAAGTGTTTCGGGAAGAGAACATTTTTGGAGAGTCTTGTCATGAAAGTCAGGCCATCCGTTAAGAAGATTTGCCCCAAGTGCAAAGTCATCAGGCGCAAGGGCGTCCTCAGGGTCATCTGTGAAAACCCCCGGCATAAGCAGCGCCAGGGCTAAGCTTCAGGAGTACGACTGTGGCCAGAATAGCTGGTGTTGACCTGCCGAGAGGCAAACGCGCGGACATCGCGCTGACCTATATTTACGGTATCGGGCGCTATACTGCCCTGAACATACTGAACGCAGCAGGTATCGATGCCAATCGCGGTATCGATGATCTTTCTGCCGATGAGCTCAACGAAGTCCGTAAGGAACTCGAACAGAACTACAAGGTTGAAGGTGATCTGCGTCGCGAAATCAATTCTAACATCAAACGCCTGATGGATATTGGCTGCTATCGCGGACTGAGACACCGCAAGGGGCTGCCGGTTCATGGGCAGCGCACGCATACCAACGCCCGTACCCGCAAGGGTCCCCGCCGCGGCGCTGTGGGCAAGAAAAAGTAAATCTCTGATCGAATAGCCGATCAAAATCGGCTTTTTATGGAAGTGTTTATGGCCAGACCAAAACGCGCTCTGAAAAAGAAGGAAAAGAAAAATGTGCCTATGGGTGTTGCGCACATCCAGGCCTCCTTCAACAACACGATTGTGACCTTTACGGATACCCGTGGCAATACGGTAAGCTGGGCAAGCTCCGGACAAGCCGGCTTCAAGGGATCTCGTAAATCTACGCCTTTTGCCGCTCAGGTTGCTGCTGAACAGGCTGCAAAAAAGGCTCAGGACAACGGCATGCGCACCGTTGGTGTTTATGTAAAGGGCCCGGGTTCAGGTCGGGAAGCGGCCATGCGTGCCATTAATGCTGCCGGTTTCCGTATCGCCTTTATCCGCGACGTAACCCCTATTCCGCACAATGGATGCCGTCCGCCCAAGCGGCGCCGCGTCTAGTTGCGATATAAGGAGAAGAAGTCTTGGCCAAATATAATGATGCCAAATGCCGTTTGTGCCGCCGTGAGGGAACGAAGCTCTTCTTAAAGGGCGATCGTTGCTTCTCTGAAAAATGTGCGGTGGAAAAGCGTCCTTTCGCCCCTGGTCAGCACGGCCGTAATCGTAAAAAAATGAGCGATTATGCGACTCAGCTTCGCGAAAAGCAGAAGGTCCGCCGTGTGTACGGCGTGTTGGAAAAACAGTTCCGCGGTTACTTTGTCGACGCTGATATGGCGAAGGGTGTGACCGGTACGAATCTGCTGTCCTATCTTGAACGCCGTCTTGATAATGTCGTGTATCGCCTCGGCTTTGCACATTCTCGTGCTCAGGCTCGTCAGCTTGTCCGTCATGGTATTTTTACTTTGAACGGACATAAGGTGACCATTCCTTCTCTGCTCGTCAAAATTGGCGACAGCGTGGAAATTCCTGAAGCCAATCGCTCCATTGCTATTTTCGGCGATGCCGAAGGTGCCGTGGCTCGTCGCGGTTGTCCCGCATGGCTGGAAGTGGATACGAATGCCTTTAAGGGTGTTGTGAAGGCTTTGCCTCAGCGCGACGATATTCAGTTCCCCATCAACGAACATCTTATCGTCGAACTTTATTCCAAATAAGCGGAGCCGTTCATGCTCTTCACACAAGGCAACAAGCTTATCAATACACGGAATTGGGAGGAACTGGTTCAGCCCAAGGACGTTGTATGCGAATGCAATCCCGATATCGACCCTTCCATGTACGGACGTTTCACCTACGAGCCTCTGGAACGCGGATACGGTGTTACCATCGGCAATGCCTTGCGCCGCGTGCTGCTTTCGTCTCTTCAGGGGGCCGCGTTTGTTTCCGTTGCCATCTCCGATGTGGAGCATGAGTTCTCGACCATCCCCGGCGTCCTTGAAGACATTACGGATGTGATCCTGAACATCAAGCAGGTCCGTCTGAAGATGACGACCGACGAACCGCAGAAGCTGACGCTCTGTGTTTCTCAAAAGGGCGAGGTGAAAGCTTCGGATATTCAGACTACCGCCAATGTGACGATACTGAATCCGGATCTGCATCTTGCGACGCTGACTGTCGATCGGGAACTCCGCATGGAATTCGAGGCCCGCATGGGCAAGGGATATGTCCCGGCAGATATGCATGATCTTCCTGAAACTATCGGACTGATCAAGCTGGATGCGAGCTTCTCCCCTGTTCGCCGAGTTTCCTATGCCGTTGAACAGGCCCGCGTAGGCGATATGACCAACTATGACAAACTGATTCTTGAAGTCTGGACTGACGGTTCTGTTCCTCCAGGAGAGGCCATTGCGTACAGTGCCAAAATCATCAAGGATCAAATTTCGGCATTCATCAGCTTTGATGAACATATTTCCGGTCAAACGGGAAATGAGGGATGTGGCAATCTCGACATCAATGATAATCTTTTCAAAAAAATTGATGAACTTGAGCTCTCTGTTCGTGCAACCAATTGTCTGCGTGCAGCCAATATCGAAACCGTCGGAGAACTTGTGCAGCGTCCTGAAGCCGAAATGCTGAAAACCAAAAACTTCGGAAAAAAATCCCTCGATGAAATTAAGGCTGTTTTGCAGAAAATGGGGCTTAATTTCGGTATGAAAGTGGATAATTTCGAAAAGAATTATCAGGAATGGAATAAGAGGAAACAACACCATGAGGCATAACAATTCCGGAAAACAGCTCAGCAGGAATCCTTCCCACCGCAAGGCTCTGTTCCGCAATATGGCCGGAGCGATGATCACTTACGGAAGGATCCGCACGACAGAGGTCAAGGCTAAGGAAGTCCGCCGCGTGGTGGAACCTCTCATTACGTTGGCCCTTCGTAACGATCTTCATTCCCGTCGTTTGGCTTATGGCATGCTTGGAGATCATCAGTTGGTCAAACGGCTGTTTGATGTCGTGGCTCCTGTTTTCGCCGGTGTTCCCGGAGGATATACTCGCATCACGAAGCTGGCACTTCCCCGCAAGGGTGATTGCGCTCCCATGGCTATTTTGGAATTTACCAAGCAGCCTGCGGTCAATGGCTCAGAGGAAACTTCTGAAAAGTAACATAGAGATTTCCGCAGATTTTTCTTCTGCGGTTGTCCGGAGCCTGCTCCGGACGTGGATTTTCAAGCCCGCTCCGGCGGGCTTTTTTATAGCATCGGGTCAAGCGCAGCTGTTTTTTCCCTTGCCTTTTTATATGGCTTGCCTCAATCTGTAGAACGTCGTTTGTCAACAGTGAAAGTCCGATTCTATGCTCTCGGAGGCTGTCTTAAATGCCGAACAAAAAGAATACGATTTCTTATTGGAGGCTTTGGGCCATATTTTTTTCTGTCTTGCTGTTTTTTCCCGCTTTTTCGGTTCAGGCAGCGAGAAATGTGACGACAGATAATGCGGATTTTGTGATCCGTGAAATTCTTCGGGAACATCCGGATATTGTTTTGCAGGTTCTTCGGGAACATAGCGAGGAAGTGCTGGATATTGCTCAGCAAGGTTCCCTGAAGCGTCGTCACAATGCTCTGTCAGCTCAATGGAAAAGGGAGCAGAAACAGCCCATTCCGCAATTTGCATTACATGGCAGACCGATATTCGGTTCGGAATCAGCTCCGGTTACGATCGTTGGCTTTTCAGATTTTACCTGTTCTTACTGCAAGCAGGCTCATGATCTGATCATGGAGCTCCTGCAAACGTACAGCGGACAGATCCGGTATGTTATGAAGCTTTTTCCTCTAAATTCTGAAGGTTCCGGAGGACTGGCTGCGGAATATTATACGGCGGCGTCTCTTCAGGATCCTGACAAGGCCAAAGCATTGTACATGATGCTTTTCGCACAGCAAAATGACGTGTTGCGGGAGGGAAAAAAGGCTTTGGATCGCATATCCAGGGAAATTGGGCTGGATATGCGCCGGCTTTCTGTTGATATGCGCAGTCGGACAGTTCGTGAAATGCTGGATGCTGATTTGGCAGATGCGGCCCTCGCCAACGTCGAAGGAACACCGCATATGATGATTAATGCGCTGACAGTGAAAGGCGCTCTTTCAAAAGAATTGGTTGAAGAGGCCATTTCCATGGCTTTGGAAGCGACACGGAAGAAATAATATATGTTTGTTATCAGTCATCCAAAAATAGAGGATCTCCGTTTTCCTGCTGATATTTCCAAGGGAACAACTGTCACGATAGGTAATTTTGACGGTGTGCATCTCGGACATCGTCAGCTTCTTTCCCGCACAATTGAACGGGCCCGGGAAACGGATACCGTTTCTGTGGCGTTAACTTTTGATCCTCATCCTTTGGAAATTCTTACGCCTTATGCTCCGCCGCGCCTGACGACTACGGAAACAAAATTGGCTTTACTGGATCAGATGGGCATTGATACGGCCTTGGTGCTGCGTTTCACCAAAGAAATGGCTTCGATGAATCCTGAGGATTTCGTTCGGCGTTTTCTTGTAGATACGCTTCGCATTAAAAATTTGATTTTGGGATATGATTTTTCTTTGGGAAGAGGGCGTTCCGGAACACCGGAAGTGCTCGCCTCTCTGGGAGAAAAATACGGTTTCGGAGTCGAGCGCTTTTCTGCGTTTAGCGTCGATGATGAAATCGTCAGTTCAACGCGCATCAGGGAGCTGTTGCGTCGGGGTCAGGTTTTTGAAGCGTCCGTTTTGCTTGGTCGTCCGCATTGCGTGCGAGGTAAAGTTGTTCACGGTCAAAACAGAGGCGGACGTCTTCTGGGATTCCCAACAGCCAATCTGGCTCCAATGTCGGAAATGCTGCCGAAGCCCGGAGTGTATGCAACGTTGGCGACTCCTTTTGATGGAAAAATTTCTTCAACGCCTTTTGTCCTGAAAAACGGAAATCGGCCTGAGGGAACTTGCAAGGCGGTTACGAATGTAGGATACAATCCGACTTTCGGAAACAGTATCCTGACAATTGAGACGTTCCTGATAGATTTTGATGGAGATTTGTACGATCGCCAGCTGGAAGTTTCCTTTGTAGATCGGCTGCGGGGTGAAATTACCTTTGTCGGCCCGGATGCTCTGGTGCAGCAGATTCGAAAGGATGTTGCACAGGCGCAACAGATTCTCAGCTGAATCAGGCATGGTGATACGGCAGACCTCGTATAATGGATTCCGCTCGGTATATTTGCTCAAGAAGGAGAACCCGGGCTAATTCATGAGGCAGCGTCATCGGACCAAGTGCCAGAACGTGTGCTGCAGCCTTGAGAACATCCGGCGCAAGCCCAAAAGCTCCGCCGATAATAAAACAGGGTCTGCGGGAGGCATTTTCGGAAAGGCGCTGTAGAAATGATGCGAAAGTCTCTGTTGTCATGCTTTTGCCGTGTTCATCGAGACAAATAGGAATATCTTCAGGATTCAGTGCGGCCAAAATTTCCTTGCCTTCTATTGCATTGCGGGCAAGAATAGGCAAAGAGGCATTGCCGTCCCGGACATCAGTTTCTATAAACTGGCGCCAGCGGGAAATGCGCGTGACATAATGTTCGGCCGCGCCGATCCAGTGAGGTGTCCGCAGGCGACCTACGGCAATTAGTCGTAACGGTTTGAGAGGCATACAGGATTCCTTAATTTAATTCTTGGAACAGCGGAATACCGCAGGCATCCGGAGATGAACATGATCTCGTCAAAGAAACATCTGCTTTCTTTTGTAACGCCGGAACGGGCTGCAGAAATGATGTCCGACGGATTCCCCGTGATTTTTCCGACGGAAACCTTTTTTGGTTTAGGAAGCCGTGCGCTTGATGTCAATGCGACAGCCGCAGTTTTTCGTGCAAAGCACCGTTCTACGGTCAAACCGTTGCCGTTGATTCTTGGCAATTGGGAACATCTGGATCTCGTTGCGAAAATTTCTTCGGAAATTATGCCGTTTCTGGAAAAATTTTGGCCCGGGCCGCTTTCTGTGATTTTTCCAGCTCGACTGCGTGTTCCCGATATTCTCACGGGAGGCACAGGGAGAGTTGCCGTTCGTCTATCTTCGCATCCAGTAGCGCGGCAACTGGCTTCACTTATCGGAGAACCCATCACGGCGAGCAGTGCCAATATCAGCGGCCGTCCTGCTGTGACTCGTGCAGAAGATCTTGATTCTGAGTTGTGCGCAGCGGTGCGGGGCATTGTTGATGTCCCGCCCAGTCCGTCCGGAGGTGCACCTTCAACGCTGATCGAATATGAAGGTGATATGCGTTTTACGTTGCTTCGGAAAGGTGCTGTTGCTGTTGCAGATCTGGAACAGGCCGGATGTGAAATTCTTTTCCCTGCATCGTGATAGAAATGGTGATGCTTCTGGATTCAGGAAAAAGAGTTGGGATCGCAGGGTGTGAAAAAAATTGAAAAAAGTAGTTGACAGGCTGCTGGAAATCGTTCATAAGAGCCGAACGCCGAGAGCGAAAGGCCGTGAGGCTGGGAGCTGAAGCGAAAAAAGTTGAAAAACTTGTTGACAGGGTGGAGCGAAAGAGATATT
>JAQXLA010000006.1 GCA_029011315.1 Desulfovibrionaceae bacterium
GAATAAGGCCGCGTGGAAATACGCCTATGCCTATCCGCCGGGTTTGAGAGCTGTGTAATTCCGTAGGGGAATAAGGCCATGGCGAAAAGCTGATCCTGTGCGACATGGGTTTGAGAGCTGTGTAATTCCGTAGGGGAATAAGGCTCATTGTTTGGCACTACGCACACTCCTTCCGTTTGAGAGCTGTGTAATTCCGTAGGGGAATAAGGCTACTGCGGCGATGGGCAGATGGCATATCTTCGTTTGAGAGCTGTGTAATTCCGTAGGGGAATAAGGCAAAAGATGCAGTTATGGTGATGATAAAGTTGTTTGAGAGCTGTGTAATTCCGTAGGGGAATAAGGCCATCGCAAGAGCTGGCTATCAGATCGCGCCGTTTGAGAGCTGTGTAATTCCGTAGGGGAATAAGGCGTAGGCGATTTGCAAACGACGTATACGAAGCGTTTGAGAGCTGTGTAATTCCGTAGGGGAAGCTGTCGCTGAAGCTCGCAGGTTTTCGCAGTATTTGTCTTTTATTGTTCAAAAGTTGTGAAAAAGAAGCAATAAAGGCGAGCAGTGCGAAAAAGGTCACAAAAAAACCGGAATGCATACACATTCCGGCGTCATGTCTTTGGAGCGGGAAACGGGATTTGAACCCGCAACCTTCAGCTTGGGAAGCTGACACTCTACCGTTGAGTTATTCCCGCACCGAAGGATTCCTGGAGCGGGAGACGGGATTTGAACCCGCGACTTCAACCTTGGCAAGGGTGCACTCTACCACTGAGTTACTCCCGCATGGAGTGGAGGCGACGTCCAGATTTGAACTGGAGGTGGAGATTTTGCAGACCTCTGCCTTACCACTTGGCTACGTCGCCACTTCTTTCTTTTGGAGCGGGAGACGGGATTTGAACCCGCGACTTCAACCTTGGCAAGGTTGCACTCTACCACTGAGTTACTCCCGCTTAAGAAGAGCAAAAAATATGTACGTTCAGAATGTTTTTCTGTCAAGTTTTATTTGTGTTTTTGGAGGATTTTGTTTTTGCCTGGCTTTTTCAATCGGCTCCGGCAGAAGTCTGCCGAAGCCGTTCCAGTCATTTTTTTCTGCCGCAACACCGTTTATATTTTTTTCCGCTGCCACAGGGGCATGGAGCGTTCGGAGCTGTTTTTTTTGAAGACTCCGCCTGAAGAGTCTTTTCGGGTTCAAGTTCAACAGAATTCGGTTCCTCATTCTGAGGAAAATCGGGATCAGCTTCTGTCGGCGGCTCCGGATCAATGTGAACCCGGCTCAGTGCGCGGAATACGGATTCCCTCACACGCATGAGAAGCTCCTGAAACATGCGGAATCCTTCTCTTTTGTACTCCAGCTTCGGATCTTTCTGGCCATAGCCTCGCAGTCCGATACCGTCACGCAGGAAATCCATGTTGCGCAGATGTTCCTTCCAGGCTCTGTCCAGTTCTCCAAGCAGGAAATAGCGGAGGATGCTGGGATAAATTTCTTTGGATTCCTCCCTGAGAAGCGCGAAAATTTGCAGAACGAGCTGTTCCGCTTCTTCTCTGGAGGGCAGAGGGTTTTCTTCAGGAAGAACCCGGCTGATATTGAAAATATCTTCAAGATCAATCCGGATCCGCTTCTGTGCTTCCTCGTCCTGAGCATCATCAGCGCATGAGGCGTAAAGGCTGTCAAGAACGTCAGTCAGATATTCCTGAATGAACACGTCAGGATTTTCTTCCTGCATGATGTCTCGGCGCAACGTATAAATGACGGTGCGCTGCTGATTCATGACATTGTCGTATTCCAGCAACGTTTTGCGGATTTCGAAGTGGTGCCCTTCAACGCGTTTTTGCGCATTTTCGATGGCTCGGGAAACCATTTTATTCTCAATGGGTTCACCTTCTTCCATGCCGAGCTTTTGCATCAGTCCGGATAACCTGTCCGATCCGAACAGACGCATCAAATCATCTTCCAGAGACAGATAAAAACGGGAGGAACCCGGATCTCCCTGGCGTCCGGATCGGCCGCGCAGCTGGTTGTCAATACGGCGACTTTCATGACGTTCTGTACCAAGAATATGCAGGCCTCCCAGCTCTCTCACGCCTTCTCCAAGCACGATATCCGTTCCGCGGCCAGCCATATTCGTTGCGATCGTAACCTTCCCTATCTGTCCCGCCTGAGCGACTATTTCCGCTTCCAGCGCATGCTGCTTCGCATTAAGCACGCTGTGCGGGATCCCGGCCTGAAGCAGCATGGTAGACAGCAGTTCGGACATTTCTATGGAGATGGTGCCGACGAGAACCGGCTGTCCTTTCTCATGCAAAGTCCGGATGGCCTGTACGATAGCATCCAGTTTTTCCCTGCGGGTTCTGTAGATGAGATCCGGAGAATCAATTCGGATCATCGGACGGTTCGGAGGAATAGTGCATACTTCCAGATTGTAAATCTGGGAAAACTCTACGGCTTCCGTATCCGCCGTACCGGTCATGCCGGACAATTTGTCATACAGGCGGAAATAATTCTGGAAGGTAATGCTGGCGAGAGTCTGATTTTCAGCAGCTACAGGGACATGCTCCTTGGCTTCCAGAGCCTGATGCAGCCCATCGCTGAACCTCCTGCCGGGCATGAGACGTCCGGTAAATTCGTCGACGATAATGACCTGGTTGTCCTTGACGATATAATCGACGTCTCTGCGGAATACCGTATGCGCCTTCAGTGCCTGCATGATATGGTGCTGCGCCATAATGCTCGCCGGATCATACAGATTTTCTATGCCGAGCATTTCCTCCACGGCGGCCACGCCCTCGTCAGTCAGGGTTGCGTTTTTCTCTTTTTCGTCAACTTTGTAATGAATATCCTGCTGAAGACGGCAGACGATGGCGTCTATTTTCAGGTACATGCCGGTTGATTCGTCCGAAGCTCCGGAAATGATCAGAGGCGTCCGCGCTTCATCGATGAGAATGGAGTCAACTTCGTCAACAATGGCGTAATGATGCCCGCGCTGAACCAGCTCAGACGCATCGAATTTCATGTTGTCCCGCAGATAGTCAAAACCGAATTCGTTGTTCGTGCCGTACGTGATGTCCGCACTGTACGCCTGTTTGCGCTGTTCATCAGTCAGACCCGCAACAATGACGCCGGTGCTCAGGCCGAGAGCCGAATACAGCCTGCCCATCCAGTCCGCATCCCGTTTGGCCAGATAATCGTTGACGGTCACGACGTGCACGCCTCGGCCTTCCAGGGCGTTGAGAACAACAGGCAGTGTTGCCACAAGGGTTTTGCCTTCTCCGGTCTTCATCTCCGCTATTTTGCCCTTATGGAGCGTGATGCCGCCGATCAGCTGAACGTCGTAATGACGCATGCCCAATACGCGCCGGCTCATTTCCCTGACCAGTGCGAAAACTTCAGGCAGTGCCGCATCCGTATTGGTTTCACCGCTTCGGATGGCTTCGCCAATTTCTGCAATGCGGTACCGAATGGCGTCATCATCCAAAGCCTGTGCTGCAGCTTCCCGTGAATTGATATTGGCAATGACAGGCCTGAGCTTTTTCAGAAATCGTTCATTACGACTTCCGAAAAGTTTGCGAAACAGATATCCAAACATGTTTTTTTCCTTAGTACTTATACCAGTCCGCTTTATACGGGCCTTCAACCGGAACCCCGAGATATTTGGCCTGTTCGTCGGAAAGAGTCGTCAGCTTTGCGCCGAGACGCCCAAGATGGAGACGGGCGACTTCCTCGTCAAGCGTTTTGGGCAGGGTATAGACTTTTCTGTCATGAAGCTTTGCGGCAAGTTCCAGAGCCGCCAGTGTCTGATTGGTAAAACTCGTCGACATGACGAAACTGGCGTGCCCGGTTGCGCAGCCAAGATTGACCAAACGTCCTTCAGCCAGCAGGATGATGGAGCGTCCACTGGGCAGCAGCCATTTGTCTACCTGTGGCTTGATCGGCGTTTTGACGCATCCCTGCGTTTTTTCCAGCCAGAACACGTCGATTTCATTGTCGAAATGACCGATATTGCAGATGATGGCTTCGTCCTTCATCTGCATCATATGCTCTCCTGTAATAATGTGGCAATTTCCCGTGGCTGTAACAAAAACATCCGCGACGGGTGCCGCATCTTCCATAGTAACCACTTCATAGCCTTCCATGGCAGCCTGAAGCGCACAGATGGGATCGATTTCCGTTACCAGCACTCTGGCACCGAACCCCCTCATGGATTGAGCGCAGCCTCTGCCGACTTCGCCGTATCCTGCTACCACAACGACCTTGCCGGCCAGCATGATATCCGTCGCCCTTTTTATGCCGTCTGCCAAAGATTCTCTGCACCCATAGGTGTTGTCAAACTTGGATTTTGTTACGGAATCGTTAACGTTGAAAGCTGGGAAGAGCAGCTTTCCTTCAGCTTCCAGACGGTAGAGGCGATGCACGCCGGTCGTCGTTTCTTCAGAAACACCGCGGATTTTTTCCGCAACCTGATGCCACCGGGTGGGGTTCTGTGCGTGGCGCAGAGCCAGACGGGACAGAATAATCCGCATTTCTTCATTGTCAGCAGTGCCAAGCAGACCGGACGGATCCTTTTCTATTTCCACGCCCTTGTGAATCAGAAGCGTCGCATCGCCTCCGTCGTCGATAATAATGTCCGGACCGCTTCCGTCAGGCCATGTCAGAGCCATTTCCGTACACCACCAGTATTCCTCAAGGGTTTCTCCCTTCCAGGCAAAAACGGCGGCATAGCCGAGATCCGCAATGGCCGCAGCTGCATGATCCTGCGTTGAAAAAATATTGCATGAAGCCCATCGGATATCGGCGCCAAGTTCGTACAGCGTGGCAATCAGCATGGCTGTCTGAATGGTCATGTGCAGAGAACCGGTAATTTTCATCCCCCGCAGAGGCTTTGAGGATCCATAGCGTTTTCTCAGCTCCATCAATCCTGGCATTTCACGTTCAGAAAGCTGCATTTCCTTCTTGCCAAACTCTGCCAGAGAGATGTCTGCAACTTTATACGGTAATGCTAGGTTCAGTTCCGGTGCGTTCATGGGAAGACTCCTTGCGTTTTGTAAAAAATATTGTTTTTCAGCGGTTACAGACGCTCTGCGACGGTTATGTTCAGAGCGAGTCCCTTGTTTACGGAGCAATGCTTTTCAGAACGGAATGAGAACCCCGCATCTTTCAGAAAAAGGTGCAGGGATTCTGAATCGAATCCCAGCCAGAGATCGCCATAATCCGTGCGCAGCCATTCCTGAGAATGCTTGTCAAAGTCTGCGATGACCAGAAACCCTCCCGGGCGGAGAACCCGTGCAGCTTCGCGCAAAACGGCTATGGGTTCATTCAGATGATGGAGAACCATGCAGATGCTGACAAAATCCGCTTCTTCGTCACGAAGAGGAAGATGGTGCAGATCCCCGATGCGAAGAGAGACTTCATCCATATCAGTCTGAAGTTTCTGAAGCCGCCTTTTTGCCAATTCAAGCATGCGTGGAGAGCCGTCAACACCAATGACCTTCATGGATTTTTCTCGAAGGCGCTCCAGAACGTTTCCTGTCCCGCATCCGAGATCGACGGCGACGCAGCAGCCGGGCGGCAGATGGGTGCAGATCTCTTCAGGGAGATCCAGCCCTCCCAGGACTTCTCGGCTCAGCGTATCCCAGTGTTCTGCAAGATCATTGAAAAAGCGGCGTGTTCTGTTGGAGCGTTCTGCAATGACCTGTGCAGCCATGTCACTGTCTGCCACAGACTGTTCATCGTCACCGCATGATGCCAATGCCTGAAGAAAGAAGACAGCCTCTCCTCTTGCTGCGACTTTATAAAAGACCCATAGTCCGTCGCGACGCGATCGGAGGAAGCCTGCATCAGTCAGGATCTTGAGATGCCGTGAAACTCTGGATTGTCCCATCTCAAGAATACCGACCAGTTCATTTACCGAAAGTTCACAGTGACTGAGAATATGTATCAGCCGCAGACGTGTTTCATCGGCCAAAGCCTTGCAGCAGGAAAGAACATTTGACATGGTTTATTCCGGTTTCTTTGAAAATCTGCATTAAATATATCAATTTTTTTGCATATTCTCAATCTGAAAAGCAGCAGGCATATTGTGAATATCTGAGGACATCTTGCTGAAGACAAAGAAGATGAAAAGTCTTTCTTTCAGAAGGGTTTTATGGTAGAAAATTACGGTATTTGGAATAGAGTGCCGATACAGAGGCTACTTTAAGGAGTTTAAAGAATGGACACTTCTCTTCTTCAGGGCGCTTTTTCTGCAATCCCTACGCCGCTTCTTAACGGCAGGATTGATGAAGAAACGTTCCGCGCCCAGATCGAATGGCAGATTGAGCAGGGTATAGACGGTTTCGTTCCCTGCAGCACAACGGGGGAATCTGCGACGCTGACTCATGCTGAACACCAGGAAGTCATGAAAATTTGCATCGACCAGGTCAAAGGCAGAGTTCCTGTGTTTGCCGGCACCGGATCCAACAGCACGGACGAAGCGGTCAGCCTGACGAAATTCGCCAAACAAGTCGGTGCCGACGGTGCTGTCATCATTACCCCTTACTACAATCGTCCTACTCCAGATGGCCTGTATGCGCACTATAAACGGATTGCTGAAGAAGCGTCTCTGCCGATTATCCTTTACAATGTGCCGAGCCGGACAGGATGCAATATGCAGCCTGAAACTGTGGCGCGAATTGTGCGGGATATTCCGGAAGTGGTTGCCATTAAGGAAGCTTCAGGGAGCCTGACCCAGGCTTCCAGAATCCTTGAGGAGTGTCCTGACGGATTTCAGCTTCTGTCTGGAGAAGATGATCTCGTCTTGCCCCTCATGTCTGTTGGCGGCTGTGGTGTTATCTCCGTCACTTCCAATATCGTTCCCGGCATGATGTCCGGTTTGTGCAAGGCGTATCTTGCCGGAGATGTCGCGGAAGCTCGCAGACTGCATTTTGCCATGCAGCCTCTTGTCCGCAGCATGTTCATTGAGACCAATCCGCTTCCTGTCAAAACGGCGCAGTGGCTGATGGGACAGTGTAAGTCATTGGAATTCCGTATGCCTCTTGTCCCCATGCGTGAGGAAAATGTGGAGGCATTGAAGAAGGTTTTATCGGATTTCAATTTGATAAAGTAGCTCTGGTTGCCTGGAACTGAAAGCCCCCGCAGATGGAATGTCTGCGGGGGCTTTGCGTAATATCGTTTTTTCTGATTAGAAAGACTGCAGCAGCATCTTGATGGCAACGCAGAACAGAATGACGGAGAAGCATTTTTTCAAGGTGCTGACAGGCAGAGCCTGACTGATCTTCGCTCCGTAAGGAGCAACCAGCATGCTGATTACGACGATGCCAATCGTAGCGGGCAGATAAATATAGCCAAGAGAGTAGTCGGGACGATCGGGGACGCCGATGCCGTTCCAGAGATATCCAAGCGCTCCGGCAATAGCCAGAGGAAGTCCAATGCCCGCGGAAGTGCCTACGGCACGATGCCCTTCGACGTTATGCCACAGCATGAAGGGAACCAGCAGAGATCCTCCTCCAATTCCTACAAAGCTGGAGATAATGCCGATGCCGAGTCCCCACACCGTCATGCCGATTTTCTTGGGCAGCTGGCGGGAAGCCTTGGGCTTGGCTCCGGCAAACATCTGATAGGAAACGATCAGGAGGAAAATGCCGAAGATGATGCGCAGCCAGTTTGAAGGCAAATGCGCGGCGAGAAATGAACCGCCGAACGTGCCGACAATGATGCCGGGAGCAATGGTCCAGACGATTTTCCAGTCGACAAATCCCTTTCTGCTATGGGCTTTGGAGCTGGAAATTGATGTAAAGATGATGCTGGCCATTGAAGATCCAAGTGCCAGTTTCATCAGCGGATCGGGTGCAAATCCAAGATAGTCAAAGGTTATGGACAGCATTGGCACGATGACAATACCGCCGCCGACGCCGAGCAGACCAGCCAAAACACCTGCTACGGCACCGAGAGCACAATACAGCAACATGGTAGTCAGCATAAGAGACTCCTTTAGAGTTTTCTCCTGTCATAAAAAGTCCTTTGTAATGTGTCAATATCTGCTTTGAAAAAAGAAGGAGATCTCGACAGACAGTGCTTCTTGCGGCCGGTTTTGTTTCCATTTATACTTGCCTCCGTTTGCGTTTGAAGAAAATATTTTCATGAACGACGTTGGATTATCAATGCCGCTTTAGAAGAAAGGACAGTCCCATGGAACGTATTTTTCGTGCTGATCTGCATATGCATTCCCGTTTTTCCATGGCGACAAGCCGCAAGCTCAACGTACAGAATATTGCTGCATGGAGTCAGATTAAGGGGCTGTCTGTTACAGCCTGCGGTGATGCAACGCATCCCGCATGGCGGGATGAGCTGCGGAGAGATCTGATTTTTGATGATAATACGGGGCTGTATCGCGTACGAGATCCGCGTGTTCTTGCCAGCGAGGCGGAATCTTCAGGACTTGTCTGCCCTGAAAATGCAGAACCGCCTTTTTTTTTGATAGAAGCGGAAATCAGTTCCATTTACAAAAAAAATGGCAGGGTTCGCAAAATTCACAATCTCGTCATTATGCCGGATTTGGAAAGCATGGACAGACTGTGCAGCCGGCTGGAATCCGTGGGCAATCTTGCTTCTGACGGAAGACCGATTTTGGGTCTTGATGCGGAATATCTTCTGGAAATGGTTCTGGAGTGCAATGAACGTGCGGTTCTGATTCCGGCGCACATCTGGACACCATGGTTTTCTCTGTTCGGATCCCGTTCGGGCTTTGATTCTCCGGAAGAATGTTTTGGAAGCCTGACAGATCATATCTTTGCCATGGAAACAGGATTGTCTTCAGATCCGGACATGAATCGGCTGTGGAGTGCGCTTGACCGTTTTACTCTTGTCTCCAATTCTGATGCGCATTCCGGGGAAAATCTTGGCAGGGAAGCCAATATCTTTACTGGAGACATATCCTATGATGGTATTTTTGATGCCTTACGAAGGCAGCCGCAGACATCTTGCCATTTCCTGGGAACAGCGGAATTCTTCCCGGAAGAGGGAAAATATCATCTTGACGGGCATCGAGCCTGCGGCATTTCTCTTTCTCCTGAAGAAACGCGGCGCATGGATCTGATTTGTCCTGTCTGCGGTAAGCCCGTAACGGTCGGCGTGCTGCATCGTGTCACCGCATTGGCCGATCGTCATGAACCTCTGTATCCGGATGGTCAAAAGCATTTTGTATCGCTGATTCCGCTTCCGGAACTGTTAGGCGAGCTGCTGGGCTGCGGCGCGAAAAGTGTGAAGGTTCGGAAGCGTCAGCGGGAGCTTCTTGCAAAATTCGGTTCGGAATTGGATATCCTGCACAGCGTCCCTGAAGGAGATCTGCGGGGATATTGGCATGATTTTGGAGAAGCTGTATCCCGTATGAGAAAAGGCGATGTGATTCTCCGGGGGGGATACGACGGAGAATACGGTACTGTACGCGTCTTTCATGACTTTGAACAGAAAGAACGAATCGGACGGCTGCTTATTCCTGTCGAGGAGAAGGGAAATATGAAGAAGGCCTGTTCCTGTGCGCAACAGCCGGAAGTT
Organism: Desulfovibrionaceae bacterium; assembly: GCA_029011315.1. GTDB lineage: Bacteria > Desulfobacterota > Desulfovibrionia > Desulfovibrionales > Desulfovibrionaceae > Bilophila. The sequence continues at coordinate 9,537 of JAQXLA010000006.1, forward strand.
GCAGAGACGAAGTCAGTCGAACAGCCTGTGAATCATAGAGGAATTTTTACCTGGAGCAGAACACAGCGCGAGGCGCTGGAAGCAGATTCGTCTCCCGTTCTGGTCTTTGCCGGTCCGGGATCAGGAAAAACAAGAACGCTTGTAGGGAGAGCCGAACGCCTTCTGCAGAGCGGTGTGTCTGCGGAAGCTCTGATGATCCTGACGTTTACGCGCAAGGCCGCTGAAGAGGTGCGCAACCGTTTGCAGTATTATATTTCTGCTGACAGTCCTCTGCCCGCAGTGGATACAATGCATGCCTTGGCGTTGACCTGCCTTTCTGAGCAGCCGGAGATCCTGACGGAATCTTCAGCAGTGTCATTTTTTTATGAAGCAAATTTGGGTGAAGATCCTGTTTGGCTGCAAACAGCCTGGAAACGTTTGGAAAAAGCTCGGGAGATGATGTCTATTCCCGACGAATTGCAGTTGCCCTTGCAACGGTACAGGAATTTGAAGCGGAAGAGGGGCGTTGCGGACTATGCCGATCTGTTAGAACGCTGGCTTGATCTTCTGAGAACGCATCCTGAGATGAAGCGTCCAGCTTATCTTCTCGTTGATGAAATACAGGATCTTTCTTCTCTTCAGATAGAAATTATCCGAGCTCTGTTGCCTGATGACGGCACGGGTTTCTTCGGTATTGGCGATCCGAATCAGGCCATTTACGGATTTCGAGGTGCTGATCCGGATGCAGCGGAGCGTCTTGTCTCAATGTGGCCAGGATGCCGCAGAATTGTGCTTACGGAGAATTACCGATCTGCTGCGGAAATCGTGAAGGCTGCGTCCACGTTAATTGATCGGGACAGGGAAAACGCTTTTCAGGCTGTTCGGCAGGAATCTGGCATTCTCCATTTCTGTTTTGCTCCGGATGGAATGCATGAAGCCGAATGGATTGCCGGGCGCATCAGTGACCTGCTGGGATCGTCATCGCATACAGCCGAGGATCTGCGGCATCATGAACGAACGGATTCGGATCATCTTTATGCACCTGGCGATATCGCTGTCCTGGTTCGTTTCAAAGGGCTGATTCCCGTACTGAAAAAAGCCCTGGATCGTAAAGGTATCCCCTATGCCGTTCCGGAAGAGGAAGCTTTTTGGGAAGATGCCGATCTGAGGACTTTGCTTCGCAGCGTAGGCAAGCATCTTCAAGAGAGGCAGCAGAAGCTGTCTTCTGGATGTTTTGAGATGGAAGAGGAAAAATGGCGTTCTCCGAGAACGCTTGCTGCATTTTTGTTTCAGGATAAGACTTTTTTGCCGGAAAGCCAGCTGTTTCGCTGTCTGGAAAAGGCTTTTAACCGCTGTGGAGGATGGCAGGGGCTGCTTGACTGGGTATCTCTGAGACGTGATCAGGATCTTGCCGCAGAACATTCCGAGTATGTGCGCCTGATGACCATGCACGCGGCAAAAGGGCTGGAGTTTTCTGTCGTTTTCCTGCCTTCTCTTGAAGAAGGGCTGATGCCGTTTTCAAGGAATGATGCAAAACAGACGGAAAGAGATGTGGAATCAATGCCCGCTGATGTGCTTGATGAAGAACGGCGTGTGCTGTATGTGGGATTGACCAGGGCGAAGGATGGCATCTTTGCAAGCTGCGCGAAGAAAAGAATGCTGTATGGCCTGACGCGAGAATCCGTCCCCAGCCGTTTTTTGAAACCGATATTGCCGTATTTTGTGCAGACGCATCTTATTCAGCGTCTCCGCACAAAAGCCAGACAAATGACGCTGATTTCCTGACGATGTTCCCTGATGAAAAAGGGAATCATTCTTCAGAAGATCGAAATGTTTTGTAGTTGATTCCGTATTTTTTCATTCTCAAAGCCATAACCCTCTCGCTCAGACATAAAGCTTCAGCTGCTCGGCCGATATGTCCGCGAAAATGCGTCAGAGCGTCAGTGATGCAGACTCGCTCCATTTCCTCCAATCGGCTTTGCAGAGGGCCTAATGAGGAAAAGGGAGAAAAGACGGTTTCGTTTTTTCCGAAGGGGCATGTTTCGCTGTGCAGGCTGCCGGGAAGATGCTGGGGAAGAATCATTTCATAACCTTCAGCGAGCAGAACTGCTCGTTCCATGACATTGGAAAGTTCCCGTACATTGCCAGGCCATGAATACCGTTGAAGCATGTCCTGAACGGTCAGTGAAAGGCGGAGTTCTTTCATTCCGTTGGCTTTGGCAAATTTTTTTACAAAATGCAGAGCCAGCGGCAGAATGTCTTCGGCACGTTCTCTCAGAGAAGGCATCCGGATGGTAAAGACGTTCAAGCGGTAAAAAAGATCCCGGCGAAAAGTTCCTTCTTCAACCATTGCCTCAAGATTCCGATTCGTTGCCGTTACGATGCGGACATCAACTCTGGTGCTCCGCATGGCACCGAGACGTTCAAAAGCATGTTCCTGAAGCACTCTGAGAAGTTTGGCCTGTATGAAGGGAGAGAGCTCTCCCACTTCATCGAGAAACAGTGTGCCGCCGTCAGCCTGTTCAAAGCGTCCTGAGCGTGCGGAAATTGCTCCCGTAAAGGCTCCTTTTTCATGTCCGAAGAGCTCGCTTTCCACCAGATTTTCTGGGAGTGCCGCGCAGTTCAGGGAAACAAAAGGTCCATTTGCTCTGCGGCTTGCCTCATGGATGGCATGAGCCGCCAGTTCTTTGCCTGTACCGCTTTCTCCGGTAATCAGCACTGTTGTGCCGGAAGAGGCGACATGGGAAATTTGCGTATAGACTCCGCACATTTTTGCAGAATTGCCGACGAATCCCAGCGGTCTTCCGTTATGGGATATCACTGTCGCTGAGGTAAAGCGCAGGCGGTCAACTGCAGGCGCCAGCAGGGATGCCGCAACAGAAAGCAGGGCAAGGTCATCTCTGGAGCAGTCTCGTTCAGGCTGTATGCCCAGAATGCCGATATTTTCTCCGCTGCGGCAGATGGGAATCATTAAGGCTTTGGCAAACGGCAGCCCTGAAGCTGTTTCCGGAATAAAAAGATCATGACTTCCGAAAAATCGGGGCTTTTTGTCTCTGAACAGTTCAGAAGCCTGGCGTTTCAAGGGGAGAACTCTGTTTTTTCGTTCCGCATCATTCCCCGCGAGGGTCACGATATTTCGTCCTTCATCGGAAAACGCAAAAATTTCGCATTGTTCAGTTTTGAAAAAACGCCGCAGCTCATCAAGAGCTTTTTCTGTATTAGCCGGGGACGGGACATCAGAGAGTATTTCAGAAAGCGAACGGAGCAATTGTATAGACATATGTTTGGACTCCCTGAACATGCGGTCTTGAATCTGTTCGGCAAAACATACAATTCTGTTAAAAATTTTTTTGTTAATATTTTTAATATGTTATTTGTTAAAATTTTGCAACTTTCACGGCAGATCGTCAAGATGCCTGCTTTTTTTATACCATTTTGTTGAAAAAAGCACCGTTTTTTTTCTGTATTCTTAGTGAGTCTTATTTTTTTTGTAATAAAAACAGTATGTTACATAAAATAATATAAAAGCGCACACTTTTTGCTTTTATGAGGCATATACGTTCACACACTCAAGGAGAAGAACAGTATGTCTTCCGCAAGAGAAAACGCACTCCGTACCATTATTTCTTCCGGCATCGAACCTCGTCCGGCGGAAGTCTTTAATGCGGATAAAAATTTCGGCTGTGATGTGTTTGGTCTTGATGTCATGCGCAAGCGCTTGCCCAAGGCTGTGTTCCGGAAACTGGAACAGATTATTCGCAATGGCGAACAGCTGGATCCGTCCATTGCGGATACGGTCGCCAATGCCATGAAGGACTGGGCTATCGAACTGGGTGCGACGCATTACACGCACTGGTTTCAGCCTATGACCGGACTCACTGCAGAAAAGCATGACGCCTTTATTGAGTTTGCAGGGCCTGGAAAGGTAATCAGTGAATTCTCCGGGAAAAAGCTGATTTCCGGTGAGCCGGATGCATCCAGTTTTCCGTCTGGCGGCATCAGAAGCACCTTTGAAGCCAGAGGCTATACGGCTTGGGATCCTTCTGTGCCGGCTTTTGTCTTCCGTGGCGAGCGCGGCGGAACGCTGCACATTCCCTGCTTCTTCTATTCCTATTCCGGTGAGGCACTGGATCGCAAGATTCCGCTTGGCCGTTCTATTCATGCCCTGTCTACGCAGGCTCTGCGCATTTTGCGTCTTTTTGGCAATACGAGTGCTTCGAGGGTTTATCCGGTCGTCGGCGCGGAACAGGAATATTTCCTGGTCGATCGCCGTCTGGCCATGCTTCGTCCCGATTTGATGCTGACAGGGCGCACTCTGACTGGAGCATCTTCTCCCAAAGGGCAGGAACTGGAAGATCATTATTTTGGCGCAATTCCCGCTCGTGTTCAGGATTTTATGCAGGATGTGGAACAGCGTCTTGAAGCTTTGGGTATTCCTGCAAAGACTCGACATAATGAAGTGGCTCCGGGGCAATTTGAATTGGCACCTATTTTTGAGGAATCGAATATCGCGACCGATCATAACATGCTGATCATGAATGTTCTGAAGCATGTTGCGGCCTCGCACGGATTCGTCTGCTTCCTGCATGAAAAGCCCTTTGCCGGTGTAAACGGTAGCGGCAAGCATAATAACTGGTCTTTGTGCGATTCTGACGGCAACAACCTGCTGAATCCTGGATCTACTCCTCAGGATAATGCGCAGTTTCTTGTGTTTTTAGCGGCTATTCTGAAGGCTGTGCACAACCATGCGGATATGCTGCGCCTTGGCACAATCGGCGCGGGAAATGATCATCGTCTTGAAGCCAATGAAGCACCGCCAGCCATTGTCTCCGTATTCCTCGGGGAACAGCTTGAAGATGTGCTCAATACGATTATCGGATCGGAACAGGCTCTGCATGGCAAGCGCACGCCTATTGAGATCGGCGTTTCCACGCTTCCTCCACTTCCGATTGATCAGTCGGATCGTAACCGTACTAGCCCGTTTGCTTTTACTGGTAATAAGTTTGAGTTTCGTGCCGTCGGATCTTCGCAGTCCATTGCTCCCGTCAATACGGTTCTGAATGCTGCTGTCGCAAACGCGCTTGAGGAGATCGCGACGGAACTGGAAGCCGGAGTATCCGCAGGCAGTTCATTGAACGATACATTGTCCGAGCTTCTGCCGGCTTTGTTTAAAAAGCATATGGCTGTGGTGTTCAATGGCAACGGGTATTCCTCCGAATGGCCTGAAGAAGCCGCCCGCCGTGGTCTGCCGAATTATGCCAATACTGTTGAAGCCCTTGAACACAGCATGGATCCTTCTATTTCCGATGTGTTCCTGCGTCAGCATATTTTGACAGAGCGGGAATTGCTTTCGCGTCATGATATCATGCTGGAGAATTATGTGAAGACTGTCCAGCTTGAAGCTCGAGTGCTTGAGGACATGGCGCGGGGGAGCATCCTTCCTGTAACGTTCCAGGAAGAGGCCAGAACAGCGGATTTGGCATTGAAGGTGAAGGAATTGTGCAGTGAATCCGACAGCGTTGAATATGGGCATTTCCGGCTGATTCGTGAACACAATCTGGCATTGAAGGCGGCATTGGACAGCCTGAACAGCGAGATTTCCGCCACGGCGGCTATAGATGATGCAACGATTCAGGCTCGATCCGTACTGAACAGGCTTTTGCCGGCCATGCAGGCTGTACGCAGTGAATGTGATGCTCTGGAGCGGATCGTTGAGAGAAAGCAGTGGCCCTTCCCGACGTATGCCGAGATGATGTGGACATACTAGGTTTTCCCGGAAATTGGCTGTGATCAGAATCAGGAAAAGAAGGAAATGATGAATATTCCCTTTGTAAAGATGCAGGGAGCCGGAAACGATTATATCTATGTCATTGCAGATGCGCTCCCTCGGAATATGGCGGACATGGTCCGGCGCATGAGTGACAGACACTTTGGAATCGGCGGAGACGGCATCGTCTATCTCCTTCCGCCGTCCGATTCTTCAGCGGATGTAACGATGCGGATGTTCAATTCCGATGGGACTGAAGCGGAAATGTGCGGCAATGCAGTGCGCTGTGTCGCCAGACTGGCCTATGAACGCCATATGACTGAAGCTCCTGCAGTGCGTGTGGCGACAAAGTCAGGAGTTAAAAAGGTAGCGCTTCATTTTGGGCATGACGGTTTTCTGGCCTCTGTAGACATGGGGAAGCCAATGTTTACGGCGAAGGACATTCCCTCCCTGAATGGGGGAGAGTTGTTTATTGATCGTCCTCTGACGGCGGCAAGTTCAGAAATCTTTCAGATCACAGCCGTTTCAATGGGCAATCCCCATGCGGTGCTTTTCGTAGCAGACGTGGATGCTGCCGAAGTGCACCGCATCGGGAAAATGCTGGAACACCATCCTCTTTTTCCCAACCGTACCAATGTGGAATTTGTTCAGATTGTGGATCGGGAACATATCAAACTCAGAGTCTGGGAACGAGGAGCCGGTGAAACACTGGCATGTGGAACGGGAACCTGTGCCTCATTAGCAGCCTGCGTTGCGAACAACTTGACAGAAAGGCATATCCGCGCGCAGCTTCCCGGCGGAATTTTGGAAGTTGAATTTGATGAACAGGGACATATCCGCCTGACAGGTCCTGCAGAGCCGGTTTTCTCCGGAGTTTGGCCTGAAGACAGAGCATGAGGGAGTTTCCGTATCATGATGGAGTTGAACGAATTTCTTGCTTCCATGCCTGGAAGCTACCTGTTTTCCGAAATTGCCAGGCGTGCTCGAGCCCGTGCGGAGAAGAGTCCAGATATCAGGCAGATAAGCCTTGGCATAGGCGACGTATCCGGTCCTCTGGTTCCTGCCGTGCTTGAGGCCATGCATGCCGCTGTTGATGATCTGGCTTCATCAACAACTTTTTACGGCTATGGTCCTTCGGAAGGATATGATTTTCTGAGAGAGGCTGTTGCTTCGCGTGACTATGCCGAACGAGGCATCAGGATAAATCCTGATGAAATTTTCATCACTTCCGGAGCCAAGGAAGCGCTTTCCCAGTTTCCCATTCTGTTTGATTGGCATGCGTCCATTGCCGTAGAGGATCCGGTTTATCCCGTATACGTTGAATCCAATGCCATTACGGGAAAGCTGGGAAGATGGACAGGAGAGCGGTGGGAACGTGTTCTGACGCTGCCCTGTACGGCTGAAAACGGCTTTGTTCCTGTTCCGCCAAAAGAACATGCCGATATCATTTACCTGTGCAGCCCGAATAATCCGACAGGCTCTGTCATGTCACGCAGAGATTTGGAAGATTGGGTTGCGTATGCGCATGAATCCGGGTCTGTCATTTTTTATGATTCCGCTTATGAGGCGTTCATCAGCAATCCGGAAATTCCCCGTTCTATCTTCGAAATTGGAGGTGCTGATGAGGTGGCCGTGGAATTTCGGAGCTTTTCGAAAACGGCCGGATTTACCGGTGTACGATGCGGCTATGTTGTCGTGCCTCACCGTTTGCAGGGAACTGTGAACGGACGGAAGGTAGAGCTGAATGCTCTATGGAAACGATATCTCGGTACCTGTTTCAACGGCTGTTCCTGTCTCTCTCAGAAAGCTGCAGCTGCAGCTCTGACGGACGAAGGAAGAAAACAAACGGCTGAAGTCATTGACGGATATCGGGAAAATGCCAGAATCATTCTGAATGCCATGCGATCCGTTTCGCTGCAGGCCTACGGAGGAGAACATGCTCCCTATATTTGGGTTTCTGTTCCGCAGGGGATGAATTCCTGGGCTTTTTTTGACCATCTTCTCGACAGGGCGAACGTCGTCTGTACGCCCGGTTCGGGATTCGGTACACATGGAGAAGGCTATGTCCGTATGACGGCTTTTTCCACGCTGCAGAATACGCAGGAAGCCGTGACGCGCATCGGTCAGGCTTTGGCAGCACTGTAGCAAGAATGTTTGAACACGAAAACCTCAACACCATTAGGAGAGATCATGGAAAACGCCATTTTCTGTCAGCATTCTGTATTCCGGTATGAGGGATCAGGATGCGGAATTTCGAAGATTCTTGCGGTTTCTTCGATCCTGCTGAGTTCGATGCTACTCCCTGAAACGGTTTGGGCAGCCGATGAAGCGTTGCCTCAGGCATACGGAGATATCCTCTGGCTTCTGCTGGGAGGTATGTTCGTCATGTTTATGCAGCCTGGCTTTGCGCTGGTGGAATGCGGTCTGACCAGAGCCAAGAATGCAGCAAACATTATGCTGAAAAACTACGCTGATTTTACCATTGGCAGTTTGATTTTTTACTTTGTCGGCTTTGGCCTGATGTTTGGATCTGACTGGAACGGAATGATAGGCTCCTCATTTTTTTGCATGTCTGGAGTGACTGGAAACGGATTGGAATCGCAGCATGCGTGGGCTTTCTGGTTTTTCCAGAGCGTATTCTGTGCAACTTCTGCGACCATTGTTTCCGGTGCGGTTGCGGAACGTACGAATTTTAAGGCGTACATGCTTGTTTCCATGCTTATTTCGCTGTGCATTTATCCTGTCAGCGGCCATTGGGCTTGGGCTGGACTGTTTGAAAAGGGAACCGGATGGCTGGAAAATATGGGCTTTATCGATTTTGCCGGATCGACGGTCGTCCATTCTGTAGGCGGCTGGATTGCTCTGGCCGGAGCCATTGTGCTGGGGCCGCGCATCGGAAAGTACGGCAAGGACGGAACGGCCAGAGCCATTCCCGGACACAATATCCCCATGGCAGGACTTGGAGTCTTTGTCCTCTGGTTTGCATGGTTTGGCTTTAACTGCGCTTCTACAGGTGCTGTTGACGGTACTATCGGCTTCATTGCTGCAAATACGCTGTTATCCACATGTGCTGGTGCCATGACTGCGATGTTTTTCATGTGGTTTCTGTTCAAGAAGGCCGATCCTTCCATGACGTTCAACGGATGTCTGGCTGGTTTGGTCGGTATTACGGCCGGATGTGCTGAAGTATCCCCTCTGGGATCGATTTGCATCGGCGGTCTGTCCGGCATTCTTGTTGTCGCTTCCGTTTTGTTTATTGATCAGAAGCTTCGTATTGATGATCCTGTCGGTGCGGTGTCTGTGCATGGCGTATGCGGTGCTTTTGGTACTGTCATGGTCGGATTGTTCGCTTCTCCTGATTTCGGCAGCACGACCGGACTGCTGTACGGCGGTGGAGTTGGTTCTCTGGGAGTGCAGATTATCGGCGTATTGGCTATCGGAGCCTGGGCTTTCATCATGGGACTGATTGCCTTTAAGCTGGTCAACTGCTTCATTAAGCTCCGTGTCAGTCCTGAAGAGGAACTGAAAGGCCTGGACACCGTGGAACATGGCGCGGATGCGTACAGCGGATTCCAGATTTTTTCCAACGAATAACGGAAAAAGGGGAATTAAGGATGAAGATTGTTGTTGCTTATATCCGTCCGGAACGGCTGCAGTCGGTAAAAGCCGAGCTTTTTAATGAAGGTATTTACGGTATGTCCGTGACCAATATTCTCGGAGCCGGCAGACAGAAAGGATATACGGAAATGTATCGCGGCGTGACAACGCAGGTGACGCTGCTGAAGAAGATTCGGATTGAACTGTGTCTTGATGAGCCGAAGATTGATACGGCTATTCAGGCCGTTATCCGTGGAGCGAAGACCGGACATGAAGGCGATGGCATTATCTACGTCGTCAATGCCGAACAGACAATTCGCATCAGAACGGAAACGCCTCTTTCTTCACGGTAGATTTTAACAGACAGAGTACGCTTAACATCTTACCGGATCCGGGAGACTTCCCGGATCCAACCCCAACCAATGGGAGAATACACATGAATATCGGCAGAATGCTGATGGCTGCAGCTTCAGTATTTTTTATTTGTACGGTTCAGTCATTCGTACAGGCCGATCAGCTTGATGAGATTCGATCAAAAGGAGTGATTCGGATTGCCGTTCCCCAGGATCATCGACCTTTTGGGTTCGTTGACTCTGAGATGAATATTCAGGGATATGATGTTGATATGGCTGTTTATATTGCCAGAGAACTTGGCGTTCGCTGTAAGCTGATACCGGTAATCGGTTCTCAGCGAATTTCTTTTCTTCAATCCGGACGGGCTGATATTGTCATCGCCGCGCTCGGCAAAACCGAAGAAAGGCAAAAGGCCATTGATTTTTCCATAGCCTATTGCCCGACGTTCAGCGGCGTGTTTGGACCGGCTTTGGTTCCTCTGCCGAATCCTGAGTCATTAAGAGGACATTCTGTCGGATCTGCTCGAGGTAGTATTGAAGAACAGATGCTTGCCAAACTTGTTCCGTCAGGAGTCGTTTTCAAACGTTATGAAGACAACAGCACTGCAGCTCAGGCCTATATTTCCGGGCAAACAGAATTTATCTGCTGTCTGAGCTTTTTGGCAGAATCCGTTGCAAAAAAAATTCAGAAAGAGAGAGTGCCCGTCCTGAAGTTTCGCCTTCGCAATTCGCCTAATTACATTGGCCTGATGAAGGGTGAGGACAGGTTGCGCAGTGCTGTGAACGCTGCGGTTGTGAAGGCTTTTCATGATGGTACGCTGAACAGACTGTGTCAGGCATATCTCGGTATGGACATTCCAGGTGATATGCTTCAGCAGGAACCGGGTATCTAAAAACTTTTCGAGATATATTTTTGATCGAATTTTGCAAAATCCGGTTTGATGCCCCAGGAGAGCAGCAGGTATATGAGCTGTGCGCTTCATTTTGCGAATCTCGCAGAGTATGGTGTTGAGTTTATCTATGGGGCGTTTTTGACTGCTTCCATTTCCCTTGGATCCATTTTGGGTGGAATAGCTATCGGGATAGCTGGTGCTCTGATTCGTTATGATTGCCAGAGAGGCTTCTGCTATTGGATCGTAACGGCCTATGTTGAACTTGTTCGCAACACGCCATTTATCATCCAGCTTTTCTCTATATTTTTCGGTCTTTCCCAGATAGGCATTTGTGTCGAGGCAGAATGTTCAGCTATTCTGGCTTTGACTCTCAATCTGGGGGCGTACGCAACAGAAATCATTCGATCGTATCTGCTTGTGACACCAAATGGCCAGTGGGAGGCATGCCGAGTACTCGGCATGACGTATATTCAGGCCTACTTTCATGTTGTTTTGCCTCCGGCGATGAAGAAAGCATGGCCAGCTCTGACGGGACAGTGCGTTTTGGTGATGCTGGGATCCGCTGTAATTTCGCAAATTTCCTGCGAAGATTTGAGTTATGCGGCAAGTTACGCGCAGTCGATGACGTTTCTTCCTCTTGAAAGCTATCTCATTGCAACCGTCGGGTATATCGTGCTTTCTTGGATCTTCCGCCATCTGATGATGGCCGCTGGCCGGCTGATTTTCAGAGGAGCGTGATCATGGCAGATTTTTCATCCTGGGATGTTCTGCGTAATTTGCTGTTTGCCATGAAATGGACAGTCTTGCTGTCGGTAATCTCATTTTTCGGAGCTGCTCTTCTGACCCCCGCGTTACTTCTTCTATGTCTTGGCAACAGAAAGAAAGGCAGAATATTTTTTGCGATGTATATTGAGTTTGTTCAGGGAACGCCTGTTCTGATGCAGCTTTTTCTGGTGTTCTTTGCCCTGCCTCTGGCGGGAATTGATATTGGCCCGTGGGGTACTGCATCAATTTGTCTGATTCTTTACGCTTCAGCCTATCTCCTTGAAATCTGGAAAACGGCAGTTGACGCCGTGCCGCAAGGACAGTGGGAAGCCTGTCGTGTTCTGGGGTTTTCGTTTTTTCAGACACTGAGGCATGTGATCCTGCCGCAGTCCATTCGACCGGCGATACCCACCACTGTCGGATTCTCCGTTCAGTTGATTAAAAGTACGGCTCTGACTTCCATCATTGGCTTTGAAGAGATAACACGTGCTGCTGTGGTTATGGCCAATGCGTCATACAGCCCTTTTAAAATGTATGCTTATGCTGCGCTGGGATATTTTCTCCTCTGTTTTCCTCTCTCACTCCTTTCCAGACGCCTTGAGGAAAAATTTCAATGAATATTATGACTGTGCAGGGAGTTCAAAAATATTATGGCAGCACTTATGTACTGAAGGGGATTGATTTGGCGGTGAAAAAAGGAGAAATCGTCGCGATTATCGGTCCATCCGGATCAGGAAAAACAACGCTTCTCCGCTGTATGAACGGTTTAGAGGACTACCAGGAAGGAACGATCTTTTTAGGTGATATGCTGGTCACCCATGCGCGGAACCAAGCTCAGGAAATCAGCCGGGACGTTGGCATGATTTTTCAGCAGTTTCATCTTTTTCCGCATTTGACGGCTTTGGAGAACGTGATGCTGGCTCCGCGCATAGTATATGGAAAAAGCAAGGCGGAAAGCCGATCCATGGCAGAAGAGATGCTTTTCAAGGTCGGAATGCAGGAAATGATGTCGTTATTTCCGTCCAATCTTTCAGGCGGTCAGCAGCAAAGAGTTGCTATTGCACGTGCCTTGGCCATGAAGCCGAAAATGCTGTTATGTGATGAAATCACTTCCGCATTGGATCCGTCTCTTGTTGGAGAAGTCCTGCATGTTGTGCGGAATTTGGCTGATGAGGGAATGACATTGGTTCTCGTTACGCATGAAATGGCATTTGCCAGAGAAGTTGCGCACCGAGTCGTATTCATGTATCAGGGCAGGATTTTGGAACAGGGTTCTGCGGAGACCTTTTTTGAGAATCCGAAAACTCCGGAACTGGCTCAGTTTATTTCTCGTATCAGATTGACGCTGTAATACTGTTGGAGAGCGTGGCAAGAATGGCTGTCGGACACATGAGCGCGTGTAAAGAATCGTCCGAATCTGCGGCAAGAGTTATGAAGCATCTTCAGTTACTTTCTTTTGTTACTGAGCGTGCAGGGGAGATTACGCGCCGATATCTCACGCCGCAGCATCAGAAGGCTAATGCGCTTGTGGGCAATTGGATGAAAAAAGCCGGAATGAAGACGCATGTTGATTCTGCAGGCAATATCATCGGCGTCTATGATGGGATGGATCGGAATGCTCCTGCGGTTTTATTTGGGTCTCATCTTGATACTGTGCGCAATGCCGGAGCGTATGACGGAACGCTTGGAGTCCTGTCCGCTATCGAGGCCGTCCATTGCCTGCACGAACAGCATATCCGCTTGACACACCCTATTTGGATTATCGGCTTTGCGGATGAGGAGGGAACCCGTTTTGGAGTGACCTTTCTTGGCAGTGCTGCAGTAGCGGGACATTGGAATTCGGCATGGTTTGATGTTGTAGATATGGACGGTGTGAGCATGAAAGAGGCCATGCTGTCATTCGGTCTGGATCCTGATCGCATTGAAGATGCGGCTATTCCCAGATCTCGCGTGAAAGATTATTATGAACTTCATATTGAGCAGGGAAGCGTGCTGGACGCCAGCCATCGTGCTCTTGGAGTCGTATCCTGCATCAATGAATCCAGAAGATTTCAATTGAGCATATCAGGGGAAACAGGACATTCGGGAACAACCCCAATGTCCTGCCGTCGCGATGCTGTCTTCGGCGCGGCAGAGGTTATTTCAGCTTTTGAAAAAATTGCTTCAGAGTATGGAGATCGGCTGTATTGCACAGTTGGCTCTATTCATTGCGCGCCGAATTTGGCAAACTGTATCGCCGGATCCATGGAACTCAGACTTGATATTCGTGCAGGCGATCAAGAACTTCTTGATATATTGGAAAAACGTCTTTTTGAAGCAGCGCAAAATATCTGCAGGAAACGCCGGCTGCTTTTTGAAAGCACACGGTACTTTTTTTCACCTCTGGTGCACTGCTGTGCTGATCTGATGGAAAAAATCAGAAAATCTTTGGAAAAAATACAGGGATATAGTCCTGTTTTACAGAGCGGAGCTGCGCATGATGCCTCAGAAATCGCCTCCGTATGGCCTATGGCAATGATTTTTATGCGCTGTGCCGGAGGAAAGTCTCACTGTCCTGAAGAGTCTGTCCGCCAGGATGACGTGCGCTGCGGAATTGAGTTCCTGCTGGATCTCCTTTGCTCGAATTATTAGACGATCATTTTCCGAGATCTCTCATCAATAATGCCATATCTTGACACAGCCTTTTTTCATGTGACAGAAATTCGGCTCAGTCCTGATGAAGACGAAGAAAACACTGTTATTTGAGATGAGGATCGTTCCATGCTTCCTTTTGAAACAGCTTTTTCATTTTTTAGTGCATCGCTGCTGCTGGCTGCTGCTCCTGGCCCGGATATCCTTTTTGTGTTGACCTCTTCTATTCTGTACGGTGTTAAAAAGGGCATGGCTCTGGTGCTCGGATTATTTACCGGTGTTTTTGGACACCTGATAATAATCTCTCTTGGGACGGCGGTTTTACTGGCTGCGTCTCCTTATGCATTGTTGGGATTGAAATGTGTCGGTGCGCTCTATTTACTGCGTATCGCCTGGCTTACGTTTCGAAACGGATCTGTACAGGCTGAAACAGCCGGAACCGGGGTTGTCCCGGGAACATTCCAGCTCTTTCTGCGCGGTATTGTCATGAATATGACGAACCCCAAGGTTCTGCTTTTCATGCTCGCCTTTCTGCCTCAGTTTTGTTCTCCGGAATACGGATCGATTACAGGCCAGATTTTTTTTCTTGGACTGATTTTTCAGCTGTCTGGAATTCTCGTCTTTACATGTGTGGTTTTACTTGGAGGAAAGCTTGCCGGATGGCTGAATCGATCCCCGATGGGACAGAAAATACTGAATATGTTTGCCGCTGCAGTGTTGGTCATGATGGCAGTCATGATTTTTTTCTTTTAAATGAGTTGACATATGGCAATAGATTCTTATTTTTATTTCAGACTTGATGATATGGTCTCTATAAAAGAGCACATCTTCAAGTAAGTTATGATGTATTGTCATTCATAATACTTATGTAATGAACAGTACATCAAAGAATAATAAAAGGAGAAATACAATGTTGCCTGGAATTTTTGGTGAAAACTTGATTGATACGTTTTTCGGCGGCAGGAATTTTTCTCAGTTTCATAATTTGACGAATCATGAACATGTTTCTTCTGCATGTAATCTGATGAAGACGGATGTCCGTGAACTGGATAAGACCTATGAGCTGGATGTCGATTTGCCCGGATTTGAAAAGGAAAATATTAATCTGGAGCTTGACGGAGGATATCTGACCATTACCGCTGCGAAAGAAGAAGCCTCGGAAGAGGGTAAGGGGCAGTATTTGCGCCGTGAACGGTATTGCGGTTCCTGCAGTCGCAGCTTCTTTGTCGGCGAGGATTTGGAACCGAAGGATGTTGCAGCTTCTTTTGAAAGTGGCGTGCTGAAGGTTTCGTTCCCGAAGAATCCGGAAAAAAAGGTTCCTGAAGCCAAGCGGATTGCCATAGCTTGATCGCTATAGGAGAAAGTCAGGATGGACGGGGATGCCCTTATAAGGGCATCCCCGTACTTTATGGAGACGACTCAAAACCTGCTTGCTTTTCCGCCGTGAATGAATGAAACTAAAGGCGAAGCCGGTGAGGGGTGTCCTTGCCGGGAAATTTTTCCCATGAGGAGATGTAATCCATGATTGTGACGACCCATACCGATATTCCCGAACTGAAGCTTCTTTCCCGCGGCAAAGTCCGTGATATGTATGCCATTGATGAAAACAGCATCCTGATTGTGGCGACTGATCGCATGTCCGCCTTCGATGTCATCATGCGGGAGCCTGTGCCATACAAGGGGGCGATTCTAAATCAGCTTACGCTTTTCTGGATGTCGAAATTTGAACATCTTGTTCCAAATCATATTATTGAATCTGATGTGGATAAATATCCTGAAGTGCTGAAGCCCTATCGCGACATGCTCGAAGGGCGCTCTGTCATTGCCAAGCGTGCAGAGCCTATTTTGATTGAATGCATTGTACGCGGCTATATTTCTGGCAGTGCCTGGAAATCCTATAAAGAGACGGGGCTGGTAAACGGCATTGAGCTGCCGAAAGGACTGAAAGAATCTGATCGTCTTGAAAAACCGTTGTTTACTCCTTCTACGAAAGCGGCTCTCGGCGAACATGATGAAAACATCAGCCCGGAACAGGCTGCGGAGATGATTGGCAGGGATTTGGCGGAACAGATGGGTCGCACGGCCATCGCCATGTATGAGGAAGCTCGTGATTACGCTGCAAAACGTGGCATCATCATTGCGGATACGAAATTTGAATTTGGTCTTGTCAATGGCGAGTTCACGCTGATTGACGAAGTGCTGACGCCGGATTCATCCCGTTTTTGGTCTGCCGCTGACTATGAGCCGGGTCATGGCCAGCCCAGCTTTGATAAGCAGTATCTCCGTGACTGGCTTGACGCTCAGGATTGGAACAAGAAGGAACCCGCTCCGGTACTGCCTCAGGAAGTGATTGACACGACAGCCGCAAAATATCGTGAAGCGCTTGAAAAATTGACGCGTTAATTCCAGCGGGATAATTTTGGGGATGGAATGCTTTGCAGTTCCATCCCCTTTTTCATCAGCTGTGGGCTTCTCCCCAGTTTTTTCCATAATTCCAGTCTGTGCGTAACGGAACGGAGAGGGGAATGCCTCCAGGGGCAACAGAAGACATAATTTCCTCAATGCGCTTTCCTGCTTCCTGTGCGTTTCGTTCCGGAACTTCCAGAATAAGTTCGTCATGAATTTGCAGAATGAGTCTGGCACCGAGTTCGGCAAGTCGGGCATCCTGATCCGCATTCAGCATGGCTATCTTGATAATGTCCGCCGCACTGCCTTGGATGATTGTATTGACAGCCTGGCGTTTGGCCAGGGCTTTGGCCTGTGCAGATTCAGACTGCAAATCGGGGAGGAGCCTGCGTCTTCCCGAAATCGTGATAACATATCCCTTTGCACAGGCTTCCTGTTCGACCTGAGTATAAAACGCCCGTAGGCATCCCAATTTTTCGAAATATCGTGCGATAAAAGCTCTGGCCTGTTTGAGAGAAATCTGCAGTTCTTTCGCCAATTTTTGCGGTCCCATACCGTAAAGCAGACCAAAGTTTACGGTTTTCGCACTTCGGCGCATATCTGACGTGATCTCTTCCTGAGGCAGATCAAAAATGAGGCTCGCTGTCCGGGTATGAATGTCGGCATTATCCCGAAAAGCCTGCATTAGCGTCGGGTCCTGAGAAAAATGTGCAAGAACGCGCAGTTCAATTTGTGAATAATCAGCAGAAAGAAGCAGATGTCCCGGATCTGCGGTAAAACAGGCTCGCATCCTGGGTCCCATATTGCCCCTCACGGGAATATTCTGCAAATTTGGACCGCTGGATGAAAGTCTGCCCGTAGCTGTGGAGAGCTGATTAAAATGTGTATGCACGCGTCCATCAGCTCCTATGCTTTTTGGCAGAGGTTCCAGATAGGTTGATCGAAGTTTTTCCAGTTTGCGGAATCGAAGCAGAGCACCGACGAGCGGATGCTCTGAAGCTAGTGCTTCAAGAGCATCCTGCGATGTTGTAGCACGACCACCTTTTGTTTTTCCTGCTGGTTTTAACTGGAGCCTGGTAAAAAGTATGGCTCCAATCTGCTGCGCGGATCGGATATTGAATCGCTCTCCGGCCGTTTGATAAACTTCCTCTGTAAGGGCATCCAGTTCTTTCTGCACTTCTGACAGAAATTCTTGCAGTGCAGCGATATCCAGACGGATACCTCTTTGCTCCATACGTATCAAAATAGGAATCAGGGGAAGCTCCAGAGAACGCATCAAAGTGCTGAGGCCTGCATTGTCCAGGCAGATCTGAAGCCTGTCGGCGGCATGAAGGGCTGCAAGATGCTGAGTTGCATGGCCAATTTCCTGTCGGCATTCGGCAACAATTCCTGAGCGGCTTTGTTCACGCTGTTCCGGATCCAGCAGATAGGAAGCCAGACCGATATCAAACCATTGTTCAGGTTTGATGGCAAACCATGCCGGGTGAGCGCGTAGCCATTCTCTGACATCGTAGACAATGAGTCGCTGCGCCGCAGTCAAGCGTTTGGCAAGTTTCGCTTCATTGAGACAGCAACTCAGCACAGTATGCACAGTATGCTCTAAAGCCAGAACGATATCTGTGCCCACTCGAGACAAGGATAGCGTACGCCCTGAAACATCAGGAATTTGAGACAGATCTGTGACGTGCTGTATGGATATCTCTTCTGACTCCCGGGCTTTGATATCAAAAAAAGAAAGCTGTGAAGCCGTGTCTTCAGGAGATTGAACAGGCATTTCTCCCTTGCGGAGCATGGAACGGGCTTCCCGTTCCAGAGACGAGAGTTCGTATTCTTTTAACAGAGCCAGCAGCTTTTCCGCATCTACGCAACGTACTTTTAATGCTTCCATTCGTATCTTTTCGCATTGTTTCGTATTAAGCGTGGTAAGTTTGCGGTAAAGGCGCATTGCCTCAAATTGTCCGTGCAGTTTCTCAGCAATACGAGCGGGCAGATCGTTCAGATTCTGTTCCAGACTTTCGATATCCGGATATTTTCTGAAAAGAGACTCCGCTGTTTTCAGGCCAATTCCCCGGATCCCGGGAATATTATCGCTGCTGTCTCCAACCAGAGCCTGCACGTCAGGCCATTGAGAAGGGAGCAAGCCGGTTTCCTGTTGAAACGATTCCAGAGTGACAGGCTGATTTTTCCCTGATGGATCCCACATGCTGACTTGAGGGTGCAGGCATTGTTTGAGATCCTTATCGACAGCGAGCAGAACGACGGGATATTTGTCCCTGTACCGGTTCGCAATGGAAGCCAGATAGTCATCTGCCTCATATCCCTGGGAAATTTCCGTATGCAGACCGAGAGCGTTTATGATCGCCAGAATTGGATCCACTTGACGGATAAGGTCTTCCGGAGTGTTCTTGCGCTGCATTTTGTAAAGTGGAAAAATTGTGTGCCGGAACGTTGAATCATGTCCGTCAAGAATAAAGGCAAAATACTTTGGACGTTTCGTTTTGAGAAACTGCAGCAGCATTCGCGTGAAGATATAGATGGCTCCGGTGGGGAAGCCATCCAAACGGCGCATATTCTGGCAGGCATAAAAGCTTCTGAAAATGAAAGCCGTTCCATCCATCAGATACAGAGTATCGGGAGAAAAAAGTTTGTTTATATCCTGCATAATCAGCATACTCTTGCATTAAAACGGAATCAGTCTCTGTCTTGAATGGCTTCCCGAATTCTGCAAACTCCGCAAAGACCGTCCGCAGAAGTTGGATACCCGCAAGCCGGGCAGGGATGCAGGGTCTCTTCAGCCGGTTTGGCAAACTGGCTGAAAGCAGGTCGCCCGGTTTTGAGAAACTCCATGTAAAAAGCCAATTTCCTTCCAGGCATGGTTTCTTCCATCCTGTTTAGAAGCGTTTTGTAAAAAGTAAAGCTCGCTCCTCCGCTGTATGGGCATGGCGCACGATGGTGATTGATGTTTTCCAGAAAGGCATAGGCAGCGGTTTCGAATTCCGTCAGGCGCCAGAAAGGCTTGACCTTGCGTACAAAGCCGTTTTCCCCTATCAGACAGGGCCCCTGTCCTGCCAGATAGTCGGCGTCCCAGCGAAGCGTGTTGCTGAACAGGCGGGAAACTTCGTCATCGAGATTATGGCCCGTTGCAATCACGGTAAAATGCTCATCCATGGCAATCTTGTTGAAAAAATAGCGTTTTATCTTGCCGCATGCGGAGCAGACAGGACGTTTCAGTCGTTTTTTGACGAGAGGAATCTCTAGGCCTTCTTCTTTGGTTTCCTTGACGATAAGCCGGAGATCGTGGATTTTGCAGAAATCTTCGATGACCGATCTAGCTTGACTGGAAGACTGCGGAATTGCCAAATCGATGTGCAGGCCTGTTACGTCATACCCCTGTCTGGATAATTCCAGCATTAGAGACAGAGAATCCTTACCGCCTGACAGTGCGACGAGGATCTTGTCGTCATGCGTAAAGAGCTTTTGAGAACGGATACCTCGATCAACCTGCGCAGAAAAAAAATCTCGAAAACAGGACTCGCAGAAACCGGTATTGTGGCTTGGGAGGGAAATAATTGCCGGATCAGCACCGCAGCGTCTGCATTTCATGATACATTCTCCAATTCTGTTTTTGCATGCCGTACTCCTGCAGAAGATACAGAGAGCACACCGATATCTAGCAAATATCGAATTACAGTCGGCACCGGAAGTCCAACGACTGTACTCCAGAGACCATGTATTCCGTCAACCAGAAAACCTCCTCGGCCCTGAATGGCGTAGCCTCCTGCCTTGTCAAAAGATTCTCCGCATTCGGAATATTGTCGCAGAATTTCTTCCGGCCATAGTCCGAAGGATACGGAGGTTTGTTCAAAGAAGCGGATCTGTTTTTGAGGATATTCCGGAATATTGAGCAGAATGCAGCATCCCGTATACACTTCGTGTACACGTCCTGAAAGGGTCTGAAGCATGCGGAATGCATTTTCTGAAGTACCCGGTTTCCCGAGGATGGTGTATTCTCCAGCTTCCTGGAGAACAACAGCCGTATCAGCCCCGAGTACAGCGTAACGTGAGCTCACATGAAGCGATGAGGCCACTTCCCGAACTTTGGCCTCGGCCGTTTTCATAACATAATTTTCGGGAGCTTCGCCTTTTTCGTAAGCAGGTTCGTCCTTTAATGCAGGAACAGCGGTAAAGCGTATGGCTGCATTCTGCAGAAGTTCTCTTCTTCTGGGGGAAGCTGAAGCAAGAATCAGCGGTATTTCCTGGATGAAAAAAGACTGCATCTTTCAAAGATCCTTGCAAAAAAAGATCAGTTGGGGCAACTGTACTGAGTGAAAAGATGATGACTGTCCGTTGCAAGAGGAGAACCTATGCCCGTTGTCTCCGGAAAAATCAAATCCCGTATTGTAGACATATTTGAGCTCTGCTCCAGAAAGGATGATTGGCTGATACTCATCAATGCTGACCCGGATGCCATGGCTTCCGCTCTGGCCTTGAAGCGCATTCTTGTGCACCGTACCAGAAGCATCAAACTGGCGCGTATTAATGAGATTGCCCGGCCGGACAATCTGGCGATGATTCGTTACATCGGCATCGACATGATACAATGGATGCCTGAACTGCTCCGAAATTTTTCCCGATTCGCACTCGTGGATTCTCAGCCGGCGCACAACATTCTGTTTCAACAGATTCCTTTTGACATCATTATCGATCATCATCCTGTCACGGATTCGTTGCCGGACGCCTCTTATATTGATATCCGACCGAAATACGGTGCTGTCAGCACAATGATGACAGAATATCTCCGTCAATTGCATATTCGTCCCGGAATGCATTTGGCTACGGCTCTCCAATACGGTATTCGCACCGATACCGCAAGCTTTACGAGAGGGTGTACGGATCAGGATATCAGTGCCTACCGATGGCTTTCGTCCCATGCCGATACGGAAACTTTGCTGCGTATTTTAAAAAGTGAATATCTTCCTGAATGGCTTCCATATTTTTCCAGAGCTTTTTCTTCTCTTCATCGATGCGGCAAAGGGCAGTATGCCTTTCTTGGCAGGATAGACAATGGAGATATGCTGGTCGTTATTGCCGATTTCTTTACCAGAGTTCATGGGATAACCTGGATAGCCGTGTGCGGGATATGCCGGGATACCGTCATCGTTGTTTTTCGCGGAGATGGAAAGCGAACAGATTTGGGCGCATTCGCTGCAGATCGTCTTGGCGATTTGGGCACAGCCGGAGGGCATAAAGCTTTGGCCAGAGCCGAATTTCCTCTGTCCGCCGTGCATGGGGATGATGCGGGGCGATGCGTTTTTCAACGTTTGTCAGCTCGATGATTTCCGTTCTGGCAGTGAATCGGATACCCGAAACTCCCATTCCGCTTTGATGTCAGCAGCAAATCCGGGAAATTCCAGCCGGGCATGATGAAGCAGAAATGGATGGCCGGTTGTTTGCGCACCGTATAGCGTATCTCCAGCCAAAGGATAGCCGCAGAAAGCCGTATGCGCCCGTATTTGATGTCTCGCACCTTTGCGTATCAGGCATTGAATGAGCGTGAGTTCATGTGAATCCCAGAAAGGGAATCTGCCGTGAGGAATCGGAGCCAGCGGGACGATGATCGTCTCCCGAAGGGCATCGTGTTCGTTATGAAGAATTCGGACTTTTTTGCGATTGCCGGAATCAAGTTTCCAATCTGCTGAAATTGTCTGCCTCAGGCAGCCTTCTGCAACGGCAATATAGGTCTTTCGTACCTGTCCGGCATTCTCCCACTGATGCCAGCGAAGCACACTTTTTTCATCATGGGCAGTGATGAGAATGCCGCTTGTGGCGCGATCCAGACGGTTGAGCAGGACTGTATGCTGATGGCATGGCTGCTTTTTCAGCCAATCCTCAAAGCTGTTTTCATGACTCCCAGAAAGCGATGCGCTGTGCAGTCCTGATGGCTTAAAAAAAGCCGTGAAGCCGTTTGACGATTGAATATAACGTATTTTTAAAAACAGAGCGGGATCACATTCTATATTGTGCAAAAGAGATATTGCATCTCCGGAGCGAACGCGAAGACCGGGATCAACCGTGCGTCCATTGACGACGATGAGACCCTTTTCGCACAAACGCCGTCGGCCGCGTAGTCCCCGGGGAACCGTGTCTTCAGGCAGAAAATCCAGTGCTTTGTCCAGTCTCAAGCCATCTGCTTGTTGAGGCAGGATGAAAATTTGATCAGGCATCATTCCGGAAAGGTTTTTGATGGTCGGCAAAACGTTTGATGGAACGAAGTCCGAAGGCTACAGAGAGAATCCCCGCAGCAAACCAAAATGTGGCAAGCATGGCAAATCTCCTTGTTTTTTGCGACGAACAGGCAGGAAGCGCTGTTCTCTTGAAAACATTTTTGCTCTATTATACCAGAACGCATCCGATTCAAAGAAATTTTTCAGTCTTTGAAAAGGTTCTGTCTTAACATGCTAAAATAAGGACGCAGAAGTGAAGAAAGCGGCGATAGTAGGTGCCGGCCTGGCAGGATGTGAATGCGCTTTATGCCTTGCAAATCAGGGTATTGAGGTGACGTTGTATGAACAAAAGCCGGAAAAGCATTCCCCGGCTCACGTCAGTCTGCTTTTTGCAGAGCTGGTATGTTCCAACTCTCTGCGCTCCGATGAACTGACTTCCGGAATCGGTCTGCTGAAACAGGAAATGCGTGAGCTTCAGGGAGCACTTATTGCCGCGGCGGATGCTTCTCGTGTGCCGGCCGGAAAGGCTCTGGCTGTTGATCGAGAACGATTCTCCCGCAAAGTAACCGATGCCGTGCACCAGCATCCCCTGATTCACGTATGCTGTCGGGAGATAAAGCGTCCGGATGAACCGGATCTTCGTGCCAGCGATGCGGTTGTGATCGCTGCCGGACCGCTTGCTGGAGAAGATCTTTCCGCATCTCTGGCCGATATCGTCGGTTTGGAGCATCTGTATTTCTATGACGCCATCGCTCCTGTGGTAACAGGCGACTCCATCAATATGGATATCGCCTTTCGCGGTTCACGTTATGAAGAGTCTGGGCAGGGAGATTACATCAATTGTCCTATGAATGAAGAGGAATATCATCGCTTCTATCAGGCTCTTCTGGAGGGAGAGAGAGTTGCGGGCAGAGACTTTGAAAAACAGGTGCACTTTGAAGGCTGCATGCCGATTGAAGCTTTGGCGGAACGGGGGGATAGAACCCTAGTCTTCGGTTCGCTGAAACCAGTAGGCTTCATTGATCCGCGGACAGGACGGCGACCGTATGCTCTGGTGCAGCTGCGACCCGAAAATCTGAATGAGACAATGTTCAATTTAGTTGGATGTCAGACCAAATTGACCTATAGAGCTCAGGATGCCGTGTTTCGTCTGATTCCAGGTCTGGAACACGCAGATTTTGTGCGATATGGTAGCATGCACCGCAATACATATGTGAATGCTCCTCTGATGCTGAACGAGAACCTTTCTTTGAAAGCAATGCCAGGTGTCTATCTTGCAGGACAGATTACGGGAGTTGAGGGATATGTGGAATCTATGGCCTGCGGACTGTGGCTTGGACTTTCTCTCGGTGCCAGTATGAGAGGGACTTTTTTGCCTGCTCCTCCAGATACCACATCTCTGGGGGCTTTGCTGCGTCATCTGAGAACGCCGAACAAACGATTTCAGCCTTCCAATGCCCATTTCGGCCTGATGCCGGAACCAGATATCCGTGTGCATAAAAAGGAGAGAAAAACTTTTTATGCGGAAAGGGCCAGAGCCGATTTCAAGCAATGGATTCAGAACAATCGTGACATACTGTTTTCTGACTCTCTGTAATTTTCATATATACAAGGAAAACATACCGTGAAATGGAAATTGTTTTCATCGTCCAGAGATTTTCGGCTGATGTGTCGTGTTTTTCGATATTTCCTGCCGTATAAATGGGCAATGCTGACAGCATTGCTGGCTTCAGGACTGGTGTCCGTTTCCACTGCGGGTACGGCGTGGCTCATCAAGCCTGCACTGGACGAAATTTTTTTCAGCAGAAATACGGAAGCACTGCTGTATGTTCCTCTCGCATTTATTGGCTTGACTCTGATTAAAGGTCTTGGACGGTATATACAGAATCTCTGTATGCACTACAGCGCGCTTCGCGTTTTGGAAACATTGCGCAAAGAACTTTTTCACCGCATTATTCTTCTCCCGCTTTCTTTTTATGAAGATCAGCAAGTCGGATCTTTGATGTCAAGAGTGATTAATGACGTTGCCATGATCCGTCAAAGTCTTCCTGCCTTTGTGCAAATTTTGCGTCAGATTTTAACGATGCTTGGTCTGCTGTTTGTTGTTTTTGAGCAGAATTTTAATTTGGCCTGCTGGGCTTTAGTCGTTCTTCCCCTTGCGGGTGTCCCTTTCGCCATATTCAGCAGGGCGTTGAGAAGATACGGTCGCAAGACTGCGGAAGTAACGGCCGGTGTATCCGGTATGCTTCAGGAACTCCTGAGTGGCATTCGGGTGATTAAGGCTTTTGCGACAGAAAAGAATGAAACGGAACGATTCGATGTCGAAAACGGTCGTATTATCAGTACAGCTCTGAAACAGACCTGTGTTTCAGAGCTTTCCTCTCCGGTTATGGAACTCATCGGCTCCTTAGGTATCGGGCTTGTCATCTGGTATGGCGGAAGAGAAGTCATATCCGGCAATATGACGCCAGGCACGTTCTTTTCGTTCATGGCGGCTCTTGTCATGCTGTATGATCCGTTCAAGGCTCTCAACGGTGCCAATATGTCAGTTCAGAATGCTTTAGCCGGTGCTGAAAGAGTTTTTGCCATCATCGACGATCCGAAGCTTCAGATTGAGTCCGGCGGTCAGGAAAAAGTCCGTGAACCTTTTCAGGAGCTGTGTTTTGAGCATGTTTCGCTTTCGTATGGGGATCAGAGTCAGGCTCTGACGGATATTTGCCTAACGGTACGAGCCGGTGAAAGGGTGGCTCTTGTTGGTCCTTCTGGCGCGGGAAAGACATCATTGGTCAATCTGATTCCCAGATTTTATGTGCCGTCCTCAGGCCGGATACTTCTTAATGGCATCCCTGTTGAACAGTATGAACTGGCCTCTTTGAGGCGATCTTTGGCTGTTGTGTCGCAAGATGCTTTCTTATTTGATATGTCATTGCGGGACAATATCGCCTATGGGCAGTCGGTGCATGATCAGAGTATGGATCGTATTCTCAAAGCAGCCGAATTTGCTTATGCCGACTCTTTTATTCAGAATCTTCCGGACGGATACGATACGATGATCGGCGAAAGAGGCGTAAGACTGTCCGGAGGTCAGAAACAGCGAGTCACCATCGCCCGAGCCTTAATCAAGAATGCGCCGCTTCTAATCTTGGATGAAGCAACAAGTGCCTTGGATTCGGAATCAGAACAGATTGTGCAGAAAGCGTTAGATAACCTGATGCGTAATCGTACCAGTTTGATTATCGCGCATCGTCTTTCCACAATTCTCGAAGCGGATCGGATAATCGTGATGGATAAAGGACGGATTGTTGATTCCGGCCGTCATGAAGAGCTGCTTGGCAGATGCGAACTGTATACGCGTTTGTATGATATGCAGTTTAAAACGCATCATGAGGCACTGGAGGAAAAATAGCGTGATGAGCTCAATATCCAGGATATTGAAAGAAGCAGAGTATCGGTTTCTCGCATGGCTGTATCGTCTGTGGGGCAAAACTTTGCGTTACAGAATTTTCAATCTTGAGACATTGATGCCCCTGCTGAACGACGATAAACCTTTGATTGTCTGTGTCTGGCATGGAGAACAGTTCCCGCTCCCCTTGTGCTTTCAGAATCACAGTTCCCGTATTATGATCCCTGTCAGTCAGAGTCAAGATGGCGAAATCGCATCGCGCCTGCTGACAGGCGTCGGATATGTTACGGTAAGAGGCTCAAGTTCCCGAGGCGGTCTGCGTGCTCTTCTGGAAATGACACGGCTGATGAAAGAACAACGGCTTAATGTCTGTATTACGGTTGACGGACCTCGGGGGCCGTATCATGAAATTAAAGATGGGGTCTTTTTTCTGAGTGCCAAAACAGATGCGACGCTGATAGCCGCGCGCATGATCATGCCGAAAGGAAAAACGTTCCGCAGCTGGGATCGCTTCCGTATCCCGTTTCCTTTTACGGAAGTTGAAATTTATTTCAGTGAGCCATGGATTGACAAACCGGATCTCAGGGATCCGGAATCGATGCGCAATGCTCGTGAGCGTTTGAAAAAGAAACTTGAAGAAACTGGCAGGTAACATCATGAGCATGTTGGACAGTGCTCTGTTTCAGTTAGCAGCTTATTTGCGCCATTCAAAAAGCATTCGTCTTTATGGCAGAGCTGTCGGGCAGCTGCTTTGGACTTTTCTTTTTTCACGCAGGAAACTGGCTCAGAAGAATATCATGCTCGCATTAAAGCTTGATCCTGCTGCGGCAAGGCGCATGGCGCATGAAAGTTTTCTCCATAATGGGCAGTCCTTTGTGGAAAGCGCACTGATTCCGGACTTTGGCTTTGATTTTCCATCTTTGGACGTGCCGGACAATGAAAGAAAGCTCTGCCTGTTTCAGGCCGATCGTCCTGTTGTCGCGGCTACGGCTCATCTCGGAGCATGGGAACTTTTGGCAGGCTTGAATGGCGATGTGGCGCGGGCAGGCCGGCCAACGGTTGTGGTGGTGCGCCGTTATCGCAATCCTGTTCTGGAAGCATTCAGTACAGCGCAGCGATCAAGCCGGGGAACAAAAATTTTGGGACATCGAGATGCCGTGTTTGGCGTTTTGCGTGTTTTGAGGCAAAACGGCATTGCCGCTTTTCTTGTCGATCACAATACAGGCAGTGATGAATCAGAATTTTTACCGTTTTTAGGGCGTGAAGCGGCTGTCAATAAGGGCCCTGCGTTGCTTGCTGTGCGGTCACGGGCACTGATCATGCCCATGTTTCTGGTTCGCAACGAAAACAGATATGTCATGGAATTTGATACTCCTTTGGATACCTGCCTTTTGTCGGGCACGATTGAAGAAAAAACCCGTGCTGCCGCACTGTTTTATACGCAGGCTGTTGAACGAGCCGTACGTCGGCATCCTGAACAGTGGTTTTGGATGCATAACCGTTGGAAAACCAGACGTCCGTAATTTTTTCATTAACCGGGCATACCGCATTTTCAGAATAGGGTTAACGCTGTATGCCAAAACTGTTAAGGAGGCTGTGTAATGCCAGTCATTTGCGTAACCGGTGCAACATCCGGTATCGGAAAAGCTGTCGTGGATCGTTTTGTAAAGGAAGGGTGGCAGGTCATTGCTGCAGGACGCCGCAGGGAACGTCTCGAAGCTCTTGAAGCTCAGTATCCTGGAAAAGTTCTGGGAATGCCTCTGGATGTGCGCAATCGTGAGGCTGTTTCCGAAGCCTTTGCTTCTCTTCCTTCGGACTATGCGGAAATTGACGTGCTGGTGAACAGCGCAGGATTAGCACTTGGATTGGAACCGGCTCAGGAATGCAGCCTTGATGATTGGGATACGATGATTGATACCAATATCAAAGGCCTGACGTACTGCACACGCACCGTCCTGCCTGGAATGGTTGAACGCAAACGTGGTCATATTGTTAACATCGGATCTATTGCTGGAACCTATGCATATCCCGGAAGCAATGTCTATGGAGCAACAAAAGGTTTCGTTCTTCAGTTTTCTCGGGCTTTGCGCTGCGATTTGCACGGTACGGGCGTTCGTGTGACTAATGTGGAACCTGGCCTTTTGGAAACGGAATTTTCCAATGTTCGTTTTAAAGGCGATGACGCCAAGGCAGACAGCGTATATGAAGGAACGGAACCTCTGCGTCCTGAAGACCTCGCCGATGTAGTCTGGTGGGTATCAACACGACCTGCGCATGTCAATGTCTGCGAAATAGAAGTAATGCCTACGGTTCAGTCTCTGGCTTCTTCCAGAGTCTACAAGAAATAAGATTTTTCTCGAAAAAAAAGAGAGAGAATTTTTTAATTCTCTCTCTTTTGGCCAGTATACAGAGTCTTCAATTGAAATAATCATAGTTAAAATTTTTATCCTGAAAATTTATAGTTCTGACGAGAGACTGGCCAGAGAGGATTTTTTTCAATTTAAAAAAACTTTTCTGTCTGTAAGGTACGCAAGATTTTAGAATTTTTGTGCTATGATAAGCTTTGTTTTGTAATTGTTTCATATGAAACAGTATTTTTTTTTACATAGAATGTTCGTCTGCTGACGCAATGAAACGGACTGGAGATCCTGCAACGATGACATTGGATGGAACATCATGCGTTACAACACTTCCGGCTCCGATGATCGCTCCATCTCCAATGGTACATCCTTTAAGAATGATGGTGTTCATTCCAATCCATACATGATTTCCAATCGTCACATCTCGATCTCTCTCAAATCCCGGATTGTTGTGCCGCGTTGCTGCTGGCCACAGTTCATGGCAATCCGAATCTGTAATAATACAGTTTGGGCCGATCATGGTGTGATTCCCAATAGAAACCGTTTTGGAACGAGCTGTTATCGATGTCCCGCTAAGTTCCACTGCATCCCCCAGGATAATTCTGGCTGATGGAGAAAAAGTACGGAAGCGGACAGGTGCGTATAATGTTGAGGCTGTTGATCTCTTGGTAGAAGAAATAAAGGAACAGTTTCTGCCGATTTCAATGTGGCTTTGAGGCCATCTTCCGAATACAACAGAACCGCATGCGGAAGTTCCCTCACCAATGTGAATATCAAACAGCCAGCCTTTTATTCTTAAAAATAACGTTCCCCAGAATTTGGAAAAGAATGCATGTCCCTGAATCGTCCCATACGATAGCAGATCACGCAGCGTGAGCCGGCGATGGAGAAAATTTTTCAGATGAGTTCTGATATGCATGCTAGTCTCGAATCTGCAGTTGCCATTTGCGCAAGGCGTTGAAAAGATTTTTTTTCCTGTTTTTATCTTGAGCAATAAGCTGTGCGATATCTGCCGCATATGCGGCACGGGATGTTTTGCCTGCTGAGGGGCAAGGATTGTCCCAAACAGAAAGCCCCCATTGTCTGGCCGCTCTGCGGATATCGGCTTTTTCCAGCAGAATAAGCGGTCGGATGACTTGAAGCTCCCCCTTGAAAAAGGTTTCGCAGGGATTCATGCCATCGATGCGGCCATTTTGCAGCATGTTCATGAAAAATGTCGTAACCAGATCATCCGCATTATGACCTAATGCCAAATGCGTCAGTCCATAGAGGCGGCACAGTTCAAAAAGACGTGTCCTTCGAAGCATTGCGCAGTAAAAACATGCAGATTTTTTTCGATTTTCATCAGAATGACCCCGAGGTCCGAAATCGGTCACTTCAATATGCGCCGGAATGCCGTGCCTGATTGCATATTCCTTTAAAGGTGCATGATTATCGGGATCGAATCCTGGATTGAGATGCAGAATCATGATTTCAAAGGGAAAGGGAAGAATACGCTGGCGTCGGCGCAGGACTTCTAGCATAATCCAGCTGTCGACTCCTCCGGATGCTGCAATTCCAATGCGGGATCCCGGCTGAATCATGCCCGCCTGTTGCATGGCTCTGCCTACGGTTTTGATGCAGACCTGCTGTGAGAAAGTTAGTTTTTCACGCGGCATTTTCAGGAAAGCCTTTCCATAAAATCTCTGTAAGCGAATTGCCTGACGACAGACCAGCAGTCTGTATCTGATGACCAACGAATAATACTCGGCAATCTAAGTCCGTTAAACGTTGTTGTCTTTACCATACTGTAAATGGCCATGTCTGCAAAAACGATCTTATCCCCTGGGCGCAGGGATGCGTCAAAACTGTATTCTCCAATGACATCTCCGGCAAGACAGGATTTTCCTGCGAGTCGACATGTCCAGCTTTTTTCCCCTGGCTGACCGGAGCCGAAGACATGAGGCCTGTAAGGCATTTCCAGAACATCTGGCATATGGGCAGCTGCTGAGGTGTCAAGAATAGCGATGGGCTTGTCGGCCATAATGACGTCAAGCACAGTCGATACCAGATAGCCGGCATTTAATGCAACCGCTTCTCCGGGTTCAAGATAGATTTGCAGATCATATCTTTTTTGCATCCGTTCAATACATCTGCAAAGCAAATCAAGATTATAGCCTGATTTTGTGATATGATGTCCTCCTCCGAAATTGAGCCATTGCATTTCATTCAGGTAGGAACCAAAGTGCTTTTCCACGGCATTCAGTGTGCGATCGAGTTCTTCAGCTCCCTGTTCACACAATGTATGGAAATGCAGTCCGGATAGCGGAGCCTTGTCATCTGCCGGAGGCGAAAATCTTTGCCAGTTGTCGGCAAAAATATCCGGACGTATACCAAGACGTGATTGAGGTGAACACGGATTATAGATTGCAACTGCACCTTCGGAATGTTCCGGATTGATACGCAGACCGAATTGAAGTGTGCGGCACTGCGAGACCGATTTGAGATCGAGTTCACGGAATTGACGCCATTGGGAAAAGGAATTGAACACAATGTGATCTGCCAGAGCGGCAATTTCTCTCATGTCCGTATCGCTGAATGCTGCGGCAAAAGCGTGAACTTCTCCTCCGAACTGTTCCCTCGCAAGTCTGGCTTCATCCGGAGAGCTGGCACAGCAGCCGTACAAAGGGCCGGATCCGCAGGATCGTGACAGGATCGGGAACATATCCCACATGGCGAATCCCTTCAAAGCCAGAAGGATTTTCGCTCCTGTGCGGCGTTGAACGGTATCCAGAATTGCGGCATTGGCACGCAACCTTGCTTCATCAACAATGAAGCAGGGCGATGGAAAGCGCGCAGGTTTGAGAGAACGCAGAAAATCAACGTCATTCATGGTCGCATCCTCCGGAATCAGTCGCTGTTATGCAGAGCTCGCTGTTTGGATTCATCCTTATAGAGTTTATAGGTCAGGGAATCCGAAAGCGCCTGCCAGCTTGCTTCAATAATATCGTGACTGACGCCGACAGTCGTCCAAGACCCTTCCTGATCACCAGATTCAATGAGAACTCGTACCACAGAAGCTGTTCCGCCCTTATCGGAATCATCTCCAGAAAGGACACGCACTTTGAAATCCCTCAGACGCATATCCCTGAGTTTCGGATAAAAAGGAAGCAAAGCCTTTCTGAGAGCCGTATCCAGGGCATTAACTGGTCCCATACCCGTAGCCGCCGTATGTTCGATGGCTCCTTCTACTTCTACCATGACGGATGTTTCGACGATAGGTACCTCGTTGCCTGAAGTCCTCAGTGTACTGACATGATACTGAAGCAGTCGGAAGAATTCGCGGACGCCTCTTCGCGCGAGTTTGCGCAAAATGAGAAGTTCAACGCTTGCTTCTGCGGCAGCGTAGTCATAACCGAGGCTGGCCTTTTTTTTGAGTTCGTTAAAAAGCCCTTTGACGACGGGTTCATCTTTGTCCAGGTGAAAGCCGAAACGCCTGGCCAGGGAGACAATATTGCTTCGTCCCGCAAGTTCGGAAATCAGAATCCGATCGCTATTGCCAACCAGTTCTGGCGGCATGTGCTCATAGAGAGCAGGACAGCGGTTGACAGCACTGACGTGGACGCCTCCTTTATGGGCAAATGCGGAATACCCGACAAAAGGTTGCCGATTAAACGGTTTCAGATTCATTGTTTCCGTAATAATTCCTGAAAGAGCCGTCAGTTTTTTAAGTCGTTCAGGTTCGGGGGCAGGCAGGCATGGAATGCCGCATTTTATGGACAAAACAGGAATAATGGAACAAAGATTCGCGTTACCGCACCGTTCTCCTATGCCATTCATGCATCCCTGAACATGCACCGCTCCTGCCTGCACGGCAGCCAGTGAATTGGCCACAGCCATTTCACAGTCATTATGCGCATGGATTCCCAGCCGGCAGCCCGGAATTTTTGCCGCAACATGCCGAATGATTTCGGAGATTTCATACGGCATGGATCCGCCGTTGGTATCACAGAGAACCAGTACAGAAGCTCCGGCATCATGAGCGGATTTCAGTGCCGATTCCGCATATTCAGGATTGTTTTTGAATCCGTCAAAGAAATGTTCTGCGTCAAAGAAGACATCTTTCCCCTGACTTTTAAGCCAGGCAATAGAATCGCGGATAATTTCCAGATTTCGATCCGGATCTAGAAGAAGGGCTTCTCGTGCCTGCAGTGCGCTGGATTTGCCGAAAATAGCGACAATTTGAGTCCCTGCATTGGCCAAAGCCAATAGATTTTCATCATGATCAGCGGAAACTGAAGCATGATGCGTACTGCCAAAAGCCGCAATACGGGAATTTTTCAGATTATAACGCTGAATTTCCCTGAAAAACTCGACATCTACGGGATTGGATCCAGGCCATCCGCCTTCAATATACGCTACGCCGAATTCATCGAGCGCCAGAGCGATTTTAATCTTGTCGGATGCGGAAATCTGGACATCTTCTGATTGGCTGCCGTCCCGCAGGGTTGTGTCATAAATAGAGATGCGGCTCATGATTCAGCCTCCTGTCACGCGGATTTTCTTGAACAGGAAGAAGCATCACATCCGTTGCAGGGTACGGGATAGTCTCCGTTAAAGCATGCAAGACAGTAATTATCAGGATGAGATACGGTCTTCAGCAGACCTTCAATGGTCAAGTAATGCAGAGAGTCCAGTTTCAGCAGATCGGGAAGCGATTCCAATGGATGGTTGGCAGCAATCAATTCCTTGTGCGTTGAAAGTGCAATGCCGTAGAAACAGGGATTGAGCAATGGCGGGCAGCTGACGCGGCAATGCACTTCAGTAGCACCAAGCTCCCGCAGCTTTTCTACGCGAGTGCGCACTGTTGTGCCTCTGACAATGGAATCGTCAACAATGCAGAGCCTTTTTCCCATAATCATAGATCGTACAGGATTGAGTTTCACCCGTACGCCGTAATTGCGCATATTCTGGGACGGCTGAATGAATGTGCGACCTACATAATGGTTTCGGATATACGCATGCTCATACGGAATGCCGGAATGCTGAGAAAAACCGAGGGCGGAATATACGCCGGAATCGGGAAACGGCATGACCAAATCCGCATCTGTTTTCATTTCCCGGGAAATCTGCATACCCATATTTTTGCGGCAGCGGTAGACATCTTCACCGAAGACGATGGAATCGGGTCGGGCAAAGTAAATGAGCTCGAAAATGCACTGACGCACCGGAACGGTTTCGCTTCCGGGGATTTTGACGGAGGTCATTTTTCCATCTTCGAGTATGACCATCTCTCCGGGGTTCACATCACGGATATATTCCGCTTCCAAAAGATCAAATGCGCAAGTCTCCGAAGCGAAGACAAAAGCCTGATCCTGACTGGAATCACCGTGCAGGATACCGATGCTGAGAGGACGGAATCCATGAGCATCCCGCAGAGCGATAATTTTTTTCCCAGACAGCAGAATCAGCGCGTAAGCTCCCTGTACACGGGCACAGGCATCGAGAACAGCCTGCTCAAGATTGCCGTTCTGCATGTTTCGGGCAATCAGATGAACGAAAATTTCAGTGTCGGTTGTTGTTTGAAAAATCGCGCCTTCGTCTTCCAGCTCTTTGCGCAGCTGCGCCGCATTGGTAAGATTTCCGTTATGTCCGATAGCGATTTCCATGCCTCTTACCCTTGCCACAAGCGGCTGAGCATTACGGAGTGCGGAACTACCTGTTGTCGCATAACGGACATGTCCAATGGCGATATCTCCCCGCAGTTCATTGGAAAGCGTCTGTTCAGTGAAAACATCAGGAACGAGTCCCATTCCTGCATGCAGATGAATGCTTGTGCCGTCATAGGTTGCGATGCCGGCACTTTCCTGGCCGCGGTGCTGGAGTGCGTATAGTCCGAAATAAGCCAAACGGGCTGCTTCAGGATGCCCGGAAATACCGAAGATGCCGCACATAGAAAACCTCTCGATAAAAAGTCAAACTGCGGCAGATCTCCATGCCGCAGTTTGTTGATGTTTACAGGCTGTAATATTCCTGAATGGATTTTACCTGCACACCTTCTGTGTGCCGGGATGCTCCAATGGCTCTTGCGATGGCTCTGGCGCCTGACAGTGTCGTGCTGTATGGTACGCTGTACTGCAAGGTTGCCTGGCGAATCGCTTTGGAATCGTTGGCAGTTTTCTTTCCTGATGCTGTATTAATTACCAGAGCGACTTCACCGTTTTTGATCAGATCGACGATATTCGGCCGTCCTTCATAGACTTTCAGAACCCGTTGAGAAGCAATGCCAAGATTGCTGAGATAGGCTGCCGTTCCGGATGTAGCCAGAATGGTAAATCCGAGTTCCACGAACATAGCCGCAATATCGGGAAGCAGACGCTTATCTCGATCATTAACAGACAGAAAGACTTTTCCCTTCTCCGGCAAGCGTTGGCCGGAACCGAGCTGAGCCTTCATGAAGGCTTCCTCAAAGGTATGCGCAATGCCCATGACTTCGCCGGTGGAACGCATTTCAGGCCCGAGAAGAATGTCAACTCCTGGGAATCTGCGGAAGGGGAAGACAGATTCCTTGACGGAAACGTATCCGGTACGGCGCAGAGCCCACGGATTCAGTTCCTGCAGTGTTTTGCCAAGCATGATTTGCGTTGCAAGACGGGGCAGAGGCACTCCTGTTGCTTTGGAAACAAAAGGTGCGGTTCGGGAAGCCCGAGGATTGACTTCAAGGATGTAAATAACGCCGTCCTTAACGGCAAACTGGATATTCATCAGGCCAACGACGCGAAGTTCCTGAGCCAGAGCAACGGTCTGACGTTCGATTTCAGCGATGATATCAGCCGGCAGAGAATAAGGAGGAAGCACGCATGAGGAATCTCCGGAATGAATGCCGGCTTCTTCAATATGCTCCATCACACCGGCCACATAGACGTCATGGCCGTCTGCCAGAGCATCGACATCGACTTCGATAGTGTTTTCAAGGAACTTATCCAGCAAAATCGGATGTTCCAGTTTTTTCCGACCGACATGGACGCGGAAGTACTCCGTAAGAGTTTCCTCATCATAGCATATCTGCATGGCTCGGCCACCAAGCACATAGCTCGGCCGGACGATGACAGGATAACCGATTCGTTTGGCAATGCGGTGCGCTTCCTCTAAGTCTGTTGCGGTACCATTGGCAGGCTGAAGCAGTGACAGCTTTTTCAGCAATGCCTGAAAGCGTTCCCGATCTTCTGCTCTGTCAATGGCGTCAGGACTGGTACCGAGGATGGGCACGCCGGCTCGCATGAGAGGAACCGCGAGATTCAGCGGCGTTTGTCCACCGAACTGCACGATGACACCGTCCGGCTTTTCCTGTTCAATGATGTTCATCACGTCTTCAAAAGTCAGAGGTTCAAAAAAAAGACGATCAGAAGTATCATAGTCGGTTGATACGGTTTCCGGGTTGGAATTGACCATAATAGCCTGAATGCCCTCATCCTTCAGAGCAAACGAAGCGTGGCAGCAGCAATAGTCAAATTCAATGCCCTGTCCGATGCGATTGGGACCGCCGCCCAGAATGATGACTTTCTTTTTGTCCGATGCGGAATTCAGTTCCTTGCCTGTTTCATAAGTGGAATAGAAATACGGCGTATACGCCTCAAATTCCGCTGCGCAGGTGTCCACAAGGTAGTATACGGGATTGATTCCTACAGATTGGCGGAGAGCACGGATATCTGTTTCTGGACGCTTCCACATTTCCGCCAGCTGACGATCTGAAAAGCCGAATTGCTTCGCTTTGGTCAGAACTTCCACCATTTCAGGATTGTCAGAGGTCATGGAATTGGCCAGTGCAAAATCGCGAATTTCGCCTTCCATATCGACGATTTCCCGAATTTGACGCAGGAACCACGGATCGATGCCGGTGTGTTCGTGCAGTTCCTCAATAGAAAAACCTGCCAGCATTGCCTGCCGAATGCTGAAAATTCTCCTGGAGTTGGGAATGCGCAGCTGTGGCACGAGATCTTCCTTGTTGGGAAGATCTGCGCGGAACTGG
Organism: Desulfovibrionaceae bacterium; assembly: GCA_029011315.1. Taxonomy (GTDB): domain Bacteria; phylum Desulfobacterota; class Desulfovibrionia; order Desulfovibrionales; family Desulfovibrionaceae; genus Bilophila. The sequence continues at coordinate 45,923 of JAQXLA010000006.1, forward strand.
CTTCCGAGTCCAATGGCTCCGATTTCCAAAGAGCGCAGTCCCTTTTGCAGGGCTTCTTTGAATGTCCTGCCGATCGCCATGGTTTCGCCGACGCTTTTCATAGAAGTGGTCAGTTCATCCTTGGCACTGGGAAATTTCTCAAAGGTAAATCTGGGAATTTTGACGACACAGTAGTCGATAGTCGGCTCAAAAGAAGCGGAGGTTTCTCGTGTAATGTCATTGCGCAATTCATCGAGCGTATAGCCAATAGCCAGCTTTGCCGCAATTTTCGCAATAGGAAAGCCGGTCGCTTTGGAGGCCAGAGCCGAAGACCTCGACACGCGGGGATTCATTTCAATCACGACCAGATCGCCGTTGGCTGGATTGACGCCAAACTGAACGTTTGAGCCGCCGGTTTCTACGCCAATTTCCCGCATAATCGCGATGGATGCGTCGCGCATGGCCTGATATTCACGATCCGTAAGCGTCTGGGCAGGAGCGACAGTGATGGAGTCTCCGGTATGAACCCCCATAGCATCGACATTTTCGATGGAGCAGACGATAACGCAGTTATCCTTTTTGTCCCGCATTACCTCCATCTCGAATTCCTTCCATCCAATGACGGACTGCTCGATCATGACTTCGCTGACAGGGCTGGCGGTCAGTCCGTCTGATGCAATGGCTTCCAGATCTTCCATGTTGTAGGCAATACCGCCGCCGGTACCGCCCAGAGTAAATGCCGGACGGATAATCACGGGGAAGGGTAGGCTGGCTCCAAGACGGCGCACATCTTCCATATTGTGGGCAATGCCGCTGGCGGGCACTTTCAGTCCGATACGGTTCATTGCTTCACGGAACAACTCTCGGCTTTCAGCTTTTTCAATAACTTCAGCTTTCGCGCCGATCAGTTCGGTGCCGCATTCGGCAAGAACGCCGTTTTTTGCCAGAGCCAGTGCCGTATTCAGTCCGGTCTGTCCTCCCAGTGTGGGCAGAATAGCGCACGGACGTTCTTTGCGCACGATAGCTGCAACGGTTTCCGGTTCAATGGGTTCGATATAGGTCTTATCAGCGAGATGGGGGTCAGTCATAATTGTGGCCGGATTGGAATTGACCAGAATCACTTCATAGCCTTCTTCCTTCAGCGCTTTTATACCCTGCGTTCCCGAATAGTCGAATTCACAGGCCTGGCCGATAACAATGGGACCGGAACCGATCACCATGATTTTTTTGAGATCCGTACGTTTTGGCATAAACTCCCCCGGCAAGGGTCTTTTGAAAAGCTTTAAATCCCCTTTTTCTTACACGTCAAACGAACAGCTTGCAAGGTAAACATGTCTTTGAAATGTGTTTTTGCATTTGCGAGATATCTATGGAGCTTTCTGTTTCAGGAACCATGATGCTTGCTTTTTTTTTTTACATAGGGTAAGAAAAATTCCTCTTTTTTGAGAAAATACAAATATGAGATGCCCTAGGGCTGTGCGGCCCGGCATAGCTAAGGAGAATAGGATGTCTAAAGAATGCGCCCTGTGCGGCAAAAGACCTCAGACCGGCAATTATGTCAGCCATTCCAATATTAAGACCAAGCGAGTGTTCAAACCCAATCTGCAGAACGTTCGCCATCAGTTTCCCAATGGAGAGGTCCGCATGATTTCCGTGTGTACACGTTGCCACCGTTCTGGACTTTTGGTGAAGCCGGTTGTTCGTGAAAAAAATTACATTTATTTTTTTTTTTTTTTTTTTTTTTT
>JAQXLA010000007.1 GCA_029011315.1 Desulfovibrionaceae bacterium
CGTAAGCTTCTTTTTTCGGGTCTGGGATTTTGTTTTCTGTGCCTCATCGCGCAGTTCCACACGAAGTGCTTCCAAATCAAGTTCTTCAAGAAGAGCCCGAATGGATTCCGCGCCCATGCCGACTTTCAGCGCATCATCTCCAAATCTCTCGACGATCTGCAGATAACTGTCTTCTGAAATGACCTGAAGACGGGTCAGATTGGTCGTGCCCGGATCAAGAACGATATAGGAATCAAAATACAGAACTTTTTCCAAATCGCCCATGGTCATGTCAAGCAACGTGCCGATTTTCGTCGGGAGCGTCTTAAGAAACCAGATATGGGCAACAGGAGCCGCAAGTTCAATATGTCCCATGCGTTCACGGCGAACCTTGGAAGCGATAACTTCAACACCGCATTTTTCGCAGACAATGCCGCGATGCTTCATGCGCTTGTATTTTCCGCAGTTGCACTCAAAGTCCTTGACCGGGCCGAAAATTTTCGCGCAGAACAGACCGTCACGTTCCGGTTTGAACGTACGGTAATTGATGGTTTCCGGCTTTTTCACTTCGCCGTATGACCATCCGCGGATGGCTTCCGGAGACGCAATAGAGATCTGAATAGCCTTCAGGTTGCGGACTTGCGTCGCATTTCCGGCAATCAGACTGCGTGCGCCCAACAAATCGTCAATGCTCATGATTCGAAAGCTCCCTCTTTAGCGGATTTGCTGTTCCCGGTTTTCTTCATACCGTTCCTGCTCTTCCCTTCTCTGCTTCATTTCATCTTCGCCAAATGCAGCGCGGTGAACACGCTTTTTGGCTTCATTCTGATGAAGCGTCACATTCAGTCCGAGAGACATCAATTCCTTTACCAGAACATTAAAGGACTCCGGCAGACCGGCTTCAAGGAAGTTGTCTCCCTTCACAATTCTCTCATACATGTCAACTCTTCCAAGCACATCGTCAGACTTGACCGTGAGGAATTCCTGAAGCAGATACGAAGCGCCATAGGCTTCCAGAGCCCAGACTTCCATTTCGCCAAGTCTCTGTCCGCCAAACTGAGCCTTGCCGCCCAGAGGCTGCTGCGTCACAAGAGAATAAGGTCCGGTAGAACGGGCATGTATTTTTTCATCAACAAGATGATGCAGCTTCAGGAAGTACATAATGCCGGTTGTGACCCGATTCTTAAACGGCTCGCCGGTACGACCGTCGTACAGAACCGACTTGCCATCGTCCGGAAGACCGGCTCTTGAAAGCCAATTCCAGATTTCCGATTCTTCTGCACCGTCAAATACAGGCGTGTACGTAATAATGCCCTTGCGCAGCTTCAGCACAGCCTTACGGAACGTCTCGTCATCCATGGCATCCACTTCTGCCGAGATATCGGGCGAATTGAAGATATCTTTCACCTCGCTGCGCACGGAATCCAGAGCTTTGCCGGAATCAATCATGCCGGCAAGCTGCCTGCCAAGCTCCCGTGCAGCCCAGCCCAGGTGCACTTCCAAAATCTGACCGATATTCATTCGAGAAGGCACGCCAAGAGGATTCAGAACAATATCCACAGGACGGCCATCGGCAAAGAACGGCATATCTTCTTCAGGCAGGATACGGGATACGACACCCTTGTTTCCATGCCGTCCCGCCATTTTATCGCCCACGGACAACTTTCTCTTAATGGCCACGTAAACCTTGACCATTTTGACGACACCCGGAGGCAGATCATCGCCTTCCGTCGCCTTTTCGCGCTTGGCTTCATAAATATTTCTTATGAATTCAATCTGCCGGCCGTAATCATCAAGCATGCCGCAGACTTCTTCATTGACGGAAAGATCTTCGAAAGCATCCCGCAGCTGGCTCAGTGGCACGACTTTCAACACTTCTTCTGTCAATCTGTCTCCGGATGCAGCCAGAACAGCAGGACGATCCGCCCCGTCTGTCAGCGTTTTGCATAGCACAGCATTTTCCGCAACAGCCAGCAGACGTTCACGCATTCTGTTGGCAACAGCACGGGCGTGATCCGCTTCCTTCCGATCAAGCAGACTGATTTCATAGTCTTCAATATTCTTCGTCCGATCATCCTTTTCAGCTGAACGGCGATTGAAGACCTTCACATCGATAATCGTTCCTTCAACTCCCGGAGGAACTTTAAGAGACGAGTTTTTCACGTCGCGAGCCTTGTCGCCAAAAATAGCCCGCAACAGTTTTTCTTCCGGAGTCAGCTGCGTTTCACCCTTCGGGGTAATCTTGCCAACCAGGATATCTTCAGGCTTCACCTGCGCACCGATGCGAATGACACCGCTTTCATCAAGATTGCGGAGCATATCCTCGCTGACATTGGGAATATCCCGCGTAATTTCCTCCGGTCCGAGCTTCGTATCCCGAGCAGAAACTTCAAACTCTTCAATATGAATGGAAGTGTAAATATCTTCCTTGACAACTTTTTCAGAAATCAGAACAGAGTCTTCGTAGTTATAACCGCACCAGGGCATGAACGCGATCATCATGTTCTTGCCGAGAGCCAGTCCGCCATCGTGAATTGCCGGGCCGTCAGCAAGGACGTCGCCTTTCTTCACAATCTGTCCCGGAACGCAGCTGGGAACCTGACCAAAACAGGAATTCTGATTCGATTTGTGAAATTTCTGCAGCTCATAGGCTTTCACGCCGCCAACTTTGGGATACAGTGCCGGATCATCATAGGCCACGATAATACGATTGGCATCGGCATAATGCACCACGCCGCTGCCTTCCGCCAGAATGCAGGCACCAGAGTCCCGAGCGACATCCACTTCCATGCCCGTACCGACGAGAGGACGTTCAGAACGCAGCAGAGGTACCGCCTGCCTCTGCATGTTCGATCCCATCAGTGCCCGGTTAGCGTCATCGTGTTCCAGAAAAGGAATGAGAGCAGCAGAAATAGACACCATCTGACTCGGCGAAATATCCATCAGCGTCACATCTTCCCGAGGAGACATCAGAACATCTCCGCCCACGCGGGTAATGACGAACTCATCCTTCAGCCGGCCGTTTTCATCAACTGCGGCATTCGCCTGCGCTACGACATTGCCTGTTTCCCGAGACGCATCCAAATGCACAATTTCATCTGTCAGGCAACCATCCCGCACAACCCGATACGGGGCTTCAATGAAACCGTATTCATTGACCTTGGCGTATGTGCTCAACGATACAATCAGTCCGATATTCGGACCTTCAGGCGTTTCAATGGGACAGATTCGTCCATAGTGGGAAACATGGACATCTCGAACTTCAAAGCCGGCTCTTTCACGAGTCAAACCTCCAGGACCCAGAGCGGAAAGACGACGCTTATGTGTCACTTCCGACAGAGAGTTCGTCTGATCCATGAACTGAGAAAGCTGTGATGTACCGAAAAATTCCTTCAGGACAGCTGCCACTGGTTTAGGATTGATCAGATCGTGAGGCATGAGCGAAGCAATTTCCTGAATGCTCATACGCTCCTTGATCGCCCGTTCCATACGCACCAGACCGATGCGATACTGATTTTCAACCAGTTCACCGACGAGACGAACCCGACGGTTGCCAAGATGATCAATATCATCAGACGGCAGATGAGAATCTTTCATATTGACCAGAATCCGAATGGCATCAAGGATATCATCATCCTTCAACGTATGCACATTCAGATGATCCGGATCATTTTCAGGACGGCCAAGTCTGAGATTCAGCTTATAGCGGCCTACGGCAGACAGATCGTAATATTCGAGATTACGGAAAATATTATCAAAAAATGTCGCGGCAATTTCTGGAGTTGGCGGAGCACTGGGACGTACACGGCGATAAATCTCTTCCTGAGCCTTTTCCTTTGTCGGAGTCTTATCCAGAACCAACGTATCACGAATGGATGACGAGGTATCTGTGCCACGAGTATGAAGCACGGTAATCTCTGTGATTCCAGCTTCCCGACACGCGTCAAGTGTCCCCTGCACAATTTCATCAGCCGCTTCGGCAATAACTTCGCCGGTATTTCCGTCCACCAGATCTTCAGCGAGGAAAAGTCCGATCGGCGTATTGGGGTCAACTTCAAAAGAAGCGATTCCGGCCTTGCCGATTTCTTTCCAGGCACGACGGGTCAGAGGCGCTCCTGCCTTGACAATGACCCGGCCTTCAGCGTCGGAAATATCTGAAAAGGCATTTTCCTTGCGGTACATTTCCGGATTAAACCGCCAGAAAACCCGCCCATCAGATCCCAGTTCGTACGTTTCCTGAACATAAAAGGCCTTCAGGATATCCTCCTTGGACATCCCCATAGCCTTCAGCAGAATTGTGGCGGGCATTTTACGCCGACGGTCAATACGCACATACAAAATATCTTTGTGATCGAAATCAAAATCCAGCCAGGAACCGCGCATTGGGATAACCCGACACGAATACAGCACCTTATGGCTGGAGTGCGTTTTGCCTCCGTCATTTTCAAAAATAATGCCGGGCGAACGCTGAAGCTGATTAACGATAACCCGTTCGGTTCCGTTAACTATAAAAGTACCCTTTTCCGTCATCAGCGGCAGCGTGCCAAAATAAATTTCCTGTTCTTTCGTATCGCGGATTTTGCGCTCTTTTGTCACTTCGTCCACATCATATGCGACAAGACGAACACGAATGCGCACCGGCGATTCGTAGGTCAGTCCCTTGGAAATACATTCAGCCTGATCGTACTTCGGCTCGCCGATCTCATAGCTGACGAATTCCAGGCTGGCGGTACGGTTGAAATCCTCAATGGGAAATACGGAGTTGAACACGCCTTCCAATCCCACATCGGGCAGAAGTTCCTGTCGCCCCTCCTGAAGAAATTCCCGATAGGATTCGACCTGCAGGTTGAGCAGATGCGGAACAGGCACCTCAACCTTAATTTTGCCGAACTGTTTGGTAAGCTGACCCATCATTACACCTCTGAAAAAGGTCGGTAACCGAATGCGCAGGCGGACGGGATCCTCTGCGCGGCATCAGACAACATATAAACGACACGACGCCCTCAAGCCGTTTTATTCAACGGAGGTTGTCGATCGTAGAAAAATACGTTATAAAAAAATAAATTGAGAGGGCTATTCTCTCTCATTGTAATGGCAAATTGTTAGTATACTGTGTTTTTTATTTTTTTTCAAGATACAAGCTTCACTGAATCAAAAAAAAAGAGGGAGTTTTTCTCCCTCTTTTTTTCTATGGCAAATCAGACTTAGTTGTCGGAAGAACCGGCCATCGTCTGCTTCAGGATATCGCCAAGAGTCTGGCTGACATCAGAACCGGAACGGCTGTATTCGCGAGGCTTACGGCGTTCTTCCTCCTCCTTCAGCTGCTTAATGGAAAGACCAAGGCGGCGTTCTTCAGCACTGACATGAATGATGCGAGCCTGAATTGTATCGCCTTCCTTATACATTTCGTTCGGGCTTTTCACTTTCTTATTGCTCAGTTCGGAGACGTGAACCAGGCCTTCGATGCCTTCTTCAACTTCAACGAACAGACCGAAATCCGTGATATTCGTGATCACGCCCTTCACAATGCCGCCCACGGGATACGCGGTAGGAACATTGGCCCACGGATCTTCAGAAAGCTGCTTAATACCGAGGGTAAATTTCTCATTTTCCTGATCCACGGTCAACACTTTCGCCTGAACTGTGTCGCCAACCTTGTACAGTTCATTGGGATGGCGAATTTTCTTCGTCCAGCTGATGTCAGAGACATGAATCAGGCCATCGATGCCGTCTTCGATACCGATGAACATCCCGAATTCGGTAATATTCTTAATCGTACCTTCAAGGATCGTACCTTCAGGATATTTTTCACCAACAAGTTCCCAGGGATTCTGCTTAATCTGCTTCATTCCGAGGGAGATACGCTTCTTTTCAGGATCCACACCGAGGATAACAACCTCAACTTCGTCTCCCTGATGAACCATCTGAGAAGGATGACGCAGCTTGCGAGTCCAGGACATTTCAGAAATATGAACCAGACCCTCAACGCCGGGTTCCAGTTCCACAAACGCCCCATAATCGACAAGATTCGTTGCCTTGCCCACATGGCGGGATCCAACGGGGAAGCGTTCGGTGATATCCTGCCAGGGATCAGGAATCAGCTGCTTCAGTCCGAGAGAAACTTTCTGCGTTTCTTTGTCAAAAGACAGCACTTTCAGTTCAAGTTCCTGTCCAAGCGTCACCATTTCACGGGGATGACGGATACGCTTCCAGGACATATCCGTGATATGCAGCAAACCGTCAAGGCCACCGAGATCAACGAATACGCCATATTCCGTGATATTCTTTGCCTTGCCTTTGACAATCTGACCTTCAGCCAGAGTCTGCAGAAGATCCTGACGCTTGCTGTCACGCTCCTCTTCAAGCAGGACGCGACGGGAAACGATCACATTGCTGCGGCGGCGATTGATTTTCAAAACTCGGAAGCTGTATTCCTGATTGACCAGCGCGTCCATATCAGGCACAGGACGAAGATCGACATGAGAGCCAGGCAGGAAGGCTTCCACTCCGCCGAGATCGACAGTGTAGCCGCCCTTAATGCGGCGAATGATGCGACCAGTAATTTCACCGTTCTTTTCCTGGACCTGCTCAAGCTGATCAAACAGCTTATTGCGCTTTGCCTTTTCAAAGGACAGGGAAATTGTGCCTTCCTGCTCATTCTTATGAGCCACGAAGACATCGATCTTATCGCCTTCGCTGACGGTGATGTTGCCCTGAGAATCGCGAAATTCAGCCGTCGGGATCTGACCTTCAGACTTGAAATTCACATCTACCAGGATATTGTCGTCATCAATGCGAACAACAGTTCCCTTTACAATAGTGCCCTCTTCGAGCTCATTTGTATCGGTAGTCAGATATTCTTCCAGGGCACTGGCAAAATCCATGTTATCAGAGTCCATGCCGTGCTTTTCAATGTTTTCCATTACAGCCTCCAAAGCCACTTTTTTTGCTCTTTCGAAGCAAGCGCTGTAACCTAGCAAAGTCCATGAAAAAAAGCAAGAACTATTCCCTTGCGTACCCCGGGTCATTTTGAAGACCCAGGCCGGAGGCTGCGTTTCTGGCTGCTTCATCGCAGCGTTCGTTTTCCGGATGTCCGCTGTGACCCCGAATCCATTGAAAGCGTACAGTATGCCGCGCGGCAAGCTGATCGAGCAGAAGCCAAAGATCCTGATTTTTCACGGCTTTCCTGCCAGATGTCTTCCATCCGTTTTTCTTCCAGCGCTGCAGCCATTTTTTTTCTATGGCATCGCGCAGATATCGGGAATCGGTGAAAATTTCCACCTCGCAGGGCTCTTTGAGAGCTTCCAGACCTCTGACAGCGGCAAGAAGTTCCATTCTGTTGTTCGTTGTCCTCAGAAACCCTCCGCTCAAAAGCTTCTCATGATCACCGCAGCGGAGGATAGCGCACCATCCGCCGTTTCCCGGATTGCCAAGACAGGATCCATCCGTATACATCCGTACAAATTTCATTGTTCAGCACCGTGTACCGCGTTAGTCCGGGATCGGGCAGTCCGAAAATTTCTTTTCCCGCGTTTTGAGGCAGACAGAATCTTCACAGCTCCTTCAGAAGAAAGTGCCCGTTCGGTCAGGCCAAAAGGCTCCCAGGTCGAAGGCAGCAGACTCATTTCCTCAAAAGCATCTCCAGTAGCGTAAATAACCGGAATATCTCCAGCTTCGGAACCGGCTTTTAAAGAAACGCCTGTCGGCAAAGTTTTCACATCTGTTTCATACACAGGATTCCTGTCTGGTCTTTGCCTCAATCTATCGTCTGGAAGCGTGATGGTTTCCTGAAGTTCCCCGCGACTGCGCAAATATCGGACGAAATCATTGCCGGTCAGACCGACCAGCGCGATCATGGGTTCCCCATCTCCAGCAGCCAGCAAACTCACCGGCACCGTTCCTCCGTGAATGCCGATGTAGGCAATGCGGGCTCCAGCCGGCATATCCCTCCAATCTGAAACAGCTGACGCCGTACAGCAGACTGACAGCAGGATTGCCGTCATCAGGCCTATTGCGCGCTTCGCCACAAAGACCTCACTTCCTCAACGCGCCTTCCGATATCTTCTGCTCCGACGAACTCCGAGACCAGACAGGCGCATTTCGCTCCATGAGCCCGCACTTCAGCGATATTATGTCGCTTAATGCCTCCGATAGCGACAAAAGGCAGTCTGCTGTGTGCCGCTGCCCAGTCCAGATAGGACAGCGTTACCGGCTGGCAGACATCTTTTTTTGTCTTTGTCGGGAAAAGCGGACCTACACCAATATAATCTGCTCCGGCTTGCAGCGCGGCTTCGGCCTGTTCAGGAGAATGTGTGGACTGGCCGATAATCATGGAATCGCCCACCAGACGACGAACTTCCTCAACAGGCAGATCCTCCTGCCCCACGTGCACGCCATCAGCCCTGCACAGCATCGCGATATCCACATAATCATTGACAATAAAGCATGCGCCATATTCCAGAGTCAGCTTGCGGATTTTCAAACACTCCCGCAGCATCTCTCCGGCTTTTTTTTCCTTTTCACGATACTGAATGATGCGGACGCCCGCATTCAGCAAAGCTCTGACAACTTCATCGACAGGACGCCCGAGCGAAAGTCCGGAATCAGTAATTCCGTAAAACTCTGTTTCGGGCGAAGTTCCGGGCAAAAGCTTCGGCATGCAGCTAATCCTCCTTGCCTATGGGCACAAAACGAAATGCTCCAACATCAAAAAGTCCCTGATCCGTAAGTTTCAATTCCGGAATAACCGGCAGTGTCAGGAAGCTCAATGTCATAAACGGATGCACATCTTCCGGGATTCTCAAATGATCGTGCGCATACTGCGTCATTCTGGACAGCGTCGCGCTGATCTCCGTCGGCGTCAAAGAAGACGTCATCAGTCCGCCGACAGGCAACGGCAGCTCTCCAACAGTTTTGCCTCCTGCCGTTATGACCAGACCTCCCCCAATGTGCTGTATACGCTGAACCGCCAGAAGCATGTCGGCGTCGTTATCTCCTATTACGACAACATTATGCGAATCGTGCGCGATAGTCGTCGCGACGGCACCGCCGCAGATGCCATATCCGCTGACAATGCCGAGCCCCCTCAAACCTGTCGCCTTATGCCGTTCAAAAACAGCCAGTTTGGATAGTCCGGGATTATCCTCACAACAAAACAGTCCATTTTCCCGTTTTCTTATGGGCATCTCAAGCGACTTTGTAGTAATACTGTGCCCTTCAATACCGATAACTCTGGCCTTTTCTTCTGCAACGGTGAGAACAAAATCCTGTTCGCTGATCGGTTTCATGAAAACGGAAGCCAAATCAGAAACGTCCTCCGTCCGATAACAATCCTCCGTTATCCTGCATCCACAGGAATAAACATGAACAGCTCTGAACGATTTGAGATCTTCCATCAAAACGAAATCCGCATCCCACCCCGGCGCAATAGCGCCTTTACGGGGAATCCGGAAGCATTCCGCTGCATTCAGTGTCGCCATCGTCACAGCGCGAACAGGATCCAGACCAAGCGCAACAGCCTTGCGCAGAATGGCATCAATATTCCCGTCGCAGAGGAGATCGTACACACTGCGATCGTCACAGCAAAAGGCGCATCGGCGCGCATTGTCTGCAGTCACTTCCGGAAGAAGCTCACGAAGATTTTTCGCAGCCGTTCCCTCCCGAATCAGAACATACATGCCCCGGGCAATCTTCTCACGCATTTCATCAGGATAACAACATTCATGATCAGAAATGATGCCGGCAGCGGCATACGCATCCAGACCGTTTCCCCTCAGACCTGGGGCATGTCCATCTGTCAGCTTGCCATATTTCCGTGCCAGTTCAATTTTCGACAGGACAGCGGGATCTCCGTTGATCACGCCTGGAAAATTCATCATTTCCGCCAGACCAAGCACCGATGGATCCTCGATAAGCGCTTCCAGATCCCTGCTGTCCAGCACAGCTCCGGCATGTTCGAAGGGAGCAGCCGGCACACAAGAAGGAAGCATGAAAAACGTATGCAGGGGCAGATCCCGGCAGGCATTTATCATGTAGCGAATGCCGTCCAGACCGCATACGTTGGCGATTTCATGCGGATCCGCGATGACCGATGTCGTGCCTCGCGGCAAAACCAGCGACGCAAACCGTACGGGATCCAGCAAAGTTGATTCGATATGAATATGCGCGTCAATCAGACCAGGCGTCATGTACAGCCCTTCCGCATCGAAAACGGCTTCGCTTTCTCCTTCTCCGAATCCCAGAAAAATCCCGCATCCGATGCGTACGCTTTCTCTGCGAATCGTCCCGCTGAACACATCGACGAGCCGTACATTTCGAATCAGCAAATCGGCAGGAAGACGTCCCGAAGCCCTCTCTATCACATCTGACAAGCGCATTGTTCCCTCCATGCGCTAGGCGTCCAGACCAAGCAGAGCCCGGGAGAAATCATCACCGTCAAAAGGACGCAGATCTTCAACTTTTTCACCGAGACCAACGAAAGAAATAGTCAAACCGAAACGCAGAGCGATGGCCACAGCGATACCGCCCTTGGCTGTCCCGTCCAGCTTCGTCAGAATAATTTCATCCACGCCCGCAGCTTCCTTGAAAATTTTGGTCTGCTGCAATGCGTTCTGGCCTGTCGTGGCATCCACAACAAGGACACTGCGGTGCGGCGCTCCGGGACATTTGCGGCCAAGAACATTCCGAATCTTCGAAAGCTCTGCCATGAGGTTATCCTTGGTATGAAGCCGCCCAGCCGTATCCACAAACACGACATCATATCCCTCTTTTACGGCGATATCCATCGCTTCCCAGGCCACAGCCGCAGGATCTGCATCCTGTCCCTTGGAATGAAATCCGGATCCAGTGCGATCCGCCCAGATGCGAAGCTGTTCCACAGCAGCAGCACGGAAGGTATCCGCAGCCGCCAGCAGGACTTTCTTCCCCTGCATACGCGCTCTGTAGGCAAGTTTGGCTATGGTCGTTGTCTTGCCGACGCCGTTGACGCCGATCACCAGGACAACTTCCGGAGGATTGACAGCCACGACTTTCCGCGAAGCCCGGAATATCTCGCGCAGTTCCTCAGCCAGAGCCGGACGCAAATCCTCAGGGGATGCCATATGCGCCTTGCCCGCACGTGCCTTCAGGCGTTTCACCAGTTCCATAGACGTTTCCACGCCCATGTCGCCCATGATAAAGACTTCTTCCAATTCTTCCCAGAAAGACTCTGACAGGCTGTCATGGCCGGCGAATAAAGCGGTCAAACTCCGTCCAAGATGCTCTCTGGTGCGGCTCAATCCTTCCTGAAGTTTCAGGAACAGACGGCTGCGCTCATCTTCCTCATCTTCCAAATCCAGAGCAATGGCCAGCCGATATTGAAGTTCTGAACGAAAATCCGCCAAAGCTTCATATTCCATGCGTTCAGCCCATCGGGCAAAATCCTCGACAAAGCGATCCGATTCATCAGCAGGCGCGCCCAGAGAAACCAGCAGAAAACGAATACGCTCCCATAGCGCTTCTCCGGCCACGGCGTTTTCTCCCAGTCCTTCAAGACAGATGCCGAGCCAGACTGACAGCTTCGGTTCGGCATTGCGCAGTTGGGGCAGGATCTCCGCTTTCCAGTCGTGGGCTGACGGTTTCGGACGCGTCCAGGAAGCGTCATGCACTGCTTGGAGTGCCGGTTCAGGTTCCGCAAGTTCCGTCAAATCCACAATATCTTCTTCCACAGCTGACAGGGAAGCCTCAGTCTCCTGAATTTCGGACGAAACAGGACTCCGCTCTTCCGGCGTTTCTGCCTCGGACTCTGCAATCGTTTCGGTTTCCTGATGAAGCAGAGCTTCCGTCTCAGCTATATCTTCCATATCCGGAAGAGATGCTTCCAGTTTCTTCTCTTCCTGCTGTACCGCATCGGTAATTTCTGGAATGATCCTGTCTGAATCGGATTCTTCTGGCGAAGTTTCCGGCTTCTCTTCATTTTCAGCAAACATCATCAAATCGATGACATCATCCTCATCGGCTTTTTGCTCAGCCTCTGCCTGAGCATCGGATGTTTCGAGATGCCTCGAAAAGTCCGGTTCCGGAAAGCATTCCGGTTTTGCAAGAGCATCCGGTCCGGATATCGTGTCAGCCGAAGCGGAACTGTCAGATTCCATTTCTTCCGGCATATTATTCAGATTCTGCTTCAGCGCAGCATTTTCCACCTCAATAAGCGTTGATAGATCCGAAACCAGCGGCTTCAGATCCGTTTCGTCAACGTTGTCAGGCTGCTCCGAATCCTCAGACGCATTTTCGCCGGAGAGAGATTCAGATGGCTCACCAGATGATTCTTTTTCTTCAGGAGATTGAACAGCAGATGGCTCCACCGCTTCGTTGACGTTGTCACTTTTGCCCGACCAAAGTTTCTTAAAAGCTGAAAAGAACCCCATATCTGTTATTCCTGTGTTCAAATGTTCAAAAAATAACGTGGTAAAGACGCATTTCCCAGTTTCAGAAGAATCGCGAATCATTCCTGATGAAACGAGGGCAGAATATGTCGCTCATCGGCAATGCTACACAACTTCATTCCTTGAATCAAAGAAAAAAGTCTGCTTGCATAATCCGGATCAATCTGCAAAAACTCACCAATCGCAGCAGCTGAAAATCAGAAAAAACAAAAGTAAAAATTTTTTTACGAAAAAGCTTGCTTTTTCAGAAAGAATATCTTAAAAATAAAGTCGTTGAAAATGATAATTATTTTCAAACACCACAGAAATAGGCGCTTGGCCTCTTTCCAAAATTCAAATGGGGATAGTTTCCATGAAACGTATTGTGACTCTTCTTCTTGCTGCAGGCCTCGTAATGGGCGCCTCTTCTGCCTCCCAGGCTGTGGATATTAAGGCTTCAGGCATGTGGGACTTCACGTTCGAATATGCCACCAATCCGAGAAAGGGTGATGATGCCGATAACTTCCACGCTATTCAGCGTCTCCGCACGCAAATCGATATCATCGCCTCTGAAAATCTGAAAGGCGTTGTCTTCCTGGAAATGGGCAACACGACTTGGGGTGAAAAGGCTTCAGGCGGACAGATGGGCACCGACGGCAAAATCGTCGAAGTCCGTTATTCCTATGTTGACTGGGTTATTCCGGAAACCGACGTCAAGGTTCGCATGGGTCTCCAGCCGCTTACCCTTCCCAACTTTGTTGACGGTGAAAACAACGTCATGGGCGGTCCTGCCGATACGGCCGCTGTCGTCCTGTCCTATGACTTCAATGAAAACTTCGGACTGACAGCTTTCTGGGCTCGTCCTGCCAACGACAACGGTTCTGATGTCGCGGTAACCCGCACCAATATCTCCGATACGCTTGATCTCTTTGGCTTCACTGTTCCCATGCAGTTCGACGGATTCAAGGTGACCCCCTGGTTCATGGGCGCTGTGATTGGACGTGACTCTCTTGGCACCAATGACTCCACCACCGGCTATGTCGCCAACGATCTTCTGCCTGCCGGAGCCGATCCTTCTCTGAGCCGCAACAAGCACGGCCACGGACTGTGGGCCGGCGCCACTGCCGAACTGACAGCATTCGATCCCTTCCGTGTGGCTCTTGACTTCAACTACGGCGCGGTCAATCTGAATGAAGAATCCTCCACCGGCATGGATCTGAAACGCAGCGGCTGGCTGATTGAAGGCGTGGCCGAATACAAGCTCGATTTCATGACTCCCGGCATCGTGGCCTGGTATTCCTCCGGTGATGACAGCAATCCGTATGACGGTTCCGAACGCATGCCTTCCGTACACGGTTCCAGCATTTTGACATCGTACGGCTTTGACGGCGACTACTCACTCTCCGTCTGCGACTTCCTGGGCAACAATCTCATTGGCACCTGGGGTGTTCTCGCCAGAGCGAAAGACATTTCCTTCATCGATGATATGTCTCATATCTTCCAGATTGGCTATTATCGCGGCACGAACAGCAAGGCTATGGCTTCCATCGTTCTGGATCCCATCGACGGCAATCGTACTGACGGCTTCTATCTGACTCGCGGAGACTACGCTATCGAAGCCAACTTCGACACGGAATACAAGATTTACGACAATCTGACCGCCGTTGTCGAACTCGGCTATATCCATCTGAATCTTAAGAGAGACACCTGGACCGACAGCGTCGTAGACAGCATCCGCAAGAACAACTACCGCGCCGCTTTCAACCTGCGCTACTCGTTCTAACACCGGAAAGACCGGCTATTTCCGCAAAGAGCGGAGTTCGCAACACGACTCCGCTCTTTATGACATTAATTTAATATAAAAACCGGATTCATATTCATAACCATAACCATATTATAAACAGCCAGAGACACAGCCCAACCTTCCGTAAGCTTGTCAGCAAAAATTTTTTTGTACATCCCGACAAAAAATTTTTACCGATCGCTTGATTTTTTCTATCAGCTATGCCATTGTGGGCGAAACAAGGCGAATATTTTATTATTTGCCGAATTTTCAGAAGGAAGGAAAAAGCTATGAAGCGTATCGTTACGTTACTTCTTGCTGCCGGTCTCGTTATGGGTGCCGCCTCCATGTCCCAGGCTACTGATATTAAGGTCAAGGGCATGTGGGACTTTACGTTTGAATATGCCACCAATCTGAGAAAGGGAGCTGACGTCGACAACTTCCACGCTAAGCAGCGTCTGCGTACTCAGGTGGATTTCATCGCCTCTGAGAACCTGAAGGGCGTCGTCTTCTTCGAAATGGGTGACACGAACTGGGGTAAGAAATCTGAGGGCGGCCAGATGGGCACCGACGGCAAGATCGTCGAAGTCCGTTATTCCTACATCGACTGGGTTATCCCGGAAACCGATGTGAAGGTTCGCATGGGTCTCCAGCCCTGGAAACTCCCCAACTTTGTCGTTGCTGAACACAACGTCATCGGTGGTCCTGCTGACGCAGCCGGCATCACTCTGTCCTATGATTTCAATGAAAACTTCGGCCTGACCGCTTTCTGGATGCGTCCTGCCAATGACAACGGATCCGACGTTGCGGTGACCCGCAATATTTCCGATACGCTCGATCTGTTCGGCTTCACCGTTCCCATGCAGTTCGACGGATTCAAAGTGACTCCGTGGTTCATGGGTGCTGTGATCGGCCGTGACTCCATGGGCAACACCACTTCCACCACCAGCTATGTTAAAAACGATCTTATGCCGATCGGCGCAATGCCTGCTCTGAGCCGCAATCATCATGGTCATGGTCTGTGGGCTGGTGCCACTGCCGAAATGACCCTGTTTGATCCCTTCCGCCTTGCTCTTGATCTCAACTACGGTAATGTGAACCTGAATGAGATCAATAACGGTATGGATCTGAAGCGTGACGGCTGGCTGATCGAAGGCGTCGCTGAATACAAGCTCGACTACATGACCCCCGGCCTGATCTTCTGGTATGCCTCCGGTGATGACGACGATCCGTATAACGGTTCCGAACGTATGCCTACGCTGCATGGCTCCTCCTGGATGACCACCTACGGCTTTGACGGCAACTACGCTATTTCCACCACTGCCGCCATCAACCGTACGCTCGTTGGCACTTGGGGTATCGGTCTGCAGCTGAAAGATATTTCCTTCATCGACGATCTGAAGTCCACGCTGCGCGTTGTGTACATGCAGGGTACCAACGACAAGGAAATGGCTCCCATCGCTCTGATGTCCAGTGGAGTCGGACTGGGTGAACGCAACGGTCTCTATCTGACCGAAGAAGATAACGCGATCGAAGTGAACTTCGATACTCAGTACAAGATTTACAAGAATCTGACCCTGATCACCGAAATCGGTTACGTTCACCTGAATCTGGATGACGGCACATGGGGTTCCGCCTATGTTGACAGCATCCGGAAGAACAACTACCGTGCTGCTCTGAACCTGCGCTACTCCTTCTAGTTCGCATCGTTCAGAAACTCTTCGGAGTTTGAATTGATTGAAGAGCCGTCCAAATCTGGACGGCTCTTCTTTTATGCTGTGTCAGTCATTTCTGATTGGCAGAACGAGAGAGGGGCGGATTCGAACCATTCGAACCGCCCCTCTCTCTGGGAAGCTTGGAGAAAGCCGGACACCCCCGGATGTCCGGCTGTGGAGGAAACATATCCATGTCTGCGCCTTATCGGATACCGCATACCGATTCAGGCAGAAAAAATGATGGATGGAAGCAGGAGGAGGCGAGCCCCATCCGAAGCTATATAGTTTAGAAGAGTCTATTGCCTTGCTTCATCAGAATGGATGTCATAACAGGGAGGAACCGCCGGACATCCCTGATAAGGATCCGCACCTCTTCGTCCATCTCCCCGTTTGGGATGATCAATCAGGGAAATGCCGAGTTCGCGATGGATCTTGTCTGCAGCTTCGCGACGAATCGAACGTGCCTTTTCACGCAATGTCACCACTTCTTCAGCCATTTTTCCGATGATGGCAGGATCCGCCTGAGGCGTTGTACCATATGTTCTCAGCTGCAAAGTTTTTACGTCAAGATCATGCATTATGGGACGAAGCTTATTGCGGCGTTCTTTGAGGATTGCCTGCAATTTTTCCTTTTGATCTCTGTTCAGCTTGTTTGATTTTTCAAGCATCGTTTCCTGCTGTTCGACAGCTTCTTCATCACCGGCCACACAGTTGCCGGAAAAGCTGAATGATCCGGCAACAAGCAGAGCGGCTGCTGTCAGGGAAATCATACCTTTATTCAATGCACGCATGATTTTTCCTCAATTGATCGTCTTGCGACCTGTTATAAAAAACGTGTTGACGTTATATTTTAAGCATTTTTCATGCTAAAATATAAAAATCCTTTATTATCAATATGTTATAAAAAAATAAAAAAAACTATCTCTTTCAAAATGTTAAAAAATTAGACATTTTTTTCAAAATATGTCAAAAAAATATCCATTACATCAATTTTCTGTCAAAAAAATAATCTTTCTTTCACCATATTCCCTGCAGAGATCCGTATGGCACCTGTTCAGATGCTGAAATTCCACGAACAAAAAGGCAATTCCCTGATTACAACCGTCGGAGCTGTCTGTATTCTGGTTTTGGTCGTTTTTCTTGTTACAGCTCTGTCCATAGACAACACCCAAACAGATGTGGAAAGAATCCTTGCGGAAAAAGGTTCCGCTCTGATTTCCGCTTTGGAAAGCGGAGTGCGTTCAGGCGTGAGATCCAAAGCAGGGCTGAGACTGCAATATCTTGTGGAAGAAATGGCTTCACGAACCGATGTTCAGTTCATTGCCGTCACCATGCCTGATGGCACTATCATCGCTCACAGCGATACGGAACGCATTGGCAAAAAGCTGATGATTGATTATGCGCTGCCCGATGCTACCGGTTCAAGAGACTGCCTCGTCCCGACTGAGGATCCGGCATGGAAAATTGTCATGACTGACGGTCTCCGAACATTTTTGGTCTACGGTTTGTTTCATCCCGGCTGGCACAGTCTGAAAAACATTCGCAGTGCTCTGCCTCCCGTTCTGCAAACGGAATTTCAGGGACGTCTTCCTTCAGTATTTCTTGGCCTGGATATGACTCCCATCATTACCTCTCAGAAAAAAAGTCTGCAGAGAGCTTTGCTATTCAGCGGCAGCACTGTCCTTGCAGGCATCCTTGCGCTTCTGTTTCTGCATGGTATCGAACGCTTCAGAGCCTCCCGGCACAGTCAGCAGATTGCCGAAAAAATTGCTCAGGAACTCGCGTCAACGCTGTCCGACGGCTTAATTATTCTTGACAATGAAGGCATGGTCACACGGGTGAACAGTGCCGCTCTGAATCTGTTTTCCCTGCCGGGACGGTATGATTTTTATACAGGACAGACTCTTGATCATATCCTGCCCCCAAATGTGCTGCACACTCTTCGAAAGCTGTTCAGCTCTGCGTCCATCCCGGATACGGAAATCCGTATCAAAGATGGAGAAAAGAACAAATTCATCAGCGTGCGAGGCGGTCATATTCGCGATAACAATCACAACAGAATCGGTACGCTGCTCTTTTTTCGGGATTTAACCGAAGTCAGACGTCTGGAAGAGGAAATTCGGCGAAATGAAAAACTTGCGGCGGTCGGCAATCTGGCGGCAGGCGTCGCACATGAACTCAGAAATCCGCTCAGTTCAATTAAGGGATACGCCGTCTATTTCTGCGGAAAATTTCAGAGAGGCAGTTCCGACAGGGAAGCCGCTGAAGTCATGATCCGCGAAGTCGATCGGCTCAACCGCTGTGTCAGCGATCTGATTGGTCTTGCAAGACCGACCATTCTCAATAAAAGGCCGGTCAATGTCCTGCAAATCTGCCAGGATGTTTTGAGACTGATTCAAAGAGATGTGGAAACACGGGGCGTGGCTGTCCAGCTCAACGCTCCGGAAAATCTTCCGGCTGTTCTGGTGGACTGCGATCGCTTCCGTCAAGTGCTTCTGAATCTCTGCCTCAACGCACTCGAAGCGATGAAAGAAGGAGGCAATCTGCTGATCACGCTTGGCCTCGAAGGCCACGATTTTTTCTGCGAAGTTCAGGACACGGGCATGGGAATGAATCCCGAAGTGCTTGATCATATTTTTGAGCCTTATTTTACGACAAAGGGAGACGGAACAGGTCTGGGCCTTGCCGTTGTGCACAAAATCATTGCCGCACATGAAGGATCCATTTCAGTAGCCTCAGAACCTGGCATAGGCTCCCTGTTCCATATTTCTCTGCCGCTGAATGCGACCCATATGGAGGGCTAACAGATGCCTGCGGTTATTTTGATAGTTGATGATGATGAAGCGCACCGGGGAATGCTGACTACAGTTCTCCGTGGGTGGGGCTATGCCACGGAAGAAGCTGACGATGGAGATACGGCTGTCGAAAAAGTTCAGAAGAAGCCATATGATGCCATTTTATGCGACATCCGTATGAGGAGAGTCGACGGTATTACAGCCATACGGAATATTTTTTCCATCAACCCTGCCATTCCCGTTCTGGTCATGACGGCCTGGCAGTCTGTTGAGACAGCCGTTGCGGCACTTCGGCTCGGAGCCTACGATTATCTCGAAAAGCCCCTTGATTTTGACCTGCTGCATCTTACGTTGGAAAGAGCTCTCGACCATACCCGTCTTGCCCTGGAAAACAGGGAACTTCGAGAACGACTTTGGCTGAACCAGCCAGAAAATTTCATTGGACGAAGTGAAAAGATGAGGGATCTGCTGGCACTTATTCAAACAGTTGCGCCTTCAGAGGCAACCGTTCTGATTACCGGAGAATCTGGCACAGGCAAGGAATGCGTCGCCAAAGCCATTCAGCGTGCAGGGCTTCGCAGGGACAAGCCCTTTGTGACCGTAAATTGCGCAGCTCTTTCAGAGTCTCTGCTGGAATCCGAACTGTTCGGGCACGAAAAAGGCGCCTTTACCGGTGCAGATCGCCACAGAGAGGGACGATTCAAGCAGGCCGATGGAGGAACAATCTTTCTCGATGAGATCGGAGAAGTGCCGCTCCAAATTCAGCCCAAGCTTCTCAGAGCTCTCCAATCTGGAGAAATTCAGCGTGTCGGAAGCGATGTGCCGTTAATGACGGATGTTCGCGTCATTGCGGCCACAAACAGAGACCTGCTCAAGGAAGTCGAAGCCGGACATTTTCGAGAAGATCTGTATTACCGCCTCAATGTCATCGGCATCGAAGTTCCTCCGCTCAGAGAGCGGCGTGAGGATATTCCGGTTCTGTCAAAATATTTCATAGAAAAATTCGCAAAAGCCAATCAAAAAAATATCAAGGGCATTTCTCCTCAATGCATGGATCTGCTCACCCATTATGACTGGCCGGGAAACGTGCGTGAACTCGAAAATGCTATGGAGAGGGCTGTTATTCTCTGCCTTGGGGATTTCATTACCCAACGAGAACTTCCTTTGTCCTTGACATCTTCTTCCAAAAGCGTTTCTACCAGCACAGCTTCAATTTCCGAAGAGGCTATGACTCTGGAGGAAATCGAACGGAACGCTATTCTGCGGACGCTGCAGAAAACTGGTGACAATAAGAGCGAAACGGCCCGCTTGTTGGGGATTACCCGAGCCACGCTTCATAATAAGCTGCGCCGCTATGATGTGGAAAAAAATTAGCTGACGATTGAATACCGTCTCTGGAAGTTTCAAACTATGCCATATCTTATTCTACTTCTCATTCTCTGTCTGAATGTCAATCTATGCTATGCAGAAAACGACTCTTCAATTCCCGAAGATCAGAAAAAACAGGAAGTCCAGATAGCTTCTCAAGAGGCTGTCGATACCGTTTGGAATCTGATGCTGCAAAATAAAATTGAGGAATTGACAGAGGTCAAAAAAAAGCTGAGTGCCATCAATCAGATCATTCCGCAGGAGACGAAAAAACTCAACGCTCAAAGCGAGGCGATTGAAACAGAATATCGCTCCCTGATGAGTATTTCCCGCATGAGCCAAAACAATCCGCTCAAGCTCTCCGTCATCCGCATGCGCCTCATCCGCCTGGATGACAGTCTGCACGATTCCATTGCTCCTCTGTCATCCATTGCTCAGTCACTTAAGGACAGTGCCGCAGAACTTATGGAGTTGAAAAACGCTTCCTCTTTCGAAGCCGGTGCCCATTCGAGCGAACTGGATGCCTTTCTACGGGATGTAGACAGTATTGTACGGGATATCAAGACGCTCTCAGGCCGAATCGATCGCATACTCAGGCAGGCTCAAAGACAGGATCAGCATATTGAGAAGACGATCGGGGGACTGTATAACGAACTGCCGAAACTCTGGGAAGAATATTACCTGGACAGAGAGCAGGATCTTCTTGGACATATCAGTCTGGATACCATACGAAAAAACGTCATTGCTACGCAGGAAGCGTTCATGCTTCGCATGACCTCAGAACTGCCTTTAACGGTTCAGGGATGGAAGGCGGTTCTAGGACGTTTTCTGATTCTTCTCGTGCCACTCCAGATTCTGAGCATCTGCTCCAGAATGTGGGCGAATAAACAGGAAGAACCCATCAAATCAGGCTGGCTTCAGCTGACTATCAACAGCTTTATCTGGTTTTCAACAGGAATCGCCATGCATTTTGCCGCATGGCAGCCATCTGGAGCGTCTTATCACGTCATTGCCGTTGCCGGCACAGTGGTGCTCAGTCTGGGGCAAATGGCTTTAGCATGGGATCTGTATACGTTTGAACGGAAGGATTTGAAAAGCCATTCTCCTTTCCTGCCGCTTTTCGCTCCGCTGGTAGGAGGACTCCTTTTGCTGCTGTTCGATCTGCCACCTCTCATGCTCAGCGCAGGATGGCTTCTTATCCTGGGTATCAGCATTACGCACAGTGTATTGAAGCGCAAGACACGCTCAACCCCCTTCCCTCTTGTATCCCATATCGTTGCATGCCATACGATTATTCTGGTTATCTCCGGCATTATGACCTGTATGGGATGGGGACGGCTTTCAATCCTTATGGCCATGAGCTACGTTGCCATAGCCGTCTGCATCCAGCAGGCCATTGGGTTGATGAAAGTCATCAATCTGTTCATTGACTGTCTGCCCAAAAAAGGACTTCTGACTTTATGGTTCGGCTTTCTGCTGGCAATCGCCATGCCCATCATTCTGATCGCCGCTACTGCTGCTACAGCTCTGTGGCTTTTAGCATACCCGGGAGGAGAATATCTGCTCGATCAAGTTGCAGGGCTGAATTTCAATATCGGAGAATCAACGGTCGACTTTTTGCAGATTCTGTTTATCTTCAGCGCCTTTTACATCACCCGTTCCGTCACGCGTGTCGGACATTCTTTTATTGCCGAACTTCCCAACCGCAGCCTTAAATTTGATAAAAATCTGGTCAGCCCCATTCAGACTCTGCTTTCCTATCTCATCTGGGGTCTGTTCGGCCTGTATGCTCTCAACGCGCTGGGCGTCGGCATTGAAAACTTCGCTATGGTTGCTGGCGGCCTTTCTGTGGGCATCGGTTTCGGCATGCAGAATATCATCAATAACTTCATAAGCGGTCTACTGGTTATCTTCGGTCAAATTCTCCGAGAAGGCGACGTTATTGAACTCGGATCCGGAAAAATCGGTACCGTACGCCGCATCAGTATCCGATCAACTATGGTTGAAACAGCTGATGGAGCACTGACCTTCATTCCCAATGCAGAATTTCTCTCCGGAAGGCTGACTAACTGGACCAGAAACGGCCGTTCCGTGAGGCGGGAACTGAATGTCGGCGTTGCGTACGGCAGCGATGTTGCTCTGGTCATCGATCTTCTTATCAACGCGGCTAAAAAACATCAGCGCATTCTCATGTATCCTGAACCCCAGGTTCTTTTCAAAGATTTCGGTGCCAGTTCACTGGATTTCAGTCTGCTGTTCTGGGTCAAGGATATCTCTATAGCTCTTGCCATTACTGCGGATCTTCGCGTAGCGATTGAACGTTCTTTTACGGAACACGGCATTGAAATGGCGTTTCCTCAGCTTGATGTCCATTTGAAAGAATGCGATTCCGTACCCATTTCTCTGAGAGGAAACGCAAAAAAGGAAAATTCTGCACACGAACCAGAAAATTCTGAAGCGTAATCTGGAGAAAAGACAATGCCTGTTCTGCGTTTATTTTCTCATGAGCTAGCTGTGGCAGAAGCATTGGCAGCCGAGCTGAAACGGCTTTCTGAACAGGCCATCAGCAGTCATGGTCTGTTTCGCGTAGCACTGTCCGGAGGCAGCACACCGAAAACTCTGTTCCGTCTGCTGGTCTCCGACATCTGGAGAAACCGCATAGATTGGAGCCGTACGGAAATATTCTGGGCTGACGAACGCTGTGTGCCACAAAACCAGGACGCCAGCAATGCCGGAACGGCACGGCGGCTTCTGCTCGACCACGTTCCCGTATACGCCCTGCATCCGATGTGGACAGATATCGACGACTCTCCTGAACAGGCTGCCATGCGCTATGAAAATCTGCTCCGCCGACTCAATCTGACACGAACGGAAAGTGGCTTTGATGCGGTCCTTCTCGGTATGGGATCGGATGGCCATACGGCATCGCTTTTCCCGGATTCTCCGCTTCTTGACGATCGGGAACATGCTGTAGGTATTGCGCATGCCCCTGAATATATTGCACAAAATCCTGCAGAAAGAGTGCGCTTGACATTGCTTCCCTGCGTGTTTAGTGTATCATCTCATTGCTTTTTTTCTGTGTGCGGGGAGAGCAAGGCTCAGATGCTTGCCCGTGTCTTCGAAGGAGACGACGGACTTCCGGCATCCCGGATCGAGTCCAAAACTCCCCCGGTTTGGCTGGCCGACATGCGCGCATACGCGCTGTTCCCGCCTCAATTCGGCGGGATCCCGAAACATTAAACAGGCTGGAGCGTATGAAAAAAACAGGGATTATCGCGATCATTTCCCTGGCCGGAGTTCTCTGTATTGATTTGGCTTTTGCCCCTCTGCAAACTTGCAGTACCTTTTCCACTCCTGAAATTGTTTCCCGTTTTTACGCTGATGAAAACACACTGAGGGATTTTGCTGAAAAAACATTCCTTCCATCCTGCGCCCTGCAAAGCTTCCGAAGCCGCCGCACTTCTCCTCTCTATATTTCCGATTCCCATGGCATCCGGCGAAACCTTGCCGGTGCTTTTTCCCAAAATGATCAAACTTCCGAATCTTTTCTTTTCCGCAGACCGGAACAGACGAATTTTTCCCGAGAGAAAAAATCCCATTTGCTGGCATCAGCCACGCTGAAAGACGCGCCGATGCGGCAGAATCAGGATATCCTGCGCTGGAACAGAATTTCCATGCGTTATGAAATAGATCCGGACGCAAGGGACGATTTTCGTAAAACCATACGCAACACTCTGATTGCGCTGAATTTTTCCCAAAAGACCCGCGCCAAGGCGGAAAAATATCTGCTGTCTGCCATTCATTGGGGGGATATCTATCAGGTCTCTCCCGACCTTATGCTGGCGATGATTCACACGGAAAGCGATTTCAATCCAACTCTAGTAAGTCGCAAATCCGCTCATGGACTGATGCAGATCGTCCCGGAAACAGCAGGAGATGAAGTCCATCAGTGGCTTGGTTACAGTCAGCCTCTAACCTCGGACAGACTCTTTCATCCTGACACCAATATCCGCTACGGAGCGGCCTATTTCAGGCTTTTACAGAAACGATATCTCCAGGATATCCGCAATCCCGTTTCCCGCGAATACTGCGCTATCGCGGCATATAACGGCGGAACAGCTCCCCTGATGCGAACTTTTGCTGCATCGCCCCGGGAAGCGATCCGCAAAATCAACGGCATGTCTTCGCAAAAAGTTCTGGAGAAATTGCGTCGGGATATGCCGTATGCGGAAACTCGCCGCTATATGAATCGTGTTCTTGCATCCAAAGAACGTTTTTCCTGTCTCCTTCCCCTTTCTAAGACAGTGCCTTTCGACGGCAATGTCAAGCCGATCCGAATCGCTGATCAGGAAATGATCTCATGAAACGTTTCATTGCCGTCTGTATCCTGCTGCTTTCTTTTCCCGTCATAGTCGGCTGCAATAAAGTTGCCGTGGTGGATCCGTCCCGCCTTTTTCAAGAAAGCAACTCCGGACGCGCTGCCATCGCTTATCTGCAACGGCTGGAAAAGGAAGTGAAGAAAAAAAGCGAACAGGCTCGACAAACTCTGGAAAGAGCCTCAAATTATGAGGCAGCCGGAGAACTTTTTCAAAAACAATTCCAGGAATACCAGGCTGTCATTGAACAGGAACAGCAAAAAATCTCCGCAAGCATGAATGAGCAGGCACGCCATGCCATTGAAGTTTGCCGCAAACGATACGGATATACCATTATCGTCAGTGCAGATTCCGCTGTCGCGTATGACAAGCGTGCGGACATCACCCATCTGATCATCGAGGAAATGAATCGGTATCCTCTGCCAGATACTCCAGCAGACCTTCCTCTTTTGTTTAACGAAAAAGCCGCGCCCCAAAGACAAAAATAGGGATTCATCGCCATGGCAAAAAAAATTCAGGACAACAGCGCAATGTTTGACGCTCTCAGCCGCGCCAGCGTCATGGGACTCCATCTGATATCTGGCATCATTGTGGGATCAGGTCTGGGCTACGCCTGCGACAGATGGCTGGAAACCTTTCCCTGGTGTTCCGCCATTGGCTTCGTCTTCGGTGTCGCCGCAGGATTCCGCAATTTATGGATTGATGCCAAGTACCTGATCCGCAATATTGATAAGAAGTGAGGGAGGGATATATGCTTTTCTCCCGTCTGGCCGCATGGATTCAGCTGGGAAGTGCGGCTGCGGCGGCCATATTCAGCGGAATCGCCTTCTGCCTCAAATATCCGTCTGCTTGCTGGCTTCTGTGGTTTTCCGGAACGGCTCTTGTCATATTCTTTGATTTTCTCGCACTGGTTCGACTGGTGAAAGGGCTTACTTCAGGCGGATGGTCTGCAAGAAAAGGATCTTTCTTCTTCTTTTCCACGCAATTGAGACTTTTAATTACGGGCATTTTGGGGTATGTTGCTTTTGCTTGGCTCAATGCGCCTGTGTCTGCTATTGTCTGTGGTGTGGGTTTGCTGCCTATTTCATTGATATGCGCAGGGCTGATGTCGGCAGCAATGTCGGCACAGCTGCGATGAAACAAATTTTCGCGGGCAGAGTGCAGTGAGGCCATAACCTCTTGCAAGGAGTTTCTCATGGCTGGCGGACTTCCGGAACCGGTACTTCTTTCCGAAATCTTCCATCTGGATCACATTGTCATTGCGGGTCAGACCGTAGAATTCCGACATGTGTTCTACACATGGATCGCCATGCTGATTCTCTTCGTAGTGGGCTGGGTCGTTCGACGCAACGTATCCATCATTCCGGGGAAACTTCAAAGTTTCTTTGAAATGCTTATTGACGGGCTGGAAAATTTCACCGTTACCAATTTAGGTGAAAAGGACGGCCGCAGGGTTTATCCCGTTCTGATCGGATTGTTCCTGATTATCGCTACGGAAAACCTGCTCGGCCTTCTTCCGGCATTCGATGCGCCCACGGCCAACGTGAATACGAACATCGGTATGGCCCTGTTCGTATTCCTGCTGTACAACTATGAAGGTATCAAGCGCTGGCGTTTCCATTACGTCCATCATTTTATGGGACCTATGCTTCCCCTGGCTCCCTTTATGATGATTTTGGAATTTATTTCTCATCTGGCGCGGCCTTTGTCGCTGACACTCCGTCTTTTCGGCAACATCCGCGGTGAAGAAATCGTGCTTGTGCTGTTTTTCCTTATGGCGCCCTTTGTCAGCACGATTCCGATTTATTTCCTGTTCCTGCTTGCCAAAGTTCTTCAGGCCTTCATCTTCTACATGCTGACGATGATCTACCTGAAGGGGGCGCTGGAACCGGCCCATTAATGGGGGAACTGGTCTCTGACCAACTCAATAAAACGCATTAAGGAGTTTGACATGCGTAAACTGCTTTCCGTCATCCTCGGCACTGTGGCTCTGATGAGCATCGCCGGAATTGCCTGCGCCGCTGAAGGCGCCACTGGCACTAAGCTCGATCCCGCCGGCCTCGGCCTGGCTGTGTTCGGTGCGACGATCGCCATGGGTCTTGCTGCTTTCGGCTGCGGCATTGCTCAGGGTCTTGGCCTGAAGTCCGCCTGCGAAGGCATTGCCCGCAATCCTGACGCCGCCGGCAAAATTCAGGTGTGCCTCATTCTCGGCCTCGCCTTCATCGAATCCCTGGCCATTTACTCTCTCGTTGTGAACCTGATCGTTCTCTTTGCGAATCCCTTCGCTTAATAGTCAGGGGTGCGAATCCTCAGGGGTTCGCACCCCCTTTTTTTGCCCTGTTTCCGCCGGGATAATTCCCAATCTTCTTTTTTTCATGACACGTCTTCGACTGACTGTCGCCTATGTCGGCACTGCATATTGCGGATGGCAAACCCAGCTCATCCCAAACGGCGAACGACCTACTGTGCAAAGTTTTCTTGAAGCAGCGGCATCACATATCGCCGGAGTTCCCGTACATGTCCATGGAGCGGGACGCACCGATTCCGGAGTTCATGCCGAAGGGCAAACGGCTCATATTGACGTCCCTGATGCACGTATGCACATTGACTGGCAGCTGGCCATGAACACGCTTCTTCCTAGAGATATCCGTGTGCTGGAGGCTGTGCCGGTTTCTTCTGATTTTCACGCTCAGTTCGGCGTCGTGAGCAAATGCTACGAATATCATCTTTGGCCGAACAGGCGCTTTACTCTCCCTCAAAGATATCCTTTTGTCTGGGCATGCGGTCCTTTTGATGCAGACAAAATGCGTGCTGCCGCTCAATATCTGATCGGAACGCATGATTTTGCCAGTCTGTGCAATGCCGGATCCAGCGCAAAGACAACGATCCGAACCATCACTTCCATTTCAGATCGCCTGTTTGATCCGGAAACGGGTGAAAGCATCTGGCGGTTTGAGGGAAAAGGTTTTCTCAAGCAAATGGTTCGAAACTGCATTGGAATGCTTGTGGCCGTTGGTCAGGACAGGCTAAAGGCTGAAGATATCCCGGAAATTCTTCTGTCTCGAGACAGAACAAAAGCCCCTCAGACGGCTCCCGCCCAGGGGCTTACGCTGAAATTTGTCCGCTATAACGAACAATAGTCATTCACCGGGAAATGCTACTCTTTCTCGTGAGTGTAAATTACCTCAATATCAGGAAACTCTTCCTCCCTTACTTCCATCTCTCTGTAATGCAGCAAGGGAGCATTCGTATCCGTGCTGCTGCGCATTTTCCACATTTCCTGAAGCAGTTCGCTGAGTCCTTCTCCTGTCTGCGAGGAAATAAAGAACAATGCCAGGCCGTCCTTTACAGCCTGCGCCTTCAAAAAAGTCAGCTTTTCCTCTTCACAGCAGTCGATTTTGCTGATGACACGAATCTGACGTCGTTCTGCCAAAACCGGATCAAAAATTCTCAACTCGTTGTCAATCAAGCGAAATCCAGACCAGGGATCCTCTTCTCCGATATCTTCACAGGACAGCAGGTGCACCAGAAATCTTGTGCGCTCCACATGCTTCAGAAACCGGTGTCCTAAGCCCTGTCCATCTCCAGCGCCTTCAATCAATCCTGGAATATCTGCGACAACAAGTCGGCGATCCGGATCAACATCGTCAATCACGACGCCAAGATTCGGCGTCAACGTCGTAAACGGATACGGTGCGATTTTTGGTCTGGCTGCGGATATTTTACTGATCAACGTTGATTTGCCGGCATTCGGCAAACCAATAATGCCGGCATCCGCTAAAATCTTCAATTCCAGCCGCAGCTGACGGTATTCTCCTGGTTCCCCTGGCTGAGCAAAACGCGGCGCACGCATGGTAGCGGATTTAAAATGTTCATTGCCCTTGCCGCCGCGTCCTCCTTTTGCCACAAGAAAAACGGAATCTTCTGAAGCCAGATCCGCAATAAGCCGTTCTCCTTCAGGGGTCTGCTCAAAGACCAAAGTGCCGACAGGAAGATTAAGATACAAATCCTCTCCCTTGTGACCATAGCACTGGCTTCCCATTCCGCCCTGGCCGTTTTGAGCCTCATACTTTCTTCTGAGCCTGAAATCATACAGACTCAGAAGTCTGTTATCGGCACGCACATAGACGTTTCCTCCGTCGCCGCCATCTCCTCCATCCGGCCCGCCTTTTGGAATGTATTTTTCTCTGCGAAATGAAACGCAGCCGTGCCCTCCCTTTCCGGCACGCACCGTAATCACCGCTTCATCAATAAAACGCATGATATCCTCCCTGAAAACAGCAAAAGGGAAGAAGTCTTGCGACCTCTTCCCTTTTGCATAGCGAAACAAAGACTTTTGCGTTACTCAGCGGCAAAAGGCATGACTTTCACGCGACGACAGACCTTACGTTTGTACGTATAGCTTTCATACTCTACGACGCCGTCAACTTTCGCAAAAAGCGTATAATCACTACCCATGCCGACATTTTCACCAGGGTGCACCTTCGTACCAAGCTGCCGGATAATAATAGTGCCGGCACTCACGCCCTGACCGCCGAAACGCTTTACGCCACGGCGCTGAGACTGACTGTCGCGGCCGTTACGAGAACTGCCGCCTGCTTTTTTGTGAGCCATGAGTGAATCTCCTTCTCTGCCAATCAGGCAAGTATGGACGTAACACGAATGGCCGTGTAGTCCTGACGATGCCCCTGAAGCTTCCGGGAGTCATTGCGGCGTTTATGCTTAAAAACAAGCACCTTATCGCCGCGCACATGATCCAGCACGGTCGCAGTTACCTTGGCATTGTCAACATAAGGGGCACCGATTTTCACATCGTCACCACCAACCATAAGCACTTTGTCGATGGACACCTCGCTGCCCGCTTCGGCACCCATTCTGTCAACGAGAACTTTCGTGCCTTCTTCAACGCGGAACTGCTTGCCGCCCATTTCGATGATCGCGTACATGAAAAAACCTCCAAAAAAAGAGAATGTTTCTTCTAGCCAATTTTATTGGCTCTGTCAACATTCCCTGCGATTCCGCTTTTCTGTCTAAAAAAATATTTTCTTTTTATTTATCTTGATTTAAGAAAAATCTTCTATAGTATTAAAAGAAGAGAAAAAATGAATTGCCGTTTTTCCATGCAAGTTTAATCCAGAACATTTTAATCTTGACCATTACCCTGTGCTGAAAAGGAAATACCTGTGGGCAGAATCTTTTTTTCAAAAAAAATTACACAGATTCCCTATCTTGATATGTTCTTTAGCAACAATAAGGCAGAAACTAACTGCGTTGTTGGCTGGGGACATAAAGAGACTTCTGAAAAAGCACGGGATTATGCAAGAAAAAATGATCTGCCCTATGTTGCACTGGAAGATGGATTTCTCCGTTCGCTGGATCTTGGATGCCGCGGCGTTCCGCCTCTTTCCCTGGTTCTGGATCATACGGGCATTTATTATGACGCTTCCGCTCCTTCAGATTTGGAAAATCTCCTTGAACAGGGCGGATGGGAAACAGCCGAGATGCTTGAAAGAGCCAGAAAACTCATTCAGGATATTGTTCGCCTGAATTTGAGCAAATACAATCAGGCTCCAGAAGCAGAACAGGGAATACTTGGCAAAGCGGATCCGAACAGGCCCAGAATTCTGCTTGTGGATCAAACATTCGGCGATGCTTCCGTTAAGCTGGGCATGGCTTCGGAGACGGATTTTCAAAAGATGAAAAAAGAGGCTCTCCGTCTTTTCCCCAATGGGCGCTTTTTCATCAAAACACATCCGGACGTCATAGCCGGAAAAAAACAGGGCTATCTGTACAAACAGCCCGGAGAAACGTTTTCCTTTATTTCCCAGGATGCTGCGCCTCTTTCGCTGCTCAGGCAGGCTGATGCCGTATTTTGCGTCACGTCGCAATTGGGCTTCGAGGCTCTTATGCTCGGCTTGCCCGTGTACTGTTTCGGAATGCCCTTCTATGCGGGATGGGGATTAACGAAAGACTTTCAAAAATGCTCCAGAAGAACACGGAAAAGAACGCTTGAAGAGGTGGTCGCCGCTTCATTGATCATGTATGCGCGCTACGTCGATCCTGTCCGCGGTCAAAAGTGCGAAGCTGAAGAAACCGTTCTCCGTCTGGCACTGCAGCGCCAGTACAATGAACAGAACAGGGGATTTCATGCCTGCGTAGGCTATTCGCACTGGAAGCACACGCATGCGAAATCCTTTCTGCAGAGTACTGGAGCCTCTTTCAGATTCTATTCTCTGTCCAAAGCCGCCCGCGCCATAGCCGATGCGGCAGCAAAAGGCGGCGATGTGGTTGCCTGGTCATCAAAATGCACCGACGGCAAGCTGGAACAACAGTGTTCCGACGCCGGCGTTCCCCTTCTGCGCATGGAAGACGGGTTCATACGCTCTATCGGACTGGGATCCGACTTTTATTATCCATACTCTCTCGTTGTGGATCAGAGCGGCATTTACTACGATCCTTCACAGCCAAGCGACTTGGAAAAACTCCTCAACAGCCTTCCAGATCATCCGGATCATGATGCCCTTTGCAGACGCGCAGCGGCAATACGCCATCTGATTGTGGAAAAGGGATTGACAAAATACAACGTCGGCAGCAGTCAGCCTCCCAATCTGTCTTTTCTTCAATCAGAAGAACGCATTCTTCTTGTCCCCGGACAAGTGGAGGATGATGCGTCCGTCAAACGGGGCGGAGGCAGGGTGCAAAGCAATCTCGATTTGCTTCGAGCCGTCCGCAGAGACAATCCCGATGCCTGCATTCTGTACAAGCCACATCCGGATGTCGAATCAGGCAATCGTCGAGGAACAGTTTCTGATGAAGAGATTCTTAACGTTGCCAACCATATCATTCGAGACGTCCGCATGGACAGGCTTTTAAGCATCGCAGATGAAATTCACACTCTGACTTCTCTCACTGGGTTTGAAGCTCTTCTGCGCAACA
This sequence comes from Desulfovibrionaceae bacterium, assembly GCA_029011315.1. GTDB lineage: Bacteria > Desulfobacterota > Desulfovibrionia > Desulfovibrionales > Desulfovibrionaceae > Bilophila. The sequence continues at coordinate 31,354 of JAQXLA010000007.1, forward strand.
TTCCCGTTACGACATACGGAGGGCCTTTTTATGCAGGATGGGGCCTGACTCATGATAAGGCAGACAACATGTCCTGCTTCGCACGGCGTACCGCCCGTCTGACGCTTGATGAGCTGGCAGCCGGAGTTCTGCTTCTGTATCCCCGTTATTATGATTGGCCGACACAGAGTTTCGTATCAGCCGAAGACGTCTGTTATCGCCTCTCTTCTCCTAATAGAGAAAAAAACTCGCAAAGAGGACTTCATCTTTTCGCATTGCTTCGGCAATATTTTAGACGGAGAAACAAATAATGCGCTGCTTTCTTTTTCTTCAGGGACCTCACGGCAGCTTTTTCAGAAAATTGGGTCGCCATCTTGAATCACTGGGAGCTGCTGTCATACGGGTCAATCTCTGCGGAGGCGATTTCATTGACTGGCCGTCCGGATCTATTAACTATCGGGGACGCAATTCAGACTGGAGCCTGTGGATAGCCAAACTGATGAATGAAAGGCAGGTGACCGATCTTATGGTCTATGGAGACTGGCGACCTCACCATCGGGAAGCGGTACACATCGCCAGACTCCGTGGAATCAGCATCTGGGCCTTTGACGAAGGATATCTCCGTCCTAAATGGATCACCATGGAAATGAACGGCGTCAACGGAAATTCTTCGCTGCCTAAAACTCCGGAAGAGATCCGAAAGATTCTGCCGCAATGCATTGATTTGCCCGATAGCATTGATTCGGAAAACCCCTTTATGAATCGGCAGATCCTCGGCTTCCGCTATGCCGCTTTTTCCGTGCTGGGCCTGCCTTTCTTTCCATTTTACCGCACGCACAGGCCATATGGGCATCTCAAGGAAATGCTGTGCGGCTGGATTCCCCGTATTTTTTCGTCACGACGTCGCAGGCGTTCGACCAATGCAGAACTGACAAGGCTGGGCAACAAACCGTATATTCTCTTCCCTCTCCAACTTGACTCCGATTCCCAGGTACGCCGTTATTCCCCTTTCAGCGGAATGAAGGAAGCCATAGCTTTTATTATGACGTCATTTGCGAAAAATGCGCCGAAAGATATCTGCCTGCTCATTCGCAATCACCCTCTCGACAACGGATTAATCCGCTACGATCGCTTTATTTCCAATTTCAGCAAAGCCTGCGGCATTGCCGATCGCATCTTTTTCACCGATGATGCCAATAAAAAAGGCATGCTGGAACAGGCTCAGGCCGTTGTGCTTCTGAACAGCACCATGGGAATGACGGCTCTGGCCATGAACAAACCGGTTTTCTGCGTCGGCAAGGCCATCTATGCCATGCCAGGATTGGCACAAAATACAGAATACGGCAATCTTGATGATTTTTGGAGCCATCCCCAGCCGCCGGATCCGCACCTTCTGGAGCAGTTTCAAACTGTTGTCACCTGCAAAGCCCTCGTTAACGGGAATTACTATTTTGGCAGCGGTCAGACAATGGCCATCCACAACTGCGCAAAAAGGCTCCTCGCAATAAATTGACCTAATTCGAATCCAAAGCGGCAACGATACGGCGAACCCGCTCCAAATCTTCGGCGGTATTCACCTCTGGCTGCATTTCGGATACCTCCACCATCCGAATGGAGATTCCCGCCTGAAGGAGACGAAGCTGTTCCAAATCCTCTGCCTGTTCCAAATCAGAGACAGGCAGAGTACCGTAGCGCAGCAATGTTTCCCGCCTCCATGCGTACATGCCGATATGAGCCAGATATCGTGGGGCAAAACCTCCGCTTCCCTGACAGGGAATGGGACTTCTGCTGAAATATAACGCATCACGGCTATGCCGCAGAACAACTTTTGCAAAATTCGGATTCGCGGCCTGCTCTGCGGGAATGGGAGTGCAGAGCGAAGCGACCTGAATCGATGGATCTTCCGCGATGGCTGCCGTCAGCCTTGCAAGATCCTCAGAATGGACAAGAGGCTGATCCCCCTGCACATTCACATAAATATCCGCTTCATATTGGCGAGCTACTTCAATCACGCGATCGGATCCTGAAGGACATGAAGAAGAAGTCATGCAGACCTTTCCTCCAAAGGATCGCACGGTATCCGCAATCCGATCGTCCTCAGTCGCTACGACGACTTCATCAAACAGGGAAACCTGCAGAGCCGCTGCATAAACCCACTGCACCATTGGCTTGCCGCATATATCTGCCAGAGGCTTTCCCGGCAGGCGAACGGAAGCATAGCGAGAAGGAATCACTGCCAGAACTTTCATATATCTCTCCTCAAAAAAATTTAAGCATTGAGCCTGTTTTTTCAGGTTCAGAAGATATTGTCAAAAAAATATCGTGTTCTCCATATTTCCTATTGCAGGATAAAAAATGGTAAATTGTGCTATAAAATCTTATAAAATCAATTTATATTATAAATATATAAATTTTTTATAAAATTATAAAAACACCATAAGTGAAAAAAAAAAAATATTTAATCTAAAATTGTTTTTATTAAATATAAAATTTATACTATATTAAATAATAAATTTATTGATATTATTTCCTAATAATATATAGATGTATATTACATATAAGATGCTGAAGGATCTCTCCTTATCCAATATATTATCCAATATATCAAGGTTTGTAAAATATGCTCTATCAAAGACTAAAACCGTACGAAGCAGGCATTGCGACAGCCGGAATATTCTTCTTTCTGTCATGTCCTTCAGCTTTTACGGCAGATACATTTTTTGCTTCGGAAACCCCGTCAGCCGTATTCCTGGCCTGTCTTGCAAGTGTGATTCTGACGTCAGTCATTGTCTGCCTGATATATCTCTCGCGCGTTCAATGTCTTAAAAAGGAAAACAGGGAACTTCGCAAGACCCTTTTGCGCAAGGAAACAAACTATGCGGCTCAAAACAGGTTTCTTGATGACTTTTCCCGAAATGTCCGCACCCCCATCAATACGATTCTCGGAACGGCGGATTTGGCACGCCGCACCCTGCCTTCTTCCAATCATCAGATTACTGACTATCTGAACTGCATGGCCGTTGCATCCGGTCAGATTTTGGCCATTGCGAGCGAACTTTCCGACGTGACCTATCCAGAAGGAAAAGATATTGAGATTCTGGACGATCTCTTCAATATGAACGACTTCGCATCAAAATGCCGGACGACAATTCCTTTTTATTTGACAGGGAGAAACCTGGCTTTTGAATGTGTTACAGATGCTATTGTCCATCCTGAAATTATTGGCGATGAGATGCACCTGCACCAGATTCTGCTGAATCTGATAGAAAATGCTGTAAAGTTTACGCCGGATAACGGGAAAATAACTCTGCACATTTCCGAAATCTCCGCAGGCCACCGCATGGCATCATTCCGCTTTGAAGTCAGAGATACCGGCATCGGCATGACGCAACAAAAGCTCAACAGCATACTGGCACAGGATTTACGCCAGGATGATCCGTCTGATTCTTCCGTCCACGGAACAGGACTCGGTCTGCTCATTGTCCGGGAACTCGTGGAAAGGCTCGGAGGCTCATTCAGCGCGGAAAGCCGTCTGAACGAAGGAAGCCGATTCATCGTTGAAATCCCCTTCGCCATCAATCTTCTGACATTCCAGAATAAAGACCAATCTCAGGAAATAAAGCATCTCGACGGCATCAACATTCTCCTGGTTGAAGACAATCTGCTGAACGCCATGATGGCTCAGGAAGTGCTTGAAAAAGAATCGGCTTCCGTCGTGCTTGCTGAAAACGGCCGCATTGCCCTGGAAAAGTTCCGGCAAAGCCAGATCAATTTTTTTGATGCCATTCTCATGGACATCATCATGCCTGAAATGGACGGCTTTGAGGCTGCACGGGCAATTCGTTCTCTGGAACGGACAGACGCCCCTGTCGTTCCGATTGTTGCCTTATCGGTACAGGCATCAACCGATGATATTCGGAAATCCCGCGATGCGGGCATGAATGCCATGCTGGGCAAACCCATTGAGATTCCTCTGCTCATCAAAACGCTGATGCAATGCATTCAGAAAAAATCCATCGAACTCAGTGAACAGCTGGATCACTCCAGAATTCAGGCGATGCGAGACGGATTAACCGGCGTCAAAAACCGCATGGCCTATTTGACAGCGATATCTTCTCTGAATCAAAAGCTGAAAAGAAAAGAAGTATCCGAATTTGGCATAATCGTTTTTGACATCAATGGTCTCAAAGAATCGAATGATACGCGGGGACATACGGCTGGCGACAGGCTTATCCAATGCGCATGCCGGCTTATCTGTCGCATTTTTGCGCACAGTCCTGTGTTCCGAATCGGCGGCGATGAATTTGTGGTGCTTCTTCTGGAAGAAGATTACCTCAACAGGGAAATGCTGCTGCAACAGTTCGAAACTTCGATGAGGACAACAGTCATTGACGAAAATCGCCGGGATTATCTTTCTGTCGCCTACGGTCTGGCCGTATATGATAAAAACCATCCTGACAGCGAATCCGTCTTCCAGCAGGCCGATGCCAATATGTATGCCCGCAAGGCTCTCATGAAAGGCATTCGCAACGTGCACTAACTTTGTTTTTACAATTCACGGGCATCTTCTCTGCTCTGCTGTCAGGCAAGAGTGAGGGGATGCCTTGATTTTTACCGTTAATACTTTATAGTTTTGTAAAATTTTTCGTCAGAGGACTTTTTATGAAACGAATGCTGCTTCTTTTGATTCTGCTGCTTGCGTTCGCTGCGGTATCCGCCTGCGTGCCGAAAAAGACATCTCAGGATTCCCCTGAGGGGCAGCAAACTCCCGCAGGGGATCCCTTTGCTCTGGCTATTTCCGGGATGGCACCTGAAACAACGGCCGTCATGAATTCTCCCTACGGAGAAAATTCCCAGGTCTATGTCGGATATAACTATCGTTCAGGATTGGGCGCGCCATGCAAACGTGTTGATGTCCTGGCAGGGGGGCTCCGTCACAGACTGGCTGTCTGCATGGATCGCAATAACACATGGTATGTTGCAGAGCCCATTTTTGAACCTTCTCAAAGGTAGCCCAGCTCATGCTTCGGGCCATAATCGTGCAGTGGCGCGTCATTTACGCTCTGATTTTGCGGGAAGTGTATTCCTATTACGGCAAATCGCGCCTTGGATATCTCTGGAAGATTGTTGATGCGGCAAACATGGTTCTCGTCTTTTGGGGACTCCGCCATGCTATGGGCATTAACTCTTCAAACGGCATGCACATTCTGGTTTTCCTAATCGCAGGATTTGGCCTGTTTATAACCTTTCGCAAAATCGTATCCGGCTGCATCAGCGTTATGGTGGGCAACAAACGCCTGCTGTCCTTTCCTCAGGTAACAAATCTTGACTGTATCCTGGCTCATTTTCTTCTGGATTTTTCAACCAACCTTGTCAGCTATCTTCTCATTCTTCTGACCGGAGTCATTTTTGGCGTTCCGCTGTTTATTGCAGACTTCGGAAGTCTTCTGTTCATTGTCATCATATTTCCAATATTTTGCCTTGGCATCGGACTGATTCTTGCTTCCCTCGTCATCATCTATCCCTTTATTGAACATTTCATCAAAGCTGCTCTCAGAATCCTGATGTTCACGTCAGGCACTTTTTTCTCTGTCAGCTCACTGCCATCGCATATTCTACAGTATCTCTGGCTCAATCCGATCACTCAGTTTATTGAATGGACACGGCTTTGCCTTTCAAAGGGATACTATACGCCGCCAATCGATGTTCCCTATATTCTGATCTGGACCTTTTCCAGCTTTTGTATCGGCCTTTTGCTTGAACGTCATGTTCGTGGAAAAATTTCATGATTTATCTTCAGCATGTCACAAAAACTCTGCGCCGGCTCAATGGTTCGAGAAATACCATTCTACGGGACATTTCTCATCATTTTCGCAGAGGCGAACGTACCGGGATTCTCGGCCTGAGAGGCTCCGGAAAAAGTACGCTGATTGATCTGCTCTGCGGGAAACTGCAGCCTGATTCGGGAAAGGTGCTGAGAACGTGCCGGGTATCCTGGCCGCTCGGCTTCTCAATCGGCTTCTATACTCAGATGACAGGAAGAGAAAATCTTCGCTTTGCCAGCCGTATCTACGGTGCCGACATCAAAAAAGTCATGAATTTCGTCGAGGATTTTTCCGAACTGGGCAAAGCCCTCAATCTTCCGCTCAGTGCCTATTCCAGCGCCATGAGACTCAAACTGGCCTTTGGCTTAAGCATGGCCATAGACTTTGATCTCTATCTCATCGACGAAGGCTACCGCATCGGCGATCGGAATTTTCGCAGAAAATGCGATGAATGTTTCCAGCAGCGGCTGAAAAATGCGTCCTGCATTATTGCCTCATCTCAGACATCCTTGATCAAACGATACTGCAGCCGCATCATGATTCTGCATGAAGGCCATTTTATGTCTTTTCCTACAGCGGATCAGACGCTTGAGGCATATGAAGCACTCTGCCAACACAGCATGGAATGAATATTCCGGGGATTGCTCACCGTATCAACAGGATTGATCCGTCGTATACATTCAACAACTACAGCAACTTCATGTTGCCTATGCCAAGCAGGAGCAGGCCATGCCTGAATTCAATGCCGTAAATCTCAAGCAGCTGCTGAAGCAGCAACGCTTTGCCTACAGCAAGCAGGGCACATTGCTTGCAGAGGTGCCAGCCCTGACAAAATACTTTGACAGTGAAAACGAAGAGGAAAGCTCTCTGCAGAAAAACCTCAGTTACATTCATGAATTTTACGCGGCGGAACAGAACCTGCTGGTATCGATCAGGCAGCTGCGGAGCGCGACAACAGACATTGCCGCCCTGCTGAGTCATGCATCTCAAGCTTCGCCAGAGGAAAATCTTTCCGGCGAAGATTCCGATTTTGCCAATGCCATTCAGAATGGCTCTGATATTGAGCAGCTGATTCTGGAGCAAATCAACATGCTGTACAAGATCCTGACGCAGCAGGAAGAAATCTGCCTGCCGTGCATTGAGGGAATGCCCGCCTCTCAATTTTCTGAAAACGAGGCCAAAGAAGCAATACTCAAATTGAATGAGCTTTATGAACAGGCGATGTATCATCATCGAAAAATCCGGATGTTTATGCTCAGAAATAGGCCTCATATGGAAACCATCCTGCGCAATTCTCATGACGCTGGGGAAAATGCCAATGTCCCGGAAACAGAACCTCTGTCGATGAGCCTGCCGAACGCTGATCCTCTGCGGGAAGAGATGCTTCAGGATGAAAAAGAAACTCAAAACGCATTCTCCTTTTCCCAAAACAGGCTCTTACGAATAAAAGACTTTCTTGTTCAGCACAAATATCTCGCGCTTCTGCTCTCTCCGGCTCTGCTGGCCTTTCTGTATTTTCTGCTTTTTGCGTCCCCCATGTATATTTCGCATGCGAGCTTTGCGATCCGCAATGCGGATTCCTCTTCCTCAGCTGGAAAGGAATTCGCCTCTCTTCTGCTCCCCGGGGGAGCCAGCAGCGCGTCCAATGATTCCTTTATTATTAATGATTACATACAAAGTCTGGATATCGCCAAGGACATCGCCCGGGAGCTGAATTTGATCGATCATTTCAGCAACCGCTCCCATGACATAATCTCCAGACTGTGGTCATCTCCCACGGATGACGACTGGCTGAAATACTGGCGCAGAGTCGTCATCACCGAGCACAATGTCGATACAGGCATTATTTCCCTTGAAGTCCGGGCCTATTCTCCTGAAGTCGCCCAGAAAATGACACAGGCAATTCTGAAACGTGGAGAAAACCTCGTCAATGCGATGAATGAACGTGCCCAGCGGGATGCTGTAGAGCTGGCACGGCAGGAAGTGACTAGAGCTGAAGAACGCATCCGCAATGTGCAGAATGCCATGCGCAACTTCCGCAACACGCACAATCTTCTTGATCCGAAAACAACGGCGGCCGGAGTTCAGACGCTCGTTTCCCGTCTGGAAACGGAGGCTGCCACGCTCCGTACGCAAATCATGGAAGCCAGAGCCTACATGCGCAAAGACGCGCCGCTTCTCAAGTCTCTGCATCAGCGTTTGGATGCTGTGGAAAAGCAGCTTGAAACGGAGATTCAGCGCGTTGCGGGACAGACTGCGCAGCAGAGCAATCTCAATGCGCTTGTCGCAGATTATGAAGATCTGACCATCGAAGCGGATTTTGCTCAAAAGCAGCTCATCTCCGCAATGAATTCGATGGAACAGGCTCGCATCCAACAGACGATGCAGTCACGGTATGTTGTCGCTTATCAGACGCCGACGCTTCCGGATGAATCGCTGTATCCCCGTCCTTTCCTGTTTACTGTCTACATTTTCCTGGGAACGCTGATCCTGGCGGGCATTGTTTCGCTGATCACGGTCTCCATCCGCGAACACATGGGATTCTAATATGAAAAAACACTGTCTTTCTCTTCTGGCATTGGTTTTCTGTGCTTTTCCGTCATTTGCGTCAGATACCATCTCCAACAGTGCGGCCACTTTTCAGCCGTCAGATCTTTCCTCAGGCATTCCTCTGCAGGGCAAGCTTTCCGACTCAGCCCAGCAGCAGATGATCCGGCCGCAGACAACCCCCGGAGGCTATGCCATTCCGACTGTCCCGGTGCAGCAATATCAGGAACGCAGCATGCAGCCTTCGGTACTCAACGCTCCGCCGGCCTGGGCTCAAGACTCCTTCCTTGAAAAATCAACGCATATGCTGGCTCCGTTCGGCGCCAATCTGTTCCAGGGCAATTTTTCAGGAACCTACAGCGACGGCATGGACGGAAGCTATACCATTATGCCGGGAGATCGCATCGTTGTCAGAATCTGGGGTGCAAAAGTGTTCAATGATGTGCTTCCAGTCGATCAGCAAGGCAATATTTTTCTTCCTGAAGTCGGACCGGTTCATGTGGCTGGAGTCTCGCAGTCTGCGCTTCAGAGGACAGTCAGTGCAAAACTGGCCTCGGTCTTTACCAGCAACGTCAATATCTATGTGAACTTACAAAGCTCTCAGCCCGTTGCGGTCTATGTTGCCGGATTTGTCAATCGTCCAGGACGATATGCCGGGAGTTCCGCTGATTCCGTCATGTCCTTTCTGGACAGAGCCGGAGGCATTACCCCCAACAGGGGCACGTTTCGGACAATTCTTGTCAAGCGAGGGAAAAAAACGATTGAATCTCTCGATTTGTATGATTTTGCCCTGAAAGGCGAAATTCCTGATATTCGCCTCAAAAGCGGAGATGTAATTCTGGTCGGCGAACGGGGCATCAGCGTCTCGGCCTACGGTCTGATTCGGCAGGAAGCACGATATGAATTTACCGGCAGCAGGCCTACAGGAAGCCAGCTGATTCGTTATGCCAAACCGCTGGCAGGCGTCACACATGTCAGTGTCTCCGGCGTGCGGCAGGGACTCCCCTTCCACAACTATATGCCGCTGTCCGAACTGCAGTCATTGAGGCTTGCTGACGGAGATGCCGTAGAATTTGTCGCAGACATTCGAGGCAAAACCATTTTGGCATCTGTCTCCGGTGCTATCCGTGGAGAATCCAGATTCCCTGTCAAAAGCAGCACCACTTTGCGGGATATTCTTTCGTATATTGAAGTCGATCCCGTCCTCGCATCCGTCAAATCCGTCTATGTGCGCCGTCAAAGCGTAGCTCAGCAGCAGAAAGCCATTTTGCAGGATGCCCTGAGACGCTTGGAACAATCGACGCTGACAGCGACTTCCGCAACTTCTGAAGAAGCGGAAATCCGAATCAAGGAAGCTCAGCTGGTGCAAAATTTTGTACAGAGAGCCGCGGCTCTGACACCTGACGGCATCGTTGTTGTCTCCCGCAATGGCCGAATCGGTGATCTTGTCCTGGAAGACGGAGATGAAATCGTCATTCCCCAATACAGCGATGTGATCCAGATTTCCGGCGAAGTCATCATGCCCAAAGCGATTGCCTATGATCCGGCCATGAAATTTGAAGACTATATCACCGGAGCCGGAGGGTTCACCCCAAAAGCAGACACATCTTCTGTTCTGGTTGCAAGGCTGAACGGTGAAATCGGTCTGGTTCGTGAACTGGGCATCAGCCGGGGAGACAGGATTCTGGTGCTGCCCAGAGTGGAAAGCAAAAATCTTGCTCTTGCCAAGGGTCTTTCTCAAATTCTCTACCAGATTGCCATTGCCGCAAAGGTGGCTATAGGGCTGTAAGGAGATCCGGAGTGTTTCATTTCTCTTTTAAAGAGCAGGATCTGTTTGCCGTAGGCAATGCATGTCCCCTCTTTTTCATTGCCGGTCCATGCGCGATTGAAAGCCGATCGCACGCCATGGAAGTTTCATCTGCTCTGAAGGAAATTTTTGCCGACGCAGATATCCCGTTCATCTACAAATCAAGCTTTGACAAGGCGAACCGTTCCTCAGGAACAGGCTTCAGAGGTCCTGGCATCAAAGATGGCCTGGAGATTCTTGCCGAAGTCCGCGAAAGTCGCCAAATTCCTGTTTTGACAGATATTCATACGGCAGATCAGGCAGCTCCAGCAGCTCAGGCCGTAGACTATCTTCAGACTCCCGCCTTCCTGTGCCGCCAGACGGATCTGATCCAGGCTGCCGCCGCAGCAGGCAAACCCGTCAATATTAAAAAAGGTCAGTTTCTGGCTCCCTGGGAAATGGAAAATGTGCTGAAAAAGGCACTGGCAACCGGAAATGACAAGATTTCCCTTTGTGAGCGGGGCACAAGTTTTGGCTATGGCAACCTTGTCGTCGATATGCGCGGGCTTGAAATTATGAAGCGTTTCGCTCCGGTGATCTTTGACGCCACGCACAGCGTGCAGCTTCCGGGATCCCGAGGATCATGCAGCGGCGGACAGAGAGAATTCGTTGCGGCTCTTGCCCGTGCAGCCTCCGCGATAGGTGTCGCCGGAATTTTTATGGAAGTGCATCCTGACCCGGATAAAGCGCCTTGCGACGGGCCCAATATGCTGGCAATACGAGATCTCCCGAATTTGCTCAGGCAGCTGAAGAAAATTGACCGCATCGCCAAAACATTATGAGGATCCTGTGTCATGAGCATCATTGCCGTTATTCCTTCCCGATACGCATCAACGCGTCTTCCGGGCAAACCGCTGGCTGATATCTGCGGAAAGCCGATGATTCAACGCGTGTACGAACGTGTTCTGCAGTCGGAAGCCTTTGATCGTGTTCTGATTGCAACTGATGACCAACGCATCTTCCATGCTGCGTCCCTATTCGGAGCCGAATGCTGCATGACCGATCCCCGATGTCCATCGGGATCGGATCGGCTTCTGGAAGTGGCTTCAGCACATCATGCTGATATTTACGTCAATATTCAGGGTGATGAACCGCTGATCAACCCGGATGCACTGAGGCAGCTTGCCGAGATGATGTTGGCAGATCCTGCGGTTTCCGTCGGAACGCTCTGCTGTGCCATTTCCGCAGAACAGGCGCAGAATCCCAATCTCGTCAAAGTCGTGATGGATCATACGGGCAATGCGCTGTATTTCAGCCGAAGCCCGATTCCCTATCCTCGCTCAGGCGGAATACCTCCTCACTATTTCGGACATATCGGCGTTTATGCCTACAGACGGGATTTTTTGATGGGATTCAGCGCACTGCCGTACTCGCCACTGGAGCATACGGAAAAACTGGAACAGCTCCGCATTCTCCAGGCCGGCACGGCGATACGGGTTCTTGCCGTTGATCCAATGGGACCCGGCGTGGATACGCCTGAAGATCTCGAACAGGTCAGAAAAATATTCAGGGAGACGATCGGCGCATGACTGTTCTCGAAGAAGCCCGTCAGGTTCTCCGTGATGAAGCTGCGGCCCTGGAACGTACGGCGGCTTCCCTGGATGACCATTTTGCTCAGATTATTGACTGTCTGATTCACATCAGAGGACGCATTGCCGTAACAGGCATGGGCAAAAGCGGCCATGTCGCCCGCAAAATCGCCGCGACTCTGGCTTCAACCGGCTCTCCTGCCTATTTCATTCATCCCGCTGAAGCGAGCCATGGGGATCTCGGGATGATGACGACTCAGGATGCCGTCATTGCCATTTCCAATTCCGGAGATACTGCGGAGCTGCGGGATATCATTCTATACGCATCGCTGCACAATATGCCGATCATCGCCATAACCCGTCATGCCGACAGCTTTTTGGGCCGGCACTGCTCGTACCTTCTCCTTCAGCCTGATCTCCGTGAAGCCTGTCCTCTGGATTGCGCCCCGACAACGAGCACAACCGTTCAACTGGCACTCGGCGACGCCATTGCCCTTTGCCTCCTTTCCGCCAGAGGATTCAGCCAGGAGGACTTTCACCGCTATCACCCTGGAGGAGCACTGGGACTGCGCCTTCTCCATGTGCGGGAAATTATGCTGACAGGCGATGCCATGCCTCTGGTGTCAAGCGGAACTTCCCTGCTGGACGCGCTGCTTGTCATGACCAATAAAGGACTGGGCTGTCTCGGCATTACCGATGTATCAGGACGTTTAATTGGCATCATTACAGACGGAGATATTCGCAGGCACTGCATAAAGGGCATGCTTTCCGTTTCTGTTGACTCGGTAATGACCAGAAATCCGATCTGCATTCATCCCGATGCGCTCAAGGAAGAAGTCATCGCCCTGTTCAAGGCTAAAAAAATTTCCATGATTTTCGCCGTAGAACATGATATGCCTGTCGGCATTGTTACTGTGCATACGCTTTCCCAGCAGAACGCTTTCTGAGCACAGCTTCTCTTTCACTTTTTACCCCTTTCATGGAGTATGCCATGCCTTCTCAGCATTTCGGTAACGTTGATGCGGAAACAAAAGACGCACTGCGGGCTGCATCAAAACAAAATCATTTTCGCACGGTGCTGTTCTGGTTTGCGGCCATGTTTATTGGCGGCATTCTCGGATATATGCAGATCGCACAGGTAAACAGCCTTTTTGGCTTTATTTCTTCGGTTTTCACGCGCCTTTTTCAATTCATCGCCGTTCCGATCATTGCCCTGGCAGTTATCACGACTCTTGCTACTCTCGGCGCCAGACAGGAAACCCGACGCATATTCTGCCATGCCGTTTTCTATACAATCAGCACGACACTGGCGGCTTCTTTGGTTGCGCTGCTCCTTTTCATCTGGATCTCTCCGGAAAATCTTCCGACTTCCATTGCTGCGGCAGGCTCCCAGTCCATACCTGAAAATCTTGGCAATCTTTCCTATGCCGATCATTTCCTTTCTGTCATTCCAAACAACCTGCTGAAGCCCTTTGTCAGTGGCAATGTGCTTTCAGTCCTGCTGATCGCCGTTGCCTTTGGTCTGGGACTGGCCTTTATGCCCCGAACTGAAAACAGAGAGATGCTGCTGAAGGGGATTTTCGGACTGCAGGAGCTGCTTTTTGTGCTGATTCGCGCTCTGCTTGCCGTTTTGCCGATCGGAATCATGGCCTTCACCGGGCAGCTGGCTTCAGAACTGGAAGCGGGCATTATCGTCGGATCCTTAGGTCAATACGTATCCGTGGTTCTCGGCGGCAACCTGATTCAGTTCTTCATCGTTATTCCCCTGTTCCTGATCCTGAGAGGACTGAAACCGTCCCGCATCTTCCGCGGCATGTTCCCGGCTCTGGCTGTAGCACTCTTCTCCAAAAGCTCTGCCGGAACCTTGCCTGTCACCATGGCCTCCGCAGAAAAGAATCTTCACCTCGATCCCCGCGTTACACGCTTTGTTCTGCCCATTTGCACTACAATTAACATGAACGGATGCGCAGCATTCATTCTTGTCACGTCTCTGTTCCTGATGCGTAATGCCGGCATCGATCTTTCCTGCGGCTCCATGCTGGTCTGGGTGCTGATTTCCGTCCTGGCAGCTGTCGGCAATGCCGGCGTTCCCATGGGATGCTATTTTCTGACGATCTCTCTTATGGCTTCCATGCAGGTTCCTGTCGAAATCATGGGGGTGATTCTGCCGGTCTATGCCGTGATTGACATGGTAGAAACCTGCGTGAACGTCTGGTCTGATTCGGCGGTCGCCTCAATGACTGATCATGATCTTCAGGGCAAACTTCCCGATCAGACAGCATAACACAAGCGACCAGAGGACTTCAGAAAAAAATCCGCCGCAAACTCAAAAGCAAGGCATAAAAAAACCGTCTTCTCCCTGAAGGCGGTTTTTTTTCTATTCAGAATTTTCTTATCAAAGCCCATACTCATGCCACCTTCCTCTTTCCTGTCACGACCTCGTAGATGAGCGACTTCTTGTAGCTTTCAAGGTCGGAGATGAGGGCTTCTTTCTCGCGGATGAGCTGGTCGATTTCACTGCACTGCAAGTTAAGATAAGTAACAATTCTCTGCTGTTCTTCCGCTGAAGGCCACGGAATTTTTACACTGCCAATCTGCTCGAAGTTTAGACCTGCACGATTGCCACCAGTTTGGAATTTTTCAACGACAACAGGCCCACACGCAGAATTCCAAAAATATCGCAAATACACAGGAAGAATTTTTTCTTTTATCGTGCGAATAATACAAACATGCTGATTCACATTAGCTCGTTCCCTTTTATCAAAAAGACAACATCTACCAATAGAACCACCACCTGTTATATTTAGCAATACATCCTTATACTGCACCCTTGTTTTTCATGTCTTCATCAATTTCTTCCGAAATAAATGAAACGTCATCAAGAACAAGGCCAGTGTTATACACGTTCTGACTGCGAAGAAACATAATACCTTCGCTTGAATACACTTCAGCCCCGCCTGAAGGAGTTTTCCCACTTCCTATTTTAGAAGTAGCGTGCTTCAGGGCTATAGTATTCCAATGTCTCGGCATCATCCCAATCCACTCCACGCCGCTGTCCTTCATCTCGGCATAGCGCATCACTTCAGCCATGTCAGTCCTCCGCCTTGCCGAACAGCTTATGCAGTTTTTCCATGAAAACGCGTTCATGATCTTCGATACGCCGGGCAATGTCTGCCGCAGGTTCTATGGCCTTGTATTCATAAAAGGTACGGGTAAAGGGGATTTCATAGCCCACTTTTGTTTTGCTGCGGTCTATCCATGCTTCGGGGTTATAAGGCAGAACTTCGCGGGCAAAATAGGCATCGATCTCTTCTGCAAGCGGCACATTCTCCGTGTCGCGCCTTGATGTGTCGGCCACCGGTTTCCCACGCTTGAGAACTTTGCTGCCGTCTTCATTGAGCAGGGGACTTTCCACCACGATCTTGCGGTAGCCGAAGGAATCGCCTTCCAGCACCTTGCTTTTGCACACAATGCTTCTGCCGCTCTCGGTCACAGCCTCATAATCCTTGTCCACAAACTCGCCGCAGGCCTTCACGATGAGGTCGCGGCAGGCTTCGGAAATGTCCACGCGCTTGTTGCCAATAGCCTTGCGGCGCGGCTCGAAGCACTTGCTAGCATCTACCAGCTGAACTTTGCCGGTACGCTGGCTGTCTTTATTCTTGGTAATGATCCAGACGTAGGTGGCGATGCCCGTGTTGTAAAAGCTGTCATTAGGGAGCTGAACAATACTTTCAAGCCAGTCGTTCTCAATAAGATAGCGGCGTATTTCAGACTGGCCGGATGCGGCATCTCCCGTAAACAGAGACGATCCGTTCTGAATGATGGCCATGCGGCCTTCCGGGCGAAGCTTGGCAAGACCGTTGGGCAGGAAGAGCATCTGGCCATCTCTTTTGCTGGGCAGTCCGGGGCCGAAATGCCCGGATTCGCCACGGCGATGTTCAGCCTCCACCATGGGGGACTCACGCTTCCAGTCAATGCCGAACGGCGGGTTGGAAATGCAGTAGTCGAACTGGTATCCCTCAAACTTGTCGTCGTCGAGAGTGTTGCCGAACTGCATGTTGTCGGGGTCTCCGCCACGGATGAGCATATCCGCCTTGGCAATGCCGAAGGTGAAGGGGTTGATCTCCTGGCCGAAACAGGTCACGTCGGCATGAGCATCAAGCTGGGTGAGGCGTTCCTCCATGCAGGTGAGCATCTGGCTTGTACCCATGGCCATATCGTATACGGTTTTTGTGATGCCTTCGGAACCAAAGGCGTTTTTGTCGCCTGATACCAGCAGGTCGCACATCAGGTAGATGATGTCGCGGCTGGTGAAGTGTGCCCCGGCTTCCTCGTTGTAGCTTTCAGAAAAACGTTGGACGAGGTTTTCAAAGATATAGCCCATATCTACGGCGCTGATTTTCTCCACGCTCATGTCGGCCTTTTCAGAGCAGAAATCCACGATAACCTGATACAGGCAGCCCGCTTCAACCATGCGATCGACCTGCGAGGAGAACTGCATACGGGTAAGGATGTCCTGAACGTTGTCGGAAAAGCCGCTGAGATAGGCTCGGAAGTTGTCTGCGATATTCTGAGAGTCTGCCTTCAGCGTTTCAAAGGTAAAAGGACTGGTGTTGTAGAACTGTAGCCGGACGCCTTGCGAAGAAAGGCATCCTTCACGGCAAGATGCCTGATGCTTTCCAGCTTTTCCAGCACTGCGGAATGCGTGGGAAGAAGGCAGTCATGGAAACGCTTGATGACGACCATCGGCAGGATGACCAGCCCGTATTCGTGCGGCTTGAACGCGCCAAAGAGCGAGTTGGCTACGTTCCAGATAAGGGCTGCCTTATCCTGAATATTTTTGCTGACAGACGAAATCCTTTCACTGCTGGTCATGGCTTCTCCCTTCTTTTGCAGACTATCTTATGCTGGAATAGACAGAATAATGAATAAAAAAATAAGTCCGTTCAGACACTTACGGACTAAAACGGACTTACTTGGATTCTAGTATGGCGGAGAGGGAGAGATAATCCCCCAATCGTCAATATCCTATCAAGCCATTGGGTTATGGCAATGTGGAATCCTATTGTCTCGGACAAATGTAACAGACAAAGGGTAGCATCGGTTTGATTGGATATCAATCCTTTTTACAGTGAACATAGATGGTCTGACGCGAGACGTCATACTCTTTAGCAAGGGCGGAAACGGTTTCATTGTTAGTGAGACGGTTGTTGATTTCGTCTATCTGTTTTTCTGTCAGAGATGGCTTTCTACCGCACTTGTCGTAGGCGTTACGCTGTCTGGCTAGGGCTATTCCCTCTCGCTGTCTTTCTCGTATCATTTGGCGTTCAAATTCAGCCACCGCGCCAAGAATATTGAGATATAGAGTTTGGTTAGGGTTGGGCTTATCGCCGTTAAATTCCATATTCTCTTTTACAAAGTGGATACTGACTTTTTTAGAGAGTAGTTCTTGGACGATATTGAGTAGGTCACGCAAAGAGCGAGCCAATCTATCAATGCTGTGTATGTACAGGGTGTCACCGTCACGGAGATAGTCTAGGCACAGTTTGAGTTGAGGACGATTAGTGTCTTTGCCAGAACACTTATCCTCAAAGACCTTATCCAAATTGATACCGTTGAGTTGTCTTTCTGTATTTTGTTCGAGGGTGGATACACGGACATAACCAATTTTCTTACCGTTCATATTTCATACTCACTTGTGTAAATTCATATGTCAAAAAATAGTTTTGACCTTTTTTATAATGTGTCAAGTAACCGGAATATCAGTAATTGTTTGACATACGACCAAGGTGAGATAGTCAAATAGAGGTGTACTTTTGAATGGCACCTTGTAGGAAAGAATGAATGAAACCACCTAGGAATAGTCTTTGGTGGTCTATCTTATATGCTCTCATCAGCCAGACACTTTTCACTCGGATGCAATGTCTGTAAAATGGCTAATACCAACGGGTTTCAGACATTAAGTCGCCCTAATAGACTATATAATAGACTAAAAAAGTAGCATAGGGGACTACGCTATGCTTTGCCCCTATGCTACTTGAAAGATGAATTGGTAGGTCGTTGAGAGGTGACTTGGAGATGATGTGTCTTCTCTACTGGGTAATGATGCTCTGTGCCGAGGAGTTCTTGATGAACAGAAATGTAAGAACGAGTAGTGGAGTTTTATCAAGACAAACAAAGAGAATTCTCTATTATGTACAGAAAGAAATATAGAGACTTCTCTATTAATTTTTAAAATCGTGAGGCGTCGCTTTTGAGTGAGGAGTTTTCTTCGTTTTGGCGAATATTAAAATTTTTATCTGTATACAATACACAAACACCTCCTCCATCTAAAAAACAGAATATACGTGAATTTTTACTTTCATACATACTTCCAAAGAGGCAATCAATTTTAGGCAAGGCTTCTTGCTCCCAAGAAGTTAGCGCATTAGGATTTAATTTATCAATGTATTCTTTATTAACTTGTTTATATTTTTTGTTAAGAAAATCTGCCATTTTGAGATAAAAATCCATAGAGTCAAGGTTTAATTGTACATTACTCTGTTTTGAATTTTCCGCTTTGGGAAATCCTACCATTACTTGATACAACTTATTTTTGGGAGAAAAAATATAAATAAAAAATCCTGATTTTCCGAACAAATTACAACCATAACCCAAAGCATTTTCATCTTCTCTGATTAATGTTTTTTTTTCTATTGACTTTACTTCACTCGGTGACATTCCCCATTTGGAGTCGCCAAAATTACCTTCATTCGCAAAACCAGAAGATACAAAGGATTCTAGAAAGATAATACAACATAGGAATAAAGAAATAACCTTTCGCATAGCATACTCCTTCTTGGCAGAGTTGAGAATTTTTTCATTTGATGTCAGAGTAGTCTGACTTGCTAACACAAAGAAGAGAATAGTTTACCTTAATCATAGCAAATATTCCTATCTATTTATAGCAAAAATGAATAATTTGTAGGATATTGTTCACCCATTCAATTTATGCATATATTATATAATAAATAAAATATTTGTCAAGTATTAAAATTTATTAACATTAATATTCTTTTATTATAAAGAAGAATGACTCATATTATAGATATAAGTTGCTTTATTATTATCGTGAATATATTCAGTCTTTTTTCATCTACCGTTTTCATCCTTTCCCATCGTCGGGGCACACTTTCGGCACAGAGTATCTCTGATTACCTGATAGAAAGAATACAATTCTCAATCCACCTTTCAACGACCTACCAATTCATTTTTCAAGTAGCATAGGGGCAAAGCATGGCGTAGTCCCCTATGCTCTTTTTTAGTCTATTATATAGTCTATTAGGGCGACTCAATGCCTGAAAACCGTTGGTATTAGCCATTTTACAGACACACCATCCGAGTGAAAAGTGTCTGGCTGATGAGAGCATACAAAATAGACCACCAAGGACTATCCACACGAGTGTGGTTTCATTCATTCTTTCCTACAAGGTGCCATTCAATCTCTCACCTTGGTCGTATGTCAAATAATTACTGATATTCCGGTTACTTGACACATTATAAAAAAGGTCTAAACTATTTTTTGACATATGAACTTACACAAGTGAGTATGAAATATAAACGGTAAGAAAATTGGTTATGTCCGTGTATCCATCCTCGAACAAAATACAGAAAGACAACCTTTCCATACACAGATTTGAGTTTATTCGGAATGGGTAGTCTGAAATACCAAGAGTAGTCTCTTTTTTGGAGATAAATACGGAAAAAGCCCTATCAAGTTTTTGGCTTGATAGGGCTTTTTTATATGACATTTTGACTTACAATTGTAACTTACAGAGGTAATACCCCTGTTTTGGGCAATAAAGTCAATGATTTCAATGTCTGGCGGAGAGGGGGAGATTCGAACTCCCGATACCTTTCGGGTATACACGATTTCCAATCGTGCTCCTTCGGCCATCTCGGACACCTCTCCGCAACGACAAGATATTTACCGTAAAAAAATGGCTCTGACAAGCTTTTTTTTACTTTTCTTCCAGTTCAAGCAGCATGCCGGCGTTAGAAAGATACTTTTCCATCACCGCGTCATCAATGTCCGCCAGCCGCTTGAATCTTTGAATTTCGTCAAGCGGATCATACAGAGGATAATCCGTTCCGAAAAGAATATGATCCGAAGGATGACGGCGAAGAATTTTCTGGAACAGGGCTTTGCCAATAAACATTGTCGAACTTGATGTATCAAGCCACAAATTTTCCCTTCCCACCACCGTATGCAACGCATGCTCCCATTGATGATACCCGCCAAGATGCGCGGCAATGCAGCGAAGCTTTGGAAAATTATCCAAAATTGCAGCCAGCTTGTACGGACAGGAAGGACTTTTGGCAGGATCGTCATCCTGTCCAATATGGATTTCAAAAATAAAATCGTTTTGAGCCGCTTCAAAAATAGGCAGCAGCCGATGATCATTCAGCCAGAAGCCCTGAAAATCAGGATGGAGTTTCAGCCCCCGTATGCCGAGACGTTTCAGACGATCCAGCTCGGATTCCCAACGGGAAAAGCCAGGATGAATCGTGCCGAAGGCAATGATTTCCGGATATTCACGTTGAAGCTTGACGGCATAGTCATTCACTATGGAAACCTGATGCGGATCCGTAGCTGCGCAAAGCACCACGCAGCGATCGATGCCGGCTCTGCGCTCACGATCAAGCAAATCATCGCAAAGGCCGGTTCCGATACATTGAAGGCTGTAGGCATCATTCAGATGCGCTACAGCCCTTGAAGCTATCTTGGGAAAAAACGCGTGAGCATGGATATCAAACAGCATACGCTTGCAAAAAAAGCCTTCCTCTGTCTTTTCTTGTTCAGGCGCATTTCTTCGCCGCAGAATCAGTAGACTCCGCAGACGACAGAGAACAATGCCGAACGCGTTCGCTCACTTCAGCGCGCTTCGCATCGTTAAAGCGATCCAGCGTTCCAACAAGATACCCTGTAATACGCCGAATGCGCTCGAATTTTACGCCTTCGCCAATGAGTTCATTTTTATTCATGGGAACAGCATCCTCCTGCCATATAAGGACGCATCAGCGTCATATGGCTGATTTTGTCTTCTTCCTCCCGACGTTCCTCAGGAGTCAGATAATCCGTCACATATCCCTTGACAGCGCGGAGACGTTCCAGAGAAATGCCTTCTCCATCCCTTCGTCCGCACCTCGGGCACACATCGCCGATAATTCCCGTATAGCCGCATACAGGATCCCGATCGACAGGATGATTGATCGATCCGTATCCGACCCCCATTTCTTTCATGCCTCGAATAATGGTTTCAAAGGCTTCCAGATTTTCCGAAGGATCTCCATCAATTTCCACATAGGTGATATGTCCGCCGTTGGTCAGCGCATGATACGGCGCTTCCAGACGAATTTTATTGTACGCACTGATGGGGAAATAAACCGGAATATGGAAGGAATTGGTATAATAATCGTGATCTGTAATGCCTTCCTGCACGCCGAAACGTTTCCGATCAAGCGCGACAAAACGTCCGGAAAGTCCCTCAGCCGGCGTCGCGATCACCGTAAAGTTCAGCTTCCTTTTTTGAGATTCCGCATCGGCCCGGCGCCGAATATGGGCGACGATTTTCAATCCCAGTTCCTGTGAAGCCTCCGATTCGCCATGATGCCTGCCCGTCAAAGCCTTCAGGCATTCGGCAAGGCCGATAAACCCTACTGTCAGAGAACCGTGTTTCAGCACGTCGCGGACTTCACTGTCCGAGTCCAGCTTCTCTGAATCGATCCAAACGCCCTGCCCCATCAGAAATGGATAATTGCGCACCTTTTTGCGGCTCTGAATTTCAAGACGCTCCAGAAGCTGCGCAAATACGAGATCGATCATCTTATCCAAAGAGGTAAAGAACTGATCGACATCACCGTGCGCCAGCAATCCAAGCCGTGGCAGATTGATCGACGTAAAGCTAAGATTTCCCCGGCCATAGACGATTTCCCGGGCGGGATCAAACACATTTCCTATGACCCGGGTGCGACATCCCATATATGAGATTTCCGTTTCAGGATGCCCGGGCTTGTAATAGGCAAGATTAAACGGAGCATCGATAAAGGAAAAATTCGGGAAAAGACGCTTCGCTGAAACGCGGCATGCCAGCTTGAAAAGATCGTAGTTGGGATCTTCGGGATTGAAATTGATTCCTTCCTTGACCTTGAAAATATGAATGGGAAAGATTGGCGTTTCCCCATTGCCCAACCCGGCTTCCGTCGCCAGCAGAACGCTTTTCGTTACCAGACGACCTTCAGGAGAAGTGTCCGTGCCATAATTGATGGAAGAAAACGGGATCTGGGCTCCGGCTCTGCTATGCATGGTATTCAGATTGTGCACCAGAGCTTCCATGGCCTGAAACGTATCTTTCTCCGTATAGCGCATGGCCTTGGAAATGACCCGTTCTGCGGTCCCCGGATCCGTTACCGTGCCGAGTTCGGCGCGCACTTTGGCCATACCTTCAGCACAGAGAATTGAATCACCATCCGCAAGCCAGCTGCGCAAAGCCCTGCGTACATCGGCAGAGCCAGCAATATCAAGAATATCAAGCACAGTATAAATGCGGTTGATAAACGTCTTGGCCACTCCCCGCGCCAGACCGTAATCAAAATTCGGGATACTCTGCCCCCCATGCTGATCGTTCTGATTCGACTGGACGGCGATGCAGGCCAGGGCACTGTAGCTTTGAATGCTGTTGGGTTCCCGCAGGAAACCATGACCCGTATTGAAGCCGCCCCGAAACAGCTTTTTGATATCGATCTGACAGCATGTCGTCGTCAGCGACAGAAAATCCAGATCATGAATATGGATATCGCCATTCTTGTGAGCTTCAGCATGAGCGGGATGCAGCATGTACATTTCATAAAACTGCTTTGACGCTTCGCTGCCGAAGCGAAGCATCGTCCCCATGGCAGTATCGCCATCAATATTCGCATTCTCCCGCTTGAGATTGCTTTCTGAAGCATCCTTAAATGTCAGATCCCGCAGCGTTTCCATAAGCCTGGTCTTCATTTCCCGAACTCTCGTGCGCTGATGCCTGTAGAGAATATAAGCTTTGGCAGTACGAGCATGACCGTTGTCAATCAGTGTCTTTTCAACCAGATCCTGAACATGCTCCACACCGGGGATATCGTCGCCGCATTCCAGATCAAGCCGACGCTTGACTTCTTCCGCAATTTTCATTGACAGAGCATAGTCTTGCCCGCCCTGACTGGACGCAGCGCGAAAAACGGCTTTGGCAATTTTTTCGATATCAAAAGCCACAACGCGCGAATCTCTTTTACTGATGGCGGACACCATGAAGCCATGCCTCCAAAAAAATAATTCCAATGCCAGGATTGAAAATTTTTATCAATAACTATGCTTAACGATTACGCTTTTTATTGATTTTGAAGATGCGTTTTCTATGTATGTTCAAAAGGTTATATAGAAACAAGATCTCTGTCAATCTCTGGCGAAGTTCGACAGAATGCGGAACAGAGGTTATGAAAAGACTCTGTTCCGCGGAGTATTGAGACTACTCACAAAAATGAAAAAGTTCGCTGAAAAAAATTTTTTCAAAGTTTCTCCAACGTGCTTTCCCAAAGGTCGATGACGGACTGATCCGCAATCGAAGCATACTGCTCACACCATTCATCCCGAGCTTCCCGGGTGGATTGCCACCACTGATCAAGATTATCCCATACAGCCCGTACCTGTTCTGCAGCATCAAGCGGCGAATCCATGAGAATGCCGGCTCGACGAAGACCTCTCAGAAGAGGCAATGCTTCAGGAGCGAACTGCACGGCATCCCGATTCCAAAAAAGAATCGTCGGCACATCTGCCGCAAAGGCCTGTGCCAACGCCGTTCCAGCATGATCGAGCACCAGAAGGCGACAGGAAAGCATTTGAGACAGAAAATCTCCCTCCCATACCGCCAAATCCGCAAAACGCTCACGCATCCATGCGGCATCGGAAAGAGAAATCGGCGAAGAATCGTGAGGACAATACACTATTTTCTTGCGCAGAGCTGAAGGAAGGGCGGCTGCAAACTTCGCCTTGTCTTCACGGTATGCATACTGCTGCCTGCCTCTCAGCATTGACGTCAGCGCATGAGGAAGCAGTGACATGTCCGTTCCGGCAAAAAGAAGGGTTTCCTCTGTTTCCCGATGCGACTTGCGCAGAGCATCCAGCGCAGGATGCGGCAAAGGCGTAATATTGCCGGGCATGCCGCTGTGCTTTTTCCAGCCCCAGGAAATAAAACGGTGCTGCGAATATGCCAGCAAGGGATATTCCGCCGAAGAACGAACATAGCCGCATTCACCATCCTTCTGAATAACCACCAGGCGATCTCCGGCAGCACGCCAGGCAGCGACCTGAAACCGGTATGCGTCATTTTCAAAATTCGCCGCGCTGATGACCCGAATACCCGCTTGCTTCGGCACAGGAAGAGGAGGACAAAGATTTTGAAATGACCGAGGCAGATTCCGAATCGCCAGCGCAAAAGCTTCATCTTCTGTAAAATCCAGCGGGAGGGGATCCGCGTCGGGACAGCCGAGGAGACGAAGAGGAATCGTGTCATCCTGAATTCTGTGATTGCGCTGCAGTGCCTCGGACAAACGCATGGCAGAGCCGGAATCAAATCCGGAAATCGGAGGGAAGCGTCTGGCGTATTCTTCTCCGTTCATCAACAGGTTTGCATCGGGTTTCCCTGCATCCCGATGCACCTCAGGCAACGCCGGATAATGCCAATGTGACGAAGGATTTTTGCGAATCAAAATAGAGAAAAGCCAATGATTCCAAACAGGATCAAGGATTCCGTTCTCAATGAAATCCCGCGTATCCGCAAAAGCGAATGTGGATTGCTCCGGAAGCAACGGCACGGAATGACTGAATAAACCGTATGTTTTGCGAAAATCAGCAATGCGATGCAGCCGATCGACCAGCACGGCAGAAAAACGCACAAGCCATGGGGCCAGAACCGTATCCCAATACGCCTCATCTTGCTTGGATCCAAGCTTCCTGTTCAATTCCTGCGCCAGACGAGGAGCCAGACGGGATGTCAACTCCCTGGCCTGCTTCACAGCCGTTTCAAGCAACTCTGGATCCGCAAAAATTTCCTCAGGCATAAAAAACATATCAAGAAATTTTTCCTGATGCGCTGGGATGCACCATGGTCCGATGACAATGCTCAAATCAAAAGCTGTAGGCAGAGGCGATCCAAGATTCACGATTCGATTCATAGCGAGTCCCCCCGTTTTCCATCTTCGCCGCCATGTCTGCGGACATAGTCAAGAAAGTCATCCAGAATTTTTCCAAGGCTCTTTCCGCTGCTTTCATCTCCATGCTTCCGTTCCGAACCACTTTCTTTTTGCACTTCTGTTTGCGTTTCCCAGGCTGTACGGGTAGCTTCTCTGTAAAAAGAGACGGAAATGCCTTCGGCAGCCTTTTCTATTTCTCTCAGTTCATTTCCCGTAATCCGTCCATCTCGCATGGCACGATCAATGAGCGGCATAATTTTTTTTACAAAAAGATGACGGTCAACATCTCTCAAAGCCAAAAGAGCCGCATACTGAAGCGAAGAAATTTCCTCATTTTCCGATGTTCCGAACAGAGACGCTGATGCGGATCCTCCTGGAGTCATCAGAAAGCACGCTGTAAACAGCACCATAAAAAATTTTTTCATGTTTCAATCCTCAAAGGGTTGCAATGTCCGTTGGGATGCTTCAGACTGCCGCATCCACAACATACCATCAAAGGCTGGATTCATGATCAATACACACCAGTTTCGCGAGGGACTAAGAGACGGCATTCCCATTGCTTCCGGATATTTTGCCGTGGCTTTTTCTCTGGGAATTGCCGCTCGGAATGCGGGGCTTACACCGCTTCAGGGTTTTTTGGCAAGTCTTCTGAACAATGCTTCGGCAGGCGAATATATCGGCTTTACCATGATTGCCGCAGGAGCTTCCCTTGCGGAAATCGCTCTCCTCACCATTATCGCCAACGCCCGCTATCTCCTGATGAGCTGCGCTCTCAGCCAAAAGCTTGCGCCGGACACTCCCCTTCGACACAGAATACTTCTGGGCTTTGATTTAACAGACGAACTCTTCGGCATTTCCATAGCCAGAAAAGGATTCTTAAATCCTGTGTATACATATGGCGCCATGTGCGTAGCCATACCCGGATGGTCCATAGGAACCTACTGCGGCATTGTGGCTGGCAATGTTCTTCCAGTACGTATTGTCAGTGCGCTCAGCGTGGCTTTATACGGCATGTTTCTGGCCATTATTATTCCTCCTGCAAAAAGCAACCGTATCCTTGCCGCGTGCATTGCCTTCAGTTTCGCCGCAAGCTTTGCCGCCGCAAGACTCCCGCTCTTCACTTCCATTTCCAGCGGAACCATGACCATCCTTCTGACCATCGCGATTGCCGGAGCCGCAGCGCTGCTTTTTCCCATAGATTCCCGGCCTCGACCGGACAAGACAGAGGAGAACCCGTCATGAGCTATGTCTCCGCAGCCATTTGCGTCATGGCTCTGGTGACTTTTGTCATCCGGGTTGTTCCTCTGACGCTCATCCGAGGCCAGGTTCGCAATCGATTTGCCTGTTCATTTCTCTTCTATGTTCCCTATGTCACGCTCGCTGTTATGACTGTTCCCGGCATTATTGACGCTTCCCAAAGTCCTGCAGCTGGTACGGCGGCTCTGGCAGCAGGAATTCTTCTGGCACTGAACGGATCAGGCCTTTTTACAGTGTCGCTCGTCTGCTGCGCCGCCGTATTCATTCTGGAGCTTTTTCTTATTTAAAGGATTTCAACGCCGTCTTCACGAATAAGCACCATGTATTCCCAGCGGATTCCTCCCCATTCGGGAAAGTACAGACCCGGTTCAACAGTAACGATCATTCCCGGCTCCAACGTCATTTTGTTGCGAGCATGCAAACTGGGTGGTTCATGTGTCTCCAGCCCTACGCCGTGACCGAGTCCATGCGTAAAATGGGCATCTAAACCGAGTTCCGCAAAATACTTTCTGGCTACGGCATCCGCGTCGCTCGTTTTCATCCCAGGATGCATGGTCTGAATTGCTCTGTTCTGTGCTTCGCGTACAGCATCCAGCGTGCGCAGATACTGATCAGACGGATGATCGCCAATCCAGAAAACACGTGTCTGATCGGAACAGTACCGATTAAGCCGGCATCCGACATCAGTCAGAACCATGCAGTCTTCCTGAATGACCGTATCGTGTGAGGGAATGCAGTGAGGCAGAGCCGCATTGCGATCCACGCCCACAATGGAAGGAAAGGCCAGTTCTTCCGCTCCGTGTTCCCTGAAATATTTCTCAATTTCCCAGGCGACTTCCGCTTCGCTCCGGCCAGGCTGCAATATTGCAGGAAGCCAGGCCAGCATTTCATGATTCAGCCTGCAGGAAGCCTTCATCAGTCTGATTTCCTCTTCATCCTTGAAAAGGCGCAGTTCCTCCGCAAGATAATCTCCGCGTTCCAGCGAACATCCCTTGGCAGCGGCTTCAAAATCAAGATAGAAATCATGACTGACAAGCCTCGTTTCTATGCCAACGGTACAGACTCCGGAAAGTCCGGAGGCCAGAGCACCGATTTCAGAAGCGGCATTGCCTCTGTACTGGAGGATTTTGTTCACATCCCACAATCTTGCGGCCGCATCGGTATAGCGCCCATCCGTACAGAGCCAGTCACCGTGTCTGAGGGTAATCAGAAGGCATCCGGCACTTTCACCGGGCTGGGGATCATGCAGTTCAAAGCCGGACAGATAATATCTGTTGGTTGCTCCGCTTATCAGCAGCGCATCAAATTTTTTGATTTTCATCAAACGCCGCAGTTTTTCACGCCGCTGGGCAAAAACCGTTCTGTCTATCATACGCTCTCCTTTGCAGTGCGCGAAAGATTTTCAAAAAACAGCTCAAAAAGGCTGTCGGAAAGAAGCATTCCCCGAAGCGTCAGACGGATATGATGTTCCTCAATATGCAGAAGACCGTTTTTTTCCGCCATACAGACTGTTTCCCGATGCTGTTTCCAGAAATCATACCCTGTTTTTTGCGTATATTCTGCAATATCCAGACCTTCCGTCAACCGCAAACGGAGCATAAGGCACTCCTCAGCGCAAATTTCAGAATTGAGACTATCCTGTTCTCCGCAGCACATTCCCCTTTCTGTGCTCTCCAGCCATAACGCAAAATCCGGAGTATTCTTACGCCGCACCATGTTCTTTCCCCACATATGGCAGGATACAGCTCCAGGACCCAAGCCCAGATAGGCTTCCCCATGCCAATATCCCAAATTGTGCAGGCATTGTCCCCCGGCACGGGCATAATTTGAAATTTCATACTGTTTCAAACCACACGCATTGAGGAGATCGGCTCCTTCACAAAACATGGCTTCAAGTGCTTCCTCTTCCGGAAGTGCCCCAAGCACAGAGTCATCTGAGGCAAACGGCGTGCCCGCTTCCACGCTCAAGCCATAAGCCGAAAGGTGATCGAGTGGCAAATTGACAGCCGTTTTCAACATCTTCAGCCAATTATCCGGAGTCTGACCCGGCAGTCCCCAGATGAAATCCGCATTGACGTGCGGACATCCAATCTTCTGCAGGATATCCAGGGTTTTACATGCCTGTTCAGCCGTATGGATACGCCCCATGCACCGCAAATCAGCATTGCTCAGAGACTGAACGCCAAGAGACACCCGATTGATCCCGGCCGCGATAAAATCCGCAGCCCTGTTTGCTCTGCCCAATGATTCTGGATTAGCCTCCAGCGTAATTTCCGCCTTATCTTCCATTGCAAAGCAACGATGCGCCTGATTCAGAACAGATGCAATCCCCTCCGGACTCAGCAGAGAAGGCGTCCCCCCTCCAAAAAATACGGTCTGTATTTTCGGATGCTCCAAGAAATCCGCCATACGGCGCATTTCCGCCATCACTCCAGAGATATATTTTTCTTCTATACTGCGGGGGAGTCTTGAATCCGGGCAGCCTACAGGCATGGATTCAAAGGCGCAGTAACGGCATTTTGCCCTGCAAAAGGGAACATGAATATATAAAAGCATGCGAAAGCGCTCCAGCGTCTAAATCATCAGGATCCATAAAAAAGTGACGTCTTTCCTCATGAAATTCAAGAGGAACAGCCTCTGCTTTACTTTGAATGCTCACGGGGATATTTTACGAAAAATACGCTGTTATCCACGACACCTTTAAAATTGAAAGGGAACCTTCTATGGATGCGTCCTTTGTCTGGCCACATAAAGATTTGCTTGATGTGACACAGCTGAGCCGTGAAGAAATCGAATATCTTCTCGAAAAAGCTGCTTCTCTGCATGAAATGCATTCCCGTCCCATAAAAAAAATGCCTGTCATGACAGGCAAGAATGTTGTCCTCTTCTTTTCAGAAAACAGCACGAGAACCAGAACGTCTTTTGACGTTGCGAGCAAGCGGCTATCCGCCGATACGTTTTCACTTACCGCTTCGGGATCCAGCATGGAAAAGGGAGAAAGCCTGAAGGATACCACGCTGACACTTCAGGCCATGAGTCCTGACATCATCGTCGTACGGCATCCGTCAAGCGGGGCCGCACAGTTTCTGGCTGATCGTCTGCACTGTTCCATTGTCAATGCAGGCGACGGCTGGCATGCCCATCCTACGCAGGCACTTCTGGATGCCTTTACCCTGCGCTCTCTGTGGGGCACGGATTTCGCCGGCAAAACATTGCTGATTATCGGAGATGCCGCGCACAGCCGTGTATTCCGATCTGATGTGCATCTGTTTACCAAACTCGGCGTTCATGTCCGTCTTTGTTCTCCCCGGTCTTTACTGCCGGCAGGCATCGACAACTGGCCTGTAGAAGTGTTTACCGATTTGAAGGATGCCGTGCGAGATGTAGACGCCATCGTCAGTCTTCGCCTCCAACAGGAACGTATGAAAGCCGGCCTTCTCCCTGATTTAAGAGAATACGCATCGCGTTATTGCCTCACGCTTGATCATCTGAAACTGGCCAAGCCATCTGCCATGGCCATGCACCCCGGTCCGATTCTCCGGGGGCTGGATGTTTCGGCAGAACTGGCTGACAGCTGTAAATCTTTTATCTTTAACCAGGTTGCTTCCGGCGTTTCCATACGCATGGCTGTACTGTCAACGCTTGCGGCGCGGATTGATGCTCTGCGCAAGGGGGAATAACATGCTGCGTATTACGAATGCTGCATATCTGGGCGAGCTCAGGGATGTCCTCGTTGAAAACGGCCATATAGCCGGATTCGGTCCTGCAGGCTCTTTGCATGGCGAAAATACATTCGATGCCAAAGGCAGAAAACTGTTTCCCGGATTTACGGATGCGCATACGCATCTGCGTGAACCTGGAGGGGAATGGAAGGAAACCATTGCATCCGGCCTTGATGCGGCGGCACACGGCGGATTCGTTTCCGTCATGTGCATGGGCAATACCAATCCCGTCAATGAAGAAGCCGGAGTAACCCGTCAAATGCTTGATTCGGCTTCAGCTTCCTGGCCTCACGGCCCGCGTCTTTATCCCATCGGAGCTGCAACCGTCGGCTTGAAAGGCGAAGAGCTGACGCGGATGCACGAGCTGAAAAAAGCAGGCTGCGTTGCCATTTCCAACGACGGCAAGCCCGTTGCCAATACGGAAATTTTCCGCAGGGTCATGGAATATGCCGCAGATCTCGGCATGATTGTCATTGATCACTGCGAAGATCCTTTCCTTGCCGTCAATACCCATATGAACGAAGGCATCACCAGCGGAATTCTCGGACTCCGTGGTCAGCCTGATGTCGCAGAGACAATCCAGGCAGCCCGCAGTATTTTTCTGGCTGAATATCTGAATATTCCTGTGCATATCGCCCATGTTTCTGCCAGAAAAACAGTGGATCTTATCGCCTGGGCCAAGCAACGGGGAGTCAAAGTGACGGCGGAAACGACACCTCATTATCTTCTTCTCGATGAAACAGCTGTGGGGCTGTATGATACCAATGCCAAAGTTAATCCGCCTCTGCGCACTCAGGCCGATATCGCTTCACTGAGAGAAGCTGTAAAAAGCGGAGTCATCGATATTCTTGTCACGGATCATGCGCCTCATGCCGTTCATGAAAAAGAAGTGCCTTTTGACCGCGCGCCGAACGGTTTCACAGGCATGGATCTTGCCGTTTCTCTCACCTATGATCTGGTACGTCAAAATGTGCTTTCTGAAGAAGATCTGATTCGCCTGTGGGCTGTCAGGCCGGCTGAAATCTTCGGACTGCCCTGCAACCAGTTCCGAATCGGTGATCCTGCCGATTTCTTCCTTTTTGATCCAGAAGAGGAATGGACTGTATCGCGGGAAACACTGCATTCAAAAAGCTGCAATACGCCCTGGCTGGGACAGAAGCTTTGCGGCCGGGTGAGCAATCTCTGGATAGGCGGTTACCAGATTTTCTAGCAGAACAAAAAGAGCCCCCTTGCAGGAAAGGGGGGCTCTTTTTCTATTCCAATCGAGGCGGCTTCAGTTCCCGAAGCAATCCTCTGTCTGCATCCAAAAAAGGATAGGTCTGCGCCTCTTCCGGCGTCATCCAGCAGAAACGCTGTCCGTCATTGCCGACAGGATGACCTGAAAAATCCGTCACATGAAAGCAGTGAAGGATGATATCCGTATGAGGATATCGATGCTCTACTGTTTTCCAAAGCACGGGTCTGAGGACTTCCAGAGAAAGTTCTTCACGGATTTCACGGATCACAGCCTCTTCCGGAGTTTCTCCCGGCTCAATTTTCCCACCTGGGAATTCCCAATATCCTGACTGAGATCGATTTTTTGGACGCTGCGCCGCAAGAAATCTTTCTCCGCGCCAGATAATGCCGCCCACAACTTCAAGGCATGGGAAGCTGTCCTTTTCTCCTTCCGGTTCCATAATATTTGCCTACAGGTTCCGACCGAGATAGTCGGCAATCATGCGATCATATTCAGAAGTCAGCTTATAGGTGCGTACCGCCATCTGAATACGGAACTTCAGCGTCACGCACATGTCATGCGCCTTCATTTCTTCCATGACTTCCGCATATCCTGCAGCATCCGGAATCACAACCGTACTGTGACAGTTCTTCGCCGTAGCTCTCAGCAGACACGGCCCGCCGATATCAATCTGCTCGATAGCATCACGCAAATCCGCCTGGCGGGAAACAGCGGAAGCAAAGTCATACAGATTGACGCAAACCAGATCAAAAGGCAGGATATCGTGTCTGGCAAGAGTTGCCAGATGCTCCGGATTATCCTTATCTGCCAGAATGCCGCCATGAATCCGGGGATGCAGCGTTTTGACGCGTCCGTCCAGAATTTCGGGAAATCCCGTCACATCGCTGACTGCCGTAACAGGCAGGCCGCAATCACGTAAAAAACGAAGCGTACCTCCGGTGGAAACCAGTTCCACTCCGTTTTCATGCAAAAAATTTCCAAGGACATCCAGTCCTTCCTTATGTGTCACGCTCAGCAGTGCGCGGCGAATGGGCAAAAGTTCCATAGGATTCTCCAACTACTCATACGGAATGCTATTCCGCATCAATGATGTCCGTCGGATTTGACGATACGGATGAACGCAGTAGCCACAATCAGAACAAAGTAGACGGCAATAAGAGAAACACCTATCATTCCCTGTCCGCTTGATTCCATGGCGTTGGACACGAGTTCTGAAAACATATATCCTCCGACTGTTGCTGTCATGTATATTTTTGCCTGTCAACAGTCAAAAGGTCAAGACTGGCGTATGAAAGAACTGCCGGAAAAAACTTCCTGGATTTTGCAAATTGAATCCCTGCTATCTGACGGAAGAGGCCTTGCCAGAAAAGATGGTATGGCGGTATTCGTTTCCGGAGCCTTTCCCGGCATGACCGTGCGCGCTGTTCCGAAAATCCGGCATAGAAACTTTACTGAAGCAGAGCTTGCAGAAGTTCTTGCTTCCTCTCCGGATACAATTTCGCCGCTTTGCCCGCATACGGATACATGCGGAGGCTGCCCATGGCAAACGCTTTCCTATCCGGCACAGCTGTACTGGAAACACAGAATTACGACTGACGCACTGCAACGGGTCGGCAATCTGACTATTCCTGATATTCCGGAAACCATTCCATCGCCTCGCCTGCATCACTACCGCAATAAAATGGCTTTTGCCTTTTGCAACGGCTTCTTTGGACTGAGAGCACGCCGTTCCCATGCAGTTATCCCCGTTGAGCACTGCATTCTACAGGACTCTCTGTCCTCAAAAGCCAGATCCGTCTGCGCTCAAGCCGTTAAGGATTTTGGTCTGCACCCGCTTTTTCTCGTCATCCGCCGCCCGGAATCAGGTGGCCTTTTCCTTGAGCTGATTGTCAGGGATCGCGAAGCCGGCGACATCGGCCATCTTTTTGCGACAGCTGTACGCAGTATGCTGCCTGAAGTTTCCGGAATCGTTTTAAGCCTGCGGACTTCTGCAGGCGATGTCGCATACGGAAACGCCATTTTATATGCCGACTCACCTGAAATTACGGAACGGCTTGGAGAGATACCGTTCCATCTCGGCAACGGAGCCTTTTTTCAGGTGAACACTCCTGCAGCGGCGCTGCTGTACGAAAAAATCTTTCAGGCTGCGCAAGCTGATCTGCCTCGGGATCGTCCGTCATACGTCACAGATTTGTATGCCGGAGTGGGATCCATAGGACTTTACCTCGCCTCCCGCATCAGGAAAGATATATCTGTAACAGCTGTAGAACAAATGCCAGGTGCCAGTTCTCTGGCAAAACGCAACGCGGCAGCACTGGGAATCAGACATTTCACGCATATTACAGGTGATGCCGTCAAAATGTTTGCCCGCATCACGGCGAAACGGCCTCAGGATCTTGTCATTCTTGATCCGCCTCGATCAGGGGCGGGCAAGCCCCTGCTTCAATCGCTTCTGCAAAACAGACCGAGGCAGCTGATCTATGTATCCTGCGATCCGGCGACACTGGCACGGGATCTCAGCCTGCTATCCGAAGAATTTACCATACGATCCGTGCAGCCAGTCGATTTGTTTCCCCATACGCCGCACGTTGAAAACGTCGTATGTCTCTCAGGAAAAAAAGCATAGCCAGCTAAGAGCATGCCGCCTGAACTCGACGAATATCTGCGCCTACCGCAGCAAGCTTTTTTTCCAGCGCATCATATCCACGATCCAGATGGTAAATTCTCTGAACTACTGTCCTTCCACTGGCAGCAAGTCCCGCCAGAACCAGAGATGCGCTAGCCCGCAAATCAGAAGCCATCACATGCGCTCCCTTTAAACGGGAGACGCCGCGAATCATCGCCGTATGCCCTGAAAGACGAATGTCTGCTCCCATTCGCATCAACTCGGGGACATGCATGAAACGATTTTCAAAAATCGTTTCCGTAATGGATCCGGCTCCAGCGGCAATGCACATCAGAGCCATAATCTGTGCCTGCATGTCCGTTGGAAATCCGGGGAAAGGACGAGTGACAACGTCAACAGCGTGCAGTTCTCCGCCGCATCTGGCAAGAATGCCGTGAGGCGTTTCAGAAAACATCATTCCCATTTCCTCGAACTTGGCAATAACAGCTTCGAGCGACTTCATTGGACAATTCTGAAGAATCAATTCTCCGCCCGTAATGCCCGCAGCAGCAATGAAGGTTCCCGCCTCAATGCGATCAGGAATAACCGTATAGGTGCCGCCCTTCAGTGAAGTGACCCCCTGTATATGGATCACACTGGTTCCGTGGCCTTCTATCTGAGCCCCGCCGGAAATCAGGCATTCGGCGAGATCGATAATCTCAGGTTCACGAGCCGCATTTTCCAGTATTGTTTCGCCGTCAGCAAGCACAGCGGCCATCATCAGGTTCTCCGTTCCACCAACGGTAGGAAAATCAAACCGAATTTTTGCTCCCTTCAGTTTTTCACACCGGCCCACAATATACCCATCATTCAAATCAAAGGATGCGCCCATCCGTTCCAGAGCCTTCAGATGCAGATCAACCGGCCTGGCACCTATGGCACATCCTCCAGGAAGAGCAACTTTCGCTTCGCCAAGACAGGCAAGCAGAGGGCCGAGCGCAAGCACCGAAGCCCGCATGGTTTTAACGAGTTCATAGGGAGCCTCCGGTTGAAGAATGCCGGGCTTCACAGCCATGACTCCGTCGTGAAAGGAAACAGGGCGTCCTAAAATCTCCAGAAGCTTTGCCGTAGTGCGAATGTCAATCAAATTCGGGACATTCATGTACGTCATGGAACCGTCGAATAAAATGGATGCCATAAGCAACGGTAGCGTGGCATTCTTCGACCCACTGACAGATATTGTTCCAGAG
>JAQXLA010000008.1 GCA_029011315.1 Desulfovibrionaceae bacterium
AAGTATATTTCTTTTTTTTTTTTTTTTTTTTTTTTTTTTCTTCGCTTTTTATAAGGAACCTTGAACAAGGTTCCTTATTTTTTCGAAAAGGCTTCTGACAGCATGCTCATTCTTATGCCTTGGCACCGCAGATCTTCAGAAGCCATTGTTCCAGCTGCTCTATTTGCCTGTTCAGACAGAAACGTTCTTTGCAGGCTTCCCTGGCCTGATTTTTCCATGTCGTCAGCTGTTCATCCTGAAGACTGAGTGCTTCTCGAATGCTTGAGCGAAAAGTATCGTCTCCTGCCTGATAAGGCAGCAGCCACTGCCTAAAAGCAGGCGGCAAGATTTCTGAAATGCCTCCCACATCGCGGACAATGGGCAAAAGCCCTGCCGACATGGCCTCAAGAAGCGTATTGGGCAGTCCTTCGCTCAGAGAGCCAAGCAAAAAAATATCCATATTTTTCAATACGAATGGGATGTCCGTTGTAAATCCGTGCCAGATAACCCGGCTGCTGATGCCGAGATCGGAACTAAGCGATCGCAGTGACTGTTCATAACGACCTCTGCCGTATATGTGCAGTTCCCATGGCAGATCCATGATGCCGGACAGTGCCTGAAAAAGAGTTGTATGACCTTTGTCTGGGGTAAGCTGCTGTGTGCAGATTAAGCGGCGCGGTCTGTGTGCCTCAATCTTATGATCCATTGGAATACGTCCGTTAAGAATGACACAGACTCGTTCCGGTTTGATATACGGCAGCGCATTCAGAAAACCATCGGCAATGAAACGGCATGGACACAAAAAATGCGGCTGTATCCAGCTATGGAGTAGTTTGTTCTGGAGTTTTGGCTCAATATCATTGGGCAATCCTATGCGCTGAATGACAGGAATCCCAAGAAAGCGGGCGGCAACTCCGGCTGTAGTCAAATCTTTGCCAATATTGACAATGACCGCATCAGGGTGGAACTGAAGAAATTCTTTGATAAAAAACAGGATTGATGGACCAAAATCAGGACCAAATCGAAGTATTTTCCCGTGGCCTGTACGTTTTTTGGCCTGTTCAATAAATTCTGGCTGGGATCCGTACACACGGATTGCATGTCCCCTTTTTCTCATCCCTTCGGCAAACTGGAGATACCATGTCTTCACTCCTCCCCATCCGTGGGTGGCAATGACGAAAGCCAAGCGCATGTCGTTTCCTTATTTTTCTGTCCGTCCTGGATTAATCAGCAGCGTTGTAGGGGCTGACGCTTCCACTTCATGATGGATTTTGAAAGTCTCTCCTGCTTCCAGATGTCGATTCCAGATCAGTGTATGCTGCTTTTTCTGCGGTTTCGGATCCGAATTGATCGCAATACGAATGGATTCCGCGTCCTGCTGCGGTGCGGGATCCTCCACGGAGATGTCAGCAGGAGTACTGTGCATATTGCGAACCGCAATTTCCCACGACCATTTCCAGGTGTTTCTGGAATGGATAAGTCCTTCCTGACCACGCATCTGGTCTTTCTGATTCATTTCTGCTGTGACATATGGATCAGAACCGAACCAGCAGAGTGCATTTCTCCCGGATACGGAGAAGAAAGTTTCTCCGGAAGCGGTATCATCAATGAACAAAAGAGCTTTGCTTCTGTGAATCGTGCGGGGTTCAGGCAAGTCAATATCGGCACGGAGAAACGCTTCTGTCTGTACGGAAGGCCGGAGAACACGGACAAAATGAGCTGGCCAAACCTGATCTTCGAGAATAATATGAAGCGGGGATCCGGCAGGGATATCTCGTTTGCCAAGGTTCCATGTCGTGCCTGAAGCCTGTTCTACTCTTTGCGGCGAGGTGTTGCGGCGGCTCATGAGAGCCGGGCTTGGCGTATTCTCAAAAGCAGCGACTTCCGCATACTCGACAGGGATCTCTTTGGAAGTTCGAATTTTCCACGGTATTAACGCATGGGGCACCGGGCTGGAATCTGGAGATGAAGAAATCAGAATGATGTCTGTATTTCTCCAGTCCATTCCGGAATGCTGCGTAATGACGGCCTCATGCAGAAACTGCACGGCTGATTGCCTGGTCTGAGCCTTCAGATTGTATACCGACTGCCATCCGGCCTGTTTCAGATTGCAGGTCAGGCGAATTTTTATGGAGTCAGACTTTTTTTCCGGAAACGCCGTAATGCGCTGGACGGATACGTCTCCATAGACATTGAGCTTTTCCTGCAGAAGCCGTTGCTGCTTTTTTAAAGAGTCGAGCAAATATTCCCGTTCTGCAAGCTCTTCATAGAGGGATCGTAGCAAGGGGGCAATGGCATTGTCCAGTTGGGCTGGCATGGAAGGATAGGCAAGAATACGGCTCAAATCTTCGGCATGTTTGCTCTGCCACATGGCAATGCGGGTGCGGAGAGATGAAGCCTCTGCGGCAACCTTACGCTGTTGCAGAGTATTTTCAGCGATCTCCCTCTGAAGTCTGGCAGCATCCGGAATGGGACATGATCCGTTTTCCAGAGAACTGTCCCAGCGCAGTATATGATTGTCCTCTGCGCTGATGCGCAAGGAGGAAAACTCTGCAGAAGCAGGCAGGTCGAAACGGATTTTCCCCTCATGAACAGAAAGCTCCATGTCTTTTTGCAAAACGGCTTGGTCTGGATAGAGGAAGATCCGGCTCTCGTCGGCTCTGGCCGGGCAGACTATGATTGCGCAAAGCGCAATAGTAGCTGCAGCAATGGAGTTATTCAGCAACATGCTCTTTCTCCCTGTTTTATTCCGTGCAAACGATATGCCCCTGTTCGAGATGGAGAATATGTCGGATGCAAGGGATAATGTCCGATTGATGATGCGTGACCAGAATGAATTGTACGCCGATTGCGGCGAGCTGCCCCAGAATTTTTTCAATATGTCTGCGGGATGGTACATCCAGACCGGAGAAAGGCTCGTCCAGAAGCAGAAGATCAGGCGATCCTGCCAGAGATCGCGCAAGAAGCAGACGGCGCAACTGGCCTGTTGAGCAGGATCGCAGAGGACGATCAGCCAGAGATTCCATGTCAAAGTCCCTTAAAATGCGCCGCACGTGTTCGGTTTCTTCTTGTGACGGGGTGCGGTATATGCCTATTGTATTGTCTATACCGGAAAAAACAAGGTCAAAACCCGTGATGTTATAGGTATACGTGTCCTGGAGTTTATCGGACACAAGATGAATGTGTTTGCGAAGATCTGCCAGTGTGACGGGATTGGATTTCCCAGGAAAGTTTCTCCGGATTTCTCCTCCCCAGGCCGCGTTTTCATCTCCTGACAGAAGACGGAGAAGCGTGGATTTTCCAGATCCGTTTTTGCCCAGCACGGCCCAGTTCTCCCCGGGAGAGATATGCCAGTTTATATCATGCAGAATATGATGTTCCCCAATGAATACGTTAGCATTGCACAATGTGATTTCAGCGCCTTTCCGTCCTACAGAGATGTCTTCCACAAGATGTTCATCGAAATGCACCGGATATTCATCCGGCGCAACAGCAATTTGCCCCTGGCTTAAATACAGCGTTCTGCGAATCCAGGAAGGAATCATGTCCTTTCGGTGCGAGGTCATGACCACCGTCGTTAGAGAGGAAATGCTTTCCAGAGCAGCAGCGAACCGGGTTCGTGATGATGAATCAAGCCCTTCATCGGCCTCGTCCAGCAGCAGAAGCTCCGGTTTGCGAATCAGGGCTCTGGCAAGCAGCAGAATGCGTAGCTGGCCCTGAGAAAGACTCATCGCAGGGCGCTCAGCCAACTCTTTCCCCCCAAGGATATCGAGAATCTGTGCCGCTTCCTGCCGCTGCCAGTCTGCTTTGACCGGCACATAGATGGATCCGTATAGACCTCCGATGATCAGATCCTCTCCTGTCACATTCCAGTTTCCGAGCACTGCTGATGATTGCTGGGCGGATCCGACTAGGGACACCATACGCCGTGCGGCAATGGGAGAATTATCCTGTCTGCCACGAGGAAACCACAGCATATTGCCCGCGTAACTTCCGTCCCGAAGCTGATCAGGCCATTGTTCCCCAGCTAACACGCGCAAGAGTGTAGATTTTCCCGATCCGTTGGCACCGGCAAGCAGCGTATGTTCTCCCCGATGCACTGTCAGCGAAACAGCATCCAATGCCCGTACAGAACCCAAGGTGACGCGAATATCAGTCAGTTCCGCCAGTCTGGTTTCTCCGGCAATCTGATTAGAAAGATTTGGCAAAACGTTTTCCCCGTATGAAATACGCACTTTCAGAGTAGCCAAAGGATCGAGCGTATTCTTCAAGACGATCAAAGGCAAAGGCCGGAGTATTGATGCAGTGAGCATCAGAGGCAAAGGAAATGGGAATGCCGAATTCAGCCGCCAGGCGCATAATTTCTGGGCAAGGATAGATTTCAGCACATGCCTTGCGGAGTCCTGCAGAGGATACTTCCATGACCAGATCGTTGTCCTTTATGGCTTTAAGAGCCTGCCAGATCAGATCAAGGCTTTTCGGCATTTGAATCCATTGTCTGAAACTGTCTATGCTGAAAATCTTAATCAGATCCGGATGCGCTACGATATTCACCAGTCCGCTTTCAGCCATATCCTTCATTGTGCGATAGTAGTTTTCATAGCGTACAGAGCATTCCTGCATGGAAAGATCCCAATCGTCTTTGATGAAATCAAATCCCCAGGAATCAAGGAAATGGATGCCTCCAATGATGTAGTCAAAAGGATAGGCTTCGACATTGCGGCGCATGTATTCCTCTTCGGCATGAAACCAGTCCAGTTCCATGCCGAAAAGAACTTGCGGCTTTGTTGAAGTCTCCCGAAGATGCATGACCTGCTGCGCATAGCTGTCAAAGGAAGCGATCAGATGCTCTCGATATTCTTCGGGATAGCTGTATCGGGAAGGTCGTGGAGAATGCTCGGAAAAGCCGAAGATTTCCAAATTGCTTTTACAGGCAGAGGTATACATCTCCGTCACGGAGTTTTTTCCATGGGAGGCATTGGTATGCGTATGGAGATCAACACTGATCATGGTTTCGATCCTATTCAAGTTCCGGGGCTGTTTGGGGATCGGTCAAAGTCATATCCAGAGGATACAGTACGACGATGGCTTTGCGGCTGTTGATGCCGAGGGCTCCGGGGTGTGTATTGATGCAGACAACAAGATCCTGAACGCCGTCATTATTCGGATCTGACAGCGACAGGTCGACGATGGTGCCTTTGATGCGACGTGTCTTCCATTGCAGGCTGAGGCCGACACCATCCCAGAATAAAGAATGGATTTCTCCTTCAGGGAAGGCCCGGTAGCGTTCAAATACGCTGTTTGCTGCAGAAATAGGACGGTTGACCAGCAATTCCCACTCGCCGTCTTTTTCAAGATCTGCGGGAATCATGCGCAGAGGAACGTAGTAGTTTGTAGCAATAAGCGTTGTTTCCTTTCCGAGGCCCGGCATGCCAGCCTGTTCGGCAATGGCAACCGCTGATCCGGAATAGCGATCCTGAGACTGATAGAGCTGGGAACCTCTGGAAGAATAGGCTCGAAGATAATCCTCTCCCGTAATCATGATAAGCTTGTCGGTTTCAAAGCCTTCCTTGCCGGGAATCCAGGCCATGTTGAAAACATTGCCGCCTTTCGGCAGATTGAGACGGCGTCTTTCAGCAAGCTTTCCGTCCCGTAGGGACATTTCGTAGACGCCTTTTTTGGAAAAGATATATTGGGAATCGGATTTCTGACCGATCAGGACGGGAATGAACTCAGGTGTAATCCGGACGACATTGAGATAGTACGGTACGCGGGCAGCGAGCTCTTGAAAGCGATTGCCGGAAAAGCTGAGAATATAGGAATAGGCTTCCGTACTGTTTTCGTCATAGGTGCACAGAACGATGTCGCTGGAACCATCGTGATTGGCATCAATGGAGCGTACAGAGATGGGAGTATAGTTGGGTGAAAAGGCGTATTCTCCGAGCAGCTTCATAGCGCCCTGATTCTGCCAGGTATAGACAAAGACGCGCCGTTCCTGAAGAAGAACGATTTCCATCTTGCCGTCACCGTTTACATCTGCAATTTCCATTCCGACAGCCGCAAAGGGGAGAGTCTGGCTGCGCAGTCTTGAGCCTTCCTTGCCCTGAAAACGGAACTGAGGATTCAGATAAACCTGTTTTTGCACAGTATTTTCATTGTGAATGATGGAGTCATTCATCTGCGGAACGACTTGGGATTTCTGAGTCGACGCATTGCCGTTTCGGCTTTTCCCAAGCGCATTACGATGAATGGAATCCGCTACGTTTTGCAGAGCGGGAATCATGGATTTCACAGTCGTCTTTTGGGAAATACGCCATTCCTTGCCAGCGGAATTGCGCATTTTGACGTCAAGATCCGCATTATCTCCCTGAATGTCGGCATTGCCCCAGATAATGTAGTCCGCGCCTGATGCAGCCCGGACATTATCCGCAGCTGATGCGGACATCACTTTTGATGCTATAGTTCCGGATGCGGGAACGAAGTGATCTTTCCATTCCAGTCGGGAGGTCAGCATGGATGCGATAGCCTTTTCCATGTATGCCATTCCTGCTCCGTTTACTGAAAAGGGAGATACGATGTATGTCTGGGGTGCTGCATGCGCCTCCAATCCCATGGAAATCAACGCGCAGAGCAGAACAGCAATGCGGAATATTGATGACATAAACAGGCTCCTTTCAGAATTCAGTTTTTTTCGAATTTTTTAAAATAAGGGAAGACACGTTTTTGACAGAAAAACTTTTTTCAGTATATGTCAGAGAAGCCTGTGTCTGCAACTGTTAAGACACGATGAAAAAGTGGTTCAGGGAGTTATTGCATGTCTGTACAGAAACGTTCCTTTCGTTTTGTCTGCGCTGTGAATGAAATTTCTGAAGTATCGTCTTTGCTTCACGCTCAGGGATTTGAATTTGAGCCGGAACCCTTTTCTCCTCTGGCCTGTAGACTGACAAAGGAGCCTTTCCCTCTTGGGCGCAGTCTCGCTGCGTTTTGGGGCTATATTTATATTCAGGATCGTTCTTCCATGCTTCCACCGTTGGCTCTTGCTCCTTCAGAAGGAGAGATTGTGCTTGATATGTGCGCGAGCCCTGGAAGCAAAACGGGGTTTCTGGCTCAGTTAACAGGCAATTCAGGGCTTGTCATTGGCAATGAAGTGTCGCCTGACAGGCTGATCACCCTGCGCCGCAATCTTGGTCAGATGAATTTGCTTCAGACCGTAACTTGCGCTTACTCTGGGGAAAAGCTGCCGTTTCCGGATGCCTTTTTTGACAGGATCCTTCTGGATCCTCCCTGTTCCGGATGGGGGACAACGGATAAACATCCTCAGGCTGTTAAAATCTGGCAGGGGGACAGGATCGATCCGCTCATCAGAATTCAGCGATCTCTGTTGCGAGAAGCCGCCAGACTTCTGCGCCCCGGCGGCCGCATGGTTTATTCCACCTGTACGACAAACAGAGCGGAAAATGAAGATGCCTGGCTGTTTGCTGTACGCGAACTCGGTCTCGAACCTCTGTTTTTGAATCCTTTTCCGGGATTTGTTTTCGCACCGCTTCAGAGAACGGAATGTGAAGGCACGCTTCGCGTTGATGAACAGGCATCTGAGGCGCAGGGATTTTACGTAGCGGCTTTGCGCCGTCCTGAAACAGAATGCGGCTTGCCGCAGATGGAGCATACGGAATCGGATCATCGCTGGAACAGGGCAGTGCATCCTTTAGAATATAAGGATTACGGTCTTGATCCGGATCAGCTCCCTCAGGGCATGTTCGCTTCCTTTGGAGACATTCTCCGCTTTCTTCCAGAGCAGGCGGTGCGGAATATTCCGGGATCAGTGAAGTGGCAGGGCATGGCTGTAGGGCGTTGTGCCGGGAATCGTATCTCGTTTTCTCCACGGTTTCGATGTGCCGTTTCCAATGATGCGCCACGCATTGTTTTGGAATCGGCTTCCGATTTGGAAAAGCTGATTCAAGGGCAAAGTCTGAGGACTTCTTTGTCCGAAAAAAATGCCATTCTTTGCTGGAATAGTCTGGTTCTTGGACGGGTTCGCTTGAAAAATGGTCGGATTGTTTGGTCTGAACGCTAGAAAAGCTCGGATAACAGATGCTTTTTTTTGAAAAGCATGTTATAGAGATACCATATAAAAGAAATGGGTCAAAAGCCTGAGGCCTGAATCTGACAGATGAGCTGTCGCGCCGGAACTCGCGAATCGACCGGGACCGGTGACAAACATTGTTCGATAGTTAGGAGAGGAACATGTCCAACATGGATGGCCAGCGAACCTACGCCCTTGTCGGCACTGGAGGCTGCGGCAAGACTTCCCTGGCGGAAATGCTGCTTTTCAATAGTGCGGCGATCGGTCGTATGGGCAATATTGAAGAGGGGACGACGGCGCTTGATTATGAGCCGGAAGAAATCAAACGGCGCGGTTCCATTCAGCCGGGATTTGCCACGTTTCAGTGGAACAAGTCTCGGCATTTTCTGATCGATGCTCCAGGAGATGCCAATTTTTCCGGGGATCTTCCTCTCCTGCTGACTGGCGCTGATGGCGTGGTTTTTGTCGTCGATGCCGTAGACGGTGTGCGGCCTCAGACGCGTAAAATTTGGAAAGAAGTTCGGTCTGAACACCTTCCGACTATTGTCTTTGTTACAAAAATGGATCGGGAACGGGCTGATTTTGATACAGCTTGTTCCGGATTGGCATCCGTCTTGGGCATGAAAAACGTAATTTTGACCATGCCTATATTGGAAAAGGATCAGTTCACCGGATATATCGATATTCTAGAAGGCAAGGCGTATCGCTTTACCGAGGGTGGAACTGAGGAAATGCCGATTCCCGCAGATTTGCTGGATGAATTTTCTGTCCTTCGCGATACGACGATTGAAAATATTGCGGAATCTGATGACGCCTTGATGGAAGCCTACCTGGAAACTGGTGAACTGGATGCCGATTCCCTGCAAAAAGGGCTGAGAGCCGGTGTCTTGGCCTGCACATTAATTCCAGTCGTCGTCGGAGCCTCTGCGTTGAACCGCGGCGGCGCACAGCTTCTCAATGCCATATCCCGCTGGTTCCCGTCGCCTCTGGAAGTGAAAGACAGATATCACGATGCAACGGGCAATGTCTGCGCAGTAGCTGAAAACGGTTCAGCCTGTGGAGTCATCTTCAAAACAATAGCTGATCCTTTTGCCGGACAATTGAATATCATGCGGGTTATTTCCGGTACGATCGGGACGGATTCTACGCTGAAAAACATGCGAAGCGGAGAGATGGAACGAACCGGTACACTGTTGTATCTGGTTGGAAAAAATCAAATTCCCTGCAAGGATCCTCTCGGTCCCGGTGTCATCGTCGCTGTGGGAAAACTGAAAAATACGAAAACCGGCGATACGCTCTGTGATGACAAAAAGAACGTTGTTCTGCAAATGCCGACTCTGCCACCTCAGCTGATTATGTTTGCTCTGGCTCCCAGGGAAAAAGGCGACGAAGATAAAGTGTATGCTGCTGTGCAGAAGCTGC
This sequence comes from Desulfovibrionaceae bacterium, assembly GCA_029011315.1. Lineage (GTDB taxonomy): Bacteria > Desulfobacterota > Desulfovibrionia > Desulfovibrionales > Desulfovibrionaceae > Bilophila. The sequence continues at coordinate 9,485 of JAQXLA010000008.1, forward strand.
TTGACGAGGACATCACGCTTCGCCTGGATCGTGATGAGGAAACCGGCGATATTCTGCTGTATGGTATGGGGCAGATGCATATTGAAACGGCTGTGGAAAAAGCCAGACGCCGGTATAAGGCTGACATTGTTCTGAAAACGCCTCGCGTTCCGTATAGAGAAACAATACGCGGCAAAGTTCAGGTGCAGGGCAGGCATAAGAAACAGAGCGGCGGGCGAGGCCAGTTTGGGGACTGCTGGATTGAAATGGAACCTATGCCGCGTGGAGGCGGCTACGTTTTTGAGGATGCCATCGTTGGCGGCGCAATTCCCCGCAACTACATTCCTGCTATTGATAAAGGTATTCAGGAATCTGCTGCCAGAGGCTTTTTGGCCGGATATCCTGTAGTAGACTTTAAAGTTCGTTTGTATGATGGCAGCTATCATACCGTTGACTCTTCGGAAATGGCTTTTAAAATAGCCGGATCTCTTGCCTTCAAAAAAGCCATGGAAAGCCTGAAGGCAGTGCTTCTGGAGCCTATTGTGCTGCTTTCCGTTTCTGTACCGGATGAATACATGGGAGATGTCATCGGAGATCTCTCTTCCCGTAGGGGCAAGGTGCTGGGGTCGGATTCTCAGGCCGGTATTACGGAAATTCGTGCCCATGTTCCTATGAGTGAAGTGCTTCGATATGCTCCTGATCTCCGCTCCTTTACAGGCGGTCAGGGCGTCTTCACCATGGATTTCGATCATTATGAAGAAGCACCTCAACCTGTTGTTGAGAAGGTTGTTGCTGAGCACAATAAACAGAAGCAGCATGATTGATTTTCCTCTATAAGTCTTGCCGGGGGAATGTTCATTCTCCCGGCTTTTTGCTACACGATGAAAAAACTTGTTTTTTTTTATTCCTGATTTACACTGTCTCTCCATAGAGAGTTTTCCTTTTTTGTTTTGCCGAAACCCCGAGATTTTCGTTCTGAAGATGATATGAAGGGAAGTCGGTCTCCTTTGGCAAAGACTGAGAAGACCATCTTTGCGCGAAAGTGGCGGAATTGGTAGACGCACCGGACTTAGAATCCGGCGGGCAACCATGGGGGTTCAAATCCCCCCTTTCGCACCAATGTCTGTTCCGAGTGCCGACTGCCTATGCAGTTATGCTGTTTATTATATGATTGTGAATATATTGGATTTTTTTATAAATATAAGAAAGCTTGCCGTAACAATAGCCTGGGTTGCGGTTGTCTTTTTTTGTGCTTCTGCTGTTCAAGCAGGCTCTGTGCACGGCGCGGCGCATTCGGCATTGCTTCTGAATGCATCGAACGGCCGCATTCTCTATTCAAGAAATGTCGATAGAAAAATTCCTCCAGCATCGTTAACAAAAGTGCTGTCCATTCTGGTCGTCATGGACGCTGTGCATGCCGGGCGTGTCAAATTGAGCGACAAGGTACGAATCAGCCCTCGTGCCGCACGACAGAGCGGATCCCGTTTGAATCTGCGTGCTGGAGAGAGAATAGCCTTAGAGGATTTGCTGAAGGGAATGGCTGTGGCGTCGGGCAATGATGCAGCCATGGCTGCTGCCGAGCATGTCGGACGCGGATCTGTCAGCCGGTTTGTGTTTATGATGAATGCGAAGGCGAGGCAGATTGGCATGACGCGGAGCCATTTTATGACGCCTCATGGATTGCCCGCTTCCGGTCAGGTTACGACAGCTTCGGATATGGCGAAGCTTGCCCGATATTATTTGAGAAATTATCCAAAAGCGGCAAGATATCATGCCATTCCTGCAATTACGCACAGGGGAAGAATAAAGTTCAATACCAACAGGCTGCTTGGATCTTTTCCAGGGATTGATGGCCTGAAGACGGGCTGGACTTCTTCTTCAGGATACAACATTATCGCAACGGCTGTGCGATCAGGCAGACGCTTGATTGCCGTAGTTTTGGGATCGCAAAGCTCCGGCATGCGCAGTGCCGAAACAGCAAAATTGCTGGAAGCAGGTTTCAGTGGCAAGTTTTCTGCTGAAACAAAAAAGAAAAGAAACGGACGGAAACTCCAGCGCCGTTCGTGATGTTTTCAACGTTTACAAACAGGATAGAGATCAATGCTGACTACGGAAGATTTGCTGCATCTTGCCCGCTTGGCAAGATTGTCTCCTGATGAAGCGGAGTTGAAGCGGTTTGGAGCTCAGTGCGGTGAGGTTCTTCGGTATATGGACTGTCTCTCTGAAGTGAATACGGACGCGGTGGATCCTCTGTATTCGCCTGTGGAACACAGTACACCGTATAGAAAGGATGAACCCCGCAATGGATGTTCCCGCGATATGCTGCTGGCCAATGCTCCGGAACGGGACGGACAATTTTTTGCAGTGCCGAAAATTGTCGGATAGCGGCAGCTATATTTTTTAAGGAGAATCTGCGAGATGTCGGATTATACGCTTGCATCGCCTTCTGATGCCTTACTTCAATTATCCCTCAGGAATGCCAGGGAACGCCTGCGCAATCGCGAAAATACGTCTGAAGAGCTTGTATCAGCCTGTTTAAGTAGAATTCATGCAACAGAACCAGATCTGAATGCACTGATCACCGTACGCGATGAAGCTTTGGAAGAAGCGCGTCAGATAGACAAAAGCGGCATTGATGCGAAGAAGCCTCTGCACGGCATTCCTGTTACAGTAAAAGACGCGATCGTTACGTCCGGAATACGAACAACGGCCGGATCCAGGATCCTTCAAAATTTTATCCCGTTTTATGATGCTGAAGTTGTCCGCAGACTGCGCGAAGCCGGTGCGATTATTGTCGGCAAAAATAATATGGATGAATTTGCCATGGGATCTTCTACGGAAAATTCCAGTTATGGTCCTGCGCACAATCCTGCCAATACAGAGTGCGTTCCCGGAGGATCCAGCGGGGGATCCGCAGCCAGCGTTGCTGCCTTCCAGTGCTACGCATCGTTGGGGACAGATACAGGCGGATCAATTCGTCAGCCTGCCGCGCTCTGCGGATGTGTCGGCTTGAAGCCAACATACGGCAGTGTTTCCCGGTATGGCGTGATTGCATACGGATCGTCCCTGGATCAGGTCGGTCCTTTGACCAGAACCGTAGATGATGCTGGAATTATGCTGTCTGTCATTGCTGGGCATGATGCAAAGGATTCGACTTCTTCCCCGTCTGCTCCGGTTGTTACGGAAGATGATTTGAGCGTAATCGCCTCCCGGACGGATCTAAACGGCGTTAAGATTGGCATCCCCAGGGAATTTCTTTCAGAGGGATTGGATGAAGGTGTCGCTGCCGTATGCCGTGAAACAGAACTCCACGCACGGGATCTGGGAGCAGAAATCAGAGAGGTTTCCCTGCCGCATGCCACGCGTGAAGCCATTGCCGCCTACTATGTCATCGCCATGGCTGAAGCCAGTTCCAATCTGTCCCGTTTTGACGGTGTGCGCTACGGATATCGGACAGAAGCCGCCGAGGATATCGATGATCTGTATACAAGATCCCGTACGGAAGGCTTTGGAAAAGAGGTGCAGAGACGCATTCTTTTGGGAACCTATGTGCTGTCGGCTGGATATTATGATGCGTATTATCGCAAGGCTGCCCAGGTTCGCCGGCTGATTCGAGAGGATTATCTCGCGGCTCTGGAGCAGTGCGATGTATTGCTGGCTCCCGTTTCTCCTGTAACGGCCTGGAAACTTGGATCCATTGTTGAGGATCCTTTGAAAATGTATCTGATGGATATCTTTACGGTTTCCCTGAACCTTTCCGGGCTTCCCGGGCTTTCTTTTCCTGCAGGTCGGGCGGGGGGCATGCCTGTAGGCATGCAGCTGATAGGGCGACCTTTTCAGGAAAAGGACATTCTATCTGTCGGACATGTTTTAGAAACATGCCGGAGGTAGCGCATGAGAGGCAATGCAAGCCATGCGGCAGTCTACGCAGTCGCTTTGCTGCTGTTTCTCGGCGGTGCCGGATATCTTGTCTGGTCAGGTTTTTCTCAGGGCAGCATGTATTTTCTGGATATTTCAGAAGTCAGGGATCTTCCAGAAGATCCCGAGCGCCGTATTCGCATGTTCGGCACGGTTTTACCTTCGGGACTGCAACGTTCTGCTGACGGCATGTTTGTGCGGTGTGTTCTGCAGGATCGTCAGGATCCGAATCAGAAAATGTATCTGGAATATCATGGAGCGCTTCCGGACGCCTTTAAGGCCGGAGCGGAAGTTATCGTGGAGGGTAGTGTTTCATCCGGTATTTTTCGAGCCTCAACATTAATGACAAAATGTCCTTCAAAATATCAGAAGGACAATAGAATTTAATAGGGTTTGTTTCATGAATACCGTTGCGTTTTTTGCAATAGTGCTTGCGGCGTTCTTAGCCCTGATCGGATCGGCCGTCTCTCTGTGGGCTGTATGGAAATTGGAAAAAGGCCATCATCCGTATGTTGGTACCGTTGTATTCTATGCGGAAAAGATACATGATGCGCAGTTCTGGCTTTTGAGCTTTGCATCAGCAGTCTTGCTGTGCAGACTTGTGCAAAATGATTTTTCTCTGGCGTACGTAGCCGATTATACAGATCGAAGTCTTTCCTTTTTTTATAAAATTACGGCTTTTTGGGCAGGTCAGTCCGGTTCTCTGCTTTTCTGGGCTTTGTGTACAGTCGTTATCGGGCTCTTTTTTGCAAAAGGAGAGTTTTATCAAAGACTCTCGCATGCAACGCGTTTATGGTATCTGACTTTCTTTTTAGGCATCATGGCGTTTTTTTGTGTTCTGCTTTGCGCGTGGAGCAATCCATTTGAACCTGTCATCGGTGCGATTCCTGCTGACGGACGGGGATTAAATCCGTTGCTGAGAAATCCGGGTATGATTTTTCATCCTCCGCTTCTTTTTTTAGGTTATGCGGGGCTCACTGTTTCAGGCTGTTTGGCTCCTGCACAGGCTTTGGCTTCCCGGGGATCGTTGCAAGAACCGAATTGGATTTTGGGATGCCGTTCCTTTTTGCTTTCTTCCTGGAGCTTCCTGACGGCTGGAATCGTTCTTGGCGCCTGGTGGGCCTATATGGAATTGGGGTGGGGAGGATATTGGGCATGGGATCCAGTTGAAAACGCTTCTTTGGTTCCATGGCTGTTTGCCACGGCTCTACTGCATCTCCGTTTGGCTCAGACCCGATCCGGGCTATTTGTTCGGAGCAATGTTGGCCTTGCCGGAATAACGCTGCTGTCTGCTTTTTTTGCGACATTTATTGTTCGAAGCGGCATCATTCAATCTGTTCACGCGTTCAGCGATAACGCAATCGGATTTCCTTTGCTGCTTTTTCTTGCGGCAGGAATCGTCGTGATTGTTTCAGCCTCGTTTGTGATGCCGACCGGAAAGACTCATCTGCCGAATCCTCTGACTAAAGAAGGCATGATGTTCTTTTTTGCTTGCGGCTGTCTTTTTCTGGCCGTTTTGATTTCCATTGCAACATTTTGGCCGGTTTTGACGGCTCAGGGCGGAGGGAATCAACAGGGACTGACTGCAGCTTTTTATAATCGTGCCTGTCTGCCGTTTTTTACTCTGCTGATTTGGATGCTCAGTCTTTGCTTCGGATTTAAATGGAGATCGGGACTGTACTGGAATGTTATCGGATGGATTCTCGTATCTGAGGCCGTTCAGGCAGGCGTTTTGTATTTTGTGGGCTATCATAATCTTGTGGCACTGTTCGGAATCGTAGGATCCATCGGTGTTGTGATCGCTGTCATCTGGCATATTGCCGGCAGCATCCGTACTCCAGAAAAGATTGGGGCAGCCTGTGTTCATTTAGGACTTGGCATTGTCGCTTTAGGCATCGCTGTATCCGGACCGTACAGTACGGACTTTGAAAGCACTTTGGAAAGAGGAGAAGGTGTTGGTTTCGGTCAATATGAAATCCGTCTTGATCGTCTCCACGAAGGACAGACTCCGGAATATATCTGGATAGAAGCTGGACTGAAGGTGCTGAAAGACGGCAAAACCGAAGGCTTTCTTACTCCTCAGCGCCGTATTTATCATAGCTGGGAAGGCATGGCATTCGCTGAAGCATCGACACTGTTTTCTTTAGGAACGGAGCTGTATGCTTCGTTAATCGGTGTGGAAGATTCAGGCAGGGTGACAGTTCGAATCAGTACGCATCCTCTGGTTAACTGGTTATGGATTGGCGGCAGCATGATGTGTTTCGGAGCATTTTTCTGGCTTTTCGGCAGAAGAACCGGTAAAGCGGAGACCGGCAGTGAATGTTGAAGCTGCTGCATGTTGATAAAAAATTCGGTGATCATGTCGTCCTGAGAGATATTTCCTGTCGTATAGATCAGGGTATTACGCTTCTTACAGGCAGAAATGGATCGGGAAAAAGTACCTTTTTGCGCCTGTTAGCCGGATTGTATCGACCTACGTCCGGAATTATTCAGAATGATTTTCCCCGGTTGGAAGTGGGGTTTCTGGATCATGATTCCTTTTTCTATAATGATTTGACAGCTCTGGAAAATTTAGCTTTTTGGGAAAAAATGCAGAGCAGAAAACCGAATCGGGATGATCTTGAAGCCATGCTGCGGCATATGGGATTGCAGCGTGCGGCCGACAGGCGTGTGAGAACGTTTTCCAGAGGCATGGTTCAACGATTAAGCCTTGCCAGACTTTTGCTTCAAAAGCCTAAATTATGGCTTTTGGATGAACCCTGTACAGGTTTGGATACGGCAAGCCGTGAACAATTTTATGCAGAGATTCTTGCGGCAGCTCGGTCGGGATCGACAGTCATCTGGATTACGCATGATCTTGACGCTGAACGCCGTTATGCAGATTCCCTTCTGGAATTATCTGGAGGCAAATTGCTTGCGCACAGTTCCGTATTTCATGCTGCGGAGGCGATGGCGACATGATTCGTGCAGCTCTATCTGTGGCGGGAAAAGATTTTCGCCTGATTTTCATGAGAAGCACGGGTTTTGCACAGGCTTTTTTATTCGGTCTTCTGCTGGTATTCGTTCTCAGTCTTTCACGGGATCCTGGAGCGCAGTTTGAGGCACAGAATGCCGCCGCGATTTTCTGGCTGATTTCTCTTTTTTGTCAGACTGTATGCTGCGGCATGCTTTTTGCAGTGGAAGAGCAGAATCATGCCGGAAGAGGACTTCTTTTAACGTCCGTACCTGTACAAAGCCTGTGGCTTGGAAAAATGATAGCGGGATTCTGCTTTCTTCTCGGTATCCAGCTGGCAATCGTCCCGGCACTTGTCATTTTTTTGAATATGCAGACAGGTCCTTTATGGGGAGTGGCTGTTGTCGAAACTCTGCTCTGCGATTTGGGCCTTGCCCTGTGCGGTTCGCTGCTGGGAGCCTTGTCGCAGGGGCATGGTTCCAAAGACATGCTGTTTTCTGCAGTGCTTTTTCCTTTTATGCTGCCAATTTTGCTGGCTGGAATACGCGCAGTGGCCTGTGGCTTTGGTCAAATAGACTTTGATACGCAGTGGCTGGGGTTGACGTTCGCTTTTGATGCGGTGTTTGCCGCAGCTGGGCTGATTTTATTTCCCTTTGTATTTTCAGGAGAGTAGTCTTGTCTGTTTTTGTTTCTCTGCTTGCGGGGATTCTGCTTGCCTCGGCTCATGCCGTTGCTGTTCTGTATGCTCCTGATGATGCTTTGATAGGAGCTGTTCAGAAAATTGTCTATATTCATATTCCCTGTTCGTGGTGGTCTCTGTTTTCCTTTTTTCTGGTTTGCGCATGCAGTATCGGGTGGCTCATTACCAAACGCAAGCAGTGGGATATATTGGCTGCAGCAGCAGCGGAAATAGGGCTGCTGTTCAATACGGGCTCTTTACTGACCGGCATGCTATGGGGACGGTATTCCTGGGGAGTCTGGTGGACATGGGATCCGAGGCTGACTACGGCCCTGGTTTTATGGTTCCTCTATGCCGGCTATCTTCTGTTTCGTCAAACTGACATATCGGATTCGCGTCGGGCGAATTTATCAGCTGTTTTGGGCATTCTTTTTTGTCTTGATGTCCCGCTTGTGTTTTTTTCTGCCCGAATTTGGCGTTCCATTCATCCCGCTGTTTTTGCAGCGGAACAAGGCGGAATGGAACCGGAAATGCTGCATACGGTCATCATCTGTCTATGTGCTTCCGGACTCTATTGGGCTGTATTACTCTTTGGGCGGTATCGTTTTGCGGTGTTGAAGGACAGAGTGAATCGTCTTGAACAGCTAGCTTGCGAAGAGGAGTCGGACAATGATTGAAATGCCGTGGATTCTTTTTTCATGCTGTGTCATATGGTTGGGAATCGGCCTGTGCACCGCTGTATGGATGCTTCAGCAGCGTCGATTGGCAAAACGTTTAAGCCGTCTGGAACGGGAACGATATGGAGAAGATCAATGACAAATTTTATTCGACATCTGTTAATGATTCTGCTGGGATTCTGTCTCGTGGGGTTAGGCTATGCTCTGGTCTATAAGACGCCGATTTTCCAGACAGTCCAGAATCAGCCTGGCCTTTCTGAGGATCAGATGAAGATTTCAGAAACGCAAGATCCCAAAAACAATAATGACTCTGCACAGGCAAGTTCTTCAAGGCTGTCAGCGGATGCCGAGCTCAATATGCTGATTTCGATGGCGAAGAAAATGCTGGCTGAGCAGAATTGGAATTATGCCGAAATGTATGCGCTGAAGGCACTGGTCAAAAATGCGCAGAGTGCCGAGGCTCTGTATTGTCTGGGCATCTCCCGATATCGTATGGAACGTTACGAAGAAGCCGCTTTGGCTCTTGAAAAAACGCTGCAGCTACAGGATGATCCTGCTGTTAGATATAGTCTTGGCGTGTTATATTTGTACTATCTTGGTCAGGCGACGAAGGGAACGAATCTCCTTCATTCGGTTGTCAATGACGGGGAGGCGAACGACGAATTAAAAAGCAATGCCAGTCGGCTTTTGTCCGATAATGCGGCTAAAGAATCTGTTCAGGCAGCAAAGGCACCGGAGTCAATGTCGATAGACAAATAGTCAAGGAGTTTTTTTCTATGGATTTCAGTTATACCCCAGAGCATGTCTGCTCAAAAAAATTTATGTTTCAGGTCAATCCACAGAGCCGGGCGATTGAGGATTTTGCGTTTATTGGCGGATGTCGGGGGAATCTGACAGGAATAGCTCATCTCATTAGAGGAATGACGCTTGATGAAGTAATTGATAAACTTGATCAATTGCCTCCATGTCCCTCTTCTGGCGTTTCTTCCTGTCCGGATCAGCTGCGTCAGGCTCTGATTGAAATTCGAGAAAAAATATCAGCAATGTAGAGCTGCTTTCGAAAAATTTTGATCGATAGTAAAAAATACGGCTTTCTGAAGAGAAAACCGTATTTTTTATGAACTTAGGATTTTTTATTCCGTTTTTTCTGTCTGTTTTACCTCATTCCACAATTCATCTTTCTCATCAAGCGAAAGAGAGGGAAAATCAAGACCCTTTGCATAGGCAAGATCTTCCATTTTTGCGAAGCGATTGAGGAAGCGTCGATTGGCCTGATCCAATGCGGGAGCAGCCTTAATGCCTTTTCTTCGGCCTAATTCAACCAGACTGAAGAGATGATCTCCGAATTCATGTTCAATGGCTTTTTCATCTCCGGAGGCCATCGCATCAAGAAGTTCCAGCCATTCGGATTCAACCTGCTGTTCAACTTCCTCATCTTCAGTCCAGGTAAATCCGACTTTATCAGCTTTGGAATGGATTCTGTATGCTTTTGTCAATGGCGGAAGGCCGCTAGGTAGGCTATCGTAGACCTTTTTGGGCTGTTGAGGCCTTGTGTCTTCTTCGCTTTGTTCTTCTCGTTTGATACGTTCCCAGTCTTTCAGCTGGGATTCTCGGTCTTCATACGAAACTTGTCCGAAGACATGAGGATGACGGCGAATCATTTTGTCGGATTCGCTGTCCAACGCTTCCTTGAGTCCTCTTCCGTACTGCTTCTGTAAAAGTTTCCCGATGAACATCGTTAGAAACATGACATCTCCAAGTTCCTTGGTCATTTCCTTGTCATTGCCGGATCGGATGGCATCAACGAGTTCATAGCATTCTTCGATTAAATATTCCGTGAGCGATTCAGGAGTCTGTGTGCTGTCCCATGGACAGCCGTCCGGCGCGGTCAGCCGCTCAAGAATATCGTCGAGGCGATCGATTGCATGGTGAAGGGAATCAGAATTCATGGTATAATGTCCTATGTGTCGCAGAGAGAAAAACGGTTACAGGTTTGGAGAGACATTCCTGTCAGCTATATGGCGGATCCGGGGGCCAGCCATCCATCAGGAAACTGCTGGAGAATCCATGCAGACAAATCGCGAATGAAAGCAGCTACAGCGGACTGATTCATAAGGCTGCTGCCGACAGGGAGAATATTGACAAGATACAGGAGAACGCAACATAGGCAGAGACCTTTTAAAAAACCGATTCCCATACCCAGAATATGATCAATCCATCCTGCAGAAGCCATTTTCAAAAACGATCGCAGAAATTTTGCGGCTAAGGATGCGCAAAACATGCAGAAACAGAGAATTGCAATAAAGGAAACAGCCCGGATCCATTCCTCAGGGACGATATTATTCAGATAATGAGCTAAAGTTCCATGATATTCAGCGGCGACAAAGAGCCCGCCGAAGATACCGAGCAATCCTGATACTTCCGTAAGAAATCCGCGCAATGCTCCTCGAAGCGTAAGCAGTGCGAGAATTCCCATGAGTACGGCATCAGTGATATTAAAGTCAAAAGGCAGATGCATAGGATATCATCATTGTCAAAATACTGCGGAAAAAACCTGTTCGGTTTTCTCCGCAGTATCTCAGTTGTTCAGTTCCTTTTCCTGAGGGAAGAGAGGCAAATAGCGGTACGCCAGTGCCAGACAAATCCAGGCATAAGCCATCACAAGAGCAGAAGATCCCCATTCCGCCCAGTTCGGGCAGTAGGTCTGCCAGGATTCAAAAGGCAGAACGGGCATTGCCATTGTTTGAACTGTCATTAGATATCGATTCAGCGTAACGCCGATACAGGCAAGAATGCCGCCGAGATACAGCGTAAACGGACGTTCCCTATGTCTTAAAAGAAGATAAGCAGGCACAATGCCGAAGATTGTCAGCTCAGACCAGAACAGCCATTTGCCATACAAAAGTCCATGGAACATTTGATCGAACGTTAAGCCGCAGCGGGGAAGTATTCCCCAAATCCACCCAATGGTGTCGATGAGCTTAAAGACCATGTAAATGCCAAACATCGTTCCGGCAATTTTTCCCATAAGCTGTTTGACATCCCAGGAAACAAGACGGCGTCCCGTCATTTTTTCCATGAGAGACGCAATCAGAACAGTAAACATCGGACCGGATCCGACAGCTGAAAGCACATACAGGAAGAATGTCCAGGGCCAGATAAAAAATCCGTCGCGCAGAACATATGGTCTGCCGAACAGAACGCCGTACATGCCGCCCAGAGAACCTTGATGAAATGTGGAGAGAAAGGCTCCGATACCGGCAAACAGGGGCATGATAATATGCATATTATGCGCTATCGACTTGGCAATTCGTCCGAAGGAACGATTTTCCAGAATGATAGGCACCGCTTCAATAATCAGCACTGTGCAATAACAGGTAATACAGAAGATGACTTCCGTAAGCATGGAATGGACATTGGCATGCCAGTAGCCGAACCAGCATCGCAGAGGCTGACCGATATCCAGTACCAGAATGAGCATCGCTCCTGAATAACACAGAAAGCCAATGATAACGGCCAAATTGATAATGTTTTTCAGTCGATCCAGATTGAGAAGATATCGGAGTGCTCCAGTAAAGAACGCTCCAGCTCCCAAAGCAATGACAGCCAAGTCAAAGGTGATCCACAGGCCAAAGCCAAAAGCATCATCTAATCCCGTGACGCCAAGTCCGGACGAAAGAACGCTGTAAGCTGCGTAAAGTCCCCACAGTCCCAGCAGAAATGCCGGAATCAAACTGATTATGAAACGTTTCAGAGAGCAGCGGGGACATCCCTCAGGCAAAAACGCCGCATCTGCAGGCATATGAAGATCATTCATGAATCCTATCTCTCCGTCTTTTCATCACTCAGATAGTTATCGCCGAGTCGCCTCACCCATTCTCTGCTGCTGAGATACCATACCTGAGGCTCCGTTCCGAGGCGTTCCAGAAGCCGAAAAGCCCTGTGGCTTCGGATTAATTTGGAAACAGCATGATTGGGATTCATGACATCTCCGAACGTAATGGCTCCGGAAGGACAGATTTCCGCACAAGCTGGAATGTAGGCGTCTTCCGGAAGCTTCTCTGGATCAGTGCCGGCAGCAAGAGCCCTGTCTTTCGCAAGCATCAGACGATGATGGCAGAACGTGCATTTCTCGACAACGCCTCTTGGTCTGGGAGAGACATCAGGAGAAAGGGTCTTTTCCATGCCTTCCGGCCAAATCGGATCCTGCCAGTTAAAATAGCGCGCATGATAGGGACATGAAGCCATGCAGTAGCGGCATCCGATGCAGCGGGGATAAATTTGGCTGACGATGCCGCCATTTTCAGATTTATCTGTTGCTGTCACGGGGCAGACACTGACGCATGAAGGCTTGCCGCACTGCATGCATGGTCTGGGCAGATACGCTGTGTCTCCGTTTGGAAAATCCCTGCCGTTTGTCAATCGATAGACCTTGAGCCAGGTTATGACTCGATTATTGGCTGTTCCATCTTCATACAAAGGAATATTGTTTTCCGTCTGGCAGGCAACCATGCAGGCTCCGCATCCCGTACACTTGTCGAGATCGATGACCATCGTCCAGCGGATAGAGAAGTTGTGTGCTGTGGACATCAGCTTAATCCTTGCTTCTGATTTGAATATCGATACCGCCGTCTGCGGAAAATTCTGGTGATGAATCTGCGCAGGCTGCAATCAGCGTCAGAATATTATTTCCCTTGCCGCGGTTGTATCCGGCAAATCCCTCATGTCCGAAACCTGAAGCCGCTACAGCAGTATTCGATGCAATGTTTTCGGACAAACTGACGACGGCTCTGACGGTTTTACCTCCTGCAGCAATGGTAACATGAGATCCCTCATGCAATCCCAAGGATACGGCAGAAGCCCGATTCATGCTGACAACGGATAATCCCTCTTTCAGAAATTCTCCTGTCAGTACGGTATTGCTGGGCGGCAGCCCTGAAGATGGGGTTCCAAATGCATTTTTCCATATTGGAATCAGCTTCAAGCCACCGGGATTTCTGTTGAAGACAGGATCCCTGCTGATGAGCGGAACATCATAGAAGGGATATACATTGACAACAGCCTGAGAAACAAAGGCCTTTCCGGCGAACACTTGATCTGGACTGGCACCGACTGCGGCAGCTCCGGCCGCGAGAAATTCTCGAACAGAAGCGAAAGAGAATGGGGATCCGAGTCTTTTTGCAATATCCATAAGGACATCAGCCGCAGAACGTGATTCAAATAAAGGATCTGAGGCAGGTTGGGCAATGGAAAACAAAGAGAACGGATATCCCAGCGGGAAAGCAACGCAATCTTCTCTTTCCAGTCCTTCTGCCAGAGGCAGGACAAGTTTGCATTCCTGAGCGGTCTCATCCAGAAATGGCGAGAACGCCACAGAAAGATCGGCACGCTGAATGGCGGCAGACGTTTCCGGAAGAGGCAGGGCATAGATGGGATTGGCTGCATAGAAGATAAGAAGTCGCGGGGATTCTTTTGGCGATGCGGCAGATTTACGGAGATCATCGATGAGATTTCTAGAAAAGATCTCCGTGTACGCAGGAGATTCGGATACGATGGGATCCGGCACGGGAACGGCGCGCATGCCGCCCTTTTTGTTCAGCTGCCCCAGTGCCATATTCAATGCGATCGCGGCGGCGAACATTGGTGTGCGGCCGCCCTGCTGCAAAGATGTGCCGGCAACGACCAGCGGAGACTTCGCGCTGAGAAAAGCCTTAGCAAAGGAAAGGAAGATATCCTGGGAAAGTCCGGTTGCTTCACAGACTTTTGCCGTCGTCCACTGAGATGCAGCTTCGCTCAGTCGTCTCACATTTTTGAAAGAACACAGATGATCTTCGGCGGCAAGCATGTGAATCAGCCCCATAAGAAGAGCTGTTTCCGTTCCGGGATTGATGAAAAGTTTTACATCCGCAACGGCGGCGGTGCCAGTTCCGGCGGAACCTGCCCAAGCTATCCTGGTAGAATCCTTCTTCTGTCGAGCGGTTGCCGGTGCTGTGCCCCATGAATCCAGAATATCGGCGTTGAGTGCCAGAATGAAGTCGCTTTCGGCCATGTCAAAGCCAAGGCGTCCGTTGCCTCCGGCACTTTTCCATGCCTGTGTCAGAGAATGAGCATCATCAGGCATGACGTAAAATCGATCGGATCCGATTTTGCATAAAAAGCCAGCATAAATTTCATTTAAAAGCCCGTTGGTATCTCCAGAGATAAAACAGGCTTCATTCTTCTGCAGCTGTTTGCAGATCCCCGTAAGCATTTTCAGGGCTTTTTCCCAGGAAATGGGGCTGAAGGAACCGTCTCCGTTTTTAAGCAAAGGGGTACGCACGCGCGCAGGGCTGTGCAGCAGGCGCACTTCTGCGGAAGCCAGTGCTGAAACGGCACCAAAGCTCAAGGGAGAATCCTTATCTCCGGAAACATGAACCGGCTGTCCGTTGATGCTTCGGATGCGCATTCCGCATGCTGTAGGGCATGTCTTGCTGACTGTTTTTGTCCAGGTTTCTCTGCCTTTTGCCGGAGAAGGAATCCAGGACCAGTTTTGGCTCCAGATGGAAATATCATCCAGACCTCTCCAGATAACAGGCGTTGCCAGTGTTCCTGCAGCAGCGCCGCCGATAAATTTCAGAAAGCCCCGTCTGTCAAGCATGGCATTCTCCTTTACTTATGGCAGACGAAGCAGGCGTTGCCGGCGCGGGTACTGCCGCGATGGTTCGGATTCGCGTGGCAGGCTTCGCATTGCTGCATTTTCATAGTGTTTCGACCGTAACCGGTAAGACGGTTTCTTTCAAAATCAGGCAATCTGCTGCTCTTGCCCACTTCTCCATGGCAGACTGAGCAGAGGTTGGATTCCGATCCGGCATGGCAGGTCCCGCAGACCTGTTTTGAGTGTACCGCATGACTGAAAAAAACATTGTCTGGCTGCCTGCGAGTGGTCAGCCACGGTACTTCCTTTTGTGCCTGAACATATTCAGTAAAGAAATGCTGTTCTGCTTTCTTTGTTCCAATCATGCGATTATGGCATTGAGCACAGTCTGCTGTAGACGGCCAGGCATGAAAGGATCCGTCCTGCCGAAGATAATGGCATGTGCTGCAATCCATACGGGCATGATTGACATGTGTACGGTGGCTGAACTGTACGGGCTGTTCCAGACTCTCATGCATCAGAATTGGATACAGTATCCAGCCCAGAATAACCGCAACAGCAAATCCAAGCAGAAAAGGCAGGATTGCTTTGAAGCGGTCGGCGAGATGTTTTTTCCTCTCGGCAATTGTTTCGTGTTGCCTATCCCCCATAACCGATGCCCCATGAAAAAAAGTTGTATGATGCGGAAACGTTTTTTCTGGACGGGAATCCGCTTCAAAGAAAGCAAAACGAATCCGTCGGACAAAAACAAAACGATGCTAAACTTTTTTTCTTTTTTTGAAAAGACCAGATATTCTGGGAATAAAAAAGAGAAGCGGCAGAGAAAAAAGTCTCTTTCGCTTCTCTTCGAACGAATCTGACTTGTCAGGGCTCTACGATTTGCAGATAGAAGCAAGTTTTTGATCGAATTCCTGCTGAAGAGATCCGATCAGCTCCTTGACGGAAAGAATGGCATTGACCCTCCCGACGTTGGCTCCACAAAAGGCAAAGCCTCTTTCGAGATTGCCCTTCATGGCATTGACCAGCGCAGCTGCGATGCAGTACGGCGTTTTTTCCTGTTTGCAGGTTGTGACGCAGTGAAAGACGCATTTAAAGGGCTTCTTTTTCCCCTCCATCATGGATTCGATAAAACCGTTGAAAAGAGCTCGTCCCGGCATTCCCACCGGACTTTTGATAATGACAACGTCTTCTTTTCTGGCATTGATGTAGGCTTGCTTGAAGCGTTCATCGGCATCGCATTCCTTGGTGGCGACGAAGCGGGTTCCCATTTGAACGCCGGATGCTCCAAGATCCATGAAATTTTTGATATCTTCGCCGGTATAAATACCGCCTGCCGCAATTACAGGAATATGGCGGCCCACTTTATCCTCTATTGGTTTCACTGCTTCCACAACTTCCGGAATCAGTTTTTCCAGAGCAAAGTCGGGATCATCGATGTGTTCCCGGGAAAAGCCGAGATGCCCGCCGGCTTTTGGCCCTTCCACAACATAGGCATCCGGAGCAAGCCCTGTTTTCATCAGCCATTTTTTGGCCAGAATGGTCGCAGCCCGTCCGGAAGAAACAATAGGAACCAGTTTGGTCTTAAACTGTTCCTTATGCTTTTCGCATGTATCAAGAAAGAGTCGCGGCAAATCGAGAGGCAGTCCGGCTCCGGAAAAAATAAGATCCGCTTTGGATGAAACAGCTGTGCAGACCATTTCTCGAAAAGTGGTCAGGGCTACCATAATATTGACGCCAATAATGCCCTGAGTTGATTCTCGAGCTTTTTCAATCTCTCGGCGCAGTGCGCGAAGATTGGCTTCAAGAGGATTTGTGGCGATATCAGGTTCTTTCATGCCAATCATCGCGCCGGCGATCACTCCGATGCCTCCCTCATTGGCAACGGCTGAAGCCAGACGTGACAGGGAAATGCCAACGCCCATGCCTCCCTGAATGATCGGGATGCGGGCGGTAAGATCACCTATTGTTAACGAAGGAAAAGCCATAATGAGCTCCTTTGTGTTATAGTATGCTTAATCTCTGGCCAGCATTATACAGAGATTTCGATACAAACAATAGTGGCAAAAATCATCTTCTCGTCCAGAAAATACAGAATTTTCCCTCATATGTCGAAAAACATAGCGCAGAAGATTGGCAATATTGCGTCTTATGAAAGAGAGTTTCGTTTCCAAGGAAAGTTCAGGAGCAAAAAGCCGAATTTTCTGCTTTTCTATGTTTTTTTCCCTGGTTCCCAAATACAGAAAGGATGCGTTGTCCAAAGGGTGATCCTGAAATTCCTGCTGCTGATCGTACAGCCATGCATAGCAGAGAAGCTGCCATATTTTGCCAAAATGCGGATGTAAATCATGAAAGAGAGCGTCTGGAACAGGCTGATTCCGATTTGATTCATCAAAAACTTCATTGAGCTGATGCCAAAAATCGGGATTCCATGAAGGAGAAAGCAGATCCTGAAGTTCCCTGATCTGTTTTTCTGTTGACGATTTATTACCGGTTTTATAGTCGATAATAGATGCCGTTGCCGGATCCCGCCCTGTGTGAATATCGATTCGATCAATTTGTCCCTTGATTGATACGGATAATCCTCCATAGCAGTCGAGCTTCGCGGTGCATGTTTTTTCCAGAAAGCATGATGATCCAAGATCTGCAAGACAATGGCAAAGCTGAGACGGGGCGGCATGCTTCAAAACCAGCAGGCTTTCGGTTGAAAGCTTTTTCGATAGCGCATCATTTTCAAGATGTTGCAGAAACCATTTTTCTATGGTTTGAGGATCTGGATGTTTGTCTGCACCGAGAGATTGTTGTTTCAAGGCCGCATCATGCAGAAAACGGTGCATGAATGAGCCGATTTCTCCCTGCAAATCCAGATCCTGCGCAGCCACGCTCTTTGCAGTGTCAAGACAGCAAACATATCGGTACCAGAACTGCAGAGGACATTGAATATAGGTGCTGAGAGCTGTAAAGGAAACAGGGTGCTGCAGATACGAGTTCAGGGCACTCTTGATTCCTTTGTTTTTTTCAATTGATCCGATGGCATTCTGCGGAAGTCTGATGCTGTTGTTTGTTGAGGAAAAAATTCCCGCTTTGTTGTTTGAAGACAAAATGTTGTTTTTTTCCCGTTCCCATAGCAGAAGAGAAATGAAACGGCTTGGAATTTTCCCCTCGCTTTCCAGACTGTTTGAGGCGATATGTTTTTGCCAATAGAGGTTGACTTCGTCCGCACCTGCAAGCAGCCGATAAAAATTGTATGCGGCCAATTCTTCCCTGAGGCTCGAGTCCGGCAGATGCAGTACTTTTCGAAGCAATTCCGGCAGAAGCGGGTTAGGCGAGGGAAAAGAAGGAATCAGATCATCCGTTGCTTCCAGAATGAAAATACGGGAAAAATGCAGCAGACGGGCTTCCAGCATACCGATAATTTGCAGCCTCTCAAGAGAATCATTCTGAAAAGAGACCCTTTCCTGAGCCAGCATTGATCTGGTAATCGCAAACAATGCGGAATGAGAAAGCCGATAATCTGGCCGACAGCCCTTCAGCTCAGGTATAATGCGCTGATGCAGTCGGAACAGGCATTCTGCTTCCTGAGGATAGCGATCCCAGAGCGAAAATTCTTCATCAGACGAAGCATTGAAGGAAAGGAGGAAGTCGTACAGGGATTGAAGAACAGTTCCCATATCCTGCAGATTTGACAGATTATGCCATTGATCAAAGAAATATTTTTTCCATTCCCCAGAAAGGCGGATCAGCTGTTGACGCTTTGCATTTTCGTTGAAAGACGTTGATGTTCTGAAAATATCTTCCTGCGCATTGTGCAGCAGCACGGTTATATCGACAAAAGGGATACCTTCTGTTTCGATAATCTCTTCCATTTTTGTGAACAGCGTTCCAAGCTGGATGTCATTCCCTCGAGTAAGCATTTTGCAGAAGGGATGACGCAGAAGATCCAGAACTGTCTTCCAGGGAATACGTCCGTCTGGGTCAGGAAGCCGTTCCTCATGAACACGCAAGATATTTTCGAGAAGACTGAAAATTAAAGATCTCGAAAGAGGATAGCCAAGAGAAATATTGGGACTGACGTGATCCTGGATGGCATGTAAAACAGGAAGAAGCAGTGACGAGTCAGGAAGAATGATAGCTGTGCCTGGCAGGGATTTTTCGGGATCTTTTTTCAGATCACGACGCAATTGGCAAAGCTGAGAATGAAAATCCGGACCTTCGAAAAAAAAAGTCCTGTTTGTGCTGTTTTTCTGTTGAGCAGGACGTGTAGAAAGCAGGGAAGGAGTCACACTGAATACCCGGAGTGCTGATCCGCGGAGACGATCTCCACCATAGATATCACATGACCAGTGATGACTGCCTCCGTTCGCCAGTGCCGGATCGCAGTGAATCCATTCCTGTGCGCGAAGTCTGTCGCAAAGAAATTGGAAGAGCAGTCTTTCAGATTTGGTTAAAACAGCATGCCCTGCGAGAAAAACAGTTCGATTTTGCAGAAATAGGGGAATTTGAAAAATGTCTTGAGGCTGTTGAAGTTCCTCGGCCACGGTGAACGCATTCAGCCCAGGGGTCGTTAAATGGAGATCGCGAAGCCGTCTGACATATTCCTGAAAAATGTCCCGAAGAGACTGCAGGAGATTAGCTCCGAATTTTTGTACCAGTTCCTCCGTATAGGAAATATTTTCAGGACAGACATACTGCATAAAGCATTCTTCAAGCAGAGATGCAAGATGCTGCCCCCATGGAAAAAATTGTTCAAAAGAGCTGCTCTCTTCAGCATTAAAAAAAAGGTCGGCCTGCTGTTTCAGAGAAGAGACAATATCGTACAGCAGTTCGATCCGTTCGATTTCTCCAATTTCTCGTCGAAATCCGGAATTGCGATTCCAACAGGAGAAAAATTCCCTAATTGTCAGCATTTCCGGCAAAACACAAGGGAGCTTTTGTTTAAGGAATAAATTTTCCAGATATCTTTTGGGCCTGGAGTGAGGAAAAACGATGAGGGGATTTTTATGATCGTGCTTAAGAGAATGCAGGATTCCGTGATAGAGAGCCTCGATAAAATCCTGATTCCATGGCACGATTGTAACAGGATAGGACATTGTCATAGCGTCTCCAGAACGCAGTACAGTTTGCGTCCTATCCAGGCATCTGTCGCGGCATAGGTGATTTGCTGAGGCGTTAAAACCGGCTGGGCCCAATTGGAACACTGTACTGATTTGCTGATTCTGATTCCCAGTACAGATGCCGCCATTGTGCGCAACCCTCTGGCTTCAATGCCGTGTTGTTGGGCTAAAAGGGCCAAATCTGCGGTATTGCGAGGTATGAACGGCCTCAGTCGATTGAGGGCAATCATATCGTCATGAATCGCAACGCCGATTTTAAGGATCTGCTGGTTTTCCAATATTTCAGCCAGCAGATCTGGAAAAGGCATTCGATTCAGGCGAATGAGTACGACAGATTTTTGCCCGGCAAGCTGAACCAGAGAGGGGAGATTGGTTTTTCCTCTGCGGAAAACAGGACGTGTCTCCGTATCAAAGCCAAGAATATTTTCCTGAGATAGAATATGCAGTGCCTTTTCAGCTTCTTCAGCGTTTTCTGCAAGCCGGATATCTCCCTGATAGGAATAGAGAGGCAGGGCATTTATGGCTTCCTTGCTCAATGCTGAGAAAGATAAAGGGGTATTCATGGACGGTTATTTTCCAATACAGAAAGAATCAAAAATACGGTTCAGCACCTCTTCTGAGGTATTCAGACCCGTGACATCAGCAAGATTGGCGAGTGCCTGCTCCAGCAGGATTGAACAGAGTTCCAATGGCAGTCCGTCAGACACCGCCTGTTCTGTTTCCCTGAGACGTGTAAGAAGCGTTTCCAGAATGTTTGCCTGACGGAGATTGGGTACAGCTTCATCCGGATCCGGTTCTCTGACAGAGTCGCATGAGGAAAGAACTTCACGGACAGCCTGTCCTATTTTGTCAATGCCATAACCTGTTTTTGCGGAAATAGCTACAGATGCTGCAGGCCGGAATCCCCGCAGATTTTTCGGATGGTCCCAGTTTTGATGAGGCTTCCTGATATCTGTTTTATTCCAGATAAGAATAGTTTTTTTCAAGGCAAAATTTTGAAGCTGAAGAAAATTGCTCTCTGTGAATCCAAGCGATCCATCAATGAGAAAAATGACGGCATCAGCCTGTTCAATCAATTCTCTTCCCATGGAAATGCCCTGAGCTTCGATCGGGTTATCGGTTTCCCTCAATCCCGCTGTATCGATGAGACGCACCGGAATTCCATCTAAAAAAAGCGACTCTTCCAAGAAATCTCGCGTTGTGCCAGGGATGTCAGTGACTATAGCCCGTTCTCTTCCAAGAAGCGCGTTAAGCAAACTGGATTTTCCGGAATTGACGTCTCCAGCAATTGCGACCCTTGCTCCATCTCTCCAGAAGCGTGTTCTCTGATAACTTTCCAGGAGTTGCGTAATGCTTTCGGTCAATTCGTGAAGTTTCTGAAGGAGAACTTCCTGTGCCAAATCAGGGTATTCATCATCGGGGAAATCCAAAGACAGGCAGATGCGGCTGCGCAAATTTTCTGTCTTTTCCCGCAGCTGATCGATTTTTTGACTGAATACACCGGACAGCCTTCCGGAAGCGATATGCACGCTTTCTTTTGAAGGGGCGGAAATAAGTTCAGAAATGGCTTCGGCCTGTGTTAAGTCCATACGTCCATTTAAAAAGGCTCTGCGGGAAAACTCCCCTCGTCGGGCAAGCCGAGCACCCGATGCAAGGCAGGCTTCCAGTACGGTCTGGAGAAGAACAGCACCTCCATGGCACTGCAGTTCCGCGGTATCCTCTCCGGTAAAGGTGTGCGGTCCGGGCATAAAAACAGCAAGCGCATCATCTATGGCTTCGCCTCGCATATCCAATACGCTGCCTCTGTGCAGTGTCCATGGACGAAATTTTTGTCCCGGACAGAGTCTGTGGCGAAAGCGTTCAGAAAGAATTCGTTTAGCTTCGGGACCACTGATTCGAACAATTCCTATGCCCCCATTCCCAGGAGGGGTTGCAACCGCTGCGATCGTTTCGTTCACGGAAATCTCCTATTCATGACTGGAGGATATGGGGTCGTTTCTCAAAAGAGAAAAGGCCGTACAGCGGAAAAACTGCCGCTTCCGGCCTTTATAGCATTTTTTATCGACAGTATCCGTCAGTTTTGCCGCTTGCGCTGAATGATAACGCGCTTGAGCGGTCCATCACCAAAACTGCGCGTCTGAACATCGGGAGAATCCTGCAGAGCGATATGGATAAGCCGTCTGTGGTAGGAACTCATTGGTCTGGTAGAGCAGGGACGCCCTGTTTGTCGAACTCGTTCTGCCAATGAAAGCGCCAGATCACGCAGCCGATCATCCTGACGTTCTCGATAGTCCCCGACATTGATCTGAACCCGCACAGGGGATTCCATGCGACGGGTGACAATCCTTGAAGTCATGTATTGCAGAGCCGCCAGCGTTTGACCCTCTCTTCCGATAATAAGCCCGAAGTCTTCACCACATACAACATGCACTAATACGCAGTTTTCCTGAATGCTGACTTCCAGAGGCGTCTCTCCCAGGATCCTGGAAATAAGAAAAGACGCCACTTCACGCGTTTCTGTCAGCAGGCGATCTTCGTCCAGTGAGCTAAGGGGGGCGGGAACATAGACGGAATCGGAATTGGGGAACTCATGTTCATGGTGTGCCGGCAGATCCGGTTCCTGGAATTTTGTACGCTTCGAGGCAAAATTCATGTCTCCGAAGTGCGTATTTTTTTTGTCTGCGTATGGTTTGCGCGACGGAATCCTGCCCTGAGAAGAAAAGCTTTCCTCGTAATCAGCATTAACATACGGAGTTCTTTCCGCACGCTGGCTTGCATAGTGACGTACGGGAGCCTGGCGAAAGGACGTTCTGGGCTCATGTCTGTCACGATAATTCCAGTTGTCACCGTTACGAGCACTTTGTCTGCTGCCGTAACGTCCATGATCAGAAATGCGATTGCCAATGGAATCATCCGTATGAGAGGGATAGCCGATCGGTTCTCTAAAACGATCTTCCCCTGGCATTAAATGATTACCAATGGAATCATCCTCGTCGAAGTTTCTCTGGGATGCATGAAAAGCTCTGCGAGGAAATCTGTTTCCCTGGCGTTCGTCATGTTTTGCAACATACCGTTGCCGGGGCGTATCATGCCAATATCTGGCATCGCTACGGGCTTCCGATACCGGAGATGAGACATCTTCATTATCAGCGGAATGAGCGGGTGAGGCCTTGTCTTCGATAAGAGGTTCTGAAACCTGTTTCTCTTCAGTCATCTCAGATCTGACAGGATTGTCGGTGCGAATCGATGTTTGAAGCGTTCCTATCTTTGAGGGCGCAGCCGCAACTTTTCTGGCCCGGATGAGTGCTTTCCGCGCCATTCCAATGCCAAAAATGCCCTTTTTCGCGTCTTGAACGATGTCGATTTCCAGTTTTTCTCTTCCTACGGCAAAGAAATCGCATGCCTCCTGAATGGCTTCATCGAGACTTTTTCCCTGAAATTCCCTGAACTTGTAATCGTCCATACATCTTCCCTCCGTATTAGTTGGCTTTGCGGTGCAGCATCCATTGCTGCAGGATGGACAGCAGGTTATTGAAAAGCCAGTAGATCACGAGGCCGGAAGGAAAATTCAGGAACATGACCGTAAAGATCAAAGGCATGAACATCATAATCTTCTGCTGCGTTGCGTCTCCAGCTGCAGGAGCAAGCCATTGCTGCAGAAACATTGTGCCTCCCATCAGGATGGGGGTAATATAAAAAGGATCTGCAGCGGACAGGTCAGCAAGCCAGGGAAGATCCGTAAAGGGAAGCTTGTCAATAAAAGAAGCATGCCGCAGCTCAATGGAATTGAGCAACGCCTGATACAGACCGATAAATACGGGAATCTGAATCAAAATGGGCAGGCAGCCGCTCATTGGATTGACTTTATAGGTGCGATACAACTGGAGCATCTCTCTGTTGAGAGCCTCCTTGTCATTGCCATATTTGTCTCTAAGCTTTTGCATCATAGGCTGCAATTTCTTCATCTGCTCCATCGAGCGGAAGCTTTTCTGAGACAGTGGCCAGAAGCAGGCCCGTATGCACAAGGTTAAAATCAAAATGGCAATACCCCAGTTTTTTACGAGAGAATAAAAGAAATCGAGGGCAAGAAGAAGCGGTGCCGCAATAATTGAGAAAAAGCCGTAATGTACGGCAGCAGCAAGATCTCCGGGAGTTTTAGCTAACAGGCTTCTATCTTTCGGGCCGAACCACCAGCAGACTTCAGAAAAAGCTGGAGAGTCGGCTTCGACAGTTTTTTCCGGAATTTCAATGGAAGATCTCCAGGCATTGTTTTGGATGCGGGCGCGCAATGTTGCGGAAGATGCGTTCAGCGGTGCGACAGTATTCATGAAATAATTGTTCATGATACCGCTCCAGGCCAGCGTTCCCTGACGGATTATGCCTTCTTCTCTCAGCGTGCTTTCGCTATTTTCATCATCATAGCTGCCGTTGTCCAGCCATGCGACGCGGGGAGCGTTATAGGAATGTTCAGCAGGGAAGGTCCCGGCAACGGCATAGGCCAGACGAGCCGAACGGGGAGTATCTGAAGAAACTTTCGTCTTTTCCCTGATGAGATACGTATCGGCATCGACAGTCAGCGTACGGGTAACTTGGAGTCCATCGATTTCGCCGATAAAGGTCAGCGTACGGGTTTCTCCGGGCTTCAGAGAAATATCTGTGGCGTCAGAATGCCATTTACCCTTACTCCAGGAAGGGAGGCCGTTCACAATGAGTCCTGCTGGCGCTGCGGCTGCAGTTGTTTCATCCACCAAATTCACACGATCGGGTCTGTCCGTTTCCCGGGCGAAGTTGTTCAGCGTAAAGGAGCGAATGACGCCGCCTCCGGAATGTATGGTTGCGGAAAAAAGAGGCGTGTCGATGTGGATTTCCCTGCCTTCAGAAGGCGCATACAGCGGCATGGGTGGAACTGCGGTTTCGACAGAAGCCGCAACAGGCGTTTTGGGAGCTGAGGGTTCAGGCTGGGAAACAGGCTGTTCAATTTTTGCGGGGGATATCCATCCGAAGTATTCCGCAACAGGCGTCCAGCATATAAAGACGATGATGGACAGCGCAACGGCAATGAAGGTTCGTTTATCTTCCATGATCCGTATCCTGAAAATTTTCATGTTTCGGCGGAGGTACAGGATCGTATCCGCCGGGAAACCACGGGTTGCAGCGCAGGATGCGCCGTACGGCATAATAAAGACCCATCGCGACCCCATGAGTCATGATGGCTTCAATAGCATAGGCTGAACAGGATGGTGTAAAACGGCAGCAGGGAGGAAAAACAGCGGAAAACGTCAGTTGATAGACGCGAATGGGCAAAATCATGAATCGGCGCCAGAAAAAAACGTTCATGACGGATCTCCCTGCCTGGGGTCTGAAAAAGTCTCCGGCCGATCGTTTGCAGAAGACGTGCGGAAAAATGTGGGACAGCGCATGACGTCTTCGAGAAGCGGAAGAAGTTCAAGACAGACAAATTGGAAGGTCAGTGCTTCAGGCGTACAGCTTTTCTTAGGTACAATAACAAGATCCAGGCCCTGAGGTATCAGATCCTGGTTCAGGCGGAAGCACTCCCGCAGCACGCGTTTGACTCTGTTCCGCATAACCGCACATCCGATTTTTTTTGTAACCGCCATACCTACGCGCCAGGGATCGTCTCCATTTTCACGCATTCTGACAAACATTACAAAATTCTCGGAAAAAAAACGGCGACCCCCTTCGTAGCAAGCCGTGAAGTCGGATCGCCGGAGCAACCTATGCAGACGAGGTCTGGTTAAACGGCTAATTGTTTCCGTCCCTTGGCGCGGCGGCGGCGAATCACGGCACGTCCGCTGGCGGTGCTCATCCGCACGCGGAAACCGTGGGTTCTGGCTCTTCTGGTTTTACTGGGCTGGTATGTTCTTTTCATCGAAATACTCCTTAGAAACTTCGGATCTGTTGTCTATATAGCGAACTAAGGTGTTCCGTCAAGTACTGGATGCGCTTTCAAGCATATTGAAAACCTGGAAGAGTTTTCAGCGCTGCGGCAACGATTTTGCCTGAACGATCCGGATCCGGATCTCCGCAAAAGCGACGCAAAGTTTCAAAATCTTTTTCCATATGCCGGTGCACAGCTGAGGAATCCTGCAAGTATGCAGCAGTGGCCATGGCAAGCGTTTTCGGGTTGGCTCGATCAAGAAGAAATTCTTCAAAAAATGCTTTGCGGAGAATCAAATTGGGCAGGCTGACATAGGGACTCTTGATAAGAAGTCTGCCTATAAAACCGGAAAGCGGCGATACCTTATACGTCACAAGGGTGGGAACCCCTGCCAACGCTGTTTCCAGCACAGCGGTGCCGGACGCCGCGACGATCAGTTCACAGCGTCGCATTGCCTGGTAGCGGTTTACTGGATCTTCAACTTGAAGTGGCGTGGAAGATGTCCACAGCGAAAGCAGGCTGCTTTCAGGGATATTGGGTGCTCTGAAACACGAGAATGTCGGAGTAATGCCCAGAATCTGCAACTGATCGGCCATCGCCGAAAAAAGCGGCATATGCCTTTCAATTTCCTTTTTTCTGCTTCCCGGCATGAGGCCGATACGGTTTTTCTGAGGAAGGATATGTTTGAGAGAGGGGTAGTTGACCATCCCTACCAGAGGATTCCCTACATATTCGACAGATATGCCATGTGCTTCATAAAAATCTTTTTCAAAAGGAAGAATGCAGAAAATTTTTCGAATATGACGTTGCAGAAATCGTATTCGCCCTGTGCGCCAGGCCCATACTTTTGGAGGAATAAAGTAATAGACAGGGATATTCATGCTTGATGCCATACTGGCTACCCGGAAATGAAAATCTGGGCAATCTGTCAGGATAACAGCGTCAGGGCGTTCCTTTTGCAGGTTCTGTCGAATTCGATGCAGAAGCAGGCCGATGCGGGGAAGCGCGGTAGCGACTTCCGCAATTCCCATAACAGACAGCTGTTCAATGGTAAACAGATTGCGCTGACCCGCGTTTTCGAGGTTCGATCCTCCCATGCCTACGGCCTGGAGTTCGGGAATAAAACGTTGCAGAGATGTGAGCAGCGATGCCGCCTGCATGTCTCCTGAATATTCACCAGCACTGATCCAGATTTTTGGCATGACGGGAGTTCCTTTCTATGCCGCAGCTGTATTGCGGTATTTTGAATACATATTGATGCAGAAGCTGAGCACAAACGCGACGGCAAGACGGAACAGGAGCAGTCCGATTAAGCTCCCTCCAAGAAGTGAAATGACGAGAGTATCTTCTATCAGAGAATGAGCGATGCCCATAAAGGTCATGACAGCGAAAGTGTCGTGGGCAGAAAGGCTGCCTTTGCGTGCTTCGTTGATGATAATTCCGCTTCCGTACAAAAGTCCCATGACAATGCCGTAGATCATGATTGATGCGGCTGCCGGGCTGGTACCAATAATAAGCAGAACCGGCTTGAGAAGTTTGCTCAGGAAATCTGTGACATGAAAATATTTCAGGATTCTCTGAACAATCATCAGCATGAAAATCACAAAAAATACGGCAAGATAATTTTGAATTTGATCCCAAATCCAGAAAAGCAGAGAAGTCTCCCGGACTTCTGGATGAAAAGCGATTACCGCTGCATCCTGCCAAAATCCGAATGCCGTACATATGGTATGCAGAAAAAAGCCTGCGGCCACTGCTGTGACAAAACGTGTCAGCACTTGAGGCCAAAAGGAGACATTGCATGCTGAGGCAATGCGTCCTTCAAGAATCAGACTGTGCGCAATAAGGTTGAGCAGTCCAAAGACGGTCACCTGCTCAACAGACAGTGGCGGCAGAGAAGGCATCAGAGAGATAAAGACAAATAATGAGGAGTAAATGTTCAGCATAATGCCCGTCGCCCAGGCAAGCCCCAACGCTGCGGGAAGCCCAAGAAAAGACATGACAGGTTCCAGAGGCAGGGCCGTATACTGAATCCAGTCAAGCTCCGTCAAAATTTTCAGGGTAATGGTAATTGGAATCAGAATTTTAAACAGTTCAATGCTCACATTGGATGCGTCTGAAAAAGCATCTTTCAGAGAGGAAAACAGAGAGAAGAATTTCATTTTCAGATTCCTGAATCAAAGCGTTGAAGGATGAGGTATCTTGATATGAAAAATAAAAAAAGACAATCTTCCGGATAGAGATCCGGAGTATAAAAAAGGCTGCAAAAGGCGGAAGCAGTGCACGCCTTTTGCAGCCGGACTTTATAAAGAAAGATTATTCGCGGTTAGGATCGACAGGAGAGAGTTCTTTCTCCCATTTCGTCACAATCAGAGCACCTGTTGCGTCGCCCATAACGTTGACGGAGGTTCTGGCCATATCCAGAATACGGTCGATACCCGCAATGATAGCGATCCCTTCCAGAGGAATGCCGACCTGCATGAACACCATGGTACTCATGATCAGACCTGCTCCTGGGACGCCTACGGTGCCGATAGAAGCCAGCACACCGATAGTGATAACTTCGATCTGCTGCATAAAGCTCAAATCAATGCCGTACAGTTCGGCAACAAAAATCGCGACAACACCCATGTATACGGCTGTTCCATCCATATTAATGGTATTGCCCAGAGGAATGGAAAATGAAGAAATGGATTTTGAAGCGCCAAGTTTGCGAACCTGCAGCAGATTGGTAGATAAGGCAGCAGCACTGGAGCAGGTTGTAAAGGAAATCAGCATGGGAGCTGACAGCATTTTGAAGAATACGCTGGGCGTAATGCCGCAGGAGCGCACCAGAGGCAGATAACATATGGCTACATGCACGCAGCAGGCGACATACATGACCAGAATAACCTTCATCAGAGGCAGAAGCATTGATGCGCCATGGCTGGCAACAGTGAAGGCAATGAGGCCGAATACGCCATAGGGAGCAAACACCATGACAATATTCGTCAGCTTAATCATGACGTTAGCCATTTCATTGAAGAAATTCTTTACTGTCACAGCCTTTTCTCCGACGGCGCTGAGAGAAAAGCCGAACATGATGGCAAAGAAGATGATCTGCAGCATGTTGCCGCGGCTCATCGCTTCAATGGGATTGATCGGGACAATATTCAGAAATACATCAATGAGCTTTGGAGGTGTTTTTGTA
This sequence comes from Desulfovibrionaceae bacterium, assembly GCA_029011315.1. Taxonomy (GTDB): domain Bacteria; phylum Desulfobacterota; class Desulfovibrionia; order Desulfovibrionales; family Desulfovibrionaceae; genus Bilophila. The sequence continues at coordinate 38,525 of JAQXLA010000008.1, forward strand.
GAAAGAGCCTTAACGCCGTCTGTGCTGATGTCTACGCCCATGCCGGGGTCAAGAATATTGGCGAAGAACAGGCCGATCGTTACGGCTATGGCTGTGGTGCAGAAATAATAGACAAGCGTTTTGACAGCGACTCGGCCAAGCTTGCTCAGATCTCCTACGCTTGCTGCTCCGGCAATAATAGTCGCCAGAACCAGAGGCACGACAACCATGCGGATGAGCTTGATGAAAAGATCTCCAAGCGGTTTGAACCATGAGGCTTCAAATCCGCAGGACGGTGCAATCAGACCTGCAATAATGCCGAGTATAAAACCGATAAGCATTTTTACCGGAAGACTGAGACCCTTCCCTTTCATGATGACACTCCAAAATGTTTTGGTATGTTTCACCGGGGTGGCAAAACAAAGTTTTTATTGAATATAGCGAAAAATACTGATTGTGACAATAGAATTTGGAAGATCCCTGCTATAGACAGGAGAGAACGATTGTCGCAAAGACAACGTGCAATTGAAGAAAAAAGGAGCTGATTGGGATGATTTGGATCCTGGCGACGGCGTTTATCTGGTCTTTTATAGGAGTATTCGGCAAGATATGTCTTGAAGCCGGAATGACGCCTTTGCAGTGTGCTCTGATGCGGGCTTTTTTCGGTAGCCTGGCATTTTGTATCCATGATCGGATTTTGTCGCGCAAGAGAATGCCGTTCTGTCATGCCATGCTTTTTACAGTATTCGGCATCTGGGGATTTGGTGTCTATTTTGCGGCCTGTCAGTATACGATCCGTTTGGCAGGAGCCGCAGTGGATATTGTCCTCCAGTATACGGCTCCTTTTTGGGTCGCGCTGTTTGCGCGCATTTTTTTCGGAGAAAGTCTTACAATGCCCAAGCTGCTTTGCCTGGCCTCAGCGGCTTTCGGTACGGCTTTGGTATGCTGTTCCGGAGGCAGTCTTCCTGAGGGCTTTTCCTCATGGGGTATAGCCACAGGTCTTTTATCCGGTCTTTGTTATGCCTCGCACTATCCCTTTCTGCGCTATTGGCAGCAACGATATGATACGGTGAGCATTATTTCGCGCATGTTGATCGGCGGTACGCTGTTTCTTGCTCTTTCAGATCCGCGATCGCTTTCCGGATCCTTTCCCGTATCAATATGGCTGACCGCTGCCGCATCGGGCGTCATCTGCACATACGTTGGATATTTCTGCTATGGACAGGCATTAAAACGTATCAGTTTGATTCGAGCGGCGATGATATCGCAGCTCGAGCCTTTGCTTTCTGTTTTATGGGTTTCTTTGCTGTTTGGAGAGCGATTCAGCCATGCAGGCCAGGCGGGATCACTTATTATCCTGTTGTCTGTTCTCGCGCTGACGCTCTCCGACCGGGACTAATCATCCCGCATGGAGGCAATAATGCCGGCAAGCAGCAGTCCTGAAATCACCAGAAGACTCGTCAGCGGTGAACAGTGTACAATGCCGGCAACGTCAAGGAGCATTTTCATGCCGACAAAAAAGAGAATGCCCACGACCGCAAGGTTCAGTCTTCTCAAATACCGGCTTGCTGCTGCCAGCGTAAAATACATGGAACGGAGGCCAAGAATGGCGAAAATATTGCTGGTGTAAATGATGTACGGATCCGGAGCCACAGCGATAATGGCAGGGATGGAGTCCAGTGCGAACATAATGTCTGATACTTCCACAACCACAAGACAGAGAAACATTGGCGTTGCTTTCAGAAGAGTTTTCCCGTTTTCTGAAATGCGGACGAAAAAGTCATGACCATGCATTTTGTTGTGGATGGGGAAAAAACGTTGCGTATAGCGCACAGACCAGTGTTCAGAATAATCGGTAATTTCATATTGAGGCGTACGGATGGATTGCCACATTTTCCATGCAGTCCAGAGAATGAAAATGCCAAAGCATGCCAGTGCCATTGGCCCGAATGCGGCAATCAGCGCCGTACCGGCGGTAATGAACAGGAATCTCAGAATCAAGGCACCGACTATGCCGTAATACAGCACCCTGTGCTGTAATTCGTCTTTGATGGCAAAGGAACCGAAAATGGCCATGATGACAAACAGATTGTCCAAAGACAGAGATTTTTCAAGAAGATAGCCTGTAATGTATTGCTCCGCTTTTTCATACCCGAATTCAATGCCCACATAGCCGGCGAAGATAAAAGATAAAATGATCCATATTGCCGTCCAGATGGAGGCATCCCGAATATTGATGGGTTTGTCTGAACGATGGGCATGGAGATCAAGCCATAGAAAGAAAATGATCAGAATAAAAAATATCAGAATTTCAGTAAGGGAATGCTCTCCGAACATCGAAGTCTCCTGCAAATAAAATATGGAAAAGCTCCCGTTTATGTGTTCAAAAACAGGAGCCTGGTTTTAAAATGAACGATACAGCTGGCTATTCTTCGTCTTCAAGAATTTCAAGGCCGTCTTCTTCAAGGCTTTCAGCGCACTGAATAAGTTCCTTGAGCTGAAGATCTGCGCCGATAACGCCGACAGTATTGTCCTGATCGTCAGAAATAACTGTTGAGACGGTGATAATCAGCTTGTCGGTAAACAAAGACTGAACGACTTTGGCAACATGCAGTTTGCCGGTTGCCATGGGCTGAAGGAACCATTCGCGCTTGGAGAAATCGTAGCCGACGGGCATTTTGTCAAACTGTTCCTGATAAGCCGGATCGGTGACAACGGACGCAATGGATTTTCCCTTGGTGTCTGTGACGTACACATACTGAATGAACGGATATTCATGAACGAAATCTGTAAGCAGCTCGTTCATTTCTTCAAGATTCTTGCCCTGACATGCCAGCGCAAGACGTTCGACCAGATGACCGGCGCGGTCTCCCGCAAGTTTTTCCATCTTGTCGAATTCGTTTTCAAACAGTTCGGGCATATAGCGTTTCACAAGAGCCGTCATTTCCTTGTTGGAGAAGGATGTATTGCGGCCTTCCTTTTCATAGGCTTTCATAATCCTGTCGTAGATTTTTCCGACGGCAGGCGATTTCTTTGAAACCATGCGTTCCGGAGGGAGCTTAAGCTCCTGATTGATCCAGTATGCCACTCCGGCGCGTCCGGCTTTGTCGCTGATAATGATCGGAATGGATCGATTCAGCAGCTTCTGCGTATCGAAGATATTGTAGATTTCTTCGTTTTTGGCCAGTCCGTCGACGTGCACGCCGGCACTTGTAGCGTTGAAATCCTTGCCGACAAAAGGATAGTTGCTCGGAATATGATAATCGAGTTCCTTTTCAAAATATTCGGCAATTTCGGAAATGACTGTGGTATCGGCCGCATCATCATTGCCTGTCAGACTGATGTATTCGATAACCAGGGCTTCAAGCGGGCTGTTTCCTGTGCGTTCTCCGAATCCGAGCAAGGTTCCGTTGACGCCTCCGCATCCGTACAGCCATGCCGTAACGCCGTTGACCAGGACTTTATGAAAATCGTTGTGGCCGTGCCATTCCAGCCAGGATCCTGGTACGCCGGCTTCATCGGTAAAGCAGCGGACAATGCGCTGGACGGAACGGGGAAGTGCCGCGCCGGGGAACGGCACGCCGTATCCCATCGTATCGCACAGACGGATTTTAACGGGCATCGAAGCCTGTTCGGCCAATTCCATAAGCTTGCGGGCGAAAGGCAGACAGAACCCGAAAATGTCCGCACGAGTAATATCTTCAAAGTGGCAACGGGGGATGATGCCCCATTCCAGTGCTTGCGAGACAACTTTGAGATAGTCATTCATCGCCTGTTCGCGATTTTTTCCAAGCTTCAGGAAAATATGGTAGTCTGACATGCTGGTCAGGACGCCGACTTCATCAAATTCCATGTCTCTGGCAATTTTGAGATCTTCAATTTTCGCGCGTACCCAGCCCGTTATGCGGGGGAATCTGTATCCTCTGGAACGGCAGACTTCAATGGCCTTGCGATCTTTTGAGGAATACATGAAAAATTCAGAGGCCTGAATCAGTCCGCTTTTGCCGCCGAGCTTGTGAAGCAGATCAAAGATTTTGGCAATTTGCTGTACGGTGTAAGGAGGGCGCGCCTGTTGTCCGTCTCGAAATGTTGTATCGGTAATAAACATGGGATTGGCTGGACGGGGAGCAAGAAGCACCTGATCAAATTCAACGCGGCTGATATTCGTATAGGGAAAAACATCTCTATATAATTCAGGTTCCGGGCGGTTGTCGAGTTTCAGAGGAATAGAAGAGTGCTTCTGAAAAATTAAGGACATGCGTGGAGACTCCTTGGCCTGTTCAGAACAAAACAATGCATTTTATTCGTAAGGACCTGTTTGCAGGGTATGACTCCGGAATTGATTATAAAAGTATCCGGAAATGGCGGGATGCTTCTTGTGTGAAGCTTTCTTTTTTTATATACTATTCTGAAAAAAAATGGAAGAGCGCATTTATTGTCTTATAAATCCGAAAAATTCTGTGTTTACGAATATTTTGGATGTTTTTTCTGGCATTTTATGACGTTGAAAAGCTGACGGAAATAAATAAAGGTGTCGTCTTATGGCTGATCGTCTGTTTTCTTTCCCGCAAATTCGTATCCGGGATGTCGTTTTGAGATGGTTTGTTCCTGTTTTTGCGTTTTTTGTTCTTGCTCCTGTTTCAGGGCAGTGTGCTGATACTTTAAAAAATTCCGCTCAGCCTGCGGCCGCAGTCGCTGTTGGCATTATCAAGCCGATGAAAGTTCCGTATATCAGTGAATTTCCAGGACGGGTTGCGGCATTTGAGGTATCTGAAGTCAGGCCTCAGGTTGGCGGAATTATTCAAAAACGGCTGTTTACGGAGGGATCGGACGTGCGTGTTGGCGATGTGCTGTATCAAATTGATCCGGCTTTATATCGCGCCGATTACGAAAGTGCCAAAGCGGCTCTGCGCCGTGCAGAGGCTAATGTGGCACCTGCACGACTCCGTTTTGAGCGGTATGGCAAGCTTCTTGCCAGCCGTGCTGTCAGTCGTCAGGAGTATGACGACGCCAAGGCTTCTTATGAACAGGCCAGAGCGGAAGTCGGGGTATGCCGTGCGGCGGTTGACAGTGCGAAAATCCGCCTGGAGTATACCAGGGTCACCTCTCCTATTTCCGGGCGCATTGGACGGTCTGCCGTAACGCCCGGAGCTTTGGTGACCGCAGGACAGGCATCGCCTTTAGCATCCGTATACCGCATTGATACCGTTTATGTCGATGTGACGCAATCCAGTGCAGACATGCTGCGTATGAAACGGGCTATGGAAAGCGGTCGGCTGAGCCGCATTGATGACGAGCATGCGGCTGTGCATCTGATTCTTGAAGATGGAACGATGTATCAGGAAACAGGATCCCTGCAGTTTTCAGAAGTTAATGTTGAGGAAAGTACAGGTTCTGTGACTTTGCGAGCCTTTTTCCCAAATACGGGGCGTTGTCTCTTGCCGGGAATGTATGTCCGAGCCAGATTGGCTGAGGCTGTTGATGACCAGGCTATTCTTCTGCCGCAGAAAGCGTTGCTGCGAGATGAAAAGGGAGCTGGCTATGCGTATGTTGTCAATGAATCCGGTATGGCTGAAAAAAGGATGGTTGAGGTCGGTAGAGCGTATGGCAGCACATGGATTGTTCAGTCAGGCCTCAGGGAAGGCGACAGAGTAGTCCTTGACGGATTTATTCGCGTGCGTCCCGGCATGGCAGTTCATATCGTTGAGGAAAAGTTTATCGAACCTGTTCTGTCAGAATAGATACTGTGTTTTCCGGGGAGTTACAGCATCATGGCCCGTTTTTTTATTGATCGTCCTATTTTCGCCTGGGTTATTGCCATTATTATTATGCTTGCGGGCAGCATTTCCGTCTTGAAGCTTCCTGTTGCGCAATTCCCCGATATTGCGCCGCCGACAATTTCCATCACGACTCGTTATATTGGCGCATCGGCGCAAACGGCTCAGGATACTGTGACACAGGTGATTGAGCAGAATATGAACGGACTGGACTATCTGCAGTATATGTCTTCAAGCAGCAATTCAGACGGATCTATTGAAATTCTGCTCACCTTTGACAAGGCGGCGGATGCCAACATCGCACAGGTTCAGGTGCAGAATAAGCTTCAGCTGGCTATGGCGCTCATGCCGGATGCCGTGCAGCGCCAGGGTATCACTGTGGAGAAGAAGGTAACCAACTATCTGGTGTCCTATTCGTTTTATAGTGAAGACGGATCGATGAACGCTTCAGACATCTCCGACTATGTTTCCTCGTATCTCATCGATTCTCTCCGGCGCGTTTCCGGAGTTGGTGAAGTGCAGCTGTGGGGATCTCAGTACGGTATGCGCATCTGGCTGAATCCACAGAAACTGCTCAGCTATAAACTGGTTCCAAGCGATGTGATCAACGCGATCAAGGCCTTTAATGCGCAGATTTCCGCAGGCCAGCTTGGCGCGTTGCCGCATTCGGCAGATCAGCAGATTAATATGAGCGTTGCGGTTCAGGAACGCCTCAGTACTCCGGATGAATTCGAAAGAATCGTTATTCGGACAAATGCGGACGGATCTCTTGTCAGAGTTCGGGATGTCGCGCGGGTTGAACTCGGACAGGAATTGTATTCTTCATACGGAAGATTTAACACGCGTCCTTCAGGCAATATCGGTATTAAGCTGACAACTGGTGCGAATGCCTTGGATACCAAGAAAAATGTTGAAAAATTTCTTGAAGAGAATTCCAGGTTCTTCCCGAAAGGGCTCAAGTATGCTGTCCCGTACGATACGACGCCGTTTGTAGAAATTTCCATACATGAAGTGTTTAAGACATTGGTGGAAGCTATTGTTCTGGTTTTCATCGTCATGTTTATTTTTCTTCAGAATTTTCGCGCCACGCTCATCCCGACTATTGCTGTTCCGGTCGTGCTTCTTGGCACGTTTGCGGTTCTGGCCGCCTTTGGTTATTCCATCAATACTCTGACGATGTTCGGTGTCGTTTTGGCTATCGGTCTTCTGGTCGATGATGCCATCGTCGTTGTGGAAAACGTTGAACGGCTCATGGAAGAGGAAGATCTTTCTCCCCGAGAGGCAACACGCAAATCTATGGATCAGATTTCCGGAGCCCTGGTCGGTATCGCGATGGTATTGGCAGCAGTTTTTCTGCCGATGGCCTTTTTCGGAGGATCCGTTGGCGTTATCTACCGTCAGTTTTCCATTACGATTGTGGCATCCATGGCTTTGTCTGTGTTAGTTGCCCTGATTCTGACTCCTGCATTGTGTGCTTCAATGCTGAAGCCGCGATCCGCACAAAGCGCGCAGACTCAGCGCGGTTTTTGGGGCTGGTTCAACCGAAGCTTTGAGCGCATGACTTCAGGATATCTTGGCCTTGTGCGAAGCTGTATCCGGAGACCGGTGCGCATCATGCTGATTTATGTGCTTCTTGTTGGCGGCATGGCCTTGTTATTCCGGATTATGCCTTCAGGATTTCTTCCCGATGAAGATCAGGGAATGTTTATGGTGCAGACTCAGCTGCCTCCCGGATCTACGATGGAAGATACTGAAGATATTATGAATAAAGTTGAAAAATATTGTCTTGAAGATGAAAAGGAAGCTGTCGATAAGATTTTGGTGATCCTTGGATCCAGTTTTGCAGGAACCGGACAGAACAGTGCGATGGCATTTGTCCGGCTGAAGGATTGGAAAGAACGGAACCGCGATGATTTGCGAGTCAGTGCTGTGACGCGCAGAATGATGAAGCGTTTTGGCGGTGAGCGCAATGCTTTGGTTTTTCCTTTTGCACCGCCTGCGATCATTGAATTGGGCATGTCTTCCGGCTTTGACTTTCAGCTTCAGGATCGAGGAGGTCTGGGCTATGACGCACTGTTGCAGGCCAGACGACAACTGATTGCCATGGCCTCCCAGAATCCAAAGCTGATGGGAGTTCGTTTTAACGGACAGGAAAACAGTCCTCAACTGAGGATTACGCTGGATCGGGAAAAAGTCGGAGCTCTTGGACTTTCGCTTGCTGATGTCAATGCGTTGCTGAATACGGCATGGGGCAGCAGCTATGTGGACGATTTTCTAGATAAGGGCAGAGTCAAAAAGGTCATGGTACAGGGGGATATCGAATTTCGCCGTCTGCCAGAGGATCTTAATCAGTGGTACTTCCGCAATTTCAAAGGAGCTATGGTGCCTTTTTCTTCCGTCGCGCATATATCGTGGGAACAGGCACCGCAGAGGCTGACCCGATATAACGGATTGCCTTCCATGGAGATTCTCGGTTCTCCTGCACCGGGATACAGTTCCGGTGAAGCTATGGCTGAAATGGAGCGTATGGCTGCTCAGCTGCCGGCTGGCATCGGTTTTGAATGGACAGGCATTTCCTTCCAGGAACGCGCTTCAGGTTCTCAGGCCCCCATGCTGTTTGCCCTTTCTATTATTGTCGTGTTCCTCTGTCTTGCCGCTCTGTATGAAAGCTGGTCAGTGCCCTTTGCCGTTGTGCTTGTAGTGCCATTGGGTGTGCTTGGTGCCATTTCATCCTCTTTTGTGCGCGGCTTTGCCAATGATATTTATCTTCAGGTTGGTTTGTTGGCAACCATAGGCCTTTCTGCGAAGAATGCGATTCTCATTGTTGAGTTTGCCAAGGATTTACATGACAGAGGAAGAGATTTGCTGGAAGCGACGGCAGAAGCCGCGCGTATGCGCCTCCGTCCTATTTTGATGACTTCCATGGCGTTTCTGCTGGGCGTGCTTCCTTTGGCTGTCAGTACCGGAGCAGGATCCGGTGGACAGAATGCGATTGGAACGGCCGTTATGGGAGGCACGGCTTCTGCAACACTTCTTGGCATCTTCAGCATTCCTGTGTTCTTTGTCGTCGTGGTTTCTCTTTTTTCCATATTTAAGAAACATCATGACTCCGGATCCTCAAATCACAAGGAGCCACATTGATGAAGGCAACATACTGTTTTCCGGCTGTTCTATGGATGTCTGTTGCTCTCGGAGGCTGTACGCTGGCTCCTCAATATTCCAGACCAGAGATGCCGGCAGAGACGGTTTCATGGGAGGAATCCTCGCTTTTATTATCCCCTGATGAAAGAAAAGCTGCAGTTTCAGTGGGATGGAGAGAATTTTTTGCCAATACGCATCTTCAGAATCTCATTGAATTGGCACTGAAAAACAATCGCGATCTGAAAGTTTCGATTTTGAATATTGAGCGTGCCCGGGCTTTGTATCGCGTACAGGCTTCATCTTTGGCACCGAATGTGGATGCTATAGGTGAATCTTCACATAAAGGCGTGCCCGAGTCCGTCTCCACAACCGGCCAATCGTATATTTCTCGTCAGTATACGGCTTCTGTCGGGCTGAGCTATGAATTGGATTTCTTTGGCAGGCTTCAAAGTCTGAATGAACAGGCATTGGAAAAATATCTGGCTACAGAGGAAGCCAGACGCAATGCGGAAATTGTCCTGATATCGGAGGTGGCTTCTGCCTGGATCCAGACTATAGCGCATCGAGACTCTTTGAATGTCTCAAGGAAAACTTTGGCAAGTCAGACGACATCCCATGATATGATTCAGAGGCGCTATGAAGAAGGCATTGCCTCGGAATTGGAACTCCTGGAATCTCAAAAAAACGTCGATACCGCGAAAGTCAAAGTTTCGGAATTTACCTCCTTGACGGAAACAGATATGACGGCGTTAACGTTGCTTCTTGGTACGAAGGCAACACCGGAGATGATTCCTGAACAGTCTCTGGATGAGATTGCAGAATGGCCAGGCCTGAAGCCCGGAACCCCTTCTGAAGTGCTTCTTGTTCGACCGGATATTCTGGCTGCAGAGCATGAATTGAAGGCCGCTTATGCCAATATCGGAGCTGCGAGAGCCAATTTTTTTCCGAGAATCGTTTTAAGCAGTTCTATAGGGACTGCATCGTCTGAACTGGATCAGCTGTTTGATGCCGGAACCCGTGCATGGACGTTCATGCCGCAGATTGTTCTGCCGATTTTCACTGGAGGAAGAAATTTGGCCAATCTCCATGTTGCTGAAAAGGACAGAGAAATTGCTTCCGTGCGCTACGAAAAAGCAATTCAGACTGCTTTCCGGGAAGTATCTGACACATTAGTGCTGGCCGGATCTTATGAGAGACAGCTGAGTGCTCAGCGTTCTCTTGTGCGAGCTGCTGAACGCAGCTATGCTTTGTCAAATGAACGTTATATGCAGGGAATTGACAGCTATTTGGCGGCGCAGACATCGCAGCGCTTTTTATTTTCCGCGCAATTGAGCTATATTGCAACCAGAATGAATCGTGAAAAAAATATGATTGATCTGTACAGAGCCTTAGGAGGCGGGGTGAACGAGTAAAATCCGGAGTCGGATCAGGGCAGCAAAAAGGTGAGGTGCATGGATATGCTGGAACAGCATGGCAGAGGCTCTGTTGCCATCGGTCAGAGAGCTTCTGATGAACTTACAGAGTTATTGGAACGTTTGCACCGGGAATTTTCCTGTAATTTCTGTTCATTGAAATTTGCTGAATCTCGCGGCAGGAGTAAGCGGGTTTTTTTCAGAACATCTGTTATCAGAGGAATGAAGATACTTTTGCGAACAGATATTTTATATGGTTCCCATCTTCATACGTTTTATGATCAGATTGGAAGAGTTTTTTATTTTGAAGAAAAGCCGCAAGTCGTACTCATGGAGTATATGGCAATCAGTTCTGTCATCCTCGATCACCTCGATGTGGTTGATGCGAGAGAACATCGCAGAAAGCTGAGTCATTTCCGGCGGTTCAATTTTTCAGCAGGTTCGCTTCTGGCCGCTTTGTGTTTGCTTTTGGCTCTGCTTGGCGTTGCCCATGATCTGCATATCGGGCATGCGAATGTGAGCGATGTCATCCTTTTTTCTGCAGAATATTGCATTTTGTTTATCGGTATATTGGCATGGCTCCATCACCTGGCGGAAAATCAGTCTGCTGGAAAGTCACGAAAACTTTGTTTCAGATGGTTAGTTGGAATTTCGCTGCTGCTTATGTTTGCAGGATGCGTGAGACTGTTTTAGTTTCAAGTCCAAAAAGGGCCAGCCTGCGTTGACAGACTGGCCTTTCGAATCACCGAATACAATCCTGAATTAATGGCTCATTTTTGAAATCTGGATGCGTTGTATTGCACGGTTCAAAGAAGATCGTGCACGCGCTTCGTCAATTTTCTCATTGAGCGTATCTGCGCTCTTGGCATGAATACGTGCTTCGGCACGCTGTTTGGATTTTTCGGCGCGGGAAACGTCGATATCCTCACTGCGTTCCGCTGATTCCGCCAGAATCGAAATTTTATTCTCGGAAATTTCGGCGAATCCTCCGGCGATAAACACGTGGTGTGTATTGCCTTCGGTGCGGAAATAAAGATGCCCGACTGCCAGTGCTGACAGCATGGGAATGTGATTCGGCAGAACACCGAATTCGCCTTCCGCACCGGGAACACCGACGTAGTCGACAGGCAGACTGAGCACAACCTTGTCAGGCGTGACAATCTCAAGATAAAGCGTGGATTCCATACAGTCGGCTCCCGAATGATACCCGCCGGAACAAAAAAGATCCTGTTCCGGCGGTGTTGTCTCTACTGGCGGGCCTTATGTTTGGCCAAAGCCATTTCGATATCGCCGACCATATAGAAATCATCTTCAGAAAGGTTATCGTAGTCACCGTTAAGAATGCCTTTGAACGCCTTAACAGTGTCCTCGAGCTTAACGTAGACGCCGGGCTTTCCGGTGAAGACTTCAGCGACATGGAACGGCTGAGAGAGGAAACGCTGAATGCGGCGAGCGCGGGCAACAGTCAACTTATCTTCATCAGACAATTCGTCCATGCCGAGAATGGCGATGATATCCTGCAGTTCCTTATACTTCTGCAATACCTGCTGCACACCACGGGCTACCTTGTAGTGTTCTTCTCCGACGATATTCGGATCAAGAATACGTGAAGTAGAGTCCAGAGGATCCACAGCAGGATAAATGCCGAGTTCCGCAATCTGACGGGACAGAACGAGCGTACCGTCAAGATGTGAGAACGTGGTGGCCGGAGCAGGGTCAGTCAAGTCGTCAGCAGGGACGTATACGGCCTGAACGGAGGTAATAGACCCCTTGTTCGTAGACGTAATGCGCTCCTGCAGAGCACCAAGGTCAGTGCCCAGTGTGGGCTGATAGCCCACAGCAGACGGCATGCGGCCAAGCAGAGCAGACACTTCGGAACCAGCCTGCGTGAAACGGAAAATATTGTCGATGAACAGAAGCACGTCCTGATTCTCTTCATCACGGAAATATTCCGCGCAGGTCAGAGCCGTCAATGCGACACGTGCACGGGCTCCCGGAGGTTCGTTCATCTGTCCATATACCAGCGCGGCTTTTTCAAGAACGCCGGCATCTTTCATTTCGTGGTAAAGGTCGTTACCTTCACGGGTTCGTTCACCAACACCAGCAAACACGGAAATACCGCCGTGCTGTTTTGCGATGTTGTTAATCATTTCCATGAGAATAACGGTTTTGCCAACGCCTGCGCCGCCGAACAAGCCCATTTTGCCGCCCTTCGGGAAGGGAATAAGCAAGTCTACGACCTTGATACCGGTTTCCAGCAGTTCAACAGAGGTGTTCTGATCTGTCAGCTTGGGAGGTTCGCGGTGAATAGGCAGGTATTTTTCGGCTTTAATCGGGCCCATTTCATCAACGGGACGTCCCACAACGTTCATGATGCGACCAAGAGAAGCGGATCCTACGGGAGCCTTGATCGGGCCGCCCGTATCAACGGCTTCCATGCCGCGAACGAGACCCTCAGTGGCGTCCATGGCGATGGTGCGCACCACGTCGTCGCCCAGATGCTGCGCAACTTCGCAGATCAGATCCGGGGCATCGGCGTTGTTCGGGTTTTTGATTTCAAGTGCGTTCAGGATATTCGGCAACTTCCCACTGGGAAAAGCCACGTCAACGACTGCGCCGATGACCTGAACGATTTTACCGATGTTCTGACTCATAGTAGTCCCTTATTTCAAGGCTTCCGCGCCGCCAACGATATCAATGAGTTCGTTGGTGATGGAGGTCTGACGCGTCTTGTTGTACAGCAGTGTCAAAGCTCGCGACATTTCGTCACAGTTGCGCGTGGCATTATCCATGGCGCTCATGCGTGCAGCATGTTCGCTCGCGGAAGTATCAAGCAATCCGCGGTAGATTTGCACATTGACGAAACGGGGCAGAATCTCGGCCAGAAGCGTGGTGACCTGCGGTTCGTAAACGTATTCCGTTCCGTTAGCAGCGAGATTCTCGCTTTCTCCGGTAAGAGGAGCAACAGGCAGAATCGTCTGAACAGTCGGAATCTGCTTGGCCACAGAAACAAACTGTCCGCAAATGAGAATCACCTCGTCCATGGCTTTCGACGTATAGCCACTGACAACTTCCTTGCCAAGGCTCGACGCCACGGTAAAGTCAAGTGCCCCCATGACGTCGACGTATTCGGCGAGAATCGGATAGCCGAATTTGCGAATCGCATCACGTCCTTTTTTGCCCACGCAAAGGAATTGCACGTCATACCCCTCAGCCTGTTTGGCTTTTGCGGTATTAACGGCAGCCGTGATGAGCGAAGCATTGAATCCTCCGCACAAACCTCTGTCAGAAGTTGCCAGAATAATTGTGCAGATGTGCGGATTTTCATGCTTTTCAAGCAGCGGATGCGCGCCGTCGGATTTGGAAGCAAGGTCGCTCAGAACCGTGCGAAACTTTTCGGCATAAGGCCGAAAGCGTTCGATACGGGTCTGGGCTCCGCGCAGCTTAGCCGAAGCCACCATATTCATGGCTTTGGTGATCTGCTTGGTCTTGCCAACCCCGACGATTTTTAATTTGACGTCTTTCAGCGAAGGCATGCGTTACTCCGTGGCCTTCCAGCCCTTTTTGAACTCTTCAATAGCCGCGACAAGGCGCTTTTCAATATCGGCGTCAATCACCTTGCGGTTCTTGATGTCGTCAAGAACATTGGATCCGGTCGCTGCGCGCAGAAAATCGAGAAGATCCCGTTCAAAGGCCTGAATAGCAGCTACCGGAACGTCGTCCATATAACCGCGAGTTGCGGCGTACATGGAAGCAACCTGTTCCTGTGTGGGCATGGGACGATATTGAGGCTGTTTGAGCAATTCAACCAGCCGTGCGCCTCGCTCCAGCTTCACTTTGGTGGCTTTGTCCAGATCCGATCCGAACTGCGCAAAGGCAGCCAGTTCGCGATACTGAGCCAGGTCAAGACGCATTGTGCCCGCGACCTGTTTCATAGCCTTGATCTGCGCCGCACCGCCAACTCGGGACACCGACAGACCGACGTTAATGGCCGGTCTGATGCCGGCATTGAACAGGTTGGGTTCGAGATACACCTGTCCGTCGGTAATGGAGATAACGTTTGTCGGGATGTAAGCGGATACGTCACCGGCTTGCGTTTCGATGAGAGGCAGTGCCGTAATGGATCCTGCGCCGAGTTCATCGCTGACTTTCGCCGCACGTTCGAGCAGACGCGAATGCAAATAGAAAACGTCTCCGGGATACGCTTCACGTCCAGGAGGACGGCGGAGCAGCAGCGACATCTGACGATACGCCACGGCCTGCTTGGACAAATCATCATAGATGATCAGCGCATGCTTGCCATGATTGCGGTAATATTCGGCCATGGTGCATCCGGAATACGCTGCAATATACTGCAGAGGCGCCGGTTCGGAAGCCGTTGCAGAAATGATAGTCGTGTATTCCATGGCACCGTACCGGCGCAAAGTATCGGCAACCAGAGCGACAGTGGAACGCTTCTGACCAATGGCCACATAGAAGCAGTGCACGTCGCCGCCTTTCTGCGCGAGAATGGCGTCAATACCGATGGCTGTTTTGCCCGTCTGACGGTCGCCGATAATCAGCTGACGCTGACCGCGTCCGATGGGGGTCATGGCATCAATGGCCTTGATGCCCGTCACCATGGGTTCATGAACGCTCTTACGGGCAATAATGCCGGGAGCTTTCACTTCCACGGGACTGAATTCCTTGGTGTCAACGGGGCCGAGGCCGTCGAGAGGCTGACCCAGAGGACTGAGTACGCGCCCCATAACGGCATCGCCGACCGGAACCGAGAAAATACGGCCTGTACGTTTGACAGGATCGCCTTCCTTGATGCCGGTATCATCCCCGAGAAGAGCCACACCAACGTTGTCCTCTTCCAGGTTGAGCACCATCCCCAGCAGACCGCCGGGGAATTCCAGAAGTTCCATGGACATGGCATTTTCCACGCCGTAAACGCGTGCGATACCATCGCCCACAGACAGCACAGTGCCGGTTTCCGCGGCCTCTACGCGCTGCTCGTAGTTCTGGATCTGCTCTTTGATGATCTTACTGATCTCGCCTGCATTAATGTGCATGATCCTATTCACCCCTCTTGATGGTGTCTCTGAGGCTGTTCAGCTGTGCCTTGAGGCTTGCATCCAGCACTTTGTCCCCAATTTTGAGGACGATGCCGCCCAGAATATCCGGATCTACGTCGAAACGCAGATTCAGCTTCAAGCCGGTCTTCTTTGTCAGGGTGGCTAGGAGACCCGCCTGACGTTCTTTATCGAGGCTGACGGCCGAGACAAGCTGTCCGCGCACGATACCCTCTTCTCTGTCGAGAAGTGTGTTGAAACAATCTGAAATCTGGCGGATCAAAGCCAGACGAGAGCGTTCAACCAAAAGTGAATAAAAACGTTTGACTTCCGGTTCAACGGATTCCGTACTGATAGCTGCATCAAGCAGTTTTTGCTTTTCCTGCGCTTCGAATACCGGAGTGCGGAAAATCTTGCTCAGTTCCGGATGTGCGTCAAACAGTTCGGCAAGGCCCCTGAGGTTTTCAGCGTAACGCTTCAGCGTTTCCGCACCGCGCTCCTTTCCGAGCGAAAAAAGCGCCTCGGCATACCGCCGTGCCACAATGTCGCTGTTCAATTGAGCACCACCTTTTTCAAAGCGTTGTCGATAAGCTTGGCATGGCCTGCGGCATCAAGACGGGACCGCAGAGATTCTTCCACGGCTGCCGTGATTTCGTCGGCCAGCTGTTCACGAATTTTTTTCTTCTCAGCGGCGATTTCGTTTTCGCCAGCCTTGCGAGCCTGCATAATGACGGCTTCTGCGTCGGCATGAGCCTTTTGCAGAATAAGTTCCCGCATTTTTTCAGCTGCGCTACGGCTTTCTTCGAGAATGGCCTGGCGTTCGGCTTCAAGATTGCCGATGCGTTTCTGCAAAGAAGCGAGAGCCTCCTCCGCTTCAGCACGGCGCTTCTCGAGGCTGAGCAGCTCCTGGGTTACCGCAGTACCGCGTCCCTTCAGCGACTGCACGAACTTCTTTCCGCCGGCACGCCACAGAATATACAGAAACACAATGATGTTTCCGATTCGAGCCAGCAGATTGATCCAGGCATTGTAAGGATCGCTGAAGTGGGAGACGATAGCAAGCAGCACAAACGCCAGAACGGCTACTTTGCCGTCCGTGGATTTGAGAAAAGAGATGAACGCTTTCAAGTTGCCCCCAAAGTTGCCTTTGCTGTGTTCAGGAGCCGGGATTCCGAATCCTGATTCGTATGCACCGGATCGCTTAGCCGAGAATCTTGGCCACAGCGGCTTCGGCATAGGTTTTCAGTTCGGCTCTGAGGCTTGCGGATGCCTCGTCGGCTTCCTTTCTGACCTCATTTTGGCACTGCTGCAGAGATTCCTGCGCCTTGCCGTTGGCCTGCTTTACAACTTCCTGTCCCTCTGCTTCGGCACGGAGATACAGGCTCTTGCGTTCCGCAGCGGCATCTGCACGAACCTTGGCCAGTTCAGACTCGTAATTATCAAGCAATTCTCTGCTGCGGTTTTCGGAAAACGCTGTATAAGCATTCAGATCGTCCACAATATGTTTGCGACGAAGCAGAACTTCCCGAATAGGGCGCACCAGAAGCCAGTTGACAATCACGAGAGCGATAAGGAAATTGACAAGCTGAATCACGACTGTGATGTCAATATTGATCACGCTGACTCTCCTTTACTGAAAGCGATGTTCCGGCAGCGTTCGGACAGACCGATCGCACCGAGGCTCACGGATTTTAGGCCGTGTTCCTGTCGGTTTATAACCAATAGCCTAAAAAAAAGACAGTGTCAAAATACATTTTTTCAAAAGAGGGGATCTTTGACTGTTAGGTTCTAAATAGAAACCGATGCATGGAAATGTTGAGGACAAGACCGATGAGGGCGAAGTTGATGATAGTAGCACTGCCGCCATAGCTGAGAAATGGGAGAGGAATGCCGACAACAGGCATAATGCCTACGACCATACCTGTATTGACGAAAATTTGCCAGAAAAAATAAAAGAGAACCCCAGCTGCCAGTGTGCTGCCGAATCGATCTCTGGCATCGCGAACAGTGCTGAAAATCGTCAGCAAAAACAACGAAAAGATTGTCATTAATGTGACGCATCCCGCAAAACCCCATTCCTCACCGAAGACGGCTACGGCAAAGTCTGTATGTTTTTCAGGAAGGAATCTCAACTGGCTCTGTGTTCCCTCCATAAATCCGTTGCCCCATATTTTGCCGGATCCGATGGCAATCTGGGATTGAATGATATGATAGCCGGATCCTCGCGGATCGCTGGAGGGATCAATGAGCGTCATGATACGCTGTTTCTGATAATCATGGAGGGTAAACCAGAAGGCCGGCAAAATCAGAGGAACTACGACAAGGCACGTCAGGAAAACTTTTTTTTCAATGCCGTGATACAGAATCATCCCCCCGAGAATGGCAAAGCAGGTCAAAGCCGTGCCGAGATCTGGCTGCATGACAATAAATCCTCCGGGAATCAGGCCAATGCTGATAGCGATTCCCAGTCGTTTCCAGGAAAGAGGGGATGTCTCATTGGAAAGAAACTGCGCTCCCATGAGCAGAACGGCAAATTTTGCCATTTCGCTTGGTTGAAAATGAAAGAGACCGAGATCAATCCAACGTCTGGCTCCATAGACGATTTTGCCACATATCGGAACCAGAGCCAGACAGGAAAGAGAAATGACAAAAAACGGCCAGGCAAAGCGATGAAGCCTGCGATAGTCAACAAAGGTGCAGGGCAGCATGACGAGACATCCGATGCCCCCCCAAATCAGCTGACGCTCAAAGAAGGGAGCAGCGATGATGCCAGATTCCATTCTGACCCGGCTGGCAGAATAAAGATTCACAGCTCCAATGGCAAACAGAAGCAGCGTTGTTCCGATGAGACCCCAGTTCAGATAGGAAAGAAGGCGTTTATCGAAGATTGTCATGTCCGTCTCCTGTCTCAGCGTCTGTTTTGTTCTGTCTGGCCTGGTGAAGATGCAGCATAGAGGATGTCGTAGACTTGTCTGGCTATTGGTCCGGCTGCGGAAGAACCGCTTCCGCCGTGTTCAAGCATTACGACGACAACAATATCCTTCCCGTCTTTTTTCCCCCAGGATGCAATCCAGGCATGATCTCGTTCCTTGTACGCCATTTCGCTTGTACGCTGCCGTCTGGAACCGATCATGCGGATTTTGACGACTTGGGCGGTTCCAGTTTTGCCGCCGATAATGGCGTCTTTGCGTCGCAGAACCCTGGCCGTGCCGATATCAGCAGTTTTTCGCATTCCTTCAAGAATAATGCGGCGATCCTGTTCAGTCATCGGTGTCGTCCCGCGAACTGCAGGCTCTTCATCCAGAAGAAGAAGCGGTTTCATCAGTTTTCCTCCGTTTAAGAGGGATCCGACAAAAACGGCGACTTGCAGCGGGGTAACCAGCGTATAGCCTTGGCCAATGGAAACGTTAAGCGTTTCGCCTCGGACCCAATTGGTTCCAAAGCGTCGTTTTTTCCAAGCTATGGACGGTACGGTTCCACCCTTTTCATGAGGAAGATCGATGCCGGTAGGCGTGCCAAATCCGCAGGCTCTGGCGAATTTTTCAATCCGATCGACACCAAGTTTTTCTCCATAGACATAATAATATACATCGCATGAATGGAGCAGAGAACTTTCAAAATTGACAAAGCCGTGTCCGGATGCCTTCCAGCAGCGAAACTGTCGATTGCCCATCTGAATAGCGCCGGTACACCATACGCCGGATCCGGTGGATATGCCATTGCGCAGGAATAGACCGGCCATCATGAGCTTCCAGACGGATCCGGGAGGATAGCTGCTTTGAATTGTTCGATTTTGAAGAGGATGGAGAGGATCATCCCGCAATTGTTTCCAATCGCTGTGGGAAAGACCGCCGATGAAGAGATTATTGTCATACGAAGGCGTTGTTACCAGTGCTTTCAGGCGTCCTGTCTGCGGTTCAAGAACGATAATGCTGCCTGTCTTGTCTCCGAGCAGATCCGTGAGTGATCTCTGAAGATCAGCATCAAGACACAGCGTCAGATTCTCGCCATTCATGGGTTTCTCTTCAAGATGCTTGCCCAGAGAATTGCCAAGAACGTCTACATTAATGCTGTATCGCCCCTTTGTTCCTCTCAGACGGTTGTCAAACGTGTATTCAATGCCGCTTTTTCCGATCAAATCTCCCGGCATAAATTTGGAGTTTTCAGAAAGTTCTTTTTCATTGACTTCCGCAACGTAGCCAAGGATATGCGCAAAATAGGGGCCGAGAGGATAGCTGCGCCTTTGTCTCATGACGATTTCCAGACCCGGCCAGTTTGCCAATTCGGATTCTATGCGAAGAATTTTATCATATTTGAGATCGGAAAGCAGGGTTATCGGTTCAAAAGGCTTCACCTTGCGTCTGTCACGATTGAACTTTGCCGTAAGCTGTTCATAAGGAATATTGCCCCATAGACTGGCTTGAGCCAGAGTTGAGGGAATGTCACTGCAGTTTTCACGAACCAGAACCAGACTGAAAGTCTGCCGGTTGTCTGCCAGAATAGTTCCTTTGACATCCCGGATAATGCCTCGGGAAGCAAAGATATGTTCCTGCCGGATTCTGTTGGCCAATGCCTGTTTTGCGTATTCATCGCCCTTATGGATTTGAAGATACCAGAATCTGGCAATGAAGACGCACAGTAGCAAAGCAATCAGACACTGCAGCAGCAGCAGGCCGATTCGAGGTGGAGCATATTCCTCGTGTTCAATCCGAATAGGCATGTTCCGGTGTCTCCGGCTTCAGCAGCATCATGATTTTCCAGATAATCGGCATGAGAATCGTTTGAAAAAAGCATTCTTTGTCCAGTGTCAGCGGCAAAACGTCAATGTTTTGCAAATTGGCGGAGAGACATGTCATGCCATAGTGAATCGGACCGAGTACTGCGCAGAGAAAAAGCCAGAAAAGCAGAGCATGGCTGCCGAACAGTCTGCGTCCGCTCAGAAATACTGCGGCGAACGCCGTATAACGTAGAACGCATGCTCCGAAATCCATATTTCCTGTTCCTTCCTGAATCAGAAGCGTCAGAAGTGTTACGATGGTTGTTTGAACGGGATTCTGTTCTTCAAGACAGACAAGAATACCTGCTGCGAGGAAATCAAGCCCTGGCAGAAGACGCTGCGCAATGATTGCCATTGAGAAAAAAAGAATCCAGCGCATAGAGATTTTCAGCATCAGTTCGGACTCCGTTGTTCAGTCGTACGGGATTTGACGGATCCGGAACGGGGTGCTTTTCTGTCTTTTTTTTCCGAAGTCACCATATTGGACTCAGCAGGTTCTGAATTGGAAACGACGCGGAAAAACTGTTGATAATCCGGAGGAGGATTCTCTGCCTTGCGGGAAACGAGCAGGACTTCTTCAAGATGGAAAAGATCGGCGAGCGGTAAAGCCTGATAAATGTTTTTTCCTGTGGAATCGGAGGAAATGATGCGGGCTATGGGCAGTCCCTTGGGATACGCCATATCCAAACCCGAAGTAATGAGAAGTTCACCGGGATGAAACGCAGTATCCTGTGCGACAAACTGCAATTCCAGAGGCCGATTCAGCCCTGAACCGCTCAAGACGGCCTGAACGCGGGTTTCCTGTCCGATGACGGCTATTCTGCTGTTTGGATTGATCAGCAGCAGGACGCCGGATGTCGTTGGCCCGGCACGATGAACGCGGCCGATAACGCCTTCCGGTGTCATGACCGGCGTATTCGGCAGGGCACCAGTCATGTAGCCTCGATTAAGCAGCAGAGAAAAAAGCGGAGCATTGGGGCCAAATCGTTCAGCAAGTACCCTGGCGCCGAGAACCTGCCACCCCTCCGGAGGGCTTAGAGAGAGGAGATGACGGAGACGCTTTAATTCGGCTCTGTCTTCAACTGCCAGGGAAAGCCGAAGCCGAATATCATCGAGTTCCTTGCGCAAACGGCGATTTTCTTCCGCTGTTTGCGCAAGATTTCGATGTTTTTGCAGTATATCCTGGACTGAAGACGTCATAAAGTCCCAGCACTTCAGAACGTATCCTGCAGCCTCCAATCCGGTATTTGAAGCGACATTGTCCAAAACGCGGGTACGCTGATTCCAACTGTAGACGCCGAGAAAAATGAGCAGCATCAATGCCGGAAGAAAAAGCAGGCGTTTGGGAAACATGTTGCATCCGAAGCGAGTCAGTCGACACAAACATCATGAAGAATACGCAGATTGTCCAGTGCCTTGCCTGTTCCGAGAACGACAGTGGAGAGCGGATCATCCACAACGGTGATCGGCAGCGATGTTTCCTCGCGAAGGAGCTGATCCAGTCCGTGGAGAAGCGCGCCTCCTCCAGTCAGGATGATTCCGCGGTCAACGATATCGGCAGCCAGAGCCGGGGGGGTTTGCTCAAGTGCCATGCGCACGGCCTGCACGATGGTCTGAACCTGTTCGGAAACAGCCGATCGAATTTCCTCTGAGGTAATCAGGATATTCTGCGGAATGCCGGTTACCAGATCCCGACCCTTGATTTCGATTTGCTGTTCAGGATCCATGGGATAAGCGGAGGCGATTTTGATTTTGATTTCCTCAGCGGTGGATTCTCCAATCAGCATGTTGTATTTGCGCTTGACGTGAGTCATGATGGCTTCATCCATCTTATCTCCGCCTACGCGTTCTGACTTGGCATACACGATGCCTGAAAGAGAGATAACCGCGACCTCCGTTGTTCCTCCTCCAATCTCCACAACCATATTAGCGGTAGGATCCTGAATTGGCAGACCCGCTCCGATAGCTGCGGCCATGGGTTCTTCAATCAAAAAGACTTCTCTGGCTCCGGCACTTTCGGCTGATTCTTTGACTGCGCGTTTTTCTACCTGGGTGATTCCCGTAGGAACGCAGATCATGATTCTGGGTCTGACCAGACGGCGTGAATTGTGCGCTTTGGAAATGAAATGCCGAAGCATTGCCTCGGTGACTTCAAAATCGGCGATGACGCCATCTTTCATAGGTCGAATAGCATCGATATTTCCTGGGGTTTTTCCAAGCATTCGTTTTGCATCATGTCCTACAGCCAAGACAATGCTTTGTCCGCGGGAATTCTTTTTGACAGCGACTACAGATGGTTCTCGGAGGACAATGCCCTGTCCCTTGACATAGACACAGGTATTGGCCGTGCCCAGGTCTATCGCTAAATCATTGGAAAAAATGCCGAGGAGTGCGTCCAGTATTTTTGCCATGTTCATTATTGCCTGTGTTTTTCTCTTGTTCAAATCCAGCGTCGGGTTCATAATACGACGCTTATTCCTGCAGTTTCTGCGGCTGATGAGCCGCTACAGCAAATTTGAAATAGGAATCTCAAAAAGGCAAGTGAATTTTGTTTTTCATCGATACGTCCGCAGTATGTTTTCATGATGACAGAATGGCGTTTCTAGCCTGAAAATATGGATTCCGGAGGTCCAGAATGCACGCATGGCCGTCCTTTACGGCGTATTTGAAGCAAAAATTCGGGCAAAAAGTACGGAAGATTCCTCTTGATGCGGGATTCGGCTGTCCTAACCGTGACGGTTCTCTGGCCTATCGAGGATGTATTTTTTGTAATGAACAGGGATCAGGATCCGGTCTTGGACTTGACGGAGTTTCCATTGAAGAACAGTGGAGGCGCTGGTCAGAACATTATCGCAGACGCAGCAAGGCGAATCTCTTTCTGGCATATCTGCAATCTTTCAGCAACACGTACGGACCGCTGCGGAAACTCGCGGATCTGATGGACAGACTTCATGATTTGCCGGATATTGCGGGAATCAGTATTGGCACGCGTCCGGACTGTATTGACAGGGAAAAACTGTCACTTATCAGCCATGAGGGATGGGATGAATCCTGGATTGAATTTGGTGTTCAAAGCTTTCAAAATGTGACTCTTCAGGCAATCAACAGGGGTCATGATGCCGCCTGTTCTATCAGAGCCATCAATGCGGCTGCTGATGCCGGGCTGCAGGTCTGTGCTCATATCATGTTTGGCCTTCCTGGCGAGACGCCGGAAATGATGGCGGAAAATATTCGCGTTCTGAACGATCTCCCTGTGCATGGAGTCAAATTGCATAATGTCTATGTGAGCAGGGGAACAGAATTGGAGAGAATGATGCGATCTGGATTGTATATGCCTCTGTCGGAAGCAGTGTATGAAGAACTTGCAGCCTGGGCATTGGCGGAATTGCGATCAGATATTCTGATTCACCGAGTTGTATCGGATCCGACGCCTCAGGAACTGACAGCTCCTGAATGGGCGCTGTACAAAAGCGATGTTCTCCGCTCCATACAGCGCCTGTATCATCGAAACAGGGAAGGTCTTCTGGCCTCGGGAGATAATGTATTTCCTACCACCAAAATTTTTGATGCAGCACACGTCCCCGATAATTGTCCCACGAGGCCATCAGTCCGAAGAGTATGGACAGCGCCGCACCGGGAATTGAAGTAAATAGCAAATCCATGGGCAGACCTGTATAGAAAAAAAAGACTGCGCATATTATGCCAAACGGCACGCTCAGCTGATTTCTGATGAAAATCAGAAAAAAAGTGACGCTGAGGATGGCCTCAAAAATCGGGATAGAACAGAGCCACAGGAAGGAGTCCAGACGATCCATGGGAATCAGCTGGTCTGCAAAACGATCATATCCTGTATAAATAACTCCGGCACTGAGCACGACGGATAGAGCGCAGAGAATCCACCGGCCTTTGCAGAACAGCAAGGCTGCGAAGATAGTGAGCAATACAATGAAAGCGTAGTGAGGTTCATAGGTTTTTTGAAAATCCCTGATCAGGGATTTTTCATTTACAATCCACATTTCAGATAAAATGGTTGGGATATGGCAGAGAATCCATATCAGGCAGACAGGCAGAATCTTACGCCACATGCCTGCCCAGGGAGCCATGATGATATAATACAGCGGACCAAACAGCGCCGCCGGCAGATTAAAAAGCCTGTGAGGAGGCATTGGAGGATTAAATTCCGGAACACCCATTCTGCTGCGCACGAAATGATATTCCTCCATCCAGTCAAAGCGCCCGGGCTTGCTTTTTTGAGGATTCTGAGGCGGATTATCCGGTTCCAGCGGATCCTGTTCCTGATTTGCTTCCCTCATTGGAGAAGGTTCTTGTTTCGCATCCGCATGTACGGACAAACCGGCTTCATGCGTGGCTATCGGCCGCTCTTCTTGCGGATCTGAAGACTCAGCAGACAGATCCGATTCGTCGTGACGATCTGGGGAAAGCTCTTCAGCAGGAGAGTCATCAATTTCCGAGAAAGTATCTTCGCCGAAAAGCTTCCGATCCAGAATGCGGGAGGCTTTTTGTTCGGAATCAGTCTTGTTCATCGTGTTTCTCCGTCATGCGCGCTGCGGGTTTTTTGTTCTGCCTTAGGCTCAGCGTCAGTCCCGCTAAAAATCCTGCGGCCATTCCCAGTCCAAAGGATTTTGGCAGACTGTCGGAAAATCCAGCAAGGGCGGCAAGAATGCCTACAGATCCGCCGATAAGGATGCCTCGGGATATAAGCGTCGCTCCGGACATGGATTACTCCTGAAAAATTGTTTTGATTGAACCAATAAAAAATAAGAATTGTGAAAAAAGTATAAGACGATGCCGTATCTGTGGCAAGAGAACCTGTGTATGCAAAGCTTTTCCTATAGAGCGTTTGGGAGTCCTGACAGCCCAGACGAAGTTTCCAGACTGGACAAAGGGGGGGTTTCAGGCTATTTTTTTCAATTCAGAATATTTAAAATATTATTTGGGAGGATATGGATTATGGCTCACAAAAAAGTGGAACGTGCGAAGGAATTGCAGCGTCGTCGTCATCGCCGTGCACAGCGTCTGAAGGAACGCGTGCATGAAGCTCAGGCTGCCAAGAAAAACAGCAAGTAGTTTTGGCCTGTAAGGGGCAGCGGCAGGAACCGGATTTCCCGTCGCTGTCTTCCTGTTTTTTGCCTTGTGTCCTGAGGAGATCCTTAAATGCCTATCTATGAATTTCGCTGCACCAGATGCGGCAAGGTTTTTGAAGAGCTTCAGATTCGTTCTGACGCAGAGTCTCCGGTTTGTCCGGAATGCGGCGGCGCTTCGGAATCCGTGATGTCTCAAACCTCTTATATTCCTTTCTGTGGCCGTCCGGTTCCCGTGCACAAGTCGCCGGCTGATCAGTCCTCAGCACCGAAGCAGGAAACCGCTCCGACAGACAAACCGAAAGCTCGGTAACTACGGAGAATCGTTTTCATGCCTATTTATGAATACTGCTGCAGAAATTGCGGCAAAACGTTTGAGGAATGGGGGCAGCATTTCGATTCGCCCTCTGAGGAAACCTGCCCGGAATGCGGCGGTGTTGCGGAACGTATTATTTCCCAAACGACCTTCAAACTTGAAGGCACTGGCTGGTATTCTACAGATTATGCTCATCACGCCGGGCCGACGCCGGAAAAAACTAAGGCCGACGGTCTGCCAGCCGGAGTAGAAAAAAAGACGGCTGGGAAAAAAACGGCGAAACCCGCCCAGTCTGCTGATGCCCGTGCTGCGGATAAAGCTGCGGAGCTTGAGGCAAAGAGATCTCAGCCTCCGAGTAAAGCCCGTGCTTAGTCATTGCCGAGGCAGTGCCGGCCGGAAGGCCGGCGGCCAAGGTCACTTTTCCAAGACGGATATGTAGCGGGAGCCTCGGCTCCCTTTTTTATCGAAATATTATTGTTCGGAGTTTTCTGTTATGATTGAACGCTATACCCGGCCCCAAATGGGAAAAATTTGGACTCTGGAAAATCGGTATCGCTGCTGGCTTCGGGCTGAAATAGCCGTATGTGAAGCATGGAATGCCAAAGGCATGATCCCTGATGCCGATTTGAATGAAATCCGTGAAAAAGCTGAAATTGATGTTGATCGTATCCTCGAAATTGAAGAAACGACTCGACATGACATTATTGCGTTTCTGACTTCTCTTGAAGAAAAGATCGGTCCCGCATCACGGTTTATCCATCTTGGCTGTACCTCTTCCGATATCGTGGATACGGCTGGAGCTTTGCAGATGGTGGAAGCCGGCAATCTGATACTCGAAGGTTTTGACCGGCTGCTTGGAACCCTGAAAACGCTGGCACTTAAGCACAAGGGGCTGCTGTGCATGGGACGTACCCACGGCATTCATGCGGAACCGACAAGCTTCGCTTTGAAAATGGCGACGTTTTATGCGGAAATACAGCGGAATAAACAACGTTTTGCCGCGGCTCTTGAGGGGGTTCGCGTTGGAAAGTTTTCCGGAGCTGTGGGAACCTATCTTTTCCTGACTCCGGATATTGAGGCTGATGCGTGCAGCCGGCTGGGTCTGAAGCCTGACACGATTTCTACGCAGGTGATTCAGCGAGATCGCCATGCCGCATATTTTACAGCTTTGGCTGTAGCCGCCGGAAGCATTGAACGGCTTTGTGTGGAGCTTCGTCATCTTCAGAGAACCGAGGTGCATGAAGTGGAAGAGGGATTCAGTAAGGGACAGAAGGGATCTTCCGCCATGCCGCATAAGAAAAATCCCATTTCTGCGGAAAACATGACAGGCCTTGCCCGCATTATCCGATCCAATTCCATTGCGGCGATGGAAAATCAGGCTCTGTGGCATGAGCGTGACATCAGCCATTCTTCCGTTGAGCGCATCGTGATGCCCGACAGCACGATTCTGATGGATTACATTCTGCATCGTCTGTCCGGCGTGCTGGAAAATCTGCGTGTGCTTCCGGAAAATATGGCGCGTAATATTGATGCTTCTTTTGGTCTGTATACGTCTCAGCGCGTGCTTACCGCTCTTGTCGAGTCCGGAATGCCCCGTCAGGAAGCCTATGTTCTCGTGCAGCGTAATGCCATGACAAGCTGGGAGACGAGGCAGCTGTTCCCGGATTTGATTCGCCAGGATGCGGATATCGCAAAGCATCTTGACGCGCAGGCTCTTGATGCGTTGTTCGACAGCTCTTTTTATCTGAAACATGAGGATGAGCTGCTGGATCGTGTGTTTTCTGAGGGAGCGGCATCATGACAGATACTCTGGAATTGAAAAAACGCCTGGCCCGGATTCTGGTGGAAAAATCCTACAGAGAAGGAGACTTCATTCTCGCTTCAGGCCGGAAGAGTGATTATTATTTTGACTGCCGCCAGACAGCGTTGCATCCGGAAGGATCATGGCTCATTGGCTCGCTGTTCAATGAACTGCTGAAAGATGTTCCTGTTGTCGGAGTCGGCGGCATGACTATGGGAGCTGATCCGCTTATTTCTGCGACGACGGTCATTTCCCATGAAGTCGGCAGACCTTTGGCCGGGCTGATCGTGCGCAAGGAAGCCAAAGGGCATGGTACGAGTCAATTTGTTGAAGGCCTTGCCAACTTCAAGCCCGGGGATTCGGTAGCGATGCTTGAGGATGTGGTGACGACGGGAGGTTCGCTTCTTAAAGCCTGCGAAAGGGTGAAGGCTGCCGGCCTGAACGTGACAGCCGTGTGCTGTGTGCTCGACAGAGGTGAAGGCGGCCGTGAAATCATCCGTGAAGCGGGCTATGAGCTGCGATCCCTCTTTACTCGTCCGGAACTGGTTGCTCTGTCAAAAATGTAACGGAGATATGCATGACGGCTGCTTTTGTTCTCACAATAGTCGTTGGATTGATCTGCGCTTTGGGTCTTGTACGCTGTTTTTCAGGCAACAGGGAAGAAACGTGGAGTTTCGGCGGATCCTTCTTTTGCGGCGCAGCATCAATTTTTGCCCTTGCCTATATGGCGCATTCAGAGTTGACAGCCCTGTTCTGGGCCTTGGGGGCTGCCTTTGGCTTTCTGCTTCAATCCCGTGTTCTGGTACAGGGAGTCAGAGAATCCCGTCTTCATGCCTTTTCTGATTTGATTCGTCATTATGTGGCGGAAGGAGATGGCTCTCCGGCTCTGATGAGCAGCGTGCTGATCCTGGTTCGAATCGGCGTTCTGTCGGCTCAGATTTTGGGATTGATGCTGATTTTTGAAACACAGGCGGATTTGTCGCCAGTTTCCTCGCTGATTTGGGGAACATTGCTGATTCTCTGCTGCGCCATGGTTGGCGGAGGGGGAACCGGACGTCTGGGTACGACAGCAGCAGCCGTCTGCTCTTTCTGTTTTTTTGTTTTGGTTCTTGCTTTTTCCCCGGAAGATCTGCCTTCGTTTCAGTCATTCTGTGAATCAGTCATGAGCACAGAGGCGAATGGAATGCAGGTCGCCGGAACAATTTTTCTTGGCTGCGCATTTTCTTTCTACCCGCCTCTTGCTGCGCCTGTTCTGAATGTCAGAAGCAAAAGCCGGGCGGCTGTTTTAGTGCTTTGCGTTGGGCTGATCGCGTCCGCGTTCCTGATTTTGGAAGGGCTTGCAGTCTTTGGTTATGCTGAAATGATCCCCGAAGGGGCTTCAGCTGGGCAGGTATTGAACGCTTTACTTGGCGTTATGCCCGAACATTTTCAGCTGATTGCGATTTTGCTCATCGGAGTATCCTCGACTTTATGGGGTGCGGCTTGCCTTCGTGGGGGGGGCGAAGCCTTTTGCAGAGATATTCTTCCCGGACGAGAGGCTTTTCGCTGGCCTGTCATGCTGCTGCTCAGTGTGACTTCAGCATTCCTGACGTTTTCCGTTGCCGGGGGCATGGATGCTCTGCTGTATAGCTGCGGATTATATTCCTGCGGTGTTGCGATGCCCCTGATGCTGTGCATGAGACGGTACGGACGTGTCAGTGGAAGCCGTGCCTTTCAGGGCGTCATTTACGGATCGGCAATGAGTATACTTGCCATTTGCGTCCATGAATTTTACTGGAATTATCTGGCTCTTTTCTGTGTTCTGCTTATGACGATGGTTCGTGAGAAGATCGAAGATCCGAAGAAAGCCGGGAAAATGCGTCCGACCTGGATGGTCTTCCGCGGAAGATGGGGCGGTCCAAGATAGGCTTTTTCAAAAAAAGCTTGCGTTTCGTGAGAAAAGCGTATAAATCAGACGACGGCAAGGTAGCTCAGTTGGTCAGAGCATACGGTTCATACCCGTAGTGTCGAGAGTTCAAATCTCCCCCTTGCTACCATAATGTATCTTCAGGGACAGCTTTAGAGGCTGTCCCTTTTTCTTTTTTAGAAAGCCGGGAAAATGCGTTCGACCTGGATGGCCTTCCATAGTATATCAATCTAGATATGGTTTAAGATAGTTATTAAAATGCTCAATTAACTCTTTATCAGACATTTGAGGTCTCCACATGAAAAAATTTTTGTCATAGTTATCAAACCAAAATGAAATTTCTCGATTTCGTTTTGGGTCTCTGGTTATATCTCCTTCAAGATTTTTTCATTAAGCCGGGGGTAAATAATTTGCACATTCTTTCATGGGCATTACCGCGTCCAGCACTAGGAGTTTTACCTTCTATCCAACCATCTTGTCTTTTGATTTCACCAAAAAGTATTTTCCCGGTTCTTATATTTTTAATAGAAAAATCTGGTGAAACTCCCCATCCACGATTTTGAGCATTTTTCATAATCTCTTCACTTGGATTAAAAATTTCAGATAAGGATAATTATTTTGGAAAATATTACGGCTTATTCTTTGTATAATGTACAACAAAAAGAAAGAAGAAAGGTTAATCCATTAGAAGACATTTATCCAAAATTACCAAATAAAAAATATCAAGTCATATATGCTGATCCACCTTGGGATTATGGAGGTAAAATGCAATATGATAAATCTACAATAAAAAATGAAAATATTGGTTTTGAAAAAAAAGATTTTTCTCAGTTCAGCAGAATTTAAATATCCGACTTTAAAATTAAAACAGCTTAAAGAATTAAATATTAGTTCGATAGCAGAAGATGATTGCATTCTTTTTATGTGGACAACAGGACCACAAATGGCTAATTCTATTGAATTAGGTAAGGCATGGGGTTTTGAATATAAAACAATAGCATTTGTATGGGATAAAATGGTGCATAATCCCGGAAGATATACATTAAGCCAAACTGAATTTGTACTTGCATTTAAACGTGGAAAATTTCCACAGCCTCGTGGCGCAAGAAATATAAAACAAATGGTTCAAGTTCATCGTGGCTTGCATAGTGTTAAACCAAAAGAAGTAATTTTATGAATAACACAAATGTTTCCAGAGCAAGCAAAAATTGAATTGTTTGCTAGAAATAATTATATTGGTTGGGATAATTGGGGTCTTGAGATACCAAATAGCAAAATTGAAATAACGTCTAATTTAGAAAAAAGAATGTTAAGCCAGCAAATATTAATAAAGTAGCTTTTGCGTTTATTAAAGAAGTAAAAAAAACAGCCTATCTACCTTGAAAATTTGTCAGATGGGTTATTTTTAATAAGAGCTATTCTTAATTTGAACTCAATAAAATATGTAAACTCTTTTTAGATTTACCAACACGAAACTACAATTCAGCAAAAAAAGCTTGCGTTTCGTGAGAAAAGCGTATAAAACAGACGACGGCAAGGTAGCTCAGTTGGTCAGAGCATACGGTTCATACCCGTAGTGTCGAGAGTTCAAATCTCCCCCTTGCTACCATAATGTATCTTCAGGGACAGCTTTAAAGGCTGTCCCTTTTTTCTTTAGACTGTCCGAATGGAAGTTTCTCCTGAGTCCGGAAAACTGAAAAGTCTTGCCTTTTTGCGTTTCCTGTTTCAGAGTGAAACTTCAGCAACCCGAAAAAGGCCTGTGGCGTCGGGCTTTCCGCATTCGGGAAACCATGACGCAGATTCGGGGTGTTTCCAACCTTATTAACCATCAGGAATGCCGGATGAGCACGTTTGTCGAAGGGCTGGGCGATGCCTGGCGCACGTTATTTGACGATCCGAAGCAGCATATTGATAATGTTATAGCTCAGATTCTTGCTGAAGGCGGAAGCCGTGACTGCTGGAAAAGGATGTATGATGATGGAACGGAAAAGCTGGTGATGGCATGGCCTGCCGAATCTGCCTTCCGTCTGGGCGCGGTCATGAAGGCTGAAGGCGGCCGGCACTATCGTCCCGTTTCCTGCTTCCCATTGCTTGAAGGCCTGCCAAATGACATGACGGTTGAATCCGTCTATCCCTGGACAAGCGGAGCTGAAGCATACGTATCAGCCCGCTGTAATGAAAATGCGGAACCCCTGCAATTTTATACGCCGTTTTTTTTCAGAGATGAGAGTTGCTTGACAGAGGGCGTCCGACATACATTTCTGGTTGCAGGCCTCGCTTACGGTGTGCGGCGAGCTCTTTTGGATGATTTGACGATTACTGAAGGGGCTCAGTATGAAGAATTTGCCAGTAAATGGCTGGAGCATAATCCGGGAAAAAACCGCCTTGATGTGCCTCAATTGACGGTTTCGCTTCGGGGATCCCGAATTTTGAGTGCCTCGGATAGAGTGGGAGAATATCAGGTTCGTGTTCCAGTGACTTCGGTAGAGCCCATAAAGATGGGTGAGGATACCGTTTATATGATGATAGTCGAATTCGGTCTGAATACGCCCAATCCTCTCCGTATCCCTCTGTACGCGACGGATCGCGTCTGTTTGCGGGGATATGTGCCTCAGGCAGGTGATGAGATCGATGCGATTGTCTGGCTGCAGGGTCGTATTACGGACTGAGAGCCGGTATAAGATTTGGAGGAGTTGCAGAACAATGCGCAGTGACAGAATGAAGAAGGGATTGGAAAAAGCGCCGCACAGGTCGCTGATGTATGCCCTTGGCCTGACGAAAGAAGAAATCGATAGACCTTTTATCGGCATTGTGAATGCCGGCAATGAAATTGTCCCCGGTCATATGCATCTTGATAAGATCGCAGAGGCTGTGAAGGCCGGTGTCCGCATGGCCGGCGGAACGCCTATCGAGTTCCGTACAATTGGCGTTTGCGACGGTATTGCCATGAATCATGAGGGGATGAAGTTTTCTTTGACATCCCGCGAAGTGATTACGGATACCATTGAAGTTATGGCCAAGGCGCATCCGTTTGATGCCCTTGTTTTTATTCCGAATTGCGACAAGAGCGTGCCCGGCATGCTGATGGCAATGATGCGCCTCAATCTCCCTTCGCTGATTGTCAGCGGCGGTCCTATGCTGGCTGGTCGGAACAATTCGGACCTTATTACGGTTTTTGAAGGCGTTGGCAGCGTTCGTACCGGAGCGATGACGGAAGAAGAGCTGGAGGAAATGGTAGAAAATGCCTGCCCTGGTTGTGGATCCTGTTCCGGCATGTACACAGCGAACACGATGAACTGTCTCTGCGAGGCTATGGGCGTAGCTCTTCCGGGAAATGGCACGATTCCTGCGGTTTCCGCGGCACGTATCCGCTTTGCCAAAAAATCCGGTATGCAGGTTATGGAATTGCTGAAAAAGAATATTCGTCCTTTGGATATTGTGACGGAAAAATCCGTGCACAATGCCGTGGCTGCGGATATGGCTTTGGGCGGCTCCACTAACACGACGCTGCATCTTCCCGCTGTCTTCCATGAAGCCGGACTTCATCTTTCCTTTGATATTTTTGATGAAATCAGCCGAAAAACGCCGAATATCTGCAAGCTTTCTCCTGCTGGGAAACATCATATCGAAGATCTCCACGGTGCTGGAGGTATTCCTGCGGTTATGGCGGCTCTTTTGGATAAAGGGCTGGTTTTCGGTGATGTTCAAACGGTCACCGGCAAGACTCTTGCGGAAAATCTTTCAGATCTGCATGCGCACATTCAGAATCCCGATGTCATTCGCATTGATCGTCCTTACCGGGAAGAAGGCGGCATCGCCATTCTGCGTGGCAACCTCGCTCCTGAAGGTGCGGTTGTAAAGCAGTCTGCCGTAGCACCTGAAATGATGTGCCGAGAGGTGACGGCGCGCGTGTTCAACAGCGAGGAAGAGGGATCTGATGCAATCCTCGGCGGAAAAATCAAGAAAGGCGACGCAGTTGTCATTCGTTATGAAGGTCCGCGCGGCGGCCCGGGAATGAGAGAGATGCTGACTCCGACTTCCGCTATTGTCGGAATGGGGCTCGGCGCGGATGTCGCGTTGCTTACGGACGGACGCTTCAGCGGCGGCAGCCGGGGAGCGGCTATCGGTCATATCTCTCCTGAAGCGGCTGACGGCGGTTTGATCGGTTTGATTGAAGATGGAGATCGTATTTTGATCGATATCCCGAATAGAAAGCTGGAATTGCTTGTTGATGAAGCGGTGCTGGATGAAAGAAGAAAGAACTTTGCGATGCCGCAGAAGAAAGTCGAATCGCCTTTCCTGCGCCGGTATGCCCAGCTGGTAACATCAGCTTCAACTGGCGGAGTCTACCGGAAGTTCTAATCTTTTTTTCTTAAAGAGATTGAAGAAAGGCGGCGTAAAAAACGCCGCCTTTCTTACAGTTCAGTTTAGCGCTGGTATTTGTTGACGGCGTTGTTATGTTCTTTCAATGTTCTGCTGAAAAAATGCGTGCCGTCGTTGCGGGAGACAAAATACAGATAATCGTGCTTTTCAGGATTGAATGCGGCTTTGAGACTTTTCATGCCTGGCGAGCAGATAGGGCCAGGAGGAAGCCCTTTTTGACGGTATGTATTGTAGGGATTTTTGTCATCATTCAGATGCGATCGGCGGAGTCGGCCGTGAAACTGCTGTCCGAGGCCATAAATCGTTGTAGGATCGGCCTGAAGAAGCATGCCCAGCTTTTGCCGGTTGGCGTACACACCGGCCACCTTGCTCCGTTCTTCAGCGCAGCCGGTTTCCTTTTCTACAATCGATGCTAAAATCAGAACAGGCATGATCTCCTGGACTCTGCTTCGGGAAAGGGGGCGTGAATCCTGCCGCATCATTCCAATTTTTTTCCAGAATGTGTCGATCATGCGGCTGGCTATGGTACGGGCTGACGCTCTGTTCCGTTCTGAGGATTGCAAAAAAAGATAGGTATCCGGAAAAAGAAAGCCTTCGGCATTCTTTCCGCTGATCCCCCAATGACGAAGAAATTCCGGATCATGAATCACATCTCGAAAATCTTCAAAGCGCACCAGTCCGGCTTTTTCCAAAAGTTCGGCGGTATTCCACCAAGTCAGCCCCTCGGGTATAGTCACCCGTTCCATATATGGTTGACCCTCAGTAAGATGTTTCAGCACCTGTGAAGGAGACCAGCCTGTATTGACCATAAACCGTCCAGCTTTCAGTGCGTTTCCCCGATTTTTATACAATGCAAGCCAGCGGAAGAAACGGGCATTGGAAATGCATCCTTCCCGTTCCAAAATCGGTGCAAGAGAGGAGATCGTCGCCCCAGGCTGTACAGTAATGGTGATGTTCCTTGCGGGGAGTGTTCCAGTACTTTGAAGAAAGTGGAAGGCAGACCAGACACTGAGTGAGATGCCTGAAGCCAGCAACAGTATAAGAAGACAGCATAGTGTCTTTTGGGGAGATGCGGTCAGACGCTTGAGCAGTGTGAAAAAAAACATGTTTATTTGCTTTCGCCTGATAAAATGCGTTGTCGTGATTTTTCCGGTGAATCGAGAAAGGACTGCAAAATGATGACGGCGGCCTGCTGATCCAGTACGGTCTTTCCGGATTTGCATGACCGACCTGCTTCATGCAGATCCCGCTGTGCCTGAATGCTGCTGAGCTCTTCCGACATCCAGTACAGCGGCAGAGAAATTCTTCTGGAAAGGCTCGCGGCAAAATTTCGAACCTGCCGAGTTGTCAGTGTTTCATTGCCGTATAAGTCCTTTGGAAGGCCGATTACAATCGCATCAGGCTGTTCTTTTTCAAGAATTCCAAGCAGTTCCTCAAAAAATTGAACTCGGTTTCTTTTGATAATGGTGCAGCGCGGAAAGGCAAGAACGCCTCCCGCATCGGAGACGGCTATGCCTGTGCGAACCTGTCCATAGTCCAGTGCGAGATACTTCATGGGCTTGTCATATTTGGCGTAAAAGTGAGTCAAAAAATAAATGATGCCTTGCGGCTTATTTTATAGCGCAGAAGTGTAGCGCGTTCCAGATTATACAGCAAGATGCTGGCTAGTTGACGCTTTTCTGCTCTCTGTTTACGATAACTGACCTCAATATATTGGGAAAGGAGGTGATAAAATGCATATTGTCGTCAATGGAGAACCTCGGGAATGCCAGGAGGGGATCAGTGTCTCTGCGTTCATCGCTTCGCTTTCTCTAAAGCCTGAAACGCTTGTTGTGGAACTGAATGGGGAAATCCTTGATTCTTCATCCTGGAAAAATGCTCCGCTTCGGGAAAATGATATGCTGGAACTCCTGCAATTTGTTGGAGGCGGTTAATTTGGAAAGTTTGTCAGCATGAATATGTCGATGGCAGAAAGGTCTGTGTTTGAAAAACAGGCCTTTTTATTTTGAAAATATCTTGCCTTTTTGCGGTTCCTGTTTCAAAGTTACGTCAGCCAATCAACAGAAGAAAATCCGTATGGAAGCGCTGGATTGAAAGCGGAAAAGAGCAGGAAAAGCGCTGTCCGAATTGTTTCAGCAGAGTTGACAAGTATAAGATGTTTTTTTTGAGAATGGACAACAGATGCCTTTTCTTCTGCGGGGCTGTTGGCATTGCACCAAATTTTTATACATTGTCCATGCGCAGGAAAAAGCGCTAGACTCGGATTCAAATCCGGATTTCAGCATGGAACAATGGCATATGCGAAGGATTTTTTATGAATGAAGTGTCTGAAGAAAGCGTTATGCCTGTGGAAAATGTGGAAGACAATGCTTCTTGCGAAATAGAACACAGGGAAAAGCCGAAACGGCGGCGTTCACGACGTTTTGCAGGGGAAAAAAAACAGGCTGCGCAGACTTTGGTCGATCCTGCTGAAGATCTGTTGCAGCAAAATCAGGATGGGAATCTGAAGGATCGGCTTCCGGTTGAGGCTGTGTCGCTACTCCCTTCCGTGCGCCCTGAAGATGCTCTATCGAATAGAGAAAGCCTGACAGTGATAGCTGAAGAACTTGTTTCCGGCGCGCCTTTGATACCTTCTTCTCCGTCCAAACGTTCCCGTTCCCGTGCCAGAGGCAGAAAAAAGGCTCGAGAAGAAGTTGATGCCCAGGTTGAGCAGATGCTGAATCACGCTGAAGCCAATCCTACGACGGGGCTGTCCAAACCTCCCAAAACACAATCGCAGCCCGTGAAAAAAATGCTTGTCAGCGTCCTCCCCGGAGATTTGGTGGAAGTAGCACTGATGGAAGACGGGCAGATGCGTGAATATTATGTGGAGATGACGCATCAGGCTAAAATTCGGGGGAATATTTACAAAGGCGTTATCAGTAATATCGATGTCAATCTTCAGGCTGCTTTTGTGAACTATGGCGGCGTAAAAAATGGTTTTCTCCAGATTGATGAAGTTCATCCTGAATATTATCTTCAGCCGCATGACGCTTCAAAAGGGCATCGTTTCCCTCCCATACAGAAGGTTCTTCGCGTAGGTCAGGAAGTACTGGTTCAAGTCGTTAAGGAGCCTGCGGGATCGAAAGGAGCGTTTCTAACCACGAAGGTCTCTCTGGCTGGCAGATTTCTTGTTCTGACTCCTGGGCAGGAGCAGATCGGTATTTCCCGAAAGGTTGAGGATGCTGAAGAGAGATCCAGACTGCGAGAACTGATTGTTGGCCTGAATCCTGGAGATGGACTTGGGGCCATCGTGCGTACCGTGAGTGCTGGAACTGGAAAAACAACGCTGCAGAAAGATCTCAGCTATCTGAAACGTGTTTGGAAGGATATTCGCAAGCGTGCGGGTACAGAGAAAGCTCCCTGTCTGATTTATCAGGAACCTGGATTGGCCAGTCGGTGTATCAGGGATTATCTTTCTGAGGATATTGCGGAAATTTGGGTCGATGACGCCCAGACTGCGGAAAATATCCGGGTTACGACTTCCATGCTTTTTCCTCGCAGGGGAGATCTCGTCCGTCTGTATGAAAACCGGCAGGAGACGTTATGGGAAAAATTCAGCCTCCTGCACCAGATTGAGCAGGTTTTTTCCCGTGAAGTGATTTTGCCTTCCGGAGGACGTCTGGTTTTTGATCAGACTGAGGCTTTGATGGCTGTTGATATCAATTCCGGGCGGACGACGGGAAAAACAAATTTTGAAACTATGGCTTTTCGTACCAATATGGAGGCCGCTGTCGCTATAGCCAATCAGCTTCGCCTGCGTGATGTCGGCGGACAGATTGTGATCGACTTTATTGAAATGCGGGATCCAGATCGCTGCCGCGATGTTGAAAAAGCCATGCGTGCAGCGATGAAATCAGATCGAGCCCGTCATGATATTGGCAAAATGAGTTCTTTCGGACTGCTGGAAATCGTTCGTCAGCGTATTGCGGCTTCGGCTATTTCCATTTCAATGGAGCCTTGTCCGCACTGCAACGGAACAGGACAGCGTCGAAACCGTGAATGGCAGGCTGTGCAGACGATTCGCGATCTGTACCGTAAAATGCGCTCAGCAGTCCAGGAAGGGCTGGAAACATGTATTTGCCGCATGGATGCGGAACATGCTCTGTATCTGTTGAATACGAAAAGAGATCGTTTGGCAGAATTGGAACATCAATTCGGCATTCGTCTGGAAATCCGCATTTCCGGATCAATTGGCGTGGAAACGGACAATACGGAACAGAGCCTGGGTGAATCCTGCAGATCCCGCCGTGAGGAAGCCGGAAGGAATCGTCGATGAAAACATGTCTGCTTCATGTCTGTTGCGGTCCATGCTCCATCATGTGTATTGAAGCTCTGCAGAAAGAGGGCTTTGCCGTGACAGGCTATTTTGCCAATCCGAATATTCATCCTGTGTCGGAGTATCTGCGCCGTAGAGAAGCCATGGAGCAGGTTGCAGCACGGATGGAGATTCCCATGATTTGGCAGGATAATGTATGCAATCCTGCCGGCTGGATTGAAATGACTGTGAAAAGCGGTATTTCCGGCAATCAGGAATATGCGCGTTGCGCGTATTGCTATGAAACCCGTATTGCGTTGACGGCAGCTGCGGCGCAGGAACGGAACTTCGACGTGTTCACAACCAGTCTGCTGTATTCGAAATATCAGCAGCACGATATTATTCGTTCGCTCTGCAGCGAGTATGGAGGACCTCGTTTCCTGTACCGTGATTTTCGGGAGTACTGGCAAGAAGGCAATGACCGGGCGAGAGCATGGGGGCTTTACCGTCAG
The DNA here is from genome assembly GCA_029011315.1 of Desulfovibrionaceae bacterium. Classification (GTDB taxonomy): domain Bacteria; phylum Desulfobacterota; class Desulfovibrionia; order Desulfovibrionales; family Desulfovibrionaceae; genus Bilophila. The sequence goes on from JAQXLA010000008.1 coordinate 76,985, forward strand.
AATTACTGCGGATGTGTTTTCAGTGAAGCGGAAAGATTTGCCAAAAAGCTTGCACGGCTTGCTGAAAAAAGTCCGGATCTTCCGGGAGATCATTAGAAATGCGTTGCTTCTTTCCAGAAAAGTCGAGCCCGGCATGTTTCGGTTTGATTCCCGTTCTCGTCGGTGCGCATAATGGTGTGTCTGGTTTCCAGTAAGTTTGTGTCGTCAGCAGTGGGCAGATATGCGGTGCAGCTGCTTTCCAGATGATCGCCAGGAAAGGTTTCCGATCTGAAGCGGATATCCACCATGGCCAATTGTTTGTCAGTTTTCGGCATTGGTTCCAGAATCCAGGAAAAATAGAGGGCGTTGTTGACGTGGCCGTTTACGTCAAGGTCGTCTTTTCGAACCAGAAGCTGTGCCCGATGCGGACAGTTCTGTGCTTTTGGAAGAATCTTTCCGCTGAAGGGGATGATATCGAAGGTTTTTTCTGGATATTCCTGTATCATATCTTCAGGCATAGGAGCGATATGCCGTGTTTTGAGATCAAGGATAGTCCATTCCGCTGCGGCACTGAGCAAAAGCGTTGCATCGTCAGCATTCAAAATTTCATATCCTCTGTGGCCAAAGCGATCCAGTCTCCCCGGCCATGTTCTGACGCGAATGGATTCTTCAGTCCGAGGAAGTCGATTGATCTGCAGAACCATGCGCGTCAGTACCCAGGTGATGCCCCTGGCAAAAACCTGATCCTCTCCGAATCCCATTGCTTTGGCATTCAGAGCTGCGGCTTCCTGAAGCCAGTCGGCAACGGCCGCCAGTCTTGCTTTTCCGTCCGCAGAAGTTTCCCGATGCCTTACCCGTGTGTCCATAAAAAATTCCGGAAAATTTGCGATCACAGCCTGCTCCTGAAAAAATTTTGTGAACCATGGTAAAAAATGTGCTGTATATGATCAAGTAAATATTTTTTATACAACTTTTATAATTATGAATGATAATCATTATTATATGTGCAATATGATAGAAATCATATTCCTAAATATATCTTGATTTTCTGCATTTTTTTTTATTTATATTGACATGTTGCATAGATACATAGTACTGATATTTATCAGTATATAGGGGTAAATATGGCTGTCAAAAAGGAAACGTCGGCAATTCTTGATGATCTGATCGCCGCTCTTGGCTTTCGTCGAGATATGCAACTTGCTGCATGGCTTGGCATCTCGACTCAGGCAGTCAGTCAGGCCAGAAGAAAGGGAAAAGTTCCTGAAAGTTGGATAGTCAAAGCCGCAGAAAAGACAGGTCTTTCGATGGATGAACTGTATTTCGGGAGAAAATTGTCAGACCCTGCAGATATCCGGCTTTTGCGTATTCCCCTGGTATCATCGAGGATGATCCTGCGAGATGGGCTGACGGAAGCCAAACAGGAAATTCTTGACTATATCTGTTTTCGGGAATCCTGGCTGCGCAAACGTGGAGATCCGAATGGGATGGTTCTGATGTATATGTCAGGCGACAGCATGGAGCCGAGTATTTTTCATAATGATTTGATTTTGATTGATAAAAACAGAACTGAAATTGAACCTCATACCGTATATGCCGTGAGCGTTGATAACGGCATTTATATCAAAGAACTGGAAAATTCTCCCGGGCATATTCTGGTACTTCGCAGCTATAATCCTCGATATGCTCCAATGGAAATTGATTTGAATGGACCTTTGGCAGAATCCGTGAAAGTTATCGGAAAAATTTTATGGTGGTGTCACACTGTTTAAAAAATCCTATGTCTGGAGCAGAACAGGCGTTTTCCTTTGGAAACCGCCTGTTCTTTTTTACAGCCTGATGAGTTTTGTGGCATTGGCGGCCATGAGAATAATGTCTTGCATGGAAATTTTTGTGCCGATGCATCGTGAAGCGGCGATCCCGTAGAAAACGATGCTGTTCGCATCTGCAAAGATTTTTGCTCCATTCTTTTCGCAGGTTATAAGGGCTTCCAGTCCGCGCCCTCCTGTACTTAGACGGACACCGGAATTGAGCAGAGCGATATCCCATGTGCTGTTGATATGCGGTGCAAGACCTTCCAGAGCCTCAAGAAGCAGGTTTGTTCCAAGTTCTGCAGCACCATCACCCAGCGTATCTGTGGCAATCAGCAGCAAACTTCTGCCGTCATTCGGCGCAAAGACCGTCTGCACAGCCTCTTCCGAAATTGGTTGTTCCGAGTTATCTTCAGCGTTTTCAGAAAGAGATCCGCTGATATACCAGATGCCTGCTTCCTGAGCGGAATCGACTTCGTATCCCAGCTTTGCCAGCATCCTTGAAATGGAGTCGCTGATGCTGAGACTGTCGACGAGGATATCAAGTTTTTCCGGACGATCGGCATCCAGATAGCGTTTGACTTTCAGCAGAGGCGCGGTACCGACCATGTCCCGGCAATCGAGTTTCGTATGGCTCATAACGGAAAAGCCTCCTTACAGCGTCCGCAGAATAGCGGAAGCCGGATGTTTTTGCGGAAATTGTACAGATGAATGCGCTTAAAAAGCAAGCGGGTTTTGCATCTGCGAGACAACAGTGTTTTTTTAATCATTTTCTTAAGATAAAAAAATAAAAATGATTTTTTAAAGAAAATACTTGCCAAAGCATTTTTTTCAGAGTATCAAAAAAACGTGCCGAAGTGGTGGAATTGGTAGACACGCTAGGTTCAGGGTCTAGTGGAGGTTCCTCCATGAGAGTTCGAGTCTCTCCTTCGGCACCAACCAAGAATTCAATCAAGTCCCGCAAGGTGTAAAAAGCCTTTCGGGACTTTGTTTTTATAAAATGTTCTGTTTGATACGGTAACAGATTGCTGGGGCATTGCGGCAGATTGGTGGCAATGCCCTGTTTTTTTATCCTGAATTCAGATTGAGATTCCTCAAAAAACGAAATTTTACATAAACTTAACAAAACCTTGCCCGAAGATTTTATATGGGTGTCTTATATCATGCTCATATCCTGAAGGGATGTAATAAACATCGGTTGCAACCAAACATGAAAGAAAGAAGGAATTTGTTATGAGAAGATTTGGAAAATACATGCTGGCTTCCCTGTTTTTAGGGATTATGGCACTGAGCGGCGGGTTCGCAAAGGCTGCTGATGTCACCGTGCTTTCCCGCGAAGACGGTTCGGGGACACGTGGTGCTTTCATTGAACTGTTCAAGATAGAAAAAAAGGTCGACGGCAGGAAAATTGACCTGACTACGGACAGAGCGGAAATTACCAATTCAACCTCTGTCATGATCGCTTCTGTGGCGGGAAACAGGAACGCTATTGGCTATATTTCCCTCGGTTCGCTGAACAATTCCGTCAAGGCACTGGCTATTGACGGGACGAAACCTGAGGCGAAGTCCATCAAGAACGGCGGCTACAAGATTTCCCGGCCATTTAACCTCGTGCTTAGCTCCAAAGCCGGAAACGCGGCACAGGATTTTCTTGGTTTCATTTTGAGTCGGGAAGGCCAGGCCGTTGTGGAAAAGGCCGGTTATATTGGCGTCGGCCAGCCTCAGCCCTATGCCGGTTTCAAGCCTGCGGGCAAGATTGTAGTGGCCGGATCCTCGTCAGTGACGCCTTCCATGGAAAAGCTGAAGGAAGCCTATCTCAAGATAAATCCCAATGCCACCATCGAAATCCAGCTGAGCGACTCTACTACCGGCATGAACGCTGCGCGTGACGGCATCTGCGACATCGGTATGGCCTCCCGTGGACTTAAGGAAAGCGAACTCAAGGCAGGTCTTAAGCCTGTGGTCATGGCCATGGACGGCATCGCGGTTATCGTGAACAGATCCAACCCGGTTAACGGACTGACCAGCGAACAGATCAGGGATGTATTTACCGGAGTTGTGACCGATTGGTCTGCCCTGAACGTAAAGTAAAAGCATTCTGTACCTGATATCAGGAAACGGCGAGGTCTCTTGACCCGCCGTTTAATGTCCCAGAGGATTTTTGATGAAAAATATGTCGGAATCGGTGATGCACGTGGTGTTCATGCTGTCGGCATGCGCATCTATCGCCGCAGTGGCTCTTATCTGTATTTTCATGTTCGCCGGAGGGGCTCCAGCGTTATTCAAGATAGGTCTGCCCGACTTTCTGTTTGGCCTGCGCTGGAAGCCTCTTAGCGAATTGTTCGGCATTTTTCCCATGATTGTGGGCAGCTTTTGCGTTACGGCCGGAGCCCTGATCCTGGGCGTACCACTGGGAGTGCTTACCGCCGTCTTCCTTGTATATTTTTGCCCTCGTATGCTGCATCCGCTTCTCAAGCAAATGGTAGATCTCATGGCCGGAATTCCTTCTATTGTCTACGGATTTTTCGGTCTTGTCGTACTGGTTCCTCTCATGCAGCATTTTGGGGGAAGCGGCAAAGGCATCCTGACTGCTTCGATCATTCTTGCGATTATGATTATCCCTACCATAGCCGGAGTAGCTGAAGCTGCCCTGCGGGCGGCACCAGACACATGGTATGAAGCTTCACTGGCATTGGGCGCGAGCCATGAGCGCAGTGTGTTTTTCGTCATGATGCCCGGAGCGGCCTCGGGTATACTGGCGGGAATCATTCTGGGCATGGGGCGTGCGCTGGGAGAAACCATGGCGGTGATTATGGTGGCCGGCAATCAGGCCGTGCTTCCCTCAGGCCTCATGAGCGGCGTGCGCACGCTGACTACCAATATTGTACTGGAAATGGGCTATGCAGCTGATCTGCACCGCGAGGCACTTATTGCCACGGCCGTAGTGCTGTTCGTTTTCATTTTGATACTCAATCTCGTCTTTTACGTAGTGAAGCGAGGCCTGTTGCGGAAACTGGGCGCGTGAAGGGACGGCATATGACTCAGACACAACGATGTAACGCAAATACCGCGCAAGACCAGGCTTTTCCGAGTCATGGCGGGTTCGATCCAGTTTCCGCCGGGCTGAAGGCACTGGTGTGGACGGCTGCCCTGATTGTAACAGGAGTATTCGTCTGGCTGGTGGGATATGTCGTGATCAGAGGACTTCCCTGGCTTTCTCCCCGTCTGTTTGAATGGGAATATTCCACGGCAAATGTATCTATGCTGCCCGCTATTGCCATCACGGTGATCATGATCGTGCTGGCGCTGCTGTTTGCCGCGCCTGTGGGCATGGGAGCCGCGATTTATCTTGTTGAATACGCGCGTCGTGGAAACCGTTTTGTTTCTCTGGTGCGGCTGACTACGGAAAGTCTGGCGGGGATTCCCTCTATTGTGTACGGCTTGTTCGGGTTTCTCCTCTTCGTCGTAGCGTGTGGCATGGGCTTTTCCATTCTCGGAGGGGCGCTGACTCTGGCCATCATGGTGTTGCCGTTGATCATGCGCACTACGGAAGAAGCTCTTAAATCCGTACCTGACAATTGGCGTGAAGGAAGTTTCGCGCTGGGAGCCGGACGTCTGCGCACTATTTTTCAGGTCGTACTGCCAGCTGCCGTACCAGGAATCCTTTCAGGCGTCATTCTTTCCATCGGACGTATCGTTGGGGAAAGCGCGGCACTGCTGTACACATCCGGAACCGTGGCTGCCATGCCGGAGAGCCTGTTTTCTTCGGGGCGTACATTGTCAGTGCACATGTACGCACTGCTTTCCGAAGGTCTGTACGTCAATGAGGCGCATGCCACGGCATTGGTATTGCTGATTGTGGTGCTGTTCATCAACTTTATATCGAGCGCCGTCGCCGCGCTACTCGTTCGGGAACATTCATGAATACGTTCGAAATACGGAATCTGAATCTGTGGTACGGGCAATTTAAGGCACTCAAAAATATTTCGCTGGATATACCATCCGGCGCGGTGACTGCGTTCATCGGTCCTTCCGGATGCGGCAAGTCCACCCTGCTCAAATGTTTGAACCGCATGAATGATCTGGTGGAGGAATGTCGCATTGAGGGCAGCATCCTGCTGGACGGGGAAGAGCTGCGGAATATGGATTCCACCATTCTGCGTCGCCGTGTCGGCATGGTATTCCAGAAGCCAAATCCGTTTCCAATGAGCATTTATGACAACGTGGCTTACGGACCGCGTACTCACGGCGTAAAATCTCGCGACAGGCTGGATGAACTTGTTGAAGAATCGCTGAAAGGTGCGGCATTGTGGGATGAGGTCAGGGACAGACTGAAAAAGAGTGCGCTGGGGCTTTCTGGCGGGCAGCAGCAGCGTTTGTGCATTGCGCGTGCTCTGGCTGTCGGGCCGGAAGTGCTGCTCATGGATGAACCTACCAGCGCGCTTGACCCCATTTCCACCTCGCATATTGAAGATCTGGTGGGAGAGCTGAAGAGCCGCTATACCATCGTGATCGTTACGCACAACATGCAGCAGGCAGTGCGCATTTCTGACACAACGGCGTTTTTCCTGCTGGGCGAGGTCGTAGAGGCCGCTTCCACTGAAAAAATGTTTTCCATGCCTCGAGACAAACGCACTGAAGACTATATCACCGGGAGGTTTGGCTAGATGCGCCGTCATTTTGAGAAACAACTTGAAGAACTGAATACGGAACTTATCGCCATGGGTGCGCTGTGCAAACAATCCATTGCTCTGGCGACGCGTATACTTCTTAAAGATGAAAGAGGACTGAAACAGGAAGTTGAGTCCATGGAGGAAAGCATTGATCGCAAGGAACGGGAGATTGAAACACTCTGTCTGAGACTGCTTCTTCAGCAGCAGCCGGTGGCTGGGGATTTGCGTATCATTTCTGCCGCACTCAAGATGATTTCCGACATGGAACGCATCGGAGATCAATCCCGTGATATTGCGGAAATTTCCGTTGAAATGAACGAATGCCTCTCCGGATGTGAAGGATCCACGCTTCCTCATATCGGCGATATGGCGACGGCCACATCAGACATGGTAACGCGCAGCATTGACTCCTTTGTCCGCCGGGATCTGGCCTTGGCGCGTGCGGTCATGGCAGAGGATTCGGTGGTGGATGAATTATTTGAAAAAATCAAGCAGGAACTTTCCTCCTTAATCAGAGCCGGATCCGGACAGGGGGAATTCTGTATTGATCTACTCATGATCGCAAAATATCTTGAACGTATCGGAGATCATGCCGTAAATATCGCGGAGTGGGTGGAATTTTCTCTCACAGGGCGGCACGCTGTTGAAGAACAGCGTTGATTGACGTGCCTCTATTTAAGTAAGGAAGTCTCAATCTTATTTTTTGAGGCTTCCTTGTTTTTTCGTGAAGTTCAGCTGTAGTTTTTTCCATAAGTATCTTTTCAAATAAAAAATCCGGTTTTTCTCATATACCTTGGAGAAAAACCGGAAAGTTGAAGTCTTGCTGAGAATTTCAGAAATTAGGCCTGGGAAGCTTCCTTTTTTGCCGTTTCTTCCTTCATAGCCTCAATCCCTGCGGGTGAGAGCTGGTCCGTAATACTGTACAGCACTTTGCCAGTCATGGATACGATAGTCCGGTGATCTTCCGTGATGATGCAGCGCAGCTTGGCGTCTTCCGGATCCATTTCATCGGCAAAGGCATCCAGGGTGTTGGGACCGAGATAATAATCCGTCCAGAGGTAATTGTTCGCCGCGTCTTCAAAGCTCAGCAGTTGGAGAGCGTTTTTCAGTGGCATGCTCGAGAGCATAAGGCGGTCGTCTCCTTGAATTTCTGATGATTTTTTCCATTTAAGGAGCAGAGATCATCTTTTTTGGTTATTTGTATCCTGAAGAGTGAAATAAGACAAGTCGATGTTTAAAGAAAACCCCTGTTTCTGCGCAAAATATGCCGTCTCTCCCGGAGGCATTCCCAATTCCTTGACAGTAGGATGAAATAGTGCAAGTATATTTAATATTATACGTATACAATATTGTAAAGATAACCTATGTTTTTATTTGATTGTTTTCCAATATTTCATGGAGTGCAGCTTATGGAAGCATCCCGTCAGACCATGCAACAAAGCATCCCGTCAGACTGTTCTGGTGGAATAGTCATCCGAATTTTGGGGACTGCCTTTCTCCCTGGCTGATAGAGAGGCTTTCCGGGCGTCCGGTTCTGTTTGATAAGGGAAACAAAAAACAGAATCTGCTCGCTATCGGGTCAATTATCAGCCGAACAACCCCAAACAGCACGGTGTGGGGCAGCGGATCGTTCGGCACGGAATTTCAGGAAGATGTCAGTGCTCAGAAGACTTTTAGCAAAGAGGCTCTGTATACTGCCGTTCGCGGCCCTCTGACGAGAAATTTGCTGCAGGTGCACAATGTCGCCTGTCCTCCTGTGTATGGAGATCCCGGGCTTCTGGTTCCTTTTTTCTATCGTCCGGATATCAAAAAGACCCATGAGGTCGGATGGCTCATCCGCTGGTCGGAATCTGACAATGTCAACTTTGAAGTCGGCCCGGGGATCAAAAAAATCTATCTCAAAACGGACAGCATTGAAGAAACGCTGAACGAGATTCTGTCCTGCAAGCGCATCGCGTCTTCTTCTTTGCACGGCATCATTCTGGCTGATGCGTATGGCATTCCCAGCGCATGGCTGCATTCCGGAAAATCTCTGGGATTGGGATTCAAGTATTATGACTATATGCTTGCCGTCAATAAGGTGCAGAATCTTCAAAACCTGTGGCGTCAGAAATATGAAAAGAAAGGCATTCTGACCGTAACGGATATGCTGAGGGATCTGGTTTTTGATGAGCGCCGGATAGAGTTTAATCCTGTTCCGCTGCTGATTGCCTGTCCTGTGGGAGATCCGAAAATTATTGAATCCCTGATTGCCCGGTATTATGAGGAATTGCCGCTGACAAACGAACAGGCTGAAGACAGACGCTGTTTCCTGGTCAAAGGAAATGTCAAGGCTCGAAGAGATGCGCTGATCGATTCTACCGGCGTCTCCCGTATTGCGTCTGTCCAGTATGAATATCAGAAGCTGTGCAGCCTTTTTGAATCAGAGATTGATACGCCCAGGAAGAAACAGCAGTATCTGCGCTACGCGGCCTGCATCGTCGAGGGACAGATCAATTTCTGGGTGAAACAGGGGCTTCCGTTTATTTTTGACACATTCTTATCCAATAAGTATCTGCAGGGCGGATGGATGAAAAAATTCCGTTCAGCCGGATACAACCTTTCGAAACTGACGGACGAATAAGCAGATGCTCTGCAGCAGAGGGAGTTTTTGTCGCATGAACGATTTTCAGAACAGCGTGCTGAATTGCCTGGCTTCTTTGTCTCCAAAGACTCTGTTGGAGGCCAGGGATACGATGCGTTCTCCGGATCGGTCCTGGATGCAGGTTGAAAAGCGAACGCTGAATCTTATGGATATCGACAGTGAAATGCTGAAGACAGACGCTCGCTTTCGGATTCTCTTGAACGAAGTCGGGTATGAGACGCTGTTTTTTCCTCATCCCGGGAAAAAACTGTATGTCAGCTTTTCCAGCGGCCGTGAGCTTTCTGCATCATATCCGAAGTTTGTGCGCTGGAAATACCGTCCGTTTTTCGACGGAAGCATGCTGTTTATCGATGACCCGTTGATGGAGCTGTATAATGATCGCACCAAGGTCATGTGGTATTATGGCACGAAAGAGCATCCATATACGCAGGATCTTGCGGAAATTATTCTGAATTTTGCAAAAATGCTCGGCGTCCATCCTGAGAATATCTGCTGCTTTGGAAGTTCTTGCGGCGGGACAGTAGCGATTGAGCTTGGCAATCTGATTGATGGCATTTCCGTCATTGCCATCAATCCGCAGTACCGTATCGGAGAATGGCTTCCTGAAGTTACGGATTTCTTTGCCTCTCTCGGCATCGATCTGAAAGGGGAGGATCCATTTGGAAGACATCATCTGTCTCTGAAGCAGAAAAATACTGTTTATTTTCTGGTTGAAAACTTCTGTTCCCCCCGGGATCGGAAACAGTTCCTGCCTTTTTTCAAGGAGAATAACTTTCCTGTTCGGCTGGGCCTTAACCGAATGAATAATGTGCTGACGTGGATCCACGGTACGGTTTTCCGGCCGAATCCGCATCATGTCATGCCCGATCAGATTGGTTTTCTGCTGATACTGTACCTTCTTGAAGAATACAGAAAAGGGCATGATATAGAGGACTTTTCCGGGATGATGCTGCTTTTTTCCGAGCTGATGCAGCAGCGGATGGATTTCACTTTGAAAGAGGCTGTCTGGAAAAGAAAGCTTGCGGCTCTTGAAAAGCGTATGGAAGAAAAAGAAGAATCGGGTATTTTTTCTATTTTTTCCAAAAAGTGACATTTGATTCAAAAAAAGAGTCCCTGATATCAGGGACTCTTTTTTTTTGCGTTCTTATCTATGCTTTGCGCTGTTTTTCACGAAGCTTTCTGATGCGGGGGCTTTGCCATTTTTTGGCAAGGAAGCGGAACCATGGATAGTTTGAATGGTTGTTGATCTCGCCTATGCGAATTTTACCGACAATTCGGGTGAGATCCTTGAGAAAGAGCGATGTGCTGAGTCCGGAAAGGCCGGAGACACGGGAG
>JAQXLA010000009.1 GCA_029011315.1 Desulfovibrionaceae bacterium
GAACGCGTCGCCATCGAGGCGGCCAAGGCCGGATTCAACGTCATCTGCCTGAGCATCGTTCCCCCGAGGCGTTCGCATTCCTGCTGCGCCCAGGGCGGCATGCAGGCTGCTCTCGGCAACTCCATCATGGGCGATGGCGACTGTCCCGAAATCCATTTCAACGACACGGTCAAGGGCTCCGACTGGGGCTGTGACCAGGAAGTGGCCCGTATCTTCGCGAAAACGGCCCCCATCGCCATGCGCGAAATGGCCTTCCTCGGCTGCCCCTGGAACCGCGTCGTTCCCGGCGAGCACACCTACTTCAAGGGCGGCAAGCCCTTCCAAGCCACGGAAAAGGCCGAAAATGAAGGCCTCATCCACTCCCGCGCCTTCGGCGGAACGGCCAAATGGCGTACCTGCTACACGTCGGACGGAACCGGACACGAAGTGCTGTACACCCTCGACAACAGAGCCATCCAGCTTGGCGTCACCGTGCATGACCGCATGCAGGCCGAAGCCCTCATCCACGATGGCGATCAGTGCATGGGCTGCGTCGCCCGTGACCTGCGCACCGGCGAACTCGTCGGATACTTCGCCAAGGCCACGCTCATCGCCACCGGCGGCTACGGCCGTATCTACCGTGCCACCACGAACTCCGTTATCTGCGACGGCGGCGGACACATCATCGCCCTTGATACCGGCATCGTTCCTCTCGGCAACATGGAAGCCGTTCAGTTCCATCCCACCGGCACGGTGCCCACTGACATTCTCGTGACCGAAGGCTGCCGCGGCGATGGCGGCACCCTCCTCGACAAGAATGAATACCGCTTCATGCCCGACTATGAGCCGGAGAAGGCCGAGCTGGCCTCCCGTGACGTCGTCTCCCGCCGCATGACCGAACACATGCGCAAGGGCTTCGGCGTCAAGAGCCCTTACGGCGAACACCTCTGGCTTGATATCCGCCATCTCGGCGAAAAGCACATCAAGACCAACCTCCGTGAAGTCTACGATATCTGCACCTGCTTCCTCGGCGTGGATCCGGTGACCCAGCTCATCCCTGTCCGTCCCACCCAGCACTACAGCATGGGCGGCATCCGGACCAACAAGGACGGTGCTGTCTACGGCATGAAGGGCCTCTTCTCCAACGGCGAATCCGCCTGCTGGGATATGCACGGCTTCAACCGTCTGGGCGGCAACTCCCTGGCGGAAACGATCGTTGCCGGCCGCATCGTCGGTAAGAAGGTCGTTGAATTCCTGCAGGGCTATGAAGTGGCCTTTAAGACGGCTGCCATGACCGACGCCGCCAAGAAGGTGCAGGCTCGCATTGAAAGCCTCAAGCACGGTAGCGAAAACTGCTTCGAGCTGCGTGACGCTCTCCAGGAAACCATGATGGAACATGTCGGCATCTTCCGTAATGGAAAAGACCTGCAGGCTGGCGTTGACAAGCTTCAGGAACTGCTGGAACGCTCCAAGAACATCGGCCTTACCGGTGGCTTCGTGAAGGGCTTCACTCCTGAAATGTCCACGGCTCTGCGCGTTCCCGGCATGATCAAGCTGGCTCTGTGCTCCGCTTACGGTGCTCTGAAGCGTACGGAAAGCCGCGGTGCTCATACCCGTGAAGACTTCCCCGCTCGCGACGATGCCAAGTGGTTGAAGCGTACGCTCGCTCAGTGGAAGGAAGGCGACACCCTTCCGACCCTTAGCTACGAAGAAGTTTCTCCGTGGTTTGAATTGCCTCCTGGAGACCGTGGTTACGGCGGCGGCAAGATCATTCCCGGTGAAATCCCGGCTGAAAAGATGCGCCCCTTCGGCGGCAAGAAGGCCTAGGACCCGGCATTTCGGCGGAGTCTGTGCAAGGCTCCGCCAGATAACGAATATCAAATGTATGGAGCATCCTTATGGGACGCAAGTTAGAAGTTGAGATTTTCCGCTATAATCCGCTGGATCCCGCCTCTGAACCGCATATGCAGACATTTGAGGTTGAGGAAATTCCCAGCATGACCCTGTTCATCCTGCTTTCGCAGATCCGCGAAAAACAGGATCCCACGCTGATGTTTGACTTCTGTTGCCGCGCCGGTATCTGCGGTTCCTGCGGCATGGTGATCAACGGTCGTCCCGGTCTTGCCTGCACCACGCGTACGGCTGACCTGCCCGATCATATCACCCTTCTTCCTCTGCCTGTATTCAAACTGCTCGGCGACCTTTCCGTTGATACCGGAACCTGGTTCCGCAATGTGGGCACCAAGATTGAATCCTGGATCCACACCAGCAAAACCTTTGATGAAAAGGCTCAGGAAGATCGCATGTCCAACGACGAAGCTCTCCAGGTCTTCGAACTGGAACGCTGCATTGAATGCGGTTGCTGCGTCGCTGCCTGCGGTACCGCCCGTATGCGTGAAGACTTCATCGGTGCCACGGCCATCAACCGTCTCGCCCGCTTCTATGTGGATCCTCGTGACGAACGTACCGCTCAGGATTTCTACGAACTGATTGGCGATGACAACGGTGTGTTCGGTTGCATGGGCCTGTTGGCCTGTGAAGACGTCTGCCCCAAGCAGGTTCCTCTGATCGACCAGCTCGGCATCATGCGCCGCATGGCTTCCGTGCAGTCCGTCAAGGGTATTCTGCCTGCCGGTATTCGTCGCAAACTCTGCGGCGGCAAGTGCCACAAGTAGTTTTTGCCTCGTAAGAATGAAGCCCCCGCCTTATGGCGGGGGCTTTTTGTTTTTCATTGATTTTTCATGCAATAGAATATAGCTTTCCTCCCAGAAAAATCGGAGGCGTATCATGCGCAGAATTATCGGTGGCTTTTTGATTTCCGGATTGACGTGTGCCATTTTTTCCGTTTTGCCGGCCTATGCAGAAACGGAATCGGTTCAGCCGAAAACAGCTTCTCAGAATATGGCAGGCAATTCCCGCTTTGAGGCCTTGAAGAGGTTTAGTCAGGTGCTTGACATCGTTGAGCGCTATTACGTCTCTGAAACAGACCGTGCCGATTTGGTTCAAGGAGCCTTAAAAGGCATGCTGCAGCATCTTGATCCCCATTCCACATTACTGAGTTCCGATGAATTTCGTGAAATGCGGGAAACGACTTCCGGGGAATTTTTTGGTATTGGCATTGAAATCACCATGGAAAACGGGCAATTGACTGTTGTGACGCCGATAGAGGATACCCCCGCAGACAGGGCTGGCCTGAAAGCCGGTGATTCTATTTTAATGATTAACGGCAACGCGACGCTGTATATGTCTCTTCAGGAAGCCGTAAGCCAGATCCGTGGAAAGAAGGGAACGGATGTGGAATTGACGGTTCTGCATAAAGACGGAGGGGAGCCTTTGACCGTCAGAATCAAGCGAGATTCCATTCCCATGATAAGCGTTAAATCCATGGAACTTGAAGAAGGGTATCATTGGGTTCGTATCACTCGTTTTAGCGAAAAAACGACGCAGGAACTGCATGATGCCTTGAAAAAAGCCGCAGCTCATCGAGAAATCAGGGGAATTATTCTGGATTTGCGCAATAATCCCGGGGGATTGCTGGATCAGGCTGTCAGCGTTACCGATACATTTCTTTCATCCGGAACGATTGTGTCCATCAAAGGCCGCTCCAGCATGAATGTTCGAGATTTTATGGCTCAGGAACAGCCTTCAGATATTAAGGCACCGATGGTTGTGCTTGTTAATTCCGGATCCGCTTCAGCTTCGGAAATCGTTGCCGGAGCTCTGAGAGACAGGAACAGAGCACTTCTTGCGGGGGAAAAGACTTTTGGCAAGGGATCTGTGCAAAATGTTATCCCTCTCTCGGACGGGTCGGGGCTGAAGCTGACGGTGGCTCGGTATTATACTCCTTCCGGACGGTGTATTCAGGCTGAAGGCATCGAACCTGATTTTATTGTTCCGTTTGAGACAGGAACAGACAATAAAAAGGATAGTGACGGAATTCGGCTGCGGGAGAAAGATTTGACGCATCATCTGGATGCTTCCGGGCAGAAAGCTGACGGATTGAAAAAAAGTATGCCTACGGGGGATGCCGCTCGAGCTTTGCAAAAGGATAATCAGCTTCGCATTGGTCTTCAGCTGGTAAAAACCATGCCGCGCATGCGGACTTTGCGATAATTTATGGCAAAGAAAAGAAATCCTCCACCGCTTAGATCTGCAGATGCTCCTCGAGAAAAAGGCCCTGTGGAATGGTTGTGGTCTCGTGTTTCATTTCGTCCCTATCCGTATACGCGCAGAACTCTGACTGGTTCTTTTTGCATAACGCTGATTTTGGGATTGCTGTGGGGAGGAGTCCTGATCAGCTGGCGTTCTCTGTCATTGAACATTGGCATTTCAGAGCAGTGCTATCTGTATATTCAGGCATTGCTTTGGCCGGATAAGGTGCGGCAAGACGAAATAGAAATACCGCTGCCTGTGTTTTCATCGGTTGATCCTTCTTCAGGCAACATGATCGAAGATGAAGTGGTGCAGCCGATCGTGACGGATAAGCTGGAGACGTATTTGATACCATTTTCCGAAACAGTGAACCCAGAATTGACAGATTTGGAAAAACGGGCTGATTTTGCCATATGGCAGGTTTTAAAGCGTTTTCGCATTTCGTCTTCAGCCGTTATGCCAATACAAACCGTGCGCAGAGTCGATGGCGAGTCAGCATGGATGTTTCAGCGTATGAGAATCATGATTCCTGTACCAGTACGGCAATTTGTAGCCGCTGTGCGGGAAAGCCTTGAGGCATGGGCTGAAGGCGTAAATATGGAATATGAAAATGGTGAGATTCGTCTTTTATTCGGCTCACGTCTTGCCCGTATCCATGTTTTGGATTGCGCTTCTTCCGTGAATATGCCTGATGTCTTGCCGACATCGCCGAAGATGGTTGTTGTGCTGGAAAAAATCGGCACGGATCCGGACATGATAGCAAAAGCCTGTTCACTGGGTATTCCATTTACAGCGGCTGTTCTTCCGTCTGAAAAATATGCGCAGCAGGCTGCTTCTCTGCTTTATGAAAAAGGATGGGAAATTCTGATTCAACAGCCGATGCAGTCTTCACAGTTTCCGGCTTTGCAGAAGGACTCTGATATGTGTCTGACAGTCGAGATGCAGGAAAACGAGATGCGAGATGTTCTTCAGAAGTCTCTCCGGCTTGTGCCACATGCATCCGGTCTGTACGGTACTGCTTCCAAGGTGACAGGTCATGCCCCGGCAGCTTCCAGACTGAGTCAGGCCGCTTCGGATCTTGGTTGCTTCGTGATCGATACGGATGTTTCTAGAAAATCTTTTCTTTATAACGAAGCAAGAATGCAAGGTATTTCGGTTTTTCGCATTGGTGAAAAGCTGGATGCTGGCTTGCATCCTACGGCAGAGAGTATTTTGAAAAATCTTCAGAAGGCAGAGCTGAGAGCTTTACAGGGGGAAACGGTGATTGTGGGGTGCAGGATTTCGGAACACGCTCTGGAGGCTTTGCGTCGTTGGATTCCTGCACGGCATGCTGATATTTCCTGTGTTCCTTTCCGTGCAGCCGGATATTTTTCCGATCTCAATTAATGCAATAAAAAAGGAGCCGATCGGCTCCTTTTTTATCTAAATTGTCACAGAAAAGTTGTCTGCTTCGGAAAGCAGTCAACTTCTGTAAGAGGCATTGCAATCAACATATTCATGGCCGAGATCTGCGGCCAGAAGGGAATAGCTTCCCTGTCCGGATCCAAGAGAAATGTCAATGCTCAGATCCCTTTGCTTCAAAGGTTCGGCCAGCGCGGAATCGAAATCCGTATCGGTTGGACAGCCGTGACGGAACAGCTCCACGCCGCAAAGGGAAACGGTGACATCATCGGCATTGAAGGCCGCATCCGTTCTGCCAATCGCGGCAACGATGCGTCCCCAGTTGGCATCTTGACCGTACAGAGCCGTTTTGACTAGCTGAGACTGTCCGACAGTGCGGGCGACCTGTTCTGCATCGCTATCGGAAGAAGCACCAGTAACCGTGATGCGAGCAACCTTGGAAGCTCCTTCTCCATCTTTGACGACCATGTAGGACAGCTCTTGAAGAACCTTTTCAGCCGTTGAGGCCAGCAGTTTCCTATCTGATTCGGATACAATTTTAACGCCGGATGCGCCGTTGGCCAGCGCATAGACCGTATCGTTTGTTGAGGTATCGCCGTCTACGGTAATCTGATTAAAGGAATGGTTAACGGCGTTTTTGACAATCTTATCCCAATTTGCGGCGTCGATCTGTGCATCGGTCAGAAGCACCACCAGCAGAGTTGCCATATTAGGGCAGATCATCCCGGCACCTTTTGCCAATCCAAGGACACGAACAGTGCCCTGTTCGCAGGAAATTTCACGTGAGGAAATTTTATGAAACGCATCGGTTGTCATGATGGCCTTGGCCGCATCTTCAGCCGTGCAACGCCCAAGCTTGGAAGCCAGAGCGGAAATAGCAGGCTGCCATTTATCCATATGGAGCTGTTCGCCAATGACACCCGTTGAAGCCGGAAGAATATCTTTTGTTTTTACGCAGATGGGCTTGGAAAGCCATTCCAGAACCTGCTCGCAGTTTTTCCTGCCTTCGTCTCCCGTACAGGCGTTAGCCTGACCTGAATTGATGATGATTGCTCTGGCATACGGATTTTTTTCAAGATGTTCCCGGCCGATGACGACAGGAGCTGCCGGAAAGCGGTTTTTGGTAAAGGTTGCTGCGGCAACAGCAAGAGAATCACTGACTATCAATGCGACGTCATTGCGTTTTTCTTTGCGGAAACCGGCGGAAGTCACGGCAAATCGGAATCCCTGAGGTGTAAAAGTCATAATAGAATCCTTTATCTACAGATATTGCGGCGCATGCGCCGAAGAAAACTGCTGTCTTTACAGTATAGAAAAATGCAAAAAAAGTCTTGTCAAAAAGCGGTATTCGGCTCTACAAAAAACAATATGCTATCACTGCAACAGTATTGAAGATATTGAAATATTTTGCAATGTCCTAAAGCGGAGGCTGTATGGCTCAGAGTCCTGTATTTCCGTCTTCCATTCAGGAAATTCGTGTCTTGGACATCATTCCGTGTGGTTCTGAAGAACATCCTCTTTTTGAATTGCATCTGGAACGTCCGGACTGGAAGAAATGGTATCCCGGCCAATTCGTGATGATTCGTCACGCTGAAACAGCGGAAGAAAATCCTATTTTAGCCCGCCCTATTTCCATCAGCAATGTCACGGATACGGAATTGGTACTGCTGTTTCAGGTCGTCGGACGAGGGACGAAAAAACTGTCTCAGATCAAAAAGGGGGAAAGGCTTGTTGTTTGGGGACCTTTAGGATCGCATTTTGCGGTAGAAAAAACGGCTCCAACATTGCTCCTGGCCGGAGGTATCGGCATCGCTCCATTTGTCGGCTATGCTGCACAGCATCCCAGTCCTGAACAAGTATCTATGGTGTTCGGACATCGTCTTCCGGAAAGCCTTTATCCCGTAGAGACGCTTCGTCGCAGCATTGCCGTGCAGACATTTCAGGAGCGGTCTTCGAATGATCTGCCGGCATTCATTCATCTTCTGGAAAAGAGCATTCAAACCTGCGCTGAGAAAGAAGGACTGGTCTTGGCCTGCGGACCGACGCCATTCATGCGCAGCGTGCAGAAATTTGCCGCGCAGTACGGCGTTCGCTGTCAGCTCTCTTTAGAACAGAAAATGGCCTGCGGCGTAGGAGCCTGTCTTGGCTGCGTGACGAAAACCACAGAAAAATATCCTGTTGCAGAAAAAGCTGGCTTCCCTGTGCAAATTTGCCTGCATGGTCCTGTCTTTCGTTCCGATGTGATTGAACTGTAAGGAGAGTTGTCATGATTGATTTGTCAGTCCGCATTCCGACTTTGCTTCGCAATCCTGTGATGACAGCTTCCGGAACCTTTGGTTATGGTCTTGAATTCCGCCCTTATGGAAATTTGACGTCTTTGGGCGGTATTATCGTCAAAGGTCTTTCCCTGAAGCCACGATCCGGAAATCCTCTGCCGCGCATTGCTGAGACAGCTTCGGGAATGCTCAATGCCGTCGGACTGCAGAATGACGGTGCCGAATATTTTCTCAAAAAAACGCTTCCTCGCCTTCCCTGGAAGGAACTTCCTGTTTTTGCCAATATTTACGCCACAGATGCCGCAGAATTTGGCGAGCTTGCCTCAGTATTGTCTTCCGCAGAGGGGCTGGCCGGACTTGAAATCAATATTTCCTGTCCGAATGTTCATAGCGGGGGAGTCCTCTTTGGCCAAAATCCGCATATGGCAGCGGAAGTCACGGAAGCTGTCAAAAAATATTCCGGCAATCTGCCGGTAATTGTGAAATTGACGCCGAATGTCACCGATATTGCTTCCATTGCAAGAGCTGTAGAGGATGCCGGTGCCGATGCCGTATCCTGCATCAATACACTGAGCGGAATGGCAATTGATCTGGAACGTCGCAGACCGAGACTGGCCAATATCATTGGAGGCCTTTCCGGACCGGCGATCAAGCCTGTGGCTCTTCGCTGCGTCTGGCAGGTCTGTCAGGCAGTAAAGATTCCAGTGATCGGCGTAGGAGGCATTGTTTCTGCCAGAGATGTTTTGGAATTTATTCTGGCAGGTGCTTCAGCCGTCTGCGTGGGAACAGCCAATCTGATGCGGCCGGATGCGGCATTCCGCATTGCCGCAGAGCTTCCTTCTCTATGCGAACAGCTTGGAATTCAGGATTTGAACGCCTTCAGAGGTTCTTTGCAGGTGGCATAGGAAAGGAGATCGCATGCCGAGAAAAAACAGCTTTCAATTGAAAGATGGATCATTGATCGATACCGTCGAAAGGCCAAGTCGATCGCAGAAGAAAAGAGACAGCCTTGCTTTGCAGAAAATAGGCTGTGAACTGGCATCATTATCAGCTGCTGTGACGGACTTGATGCCTATCAGTGATGATTTGCGCCGGGCATTGGCTGATTTGCGGGCCATGGAAGGTCTTGACGGCAGTCGGCGCAGGCAGATTCAGTATATCGGCAGGCTCATGCGGGAAGAGCCTGATCCTGATGGAATTCGCGAATGCCTTGACAGGCTGAAGCAGGGGTTGCCCTTAAGGCCATGACAGACTATGCCTGATATTGTTATTCTCGGCGCAGGGGCTTCAGGCTTGTTTTTCAGCCGTTTGGCTGCTTCCCGCGGCCTTGACTGCGTCATTCTTGATCATGCTGCCTGTACGGGGAGAAAATTGCGCATAGCCGGGGGCGGCCGGGGCAATATCACGAATCTGACAATGGGATCTGCCTATTATACGGGAGAGCATCCGGATTTTTCCTCAATGGCACTTCGCCGCTGTCCTCCTTCATGGATTCTTGATTTCCTTGATGAACGGGGCATTCCATGGGAAGAGAGGGATCATCGCCGTATCTTTTGCCGGCGGCCATCCGGAGATTTGGCTGACTGTCTGGAGCGGGAATTTCTCGAACTCGGTGGAAGGATTATCTGCGGCGTCAAAATTGGAATGATTCGGAAAAATGCGGAATTTTGCATTGAAACCGATCAGGAAGTTTTTGTCGCAAAAAGGCTGGTTGTCGCGACAGGAGGCGTTTCATGGCCACAGATCGGATCCAGTGATTTCGGGCTGCGTACGGCGCATGCATTCGGCCATCGCATTGTTCCTCTCAGGCCGGCGTTGGTTCCGCTGATTTGTCCTGATGACTGGATTTTGCAGGGGCTGGCAGGCATCAGTGTCAATGTGCGCATCAGTACGGGCGCGCATTCATTTGAGGATTCCCTGCTGTTTACGCATAAAGGACTGTCTGGTCCGGCTGCCTTATGTGCATCCTGTTTTCATCGTTCTGGAGATACCTTGCAGATCGATTTTCTGCCGAGCATGCCTTTGGAGGATCTGATGCTTCAAACAGAATACTCCCGGCTTTCCGTGCGGAATTTTTTGCGGAGGCTGCTGCCGGACAGACTCGCGGAACGCCTGATCCCGCCGATATTGTCTTCCTCAAGGATTGGCAGATTGAGCCGTGAAGAACGCAAGATATTCCTGAGATCCGTACATCAGCATTGCGTTATTCCTTTGCGCACAGAGGGCATGAGAAAAGCGGAAGTCTCCGCAGGTGGCGTTGACGTCAGTGAAATCAATCCCAAGAGTATGGAGAGTCGTCTTTGCCCAGGGTTGTATTTTATTGGGGAGGTTATGGATATCACGGGAATGCTTGGCGGATATAACCTGCATTGGGCCTGGGCCTCGGCAAAAGCCTGCGCAGAGTCAATAAAAAAGGCGTAAATGATGAAAAAAGGGGAAGCAAGGCTTCCCCTTTACGCGCTATGCAAGCAAAGTGCGAAGCGTCTGAATTTGCTGTTCTACGGAATCCGGACCTGTTCCGCCAGAAATATTTCTCCTGGCGACAGCTGTTTCATAGTCCAGAACAGTATAGACATCCTGTTCGATGGAGCT
The DNA here is from genome assembly GCA_029011315.1 of Desulfovibrionaceae bacterium. GTDB lineage: Bacteria > Desulfobacterota > Desulfovibrionia > Desulfovibrionales > Desulfovibrionaceae > Bilophila. The sequence goes on from JAQXLA010000009.1 coordinate 10,401, forward strand.
GTTGAGAGCTTGAAGCTGTTCCAGAGAGAGTTCCTCAAGAGAGCAATGCTGTTTTTCTGCCATGGCGACGGCATTGCCGGTGATACGGTGTGCTTCTCTGAAAGGAATACCTTTGCCAACCAGATAATCTGCCAATTCTGTTGCGTTGACAAAACCCCGGCTCAGGGCTGCATGCATGCGCTGTTCATCAAAGATAAGTTCTTTCAGCATTCCGGTCATGATCTGCAAAGAGGCACTGACTGTGCGATCGGCATCAAGAAAGGGTTCCTTATCTTCCTGCAGATCCCGATTATAGGTCATGGGCAGTCCTTTCATCAGAGTGAGCATGGCAGTCAGATCTCCATAGACCCGTCCCGTCTTCCCGCGCATCAGCTCTGCGACATCAGGATTTTTTTTCTGAGGCATAATGGATGAACCGGTCGCATACGCATCGGGCAGTTTGACAAAGCCGAACATCGGGTTTGACCAGATAATAATTTCTTCACAGAAGCGGGAGAGATGCATCATCGCTGTTGAAGCGCAGAAAAGTGCTTCCAGAACAAAGTCTCTGTCTGAAACGGCATCCATGCTATTGGCAAATACTCCGTACATGCCGAGTTTTTTCGCCGTAGATGTTGGATTCAGAGGATAGGTTGTTCCTGCGAGTGCGGCAGCTCCGAGAGGGCAGATGCGGGCGGCACGTTCGGCATCTGTAAAGCGGCGCATATCCCGAGTCAGCATCCAGGCATAAGCCAGCAGATGATGAGCCAGACTGACAGGCTGGGCAGGCTGCATATGCGTGCAGCCGGGGAGTACTGTTCTACGGTGTTCTTCGGCGCGTGCGACAAACATAGCGGCCAGTTTTTTTGCCAAACGGATCCATTCTCTCAAGCGATCTGAAACATAAAGACGAAAATCCAGAGCTACCTGATCATTGCGGCTTCTGCCAGTATGCAGCTTTTTGCCGACATCGCCGACCATTTCTGTCAGCCGGCTTTCGATATTCATGTGGACGTCTTCAAGTTCGCTTTTCCATTGAAAGGATCCGTTATGGATGTCATTGCGGATTTGTTCCAGACCTGCAATGAGCTGCTGCGCCTCGTCTGGAGTCAGCACTCCCTGCTCTGCCAACATGGAGGCATGTGCACAGGATCCGGAAATATCCTGTTCAAAAAGAGTACTGTCCCAGGAAACGGACTGGGTATACGCTTCAACAGAGGCATTCATTCCCTCTTGAAAACGTCCTCCCCATGGTTTTGTATTCGCCATAAAATCTGTCCTTGTAGCGTTATGGGCTTTGCCTGATCGGCGAAAAAAGCGGGAGGAAGGTAATGAGCCTGTCCTCCCGCTGGACTGGAAAATGTCCAGGAATCCTATCTGATTTTCTTATATCCTTTGATTCTCAGGCTATTAAGCTTGATAAAACCGGATGCATCTCTGTGGTCATACGTGACACATTCTTCGAATGTCGCGAGATCCGCACAATACAGGGTATTTTTGGATTCGCGTCCGACAGGCCATGCCATTCCCTTGTACAGCTTCAGATGCACTTTGCCGGATACCCGTTCCTGGGATTTGTCAATGAACGCCTGCATGGCTTCGCGTTCCGGAGAATACCAGAAACCATTATACACAGCATCGGCATAGGCCGGCATCATCATATCCCGGACACGCATGGTCATGCGATCAAGAGTGATGCCTTCCAGATCCTGATGTGCCACATGAATGACGGTGCCGCCAGGTGTTTCGTATACGCCGTGTGATTTCATGCCTACGAAACGGTTTTCGACCATGTCGACGCGTCCAATGCCATGCCGTCCGGCGATTTCGTTCAGACGGAGGATCATCTGCGCAGGAGAAAGCTCTTCATCATTGAGAGCAACAGGATCGCCATGTTCAAAGGTCAGCGTGATGTATTCCGGCTGATCAGGTGCCTTTTCTACGGGAACTGCCATAATATGCGACATTTCCAAAGGCTCTTCCCACGGATCCTCCAGTTCTCCGCCTTCAAAGCTACAGTGCAGCATGTTGCGATCCATGCTGTAGTGCTTGGCTCCTTTGGTGATCGGAATGCCGTGCTGTTCAGCAAAGAAATTAAGAGCGGTACGGGACATGAGATCCCATTCGCGCCAAGGGGCAATCACCCGAAGATCGGGAGCCAGAGCGGCAGCGGACAATTCGAAGCGAACCTGATCATTGCCTTTGCCCGTAGCTCCATGAGCCAGAGCATCAGCACCCTCGGCTCTCGCAATTTCTACAAGTCGCTTGGTGATCAGCGGACGGGCAATAGAGGTTCCGAGTAAATAGCGACCCTCATAAACGACACCGGAACGCATCATCGGAAAAATGAAATCCCGAGCGAATTCCTCTTTGAGGTCTTCGACATAGGCTTTGCTGGCACCGGTTTTGCGGGCTTTTTCATCAACTCCGGAAAGGTCATCTCCCTGACCCAGGTCAGCTGTCATAGTGATGACTTCGCAGTTGTAATTTTCAATCAGCCATTTCAAAATAACGGAAGTATCCAGACCTCCGGAATAGGCAAGGACAACTTTTTTCACAGGTTTCTGTTTTACTGCAATAGCCATGATGTGCTCCGTTTTCAGTGTAGAGAGATACTCTACAGCCAGAGGTATGGATTATTGGCCAATTCCTCGCCGACATTGGTGTTGGAACCGTGTCCGGGATACACTTTTGTATTGGGAGGAAGAACAAAAATCTTTTTATGCAGGGATTTGATCAATGCTGCCGTACTGCTGCCAGGAAAATCCGTGCGTCCGACAGAATGGTAAAACAGCAGATCTCCAGTCAAAACGCCCTCCATGGATGGCACATAGAAGGAAAGGCTTCCGGGCGTATGTCCGGGCGTGGACAGAACCTTGATTTCAATGCTGCCGAACGCATGATCCCCTTCACTCAAATCCGTCCATTCAAAAGGCGTCACCTTAGGAAATCCCCAGGCTCCTCCGCTGCCTACTTCTGTATTCCACAGAACCGAATCGCCCTGTGGAGCGTAAATTTCCGCACCGGTCAGTTCATGAAGTTCGGAAACTCCGTACAGATGATCAAAATGCAGATGGGTGCAGAGAATTGCCTGAACAGTCAATTTCTTTTCCGTTAAAAACGCCAGAATATCATTGAGACCGGTTGCTTTGTCTCCGCCCGGATCCACAACGATCGCGTCGGTATCATTGTAAATAATATGACAATTCGTCTCCAGAGGACCGAGAGAGAATGATGCGATGGGCATGCAATGCTCCTTGAGCGGCACCTGCCGCCAAAAATAATTCGTAAGCTGTTGGCTTTACAGTTGGGTCAAGTATAGATCGGACGGAAGAGAACTGCAATAACTGCATTTTTGTCTCTATGGCAGGAGAACGCCTGTTTTTTCTGCTTCTTCTTCACTCATTTCCCTGGTGTATCGGCATTTCTTGTCAGGGCAGCTTATTTTTAACGATCCGGAACGTGTTCGTTTTACGGTCAGCACAGGAAAGCCGCAATCGGGGCAGGGATCCGGCAGAGGCCACGCCCAGAGAGAAAAGTCGCATTTGGGGTAATTGGAACAGGAATAGAAAATTTTGCCTCGATGCGAGCTTTTTTCAACAACCGTTCCGTCACACCCCGGTCTGGGGCAGGGAACACCCGTAGAAAAGGGCTCCGCATAATGACATTCCGGATATCCGGAACAAGAGATAAAACGGCTTCCCGTTCTGGATTTTCTTACCATCAGTGCTTTTCCGCAGCTGGGGCAAACACGATCGTCAAGGATTTGCTTGTCCTGATTCTGCAATTCCAGCTCCATGTCCCCCGCTTCATTCTTGCGGATTCCGGAAGTGAAGCGGCATTCCGGATATCCGGAGCAGGCAGCAAACGGCCCGGTTTTGCTGAATTTGATTCTCAGAGGTTTTCCGCACTGCGGACAAACGCCGATATCTTCCGCATTTGATGAAGATGTCAGAACGATTTTTCCGTGATCGTCTCGAATGAAGTCGGAAGTGAAGCGGCATTCCGGATATCCGGAGCAGGCGGCAAACGGTCCGGTTTTTCCAAATTTGATTACCAGTGCCTTGCCGCATTCTGGACAATTTATATCTGTTGCAAGCGTTCCGGCATTCGGGACATTCCGGGAACTGTTCAGTGTATCGCTGAATTCCGTATTAAAGGATCGAAGCAGCTCAACCCAATTTTTCTTGCCCTCGGCGACTTCATCCAAGGCGGTTTCCATTTCCGCAGTGAAACCGACGTTGATCAGCTTTTTGAAGTGTTCTCTGAGGAATGTGCACACTACAGATCCCAAATCAGTAGGAATGAAATGTCTGTCCTCAAGCGTGACATAGCCTCTATCCTGAAGCGTGGAAATGATGGATGCATACGTGGACGGTCGTCCGATGCCAAGTTCCTCAAGAGTACGCACCAGAGAAGCTTCTGTAAAACGGGGTTCAGGCAGGGTGAACTTCTGTTCTCTGTTCAATCTGTTCAGTGTGAGTCGCTCGCCTTCTTGCAGGATCGGCAGGGCTTTGCATTCTTCTCCAGGCATCACTTTCATGAACCCGGGAAAAATCATCTGCACGCCTTTGGACTGCCACACTGTAGAACCGCACTCAATCGTTGCCGTCGTGTCATGATACCGCGCATCAGCCATTTGAGATGCGACGAAACGAGACCAGATCAGCAGATACAGACGATACTGATCATCCTCCAGATAGGGACGGACGTCGGAAGGCGTCAAACGGACGTCAATAGGGCGGATGGCTTCGTGAGCATCCTGAGCCGAAGCTTTACCCTTGAAGACTCTGCGTCCTCCCGGAGCTGTAAAATCCTTGCCGAAGCGTTCCGCGATAAAGTCATAAGCGGCGGAGAGAGCCTCGTCCGCGATGCGGACAGAGTCGGTTCGCATATAGGTAATCAATGCGGAGGTGCCGCGTTCTCCAAGGTCAAGTCCTTCGTATAGTTTCTGAGCAATCGACATTGTCCTTTTTGAGGTATATCCCAAACGCTGGTTGGCGGTCTGCTGGAGGGTTGAGGTCGTAAATGGGGGCAAGGGGGAACGGGAACGTTCCTTATGCGCCAGACTTCTCACAATCCATACCGGAGGTTCAGAACCGTCTTCAGGTTCAAGTATGTGTAAAACGGAATCCGCTTCCTTCTGATTGGAAATGACAGCTTTTTTTCCCTGAATTTTGGTCAAGTCCGCACGGAATATGCCTTCTTCTCCGCCTTGCAGATAGGCCTGAAAAATCCAGTATTCCTCAGGAGTGAAAGATCTGCGAGCCTCTTCCCTTTCGACAATCAGCCGCAGCGTAACAGATTGAACGCGGCCTGCGGAAATGCCTCTGCGCACCTTTTTCCAAAGGAGGGGAGACAGCTTGTAGCCTACAAGACGATCAAGGACTCGGCGAGCCTGCTGGGCATTGAATAAGTCCGTATTCAGATCCCGGGGATGCTGCAGTGCCTCTTTGACAGCTTTTGAAGTAATCTCGTTGAACTGAATGCGTTTGATATGTGAGTTTTTCTTCTGGAGCAGGCGGGCTATGTGGCAGGCGATGGCTTCTCCTTCCCGATCCGGATCCGGAGCAAGATAGACAGTATCCGCCTCAGAAGCGGCCTTTTCCAGTTCTTTGACCACATTTTTTTTATCTTCCATAATTTCATACTGGGGAGCGAAATCATGGGCTTCATCCACACCAAGTGTCGTGCGGGGCAAATCGCAGACATGACCCCGACTGGCATGAACCATATAACCGGATCCGAGAAATTTTTTAATGGTTTTTACTTTCGCGGGAGATTCAACGATAATAAGACTTTTGCTCATGAATGTGTATCCTTGGAAGAAAGCATCGGCTTTTCAGCGAGAGTGCCAGTTCGATCTGTTGAGGCGATCTAAAACAAAAGAGATGGATATGCAATGCGAACTTTTTCATGACTTTGGAAGAAGCTTGCCTTTTTGCTTTTCATGGATCATTCTTTTAAAAAATTTTTTTTGAAAAATCATCATTGGGGGATGTATGCCTGTTACTGTATATATCGGATCGGATCATGCCGGATGGAGCCTGAAAAGGCAACTGATTGAAAAAATTGCCGCTGAGGGTTTGACAATCATGGATTGCGGTCCGGATACTGACGCAAGCTGTGATTATCCTGATTATGCCGGACAGGTATGCAGACGTGTGCTGGAAGAGAACGGAAGCATAGGCCTTGATGAAAATCCCAGAGCATTGGGGATTCTGATTTGCGGTACGGGAATTGGAATGAGCATGGCGGCCAACCATATTTCTGGAATTCGGGCAGCACTATGCAGCTGTGAATTTCAGGCCAGAGCCACGCGTCAGCATAATAATGCAAATGTTCTATGCATCGGTGCCAGAGTGACAGGCAGTGATTTGGCTAAAGAAATCGTTAATGTCTTTTTGCATACGGGGTTTGAAAGCGGAAGACATCTTCGCAGAATTGGAAAACTTGAATCCTGTCTTGATTAGGGAGCAGCCATGCAATTGTATAATACGATGACCAAAAGAAAGGAACCGTTTGAGCCTCTGCACGGCAATAAAGTCGGTGTGTATGTCTGCGGCATTACAGCGTATGCGCTTTCGCATATTGGTCATGCCCGTTCTGCTGTCGCTTTTGACGTCTTGATTCGTGTTCTGCGCCATAGAGGGTATGATGTCACATTCGTGCGGAATTTTACGGATGTAGACGATAAAATCATTGCAAGGGCGAATGCCGAAGGCAGAACAAGCGAGGAAATTGCGGAAACCTATATTGAAGCTTTCCATGAGGATATGGATCGTCTCGGCGTGCAAAGAGCTGACTTGGAGCCGCGAGCTACGCAGCACATTGAAGACATGATCGCGCTCTGTCGGAAGCTGATTGAAAATGGCCGGGCGTATGCCGTCCCTTCTGGGGATGTCTATTTCAGGGTGCGTTCCTTCCCCCAGTACGGTAAACTTTCGGGATGTTCCCCCGATGAGCTCCGTTCCGGAGCGAGAATCACTCCTGGCGAGTCGAAAGAGGATCCTTTGGACTTTGCTCTCTGGAAAGCGGCGAAACCCGGAGAACCGTTTTGGGAAAGTCCATGGGGGAAAGGCCGTCCCGGGTGGCATATTGAATGTTCGGCCATGAGCAAGAAATATCTTCCGTTGCCTTTGGATATTCATGGCGGCGGCCTCGATTTGATATTTCCGCACCATGAAAATGAAATTGCTCAGACAGAAGCGGCGAATCATGCGGAATTGGCGCATTTCTGGATGCACAATGTCTTTGTGCAGGTCAATTCTGAAAAAATGTCCAAATCTCTGGGAAATTTCAAAACCATACGTGATATTCTTGAAACCTGTCTTCCGGAAACGCTGCGCTTTTTCCTGCTTGGCAAGCAGTATCGGAGTCCCATTGATTTTTCTATGGAAAGTCTTGAAGAATGTGAAAAGGCGCAAAAAAGGGTCTATGAAGCTCTGGAAAGTGTGCAGCAGGCCTTGTCAGGCGGCAATTGGAAGCTTGGCGGGGATGGAGAAGCCCTTGCCGGTGAGCTTGCCGTTCAGGAAAAGGGTTTTCAGGATGCTTTGGACGATGACTGCAATACCGCTGCGGCTATCGGTCATCTGTTTAATATCGTGCATATCGCTGGCCGTATTCTGGAGAATAAAAAGCTTCGGACTGCTGAAGCGGGCAGGCAGCTGCTTGAGCGCATAGCGAAAAACGCTTCTTTGTGGAATGATCTTCTTGGCCTGTTTGGGGCTGATCCAGGAACTTTTCTTGACGAACTGCGCAATATGCAGGCGCACCGCCGTGGAATCGATATTGCCAGAGTGAATCAGCTCCTCGCAGAAAGACAGCTGGCGCGGCAAAATCGAGACTTTACCCGATCGGATGAGATTCGCGATGCATTGCAGAGCATGGGCGTTGAAATACGGGATATGCCTGGCGGTTCCGTATGGGATGTTCTGTAGGGATATTGCGGAAAATCAGAAAGGCATGGATCGGCTGTTTGGCAGTTTTGCTTGTTGCGATGCTGCTAACCAGCCGACATAGTGAGGCTTTGTCTCTGTTTCAGGGATTTGGTATCAGTCAGGAACGGGAACTGGGACGCAAATTTGAAGTATTGGTGCGATCTCGCATGCCCTTAATTGAAGATCCTGAAGTCCGGCTGTATGTGCAGTCTCTGGTTGATCGTCTTGCGGAAAAACTTCCTCCTCAGCCTTTTCCTTTTCGTTCCAGCGTGCTTCTTGAGAAGACGATGAACGCTTTTGCCGTACCCGGCGGTCAGGTGTTTGTCCATACAGGACTGCTCATGAATCTGGATCGGGAATCGGAACTGGTCGGTGTATTGGCGCATGAGCTGGCTCACGTCAGGCAGCGTCATATCGCAGGGCATATTGAGAGAGCGCAGCAAATGACCGTTGCAACGCTTGCCGGCATGCTTGCTGGAGCTCTGCTGGGAGGAACCGCGGCAGGCGGTGCTCTTATAGCAGGAAGCATGGCGGCCGGGCAGAGCGCGCTGCTGAAATATAACCGGGCTGATGAAGCAGACGCGGATTTTCTCGGATTTCAAAACCTGATTGATGCCGGTTTCCCAGCGGATGGCATGTGGAGAGCGTTTGAAAAAATACGGAGTCGTCAGCGTCTGTACGGCCGGGATATTCCTGAGTATCTTTCATCTCATCCGGATATTACCGGGCGTATCGGAGAAATCAAAGCGCGCATTCAGACGCAGCCGGAGTCTGTGCGAAAAAGACAGGATTCCCCGGAGTCCGTTCGGAATTTTAATCGGGCTAAAACCGTACTGTGGGCCAGATTTGGCGATCGAACGTCAGCAGAAAAGATTTTTTCTGAAAGACTTCGGCAAAACGCCAATGATGCCTCTGCCGTTATGGGGCTTGCTATTCTGGCGGCACGAAGTCACGAGGTCCGTAAGGCTGACACCCTTTTTGCCGAAGCAATGAAAAAAGATCCTCATGATGAGCTTATCATAAGGGAATACGGTCGTTTTCTCTTTGAAACGGGAGATAATCGAGCGGGAGAGATGTTAAAAAAAGCTCTGGATATGAAATCTGATGATGTTATGGCGCAATTTTTTTATGCACGATTTCTCAGTGAGACCGGACAAAGAGACAGTGCCTATCCATATTTCGCCAGTTTGCTGAAAAAATTGCCGGATGATGCGGAACTGCACTATATTTACGGGCGATCCCTTGGAGAAGGAGGAAAACTTTTTGAGGGATCGTTGCATATCGCATACAGCGGACTGTACGCCAATGATCGTCGGCGCGCCGAAACATGGCTGAAGAAAGCGGAAAGTCTGGTCTTGTCTTCAGAACAGAAGCAGAGCATTGCCCGTTTTAAAAAAATCTATAAGGAACGCAGTGCCTATTGGAAAAATTCCTAAGGAAGTTCAGAGAAAAATCATGCATCAGTCTATCGGTCCGAAAGCTTTTCTTCTTCCATCGCCGGCTGTTTTAGCGGCTGCGTATGATAAAGAAGGTCGAGAAATTGTGGTGGAGGCGTCATGGATAGGCGTCTGTTCCTCTCAGCCCCCCATTATTGGCCTATCTTTAAAGCGCAGAGATCCTGCCTGCATGTCATTTTTAGAAAAACAGGCGGTAACGGTCAATATCCCGTCGCGCAGCATGGCAGCTCAGGTTGATTTTGTTGGCCAGCATACAGGGCAGAATCTTGATGTGGTCAAAACTCTGGATTTGCAGTGCGAACCATCGGAGCATGTCGATGCTCCTATGCTTCTGGACTGTCCTGTTATCATCGATTTGGCTCTTCAGGATATTCATACTTTAGGATCGCATTCTTTCTTTTTTGGGGAAGTACTGGATGTCAAAGTAAGGCAGGATTGTCTGCGCGCCGACGGAATTCCTGATCCCGAAAAAATTGATCCCCTGATTTTCATTCCCTTGGCGAGAGAATTCTGGTCTCTGGGAACGTTTGTGGCTAAGACTTTTTCTGCAGGGCATACGTTGCGCAACGTATGCAAACGATAGCGCGTTACGCGCACAAATCGAGCAAAATCTTAAAAAAGAAGATGATCAGCACCAGAATGATGCTGACTTTGATGATGCTCTGTCCGCCTTTGACAAAACTTTTGGCTCCAAGCCAGTTGCCGGCAATTCCGAATATTCCGGCTGCAATACCGAGAGGAAGAATGACTTGGTTGTGCCAGAGAAAAACAGCTAAAGCTGACAGATTGGTGGAGAGATTAATAGCTTTTGTCAATCCGTTGGCCTGATACAGACTGATACGCGCCAGTCCGGTGAGCAGCAAAATCAGAAACGTACCGGTTCCAGGGCCGTAGAAGCCATCGTAAATGCCGATGCAAAATGCGGCAATCATGGAAATCAGCATGGTAGCAGTAGGAGTAAAAGACGGGCGATCGCAGGCAAGCGTCTTATCTTTGAGTACATAGATTGCCGTACAGGGAATGATGGCCAGCATCAAAAACGTGAAAAGCCGTTCAGGAATCAGCATGGACATCCAGGCTCCGCATGCGGAGCCCAAAAATGCGCACGGAATGCAGAATGCTGTTGTGCGCCATGGAATAAAGCCAGCTCTGGCATATTGCAGTGCTGCAACAGCTGTTCCCATGGAGGAACTCATCTTGTTTGTCGCGATAGCTGCGTGCACGGGAAGACCGGCAATCATATAGCCGGGCAGAGAAATCAGTCCTCCGCCTCCGGCAATAGCATCAATAAAACCTGCAAGAAAAGTCAGCGGGCAGACAATAAGAAATGACAGCATAAGTTTTCCTGAAGCAGTCTCTATAAAAAACGCGGCATATCAGTCCAGGAGAGATTATGCCGCGCTTCTTATGACAATAAAGTCATCTGTTATTTCACAGTGGTGATCATGTTTTCGGGGAGAAGAGCTTCTTCCAATTCTTCCTGCGTCATAAGACCACGCTGCAATACCAGATCATACACGGAAGCACCAGTACTGAGAGCTTCCTTAGCAACGGAGGCAGAGTTTTCATAGCCAATTTTCGGATTCAGTGCCGTGACGATGCCAATGCTGTTTTCCGCCAGTTCCCGGCAGTGCTTTTCGTTGGCTGTAATGCCGTTGATGCAAAGTTCTCTCAGGGTATTAACGGCATTTTTCATGCGTTCCAACCCTTCAAACAGGCTCAGCGCAATGATGGGCTCCATAACATTGAGTTCTAATTGCCCCTGTTCCGCTGCAAAAGCAACAGTAGCATCTTTACCGATTACGTCAAAGCAAACCTGATTGACGACTTCAGGAATGACTGGATTGACTTTGCCAGGCATGATGGAAGATCCGGGCTGAAGACGGGGAAGATTGATTTCATTCAATCCTGCCCTTGGTCCAGAAGACATCAGACGAAGATCCGAACAGATTTTGGAGAGCTTTACAGCAAAACGGCGTAAGTCTCCTGATACTTGGACATAGGAGCTGGCATCCCAGGTTCCTGAGATGAGATCATCTGCCAACGTAAAGGGAAGCCCTGTGATCTCACGGAGTTTTTGCACGCAAAGAGAGGCATAGCCATTTGGTGCGCAAATGCCGGTCCCAATGGCCGTCGCTCCCATATTGACTTCGAGCATGAGCGTGCAGGCCGAGTCAAAATGCCTGATACTCTCGCGGAGAGATTTTTCAAAGGAACGGAATTCCATCCCCAGAGTCATCGGCACAGCATCCTGAAGCTGGGTCCGTCCCATTTTTATGACTTTGTCAAATTCCCTGGCTTTCTGTGCCAGGGCGTCGCACAAAGCCTCGCAGGCTTGGCGCAAGATGAGAATTCTGCCGTACAACGTAATATGGAGTGAGGTGGGATAGGAGTCATTTGTAGACTGGGAACAGTTTACATGATTGTTGGGATGACAGAATTGATATTCGCCTTTTTGGTGTCCGAGCAGTTCGAGAGCTCTGTTGGCAATGACTTCATTGGCATTCATATTGCAGGATGTTCCGGCTCCTCCCTGAATGCAGTCGATAGGGAATTGATCCTGCCACTTGCCTGCAAGAAGTTCATCGCACGCACTGCAGATGGCTTGTCCAATTTCCTGTGGCAGGACATTCAGATCCATATTTGCCATCGCTGCGGCTTTTTTGACTGTGGCAAAAGCCTGGATAAAATCGGGAAAATCAGAAAACCTTGTTCCGGAAATATGAAAATTTTGCAGGGCTCTGAACGTTTGAATTCCATACAGTGTATTGGAAGGGATCTGCAACTCACCGAGGAAATCGTGCTCTATACGGTAATTCATGATTATACCCCTCAAAAGAAAAGTAATGATGTTTTTTTGAATTTTTTAACTTAAAAGATTGTATATGTAAATATTATGATGTTTTTTTTTATAAAAATGAAATATAAAACTTTGTATATTTTTGTTTGTATACAAATATGTATAATCAAATTTATATTTTTATCGAGTTGTTTTTTACAATTTTATACAAAATATTTTTGTAATTTTGAACATATATATGTGATGATTACCTGAATTTGTTGAATCTATTTTTGAATATCCTGGAACTGAACTGCGTCAGCGAGCCAGTCGGCGAGACCGATTGCCTTCATCTCTGGTGACATTTGCGGAAGCAGTCGGAAGAACTTCTGCGGTGCCCGTATCCATTTCAATATAAGTTGGTTCAAAGGAGATGGTACGGCGGCTGCTTTTCATAAGATTATCGAAACGGCGCCGGGTGTTTATTGTTTCCCGCACAGCGAGAAGTCGCGGCGTTAAAATGCCGGTTGGCTTGGGGGGCACGCAGAGATAGTATTCCAGGCATTTGGCTTTTGCTGCAGTTTTGACTCGGCAGAGCAGAATCCAGTCTTCGTTCCCATCCCTATTCCAGTCCACAGAGGCGAGAATACTGACAGCGACTTCAGTTTGACCTTGATAAATTTGAAATCCTCCGGGATAGGTGCGGATTGTATCATTAGGACCGACAGTGCGGGCAAAGGTTTTCGGAGCTTCCTCTTTTCTGTCATATCGGAAGGAAGGAGAAAGACGAAGCAGCAGATCCCGGCCTGTATTTTTTTGAAGTGCTTGAGGAAACAGTGTTTCAACGTACGCTCCATGCGCATCAAGAATACCCCGTTTATGTAGTTCATCAGGTATGCTTTTGGCAAAAAGGAGAAATTCTTTTTCTTGATGAACGGTAACCCAAGAGTGAGTGGAGCATCCTGCAGACAGCAGAAACACGATGCCTAGCAGGGCAATTTTGCATTTGAAGAAGAGAATCCGGTTCATTTTTTCTGATTGGGGAGTTGAAGATTGATGAGAATGGGATACACCGTGCGTTTGTACAGAATTAAGACCGTTTTTTCAATGCAGTTGAAAAAAGCTATGTTTTTTCTTGATTTTGGCTCTAAAGAATCTTAAGTACAGATAAGAGCCTGAAAGAGATGTTTTTATGGTTTGAAAATTCGTAATGATATGCGTGTCAAGATGTACTGTGAGCTATATGAAAAAAAGCCTTTTTCTCTGTATATTGTCAGCGTGTCTTGTATTTTGCGTCAGTGTGAATGCGAATGCTGATGAAAAAGACATGCCTTTTGGAGCGAATCTGTTTACGGGACATTTTACGGAAAAAACATCGCAGACTCTTCAGAGAGGCGATCAGCTTATCGTCAGAATCTGGGGAAGTCAGACGTTGGATGCCGTAGTGGCCGTAGATGCAGATGGACAAATAGATCTGGGCAGGTGGGGCAAAATTACTGTCGCCGGATTGCCTGCAGATCCGAAGGATGCTTTGGAAAAAGCTGTGCGGAGTAAGCTTGATGCCGCAGGTGCTGGTGAGGTTCAGCTGTATGTGCGTCCTCTTGATGCGCAGGGAATTTCCGTGTTCGTGACTGGTTACGTACGTCAGCCTGGTAAATATACCGGCTTGTCGCAGGACAGTACGCTTGCTTTTTTGGATCGGGCAGGAGGTATTGATGCCCGAGGCAGCTATCGGAATATTCGCATCGTACGGCAGGATAAGGAGGCATGCGCTATCGATTTGTATCCTTTTATTACGCGCGGATTCCTTCCGAAGTGGAAATTTCGCGATGGCGATACGATCGTCGTTTCGGAAAAAGGTGCTGTCATCGCGGCATCGGGCAAAATCCTCAATGAAGCCTTGTTCGAATTTTGTGAATCCGTATCGGGCAGGGATCTCGCCGCGCTGGCAGATCCGGAGCCTGCGGTGACGCATGTGAGCCTGTCCGGAACCAGAAACGGAGCTCCGTATGAGCAGTATTTGACGCTTGAAGATTTTCAGGGCGTTTTGCTTGGCAACGGGGACAGAGTACGTTTTTTAGCTGATAGGCCTGGCGATACCATTACCGTGGAAATTCGCGGAGCGATTCGGGGACAGTCCGTATTTCCTGTGAGAAAGGAAACGAGACTTCGGGAGCTATGCCGCTATATTGCCGTTGATCCTTCCCGGGCAGATGTGAATGGGCTGTATGTCATGAGAAAGAGTGTGGCTGTACGGCAGAAAAAAGCGATAGAGGATGCATTGCGCAGGCTTGAACACAACGTGCATACAGCACCTTCGGCAAGTGCTGATGAAGCGCAGATTCGTGCCCGGGAAGCGGAAATGATTACGGGCTTTATTTCCAGAGCCAAGGAGGTGCAGCCTGAAGGCATCGTTGTGGTGAGTGAAAATGGCAACCTTGCCGACATCGCTCTGGAACAGGGAGATATCGTTGTCGTACCGGAAAAAACAGATGTCGTTCTGATTAGCGGAGAGGTGATGGTGCCCCAGGCGGTGGTATGGAGCCGTGAAAAACAGATAGAGGATTACATTCGGCTGGCAGGAGGATTTACTGCGCGTGCTGAAAGATCTTCTCTGCTGGTCGTGCGTCCAAGCGGGGAATTGATTCCTGATGCGGATCAGGTTGAAGCCGGAGATCAAATTCTCGTACTCCCCAAAGTAGAGTCAAAATCATTCCAGGCTGTGAAGGATATCACGCAGATTCTGTATCAAATTGCGGTTGCCTGTAAGGTTATTTTGCCAATTTAGGCACATCGTTTTGCCAAATCAAACATTGTTCAATCTGTTTTTGACAGGAATTCAGCTATGTGGAAGTTGTTTTTTGCCATCGCGCTTTGTCTGGGACTTGTGGGGTGCCATCACCATCATGGAGGTTCGAAGCCTGATCGGTATGATCAGCATGAACGTTATGAGTATGGAAAGCATAATCCTCCCCGTCATTCTATGGACAAAACGTATTCCGATTCCGACAGGCGTTATAGATCATCCCGTTCTCAATACCACGATGGACGCCACTATTAGTAGTTCTTTTACTTTCGGAGAGACATATTCAAAATGCGCAAAATTGTTTTGATTATAGGCATAAGTCTCTGTATCGCGGGATGCAGAGAGTTACCTCCTGATCCCTATTACGATTACGATGATGTTTATTACAGGAATCATGGTGCTCCACCTCCTCCATATGTCAGGCCGTATCGTCCGGTTCCTCCGCATTACAGCCCCGGGATGCGGCCGAGACCTCCACATGGCAGGCCTGGATATCCTGTACCTCCTCCGGGATCTTTTCGACCAGGGAACCCAGGTTCGCACCCTCCTCATTTCCGGCCCGGAGAATCCAGACCTTCGCACAGCAAGCCCGGTTCTTCTGTTCCTCCTTCAGGAATGAGGCCTGTCAAGCCTAGTGGAGCTTCGAAAAAGCCGTATCGGGACGAGATGCGCAGGCATCCGGAGGCATATCGTCCGGACAGAGGGCATATTTCGGATTTGCCGCACCGTCGGGGATCAGAAATATCCCGCCATTCATCTGGTGCTTCGGCTGATCGATCTTACCGCAGCCGTTTTGATTCCAGAGAAAGCATGCGTCGAGAGCAGATACGGGCAAGACAGGAAACCTTTATGCAGCAGAAGCGTAGCCGGGGACATTCCGATTCCAGGCGTTAGTCGCAAGCGGTGCAGATCCAAACACGATTCGGCAATCATAGGGCATATGGCTGCCGAATCGTTGTGTGAAGCATTAGATTTTTTTGATTTCCCGTTTTGTATTGAGACAGGTAATCGTCAAGGCCGTACAAATTGCTGCTGACAGAGTGAGAAGATATGGATTTAGGCCATAATGTCCATACAGATAAAGCGGAGCCCATGTTCCGATGGCACTGCAGCAGTAATAAACGGAAAGATAGATTCCATTGGTGATCCCTGTCCCAGAACAGCTGATGCGGTTTACAATGCCGGGCATTGTCGTATACACCAGTGTGAATCCTATAGAGGTTCCAAACATTGTGATGCAGATTGCCGGAATGCTTTTCAGAAACAATGCCGGAAGAACGCAGAGAAAGACGATCAGTCCGGCTCTCATGCCCTTCATTTCATTGCCGAAGAAAGCGATGACGCGCTTTGAGAGAAAGCCGAGGGAAGAGCAGGAAAACGCCAGAAGATACATGGAGCTGATTCCGAAATCTGTAATTTCCGGATGCAGGTGCTTCATATAAAACGGCAGGAAATTCAGAATTGAGGCATGTGCGAAGATTGTAAGAGGAGCTATCATCATGATAGCAAAAAATCCCCTTTGGGATAATGTCTGCCATATGCTCCGCAGACTGAATACCGTATAGGAAGAAATGGTATGCCTGTTGAGAAACAGCAGTGCGATGAGAGAGCTGATCATGAGTCCTGAGAACAGGATGAAAGAGGCTCTCCAGTTAAATATTGTTCCGACGGCTCCGGCCATCAGCCGTCCTGAAAAGGATCCAATCATCGTAAAGGCTGCATAAAGAGCCATCTGCCTTTGAACTTGAGCCGGATTAGCATTGACGACGATATGCGTCATCAAGCTGAGCATGACGGCTGGCGTAAGCATTCCGTGCAGGGCTCTGGCTGACAGGAAAATATTGAAGCTGTCTGTAAAGGCTGGGATAAGGAGTATCGCCGCAACTAGAGGCAAGGCTCCGGAAAGCAGCTGAAATGTTGTGAATCGACTGAGAATAAAACCGTACAGTATAGGGGCGAGGGCCAAGGGCGCGATATTGAGCGTCATGACAAGTCCAGCGCTTTGCTTGCTGACGGCAAACGTTTCCGCGATGCTGGTTAACAGCGGCTGAGGTCCGTACATGCAGATGAACGTGCAGCAGGTAATCCATAAAATGCAGCAGAATTCTGCGGAAGACTGGTTTTTTCCGGAATAGGCTGCGTTATGATGCCGGCGGAAGTCAAGATGCAGGAAATTCATGAGAATCCTCGACTTTTATGTCAATGTCACGCTGTATCGTTTGTATTCACTCCAGATTCTTGAACCATAGACCTTTTGGCAATTGCGTCAAGATAGGCAGAAAGAATCAGTTTGGCTGTTGGATGTCATCAATAAGGGAGAGGTGAATGTACAGCTGTATACGTTTATTCTTGTTTGTGTGCAGAGTGATGACGATGCTGCTTGTATTTTGTCTGAGTCTGCCTGTGGCTGTGTCGGGAGCCGTATATCCCGGATTTAAATCCCTGGGCATCTGGAATGCGGAAAAGAACCTGCGTCTTGATTTGGCGGTCTGGTATCCGTCTGGAAGAAAGCCTTTTTCTGTAAAATATAATGATTGGGAATTCCGCGCCGCCAGGGGGGCAGTACCTTCTCCTGGAAAGCATCCTGCGATTGTGTTGTCGCATGATTCCGGAGGATCGCGTTTTTCGCATCATGTTTTGGCATCGCAACTTGCATCTCGGGGCTTTGTAGTCATCGCCCCTACGCATTATGGCGATAATGAGTATCAGATGGATTTTCTGTTTTCAACGCGCCATATGCAAAGCCGGATATGGGAAATACATAACATCCTTGATCTTATGGAGACGCATGACGATTTGGCTGGCATGATTCGTTCCGATCGAATCTTTTTCGTTGGTATCGGTGCCGGAGGCACAGCAGCTTTTCTCGCTGCCGGAGCTTTTCTTGATGCTGCGGGATGGAAAAATGCTTGCGCTTCTGAATCTGCAGATGTGGATAACCAGACTGTTTCTGCGTATTGTGAAAGATGGGCGAGAGAACGCCTGGATCGTATGGCCTTCGCTCAGGATCTGCGATTTGACGGTTTTGACTCGCGATTCCAAAAGGTTGTGGCTATTATGCCGCATTACGGGATGTTTTTGACGAACAGGAGCCTGCGTGCGGTTCGGACTCCCTGCGTATGGATAACAACTTCTCAGGGAGGAGAGAAGCTTCTGAGGAAATCAGAACTGTCGGCTCTGCTGAAAATCTTCAGCTTGCCGGAAGCTGACACCGCGTCTCTTCGATCTCCCTGTGCGGATCCGGAGCTTTCTTCCGTCCCTGAATTGTGTTCTCCGGAATTGTCTCAGAAGCAGAAGATGCTGCAGGAGCGGTTAGCTGCCGCATTGGCTTTGATATTTTCAGAAGCTGAGGAGGATAGGACGGATATGCCGAAAACGATCCTGCGGTAATGAAGGGAAGGTTCTCGAACATCTTTTGATGTTTTCTTGACATGGCTTTTTTTTTGGCATAATGGCAATTTTTTACAGCGGTATCAAAGCCTATATTTCTTTGACGGAGAAGTCCCGTGAGTGCCCAGGAAAATAAGAAAAGCAAGCCGATCAATCTGGCTACAAAATCTGCGAATGCCGCATATTTTGCTCCGATGTTGCAGAGTCTCGCCGAAAAGGATGAGCTGAATGAAGTCGTTAAAAACTGTGTTGTCAAATCCTGCGAGCTGCTGGATGCCGGAGTGCCGCTGTATCCTAATGATTTTGTCAAAAAAGATGATATCGGAGAGCTTCGGGCTGAATACGAAGGATGCTCTGCTGAAGAATTAAGCGATATGAAGGAAACGTTCGTCTGTGCAGGACGAATCGTTTCGCATCGTTCGTTTGGCAAAGTCTGCTTTTTTCATTTGATGGATCGTAGCGGTCGGTTGCAGTGCTATGCATCCAGAGACGCATTGGGCGAAGAATCCTACCGTTTTTTCCGTAAATATGATGTGGGCGACATCGTTGGCGTTGAGGGGCATCTGTTTCGTACCAAAACAGATGAACTGACCCTGTCCTGCACCAGAGTTGTCCTGCTGTCAAAGTCGTTCCGATCGCTTCCTGAAAAATACAAGGGGCTGACAAACGTCGAAATTCGTTATCGGCAGCGCTATGTAGATTTGATCGTCAATCCCAGAGTTCGGGAAATTTTTCGCAAGCGTAGCAAGCTGATTCGTGAATTTCGGGCATTTCTTGAGGAACATGGCTTTGTGGAAGTGGAAACGCCCATGCTTCAGCCGATTGCCGGAGGCGCTGCGGCGCGTCCGTTTATCACGCATCATAATGCTCTTGATATTCCTCTTTATATGCGCATCGCGCCGGAACTTTATTTAAAACGGCTCCTGGTAGGCGGTTTCGAGCGGGTTTTTGAAATTAACCGCAATTTCCGCAATGAAGGAGTTTCCGTACGGCACAATCCGGAATTTACAATGTGTGAATTTTACTGTGCGTACGCTACATTCACTGATTTGATGGATTTGACGGAACAGCTTTTTTCTCGCATTGCTCTGGAAGTATGCGGAAGCAATATTATTCCGTATCAGGGAGAGCAGATAGATTTGACCCCCGGCCATTGGCGGCGCATCACATTTTATGACGCGCTGGAGCAGATCGGCGGTCATCGTCCTGATTTTTATAATGATTTCAATAAAGTCAGTGCCTATGTCCGCGAAAGGGGAGAAAAGGTGCTGAAGAGTGACAAGCTTGGCAAACTTCAGGCCATGCTGTTTGATCTCGACGTTGAGCCGAAACTGATTCAGCCGACTTTTGTATACCACTATCCAACAGAGATATCGCCGCTTGCCAGAAGAAATAAGGATAATCCTCAACTTACCGATCGCTATGAATTCTTCATCACTGGACGGGAAATCGGCAACGCATTTTCCGAATTGAATGATCCTATCGATCAGAGAATGCGTTTTGAGGAACAGGTTATGGAGCGCAATGCCGGAGATGAGGAAGCTTGCCGTATGGATGAAGATTATCTGAGAGCTCTTGAATACGGCATGCCTCCCGCTGCTGGAGAAGGCATCGGCATTGATAGAATGGTGATGCTGTTTACGGATTCTCCATCTATTCGAGAAGTGATACTCTTCCCTTTGCTGAAACCCGAAGTGTAGTTGAGGCACGAATTTCAAGACAGTAAAGCAGCCCTTGCGGAGATTCATCCGTTAGGGCTGCTTATTGTTATGTATGCGAGGAACAGTCTATGCGTTTTGCTTTTTTTGTCGCCAGGCATTATCTTTGCGCCCGCAGCCGCCAGACGTTTATTTCCGTCATTACAGTGATGTCGGTGTTGGGTGTTGCTCTTGGCGTTGCCGCTTTAATTGTTGTCCTCGGCGTTTATAATGGCTTTTCAACAGATATTCGGGACAAAATTCTCGGTGTCAATGCTCATATAGTCATTACCGGAAATACGTCCGAATTTCGGAATGGCAATGGAATGCCGGAGCTGCTGAATGCTGTGCACCGCACTTCGGGAGTTGTCAGTGCGACGCCTTTTATCTACGCAGAAGGCATGCTGTCTTCTTACAAAGGTGTAAAAGGGCTTGTTTTACGGGGGATCGATCCTTCGTCTTCATCGGATGCCATAGCCGTGCTGCAGCATTTGCGGCGGGGAACAATCAGAGAACTTGCACCGGATCATGGTCTGCCAGGGGTGATTATCGGACAGGAACTGGCCGATAAGCTTGGCGTGACCTATGGCAGCCGTGTGAATCTTCTTTCTCCGGCCGGGCAGAAAACGGCCTCCGGTTTTCAGCCGAAGATTCGGCCTTTTCGTGTCTCCGGACTGTTTCATACGGGAATGTATGAATACGATACATCTCTTGGCTTTATTGATTTGGATGCTGCCAGAGAGCTGATGGGGCTTCCTGATCGGTTTGTTACTGGCGTTGAAGTTACGGTATCTGATGCCTATGAAGCAGATAAAACAGCCGCATTGCTGCGGACAGTTTTGAGCCGGCCGATAGGTATACGGACCTGGATGGACATGAATGCTAATCTTTTTGCCGCATTGAAGCTTGAGAAAATAGGCATGTTCATCTTGCTGACAATGGTTGTGCTGATCGGATCATTCTCCATTGTGACATCTTTGGTGATGTTGGTGACGGAAAAAACGCGGGATATTGCGGTATTGATGGCAATGGGAGCGACGCGCGGTATGATTCGCAGCATTTTTATGATTCAGGGTACAGTAATTGGGCTCATTGGGACGCTGATTGGCTATGTCCTTGGCATAAGTGTCGCTTTGCTCTTGCAGAAGTATCAATTTATCAAGCTCCCTCCAGGAGTCTATACTTTGGATCATCTTCCTGTCTTGCTCAATTGGACAGATGGTTTTATTATTGGTGCCTCAGCTATGCTTCTTTGTTTTCTTGCCACGATTTATCCTGCAGGAAAGGCTGCTGCACTACAGCCCGCCGAAGCTCTGCGTTATGAATAAAGATGGAACTGCAATATTTACTTGACTCAGTAGGAAAAACATGCAGAGGAATTTCGGAAGACGTAGAGATTCTGCGTCAGGTGAATCTCGAATTGCGCAGAGGAGAAACTCTGGCGGTGATTGGATCTTCGGGATCTGGAAAATCAACGCTGTTGCATCTTCTCGGGGCGTTGGATACTCCGACATCCGGGCGCCTGCTGTTTAATGGTCAGTCTCTTCCGGATCTCTCTCCTGGAAAGAAAGCCTGGGTTCGGAATCGGCATATTGGCTTTGTCTTTCAATTTCATCATCTGCTGCCTGAATTCAGCATTGAGGAAAATGTGGCAATGCAGGCTATGATTGCCGGAATGCCGAAGAAAGAATGTCTGGAAAAAGCCAGAATCATGCTGGAACGCGTTGGGCTCGCGCATCGTATCGGACATCGTGTTGCGACGCTTTCCGGAGGAGAACGGCAGCGCGCTGCAATAGCCAGGGCCGTTCTTCTTGAGCCGGAAGTGCTGCTTGCTGATGAGCCGACCGGTAATCTTGATGAAAAAAATGGCGATTCTGTCGCCGACTTGCTGTTGGAATTGAACAGAACGGCCGGTATGACTCTGGTCGTTGTAACACATAACCGCGAACTGGCAAACAGACTCGGGCGCTGTCTGGAATTGCGCTCCGGAGAACTTCATGAAACGTTGTAGTCGCTTCCTTTTCAATGTATCGGCCTGGTTGTTACTTTCTTTCCTGACGCTGTCCGTGCTGGCGGTTGACGTTTATGCGAAGCCTTCAGGAAATAATGCCGTAAGTGTCGCGGTTCTTCCTTTTGCAGTGAATGGGGGACAGGAAGCTCAGGGACTGAGAAACGATCTCCCTCAGCAGTTGGGTACGCAGCTTGCTTCTCGTGGGCTTCGTGTCGTGCCTTATTCCAATATCAGGAATATGATTGGGCGCAGGGGAATCACGGAATTGAATTTGGCGACGGTCAAGATGATCGCAGCGCAGCTCGGTGCGGAATACGCGGTATATGGCAGCCTCAGCAGTATCGGCGATGCGTTCAGCATTGATGCCAGAATGGTCAGTGCCGCTTCTTCGAAAGCATCGCGTTCCTATTTTACAGAAAAAAAAAGCTTGTTGGAACTGCCGTTGGCTGTTGAAGAGCTAGCCGGAAAAATGGCCGGTGATACCGTTCATTCCGGTGCTATCGCAGATATTCGTGTACGCGGACTGCGTGTCTTGGATGCTGATGCGATTCTGATGCGGCTGTCCATCCGCAAGGGAGATCCCGTTGATTTGGATAAAATCAATGACGAAGTGAAGAAAATTTGGAATCTTGGATACTTCAGCGATGTCAGAGCCGATATTGAAAGCGATGTCGAGGGCAAAGTCCTGGTCTTTACTGTTCAGGAAAAGCCGAAAATCGAGGATGTGGTTATTAACGGTTCTGAAGCCGTAAAAAAGGACGATATTCTTGCCGCGATGTCTTTGAAGACCGGCTCGGTAATGAATGAACGGCTGCTGTCTGAAGATATTCAAAAGATTATGGAGCTGTATCGTAAAGAGGGCTACTACCTGGTTGAGATTTCCCATCATACTGAAGCCCGTAGAGACGGATCATCCGCTTTGCTGGTTTTTGATGTTAAGGAGGGGAACAAGCTGTATATCAAGGAAGTGAAGATTGAAGGCCTTGATCAGCTTGATGAGGGAGATGTCAAGAAACAGCTGGCTTTGCAGGAACGCGGCATTCTGTCCTGGTTTACCGGTACGGGAGTCTTGCGTGAAGAGCATATGGAGAGGGATACTAACGCCATTACTGTTTTTGGATGGAACCAGGGATTTGTGGATATTCGTGTTTCAGCTCCGGAAATTTCATATGAGGAAGATGGCATTATCGTGACGTTTCGCGTCAACGAAGGTATTCGGTATAAACTTGGCGAAATTGGTTTTCGTGGAGATCTGATCGATACTGAAGAGCGCCTGTTTGAAGTCATTGCTCTGGATGAGCACAAGGAACTTGAAGAATACTGGTCGGCAACAGTTATGAACAATGACATCAAGGCATTGACGGACTACTATTCGAATTTCGGATATGCCTATGCCGAAGTCAATGTGGATACGCGCAAAAATATGGAAGAGCAGAGCATAGACGTCATCTATGCCGTAACGAAGAAGCAGAAGGTCTTTGTTCGGCGCGTCAATCTTGATGGCAATATGCGCACCAGAGACAACGTCATTCTTCGAGAACTTCGCCTTGCCGATGGTGATGTTTTTGACGGATCCAAATTGCGCCGGACGAATGAGCGTCTGACGCGTCTGCGGTATTTTTCCGATGTGGATTCATCTCTTGTGCCTGCAGACAGTCAGGATGAAGTGGATCTGAAGGTCAGCGTCAAGGAGGATAATACGGGCATGATTTCCGCCGGTGTCGGATATTCCACTTACTATAGTGTCGGTGTTTCCGGTACCATTATGGAAAGAAATCTCTTCGGTCGCGGTTACCAGTTGGCATTAACCGGCTTCCTTTCGAAGAAATCGGCCTACTTGGATCTCTCTTTTGCCAATCCCCGTCTGTATGACACCGATCTAGGCTTTACCTACGATGCCTATGTGCGCAGAGAAGAATGGGATGACTTTGAGAAAAAGACCATAGGCAATACGATGCGCTTCATTTATCCTCTTGGGGAATACACCTCCGCTTCTTTAGGATACCGTTTGGATCGCTATACTTTGTATAATATTCCTGAACAGGCTCCCCATGCGTATAAGGATTATGAAGGAAAGAATCTGTCCAGCGTTGTGAGTGCCGGTGTGGGATATGATTCAACAGATAACAGGGAACGTCCTACCAGAGGGCATATTGCGAAAATTTTCCTTGAATACGGTGGTGGCGGTCTCGGCGGCAATGATAATTTCTTCAAGCCGATGATTGAAGGACAGGGCTTTTATACGCTGTTCAAAAATCCTGATCATATCTTTCATTTGCGCGGCAGACTGGGAGGTGTCTTCCGTAACACGGGTAAAACGGTGCCTGTCTTTGACCGGTTCTTCATCGGCGGCATTGATTCTATTCGCGGTTATGACTCCGATGATATCGCACCGAAGGATCCGGAATATAACGATGAGCTCGGCGGTGACCGTATGGGGTTTGTCAATGTTGAATACATCTGGACCTTCCACAAAGAGCTTGGTTTGGCTCTGGTGCCTTTCTTCGATGCGGGCTTTAACGTTGATTCCAGGGAAAACGATGCGTTTACCCAGATCAAAAAATCCGTAGGACTGGAGCTGCGCTGGCGTTCTCCCATGGGAGATCTGCGGTTTGCTTACGGGTATCCGTTGGACAAAAATGTTGACGGCAGGCATCCTGGCGGTCGATTTGAATTTTCAATGGGGCAATTCTTTTAGGCCGGAGAACCGGAAGCATGGCGTATTCGAGAATTTGGACAATATTGGTGTCTCTGAGCGCCTGTGTTTTCTGTTATTGTGCTTCGGCATATACGGCTCCGGATGCGGAGTATGCGCGGCTTCGGAAAAGTTTTGCAAAAGCTGTTGCCAGTCAGGGACAGAGTGAAAGTGAAGATGTCGAGTCAATGCAAGGCTATGCGAAGAGCTTTTTTGAAATGGCGCGGCGGAATCCGGCATGGGGCAAGGCTCCGGCTGCCCTGTATCGTTCCGGTCTGGCTTTAGAGCATGCGGCAAAATTGTCAGGAGAGCGATTTCTTGCCGTTCAGGCGGTGGAACGGTTCGATCAGCTTGTCCGTCAATATCCGGTTCAAGTGCTGGCCGATGATGCATTGTTTCATGCGGCTTCCATTGTGTTGGAGCTGCTCGGGAATCGTTCCGAGGCAGAAGAACGGCTGAAACGACTGTGTGCGGACTATCCAAGAGGTGATATGGCTCCGAGAGCCATGGAACTGCTGAATCAGCTCTTGAGGGAAAAAGAGGCCGGTCAGCAGCCTCCAGAGGAGCAAAAAGCAGAAGATCCGCAAAATTTTGCGGTGTCCGGCAGCTTTTCCGCCAGATTCAGAGGAGAAGTAGCGGACAGCGCAAAGGGAGAGATCAAGCAGCATCAGGAGATGTTGACTTCAGCGAATACTGAAGCTGCGCTGCTGCATGTCAGAAGCCGTTCCATCGGCAGGCAACTTTCCCGAATTGATTTTCAGTTCGGTACAGATGTCACGGTTTGGCGCATTGAATCCCTGTATGGCGACCGGAAAAGACAGCGGCCTCCTCGGCTTGTGCTGACGTTTCGCAATGTGGAGCCTCAGAAGGATTTCCCGGTGAAACAGCTCTTTCATGACGGTCTCCTGCAATGCGTCAGAGTCGATTTCGATGCGGAAGATGAAACGCGCCTGATTGCTGATTTTTCCAATTTTTCCTCTTTTTCCGTAAAAAAAGGGAGAAAGCGAACGCCACTGGATTGTTTTTGTTTCTGCACAACATCGTCTTTTGTCCGGAGGACGTCGAATAGGAGAAAATCTGAGCTCTGAAGATTTTTTATCACGTAGGGAGCGGAGGCGTTAACTGTCGTTGTTCTTGCGCTTCTACTTGCTTAAGAAACTGGGGATGTCCAGTCGCGTATCTTGACGGAAGGTCATCTCGGGGATATTGAAAAAAAAGTTTATACATTGATTATTGCGCAGAGCGCAGGGGGAGTAAGCTAATGATCAGAATGTGTTCTCTGGTACTCGCAGCTGTGCTGATGTTTGCCGGAACGTCCTTTTCCGCTGATGTAAAAATCGGTATTTTTAATTCGGAATCAGTTGTGATGGACAGCGATGCCGCGAAAGCAGCCAGAAAAAAAATGGAAAGTGATTTTGGTGCGGAAAAACGCCAGCTTGAGTCTCAGGGTAAGGACCTTCAGAAGCGGGCCGAACAGCTCAGTGCTCAGGCTTCCAGCCTGTCTGAGAAAGCCCGTGAAGAAAAAGCAAATGATTTCATGAAAGCCCGCCGTGCCTATGAGGAAAAAGCCAGGAATTTCGCTCGCAGAGTGGAAAATACCAATGCGCAGATCCGTCAAAGCATGGCTCAGCAAATTTATCAGGCCGCTGCCAATGTCGCGAAGCAAAAAGGACTTGACCTTGTGCTCGATGCCGTAGCCGGCGGAGTGATTTTCACTGTTCCTCAGATGGACATTCAAAAGGACATGCTTGCTGAGGTCAATCGGATTTGGAAGGCGAATGGTAGTCGGTTTTCCACTTCCTCCACTGGAGGAGACAGTAAAAGCAAAAGAAAATAGGGTGCCTGATGACACTTTTTGAACTTGCCGCGCGCCTCGGACTTGAGTGCCGGGGCGAAGATATTGAATTAAAAGGGATTGGCACGCTGGAGCATGCAGGTCCCTCTGAGCTTTCCTTTCTTGCGAATCCCAAATATGCCGAGTTTCTGCCCAAAACGCAGGCTGGAGCCGTAATCGTGCATCCAGAATATGCTGATAAGGTGCAGCGTGCGTTGATCAGTATGCAGCCGTATCAGGATTTCGGGCGTGCTTTGCAGCTTTTTGCGAAGAAAAAAGGCGTATTTCAGGGCGTTAGCCCGCTGGCTTTCATTCATCCTGATGCGAAAATCGGCGAAAATGCAACGATCTATCCTTTTGCCTGCATCGAGTCCGGAGTCGTGATAGACGATAACGTCGTTATTTATTCCGGCTGCTATCTCGGCCCCGGTGTGCATGTCGGGAGCCGGTCTGTTCTTTATCCCAACGTTGTTTTGATGGATGATACGCACATCGATGAGGGTGTGATTATTCATGCCGGTGCCGTTCTTGGAGCTGACGGCTTCGGCTTTTCCAAAACGGAAGCCGGAATCGAAAAAATTCCTCAAACAGGTAATGTCCAGATCGGCCGAAATGTGGAAATCGGTGCGAATACCGCTATTGACAGAGCCGTACTTGATTCCACAACCGTAGGAGACGGCACCAAAATCGACAATCTCGTGCAGCTTGGGCATAACGTGCGAGTTGGGAAGAACACCTTCATTGTTTCTCAGGTGGGCATTTCCGGCTCGACGCATATCGGTGACGGATGTACGCTGGCAGGACAGGTCGGCGTTGCCGGACATCTGCATATCGGGAACAACGTTACGATCGGACCTCAGTCCGGCGTCGCCAAGGATATTGCCGATTCGTCAACTGTAGGCGGATCTCCAGCTGTTGATTACGCTACTTTTATGAAAACATTGGCGCTTATGCCGAAATATCCGGATATCTTTAAACGTCTTTCAAAACTTGAAAAGGCGCTTGCTGCTCTGGAAACAGAACAGAATGAAAGGGAAAAGGCATGACATCTGAAAATTCTTTGAAAACAACGCTGCCGATCAGCAGAATCCTGCAGCTTCTCCCCCACAGATATCCGTTTCTTCTGGTGGATCGTGTCGATAATATCATTGAGATGGATAAAATCTGGGCGCATAAGAATGTGACGTTTAATGAGCCTTTTTTTCTGGGACATTTTCCCGGAGTTCCTGTTATGCCCGGGGTATTGATTGTTGAAGCCATGGCTCAGGCCGGAGGTATCCTGATTCTGCAAAGCCTGCTGAAAAATGCGGAAGAAGTTCAAGACAAGCTTTTTCTTTTTACCAGCATGGAACATGTGCGATTTCGCAGGCAGATTGTGCCGGGAGATCGGCTGGATCTTGAATGTCGCCTGATTCGTCATCGTTTGAAATTATGGAAGATGGAAGGCAGGGCTTTTGTGGATGGAGAACTGGCTGCTGAAGCGGAATTGACGGCTGCCGTTCAGGAACGGGGCGAGATGCTGTGAACATCCATTCTACGGCAATCATCGGAGAAAATGTTTCTCTCGGCAAAGACGTCATAATCGGGCCATATGCCATTGTCGAGGATCATGTCGTTATCGGAGATCGATCCCGCATCGAGGCACATGCGGTGATTAAGTCCTTTACTCGCATGGGGAATGACAACCATGTGTTTTCTCATGCGCAGGTTGGAGGTGAGCCGCAGGATTTGAAGTTCGGGGGAGAAGAGTCCTGGCTTGAAATCGGCAGCAGAAACAGAATCCGCGAATTTTCCACGATGCACAGAGGCACATCTGCGGGAGGCGGCGTTACGCGCATCGGCGACGATAATCTGTTCATGGCGTACACGCATGTGGGGCATGACTGTCTGCTTGGCAGCCATATTGTGATGTCGAACGCGGCTACCCTGGCCGGACATGTCACTGTTGGCGACTGGGCAATTTTGAGCGGCTTATGTGCTGTGCACCAATTTTCCCGCATTGGTAAACATGCATTTGTCGGAGGCATTACGGGAGTGTCTCAGGATGTTCCCCCGTGGATGCTCGTTGCTGCCCTTTCTCGTGTACACGGTGCCGTACAGGGGCCGAATCTTGTCGGACTGCGCCGTGCCGGTGCGTCAAAAGAGCTGATTGCCGCGATGAAAAAAGCGTTTCAGCTTGTATGGCGCAGTGATATGCTCCGAAAGGACGCACTTCAGGAATTGGAGACGCGATATCCGGATTTCCCGGAGATTTTTGAATTTACTGAGTTTATCAGAAATTCTGAACGCGGAATCTGTCCGTGTGAAAAAAATTTGCAGAAATAGCTTGACGCTTCACAGGTTTCCGTATACACACTGACTGTGTCCAAACGGATACGAATATGCCTTTGTAGCTCAGTTGGTAGAGCGCATCCTTGGTAAGGATGAGGTCAGCAGTTCAATTCTGCTCAAAGGCTCCATAAGAATATGATAAGCCTCCCAAAAGGGAGGCTTTTTTGTTGTGAAACACTGTGTTTGCTCAGAACGAAGTGAAAAGAGGATTCATGATCTGTTACGGAGATGGCATGATTCGCTATAGCCTTATAAAAGGATGGTTGATTGTTTTGGGGATGGCATTTTCTATTCTTCAGGCGGCCTGTTCCGCTCAGGCTGAGAATATCGCCGAAAGTCATCGGAACGGATTCGAAACACCGGAAAGTTTGCAAGGCCTGCAGGAAGCTTTTTCTTCTCCTGAAAACAGAAATGGCAATCTAGAAGATCCGGGATACGATACGCCACAGAATATGAAGCTGACGACTGCAAAAGTCATGCGCAGCGTTCATATTCGTTCGCCTAAATCTGCGATTTTTCGTCCTGATGGCAGGGTCTTTTATGTCAATGCTCTGGAAGGTATGAAAACTTTGGTTTGCAGTGCCGATACGTTGGAGATCCTGAAAGTTATTGAACATCGTTTCGGCTTGGAAGATCAGCACCTTTTTTTCGAAAATGAAACGACGCTGTTCGATTATCAATATCAAGTCCCTGTTTCTCCGTCTCTGCGTAATTGCTTTGGTGGAAAGCCTGTGGAAAGCGCGTTTTCTCATGGAGGCCGCTATCTATGGGTGACGTATTACCGTAGAGATTATGATTCTCGGGCTTCTTCTCCGTCTGCTGTGGCAATTATTGATACGCAGACGGAAAAGATTGTGCGTGTTATGCCAACCGGGCCCCTGGCAAAGATGCTGGTGCCGTCTCCTGACGGAAAAACAATGGCAATCATTCACTGGGGTGATAACAGCATTGGTCTCATTGATATTCAGGGTCAGGATCCTGCAGAATTTCATTATAAAAAGCTTTTAGTTTCCGGCTCTCGTCTGCAAATGAAAAACCTTCCTCCGAATAGAGATTCTTTTTGCGGCCAGTGTCTGCGCGGCGCGGCATTCACTCCGGACAGCCGCTATCTTTTTGTCGGGAAAATGCATGAAGGAGGCATTACGGCTTTTGACATGGAGAGCGGACGGAATATCGGAACCCTAATCAGTGTAGCGCACACGCCGAGACATATGGTCGTTTCGCCTGATGAAAACACGCTTTATGTCTCTTCCAATGCTTCCGGCATTGTCTCTGCGCTGAATATTGGCAAGCTCATTCAAACGTTAGAGCGTTCCGAAGGTAAGACGACATCGGCATATCGGGGCAGAGAGCTGTTTGTCGGATCAGGTGCCAGAACCCTGGCGGTTTCTCCTGATGGCAAACGCCTGTACGTCAGCTGCAACCGGCAGTCGAAGATCGTGTGCGTTGATGTTGCATCGTGGAAAATTGCCGCTTCTGCACCGGTTCCTCCCTATGCTGTCGGACTTGCGGTCAGTCCTTCTGAAAAACTGATCGTCGTGACATCTCAGGGAAGGCAGGGAAAAGGAGGCGATACGGTTACTGTCTATCGCACGCCTTTTTAGTACATCCTGAGAAAAATGTTATCCTGATTTGGTGTTGGAACAGGTCATGCAGAAACCACGGGAAGGAGTTTCTTCTGAAGAAGCCGGTGTTCCTGACGATTCATTTCCAAAATTTCGTCTTTAGACAGACCTGCGCCGACCGCAGCTGCAAGAAATAATTCCGCCGTTTCGATCGACTGGTTCTTCAGTCTATTGCCGGATCCTATTGTGAGCGGAAAATGGAAGACTCGGGCGAGATTTGCCAGATGTCCGTTGGCAAGACAATGAGGATGTTCCAGACTCAGCTCCATGAATATCCGCTTTTCTGCCGCTAATGCTGCATCCTCCGGTGTTAAAAGGCCTGGGCAGGTAATGATATCGACACCTGCTTCAATCCAGGCAAGATTCATGCCCCTGTTTTTTCCCGAATAGTCTGCATTGATGCCTTCTCCCCGTCCAAGAATCAGCTCGGCTCCGAAATTTCGAACAGTAGCTGTTATCTCTTCTGCCATAGCCGGAGGAATGCCGCACAGCTCCACTCCGATGAGGATATCCGGCCCCCAGCAAAGTGCGTATCGGCGCAAGACTGGAATCAGTTTTCTGAAATCTGGCAGATCGCAGGACCCGTCGGTACGGAGAATCAGTCCGATTCCCTGAAATCCGGATGCTCCAGATCTGCCAATGACCTCAGCAGGAAGATCGTTGTCTGACAGCGAGATGATGCGATGAAAGTCAAACATTGCCGATATTGCTCAACTCGTAAAAGATGCTGCTGAAGATCAGAATTTATGCGTCGGCTCTGTCAGCAGGGACGGCGATCAAAGAATGCTTTTTGGCTTCCTGGATGTGTACCCGAATCAGCGATCCGGTTCTGCCAATATGCTGGGGCAGCGCAATATTTACCACATCCCCCCAGGGATCCCGTCCCTTCCAGCTTTCCAACCTGGGATCGTCAGATTGCTTTCTGCTCAATCCCTCTAAAAGAAGTTCCGTTTCAAGACCTATTCGTCCCTGCAGCCAGCGATTCGACAGCTCTTCCTGAAGCTCCTGAAGTCGGGTGAGCCGTTCTCCTTGAATTTCGGGATCGATTTTGTCGGTCATTCTGCTCGCCGCCGTCCCGGGTCTGTCGGAATAGCAGAATGAAAAGCTGGACATGAAGCCAATTTCCCGCACAGCATCCAACGTTTCCTGAAATTGTTCTTCTGTTTCTCCGGGAAATCCGACGATTAAATCTGTGGACAGAGCCAAATCTGGTCGAGCTTTGCGCAGTTTTTCGATCAGATTTAGGAATGTTTGCATTGTATAGCGGCGTCCCATGCGTTTGAGAATCGGATTCGATCCTGACTGCATGGGAAGGTGCAGCCTTGGACAAAGCGTGTCAGACAGCTCCGCAAAAAGTTCAATATCCTCATCTGTAAAATCTTTAGGATGCGGTGTTACATAGCGAAGCCGTACAGAAGGGGAGTGTCGGCGGCATTGTTGTGCTGTGAGGCGCAGCAGATCGGAAAAACTGTGATCGGATTCGCCCTGTGTCAGTCGATCCTTGCCGAAGGCATTCACATTTTGTCCAAGCAAAGTGATCTCTCGTACTCCTCGGCTCAGCAGATCTCTGCATTCCTGAATAATGTCTTGGGGATTGCGGGATTTTTGCCGTCCTCTGGTAAACGGCACAATGCAGTAAGTACAAAAATTGTCGCATCCCTGCATGATGTTGACATAGGCAATTGGAGAAATTGGTATCTGTCCGTGAGGGCAGGAATCGAGGATTCGATTGGGACGTTCCAGATATTTTTTTTCAAAATGAGTAAAGCAGAAACGTTTTTCGGGAAAACGGAACAGTTCTTCAACAGCGTCAGGAATACGGGACATTCCGTCGGCACCGGCGACCAGACGCACTTGGGGAAAACGGGGAAAAAAGTTTTCTCCGATTTGCTGCGCAACGCATCCAGCTATTCCGACAAAAGCCCGAGGATTGTTTCGTGTCAGCCATTCAATTCGTTTGAGAGCTGTATAGACGCGCTGTTCCGGTTTGTCTCTTACGGAACATGTATTGAGAAGAATGAAATCCGCCAATTCAATGGGAGCTTCATGCATTCCAGATACCGTCAATGCACGATGAAGCCAGGCTGAATCATTGAGATTCATTTGGCATCCAAAAGTCAGGATATGAAATGTTCCTTGCATACAGCTTTCTCACAAGCAAAGTTTGATTTTGATAATGAATTTAGAAAAATTGAGTCGATAAAGGAGTTCTTTCTTTATTGGGGTACACTTTGAAACAGGAAGTTCAGAAAGGCAAGAGAAGAAGTGAAGAAAAAGCAGAAGAGGGCTTTGACAGGTGGGAGTGAGCAAGCGGGCAAGGCTTTTCGTCGTCTGCGGGAGGATGGTAAGGCAGCCGGATCGCAGGGTGTGAAAATTTTTTTGAAAAAAGTAGTTGACAGGCTGCTGGAAATCGTTCATAAGAGCCGAACGCCGAGAGCGAAAGGCCGTGAGGCTGGGAGCTGAAGCGAAAAAAAGTTGAAAAAACTTGTTGACAGGGTAGAGCGAAGGGGATATTGATTCGCTTTACGAATGAGAACGAGCTGTTCTTTGAAAAGTGAAGAGCGAATAGGGAACAAGG
>JAQXLA010000010.1 GCA_029011315.1 Desulfovibrionaceae bacterium
GGTCAAGTACCGTATCGTTAACATGGATTGTCCGGTGGAAGAGGGACTTATCAGAAAAAAGCTCGCAGCTGTCCCCGGAATCACCCGGCTTGAATTTAATCTCATCCAGAGAGAACTGACTGTCTACTATCACGATCTGACTTCAACTGATGTCATCGAAACAGCTCTCAGATCGATCGATATGATGCCTGAGGTACTCGTCTCTGCCTCAGGAGAAGAGACGACTTGTCATAATTCAGAAGAAGGCAACGCCCTTCCAGTCCCCGAAATTCCCTGGAAGAAACTCACCATTGCTTTGATCCTTGCTGCTTTTTCAGAAGGCTCGGAACTCATGAAAGCATGGGGAAGCAGCGACCTTTGGCTGCATGGCTCAGCGTTAGGCCAAGCCGTCCTGGAATATCTGCCGCTGCTTTTTGCTGTCATTTCCATTGCGCTGAGCGGACTGACAACCTACAGGAAGGGATGGCTGGCTGTTTCCAATTTCAACCTGAACATCAATGCCCTGATGTCCGTCGCGGTTACAGGAGCCGTTCTCATCGGTCAATTTCCTGAAGCGGCTATGGTCATGGTCTTGTTCAATGTGTCAGAAGCAATTGAAGCAAAAGCCTTGGCCAGAGCTCGCAATGCTATCAAAAACCTGCTTGCCCTTACCCCTGATACCGCAACAGTATTGCAGGAAAATGGATGTTGGCGCGAAATGGACATCCAGACAGTATCTGTCGGAAGTCGCGTGCGTGTGAAGCCAGGGGAGCGCATCGCGCTTGATGGTCTTGTGCTTTCTGGGCGATCGATGGTCGACCAGTCGCCTATCACCGGAGAAAGCATGCCGGTTGAAAAACAGAAGGGCGATATTGTGTATGCCGGAACAGTCAACGAATCCGGATCTTTCGAATTTGAAACGACCGCAGCAGCTGCAAACTCCACGCTCGCTCGCATCATTCATGCCGTAGAGGATGCGCAAGGAAGCCGGGCCCCCATACAGCGGTTTGTAGATGCCTTCGCCCAATACTATACTCCTGCTGTTTTTCTGATTTCCATTCTCTCCGCTCTGCTTCCTCCATTGCTTTTTGACAGTGCCTGGATAGACTCTTGCTATACCGCTCTTGTCGTACTTGTTATCGGCTGCCCGTGCGCACTGGTCATTTCCACTCCAGTCAGTATCGTCAGCGGGATGGCAGCCGCGACCCGCTTGGGCATTCTAATCAAAGGCGGGCTGTTCCTTGAACAGGGCAGACGACTTAAACTGCTGGCTCTGGACAAAACAGGTACGATTACTTATGGCAATCCCCAACAGACGGACTTTATCTGCATAGGACAGGACGAGGAACAGAATCTGAAAATGCTTGCAGCCAGTCTTGCCGCCCTTTCCGACCATCCTGTCTCAAAAGCCATTGCACAGGCTGCAACTGAATCCGGCATTCAGACACTTCCAGTGACAGACTTTACCGCTATTCCCGGGCAGGGAACCAGCGGTATTATCGGTGGACGCAAATGGTATCTGGGCAACCACAGAATGGCCGAAACACTGAATCTCTATTCGACTCTAATCGAGAGAAAGATACTGCAACTTGAAAAACAGGGCAAAACGGTTGTCGCCCTGATGGAAGAAAACGGCGTACAATGCCTGATTGCCGTGGCCGATACTGTCAGAGAAAGCAGTCTGGAAGCGATCATGGAGCTGAAAAAGCTCGGCATCAAGACTGTTATGCTGACAGGGGATAATGAACACACAGCTCAGGTCATCGCCGCGCAGGTTGGTGTGGATGATTTCCGTGCCAATCTGCTCCCGGAAGACAAGCTTGCCGTTATCAAACAGCTCAGGCAAAAAGGAAACAGTGTCGGCATGGCAGGCGACGGTATCAACGATGCGCCCGCGCTGGCTCAGGCTGATATTGGCTTTGCCATGGCTGGCGAGGGAACCGACATAGCCATCGAAACTGCCGACGTCGCACTTATGGATGACGATCTGCGAAAAATTCCACGCTTCATTCGCCTGTCCAAATCGACATATGCTATTCTCGTGCAGAACATCACCCTGACACTTGCCCTCAAAGCGACGTTTTTTGCTCTGACCTTCACCGGAAGCGCGACCATGTGGATGGCTGTTTTTGCCGATGTGGGTACTGCTCTTTTGGTGGTGGCGAATGGCCTGAGAGTGATGCAAAATCACTAGTATTTGCGAAACAGTCCAGCAAAAGAAAAGATCGCACCTCTTCTCGACATTGAATCTCTGCCAGCATATCAAAAAAGCCTTCCTTCCGTCATAAGGCGGAAAGAAGGCTTCAATATGTTCAAAACAGTGCTATTTCATTTCCAATGTTCGGAAGAAAGTCTGCCCGCGCCTGACGATCTGGAAAAGAACCGCTTTTCGTTTCGCCGCGCCTTTCAAAGCAGCTTCAAACTGACGCACCGTCCGCACGTCATCAAGATTGGCCGATACGATAAGGTCTCCAGGAGCGATGCCGGATTCCGCAGCTGGCTTACCCTGCTCCACATTAACCACGACCATCCCTTCGCTGCCGTATGTTTGGCGGGCCTTTTCTCCCTTTGCTTCCTGAACGGTCAAACCAAGAGCGGAACTGGTATATTCTGATGTATTTTTTCGAGCCGGCAGACCGGATTCCGCTTGCAGATTTTCACTGTTTCGCGTTCCAAGCGTTACGGAACGGCGTTCTGTTCGGCCATTGCGCCAGATTTTCAAATTCGCTCCCGATCCCGGAGCACTCGTAGCAATAGCCCGCATAAACGTTTTCTGATCCGTAACTTTCATGCCGTTCACTTCGAGGACGACATCACCCGAACGAAGACCGGCTTTTTCAGCAGGCTGCCCCGGAAGCACTGAAGCAATAAGCACGCCGCCAGCCTGAGGATCCAGCCCCATGGCTCTGGCTGTCCTGCTGTCCATA
Source organism: Desulfovibrionaceae bacterium (assembly GCA_029011315.1). Classification (GTDB taxonomy): domain Bacteria; phylum Desulfobacterota; class Desulfovibrionia; order Desulfovibrionales; family Desulfovibrionaceae; genus Bilophila. The sequence goes on from JAQXLA010000010.1 coordinate 2,907, forward strand.
TCCTGAATGGTCACGCCAAGCCATCCTCTGTCGACGCGCTTATGATCCCGCAGCTGAGCGATAATCTGCGAAGCCATGTTGGAAGGAATCGCAAAGCCGATTCCCTGACCGCTGGCGATGATAGCCGTATTGATGCCGATCACACGGCCATTCAGATCAATCAGCGGACCGCCGCTGTTGCCGGGATTGATGGAAGCATCTGTCTGAAGATAGTTGTCATACGGCCCGGAACGGATATCGCGCCCTTTGGCGCTTAAAATGCCGGCCGTTACCGTATGCCCAAGGCCGAACGGATTGCCGATAGCCAGCACCCATTCCCCGACTTCAGACCGATCGGAATCGCCGAATTCCAGATACGGGAGCTTCTGCGGAGCCTGAACCTTCAGCAAAGCCAAATCTGTTTCCGCATCAGATCCGATGATTTTGGCAGGAAGCGATTCGTCCTTGCCGTTCGTTCCCTGAAGATTGATAAGCACCGTATCCGCCCCGGCAACGACATGATTATTCGTCACGATATAGCCGTCGGAAGAAATAATGAAGCCCGTACCGAGCGAACGCTTCGTGCGCGGCGCACGGTTTCCTCGTCCTTCAAAAAAACGGAAGAACTGCTCAAATTCCGGAGGCAGCCCACGGAACATATCCGCCTGCGTTCCCCCCTGAATATGTTTCTCTGTACTGATGTTGACAACAGCCTTCCCTGTCGCGGCGGCGATGGGAGCGAAGCTGTCCGGTGCTGGAGCCGCAACGGCCGTCAAGGCGAATACCGCGCAAAGCATCAGGGCAAGAGATGTTTTTCGTATCATCTGCAACATGAACGACTCCTTTTTAAGGGTTGTTTCCATGGTAGCACTGCAAGGGAAAAAGTCAAAAACGCAGCTGCCTTCACGGGATCCGGCAGGATCACGGCAACCAGCTGAATTGCCGTCCGGATTAGTCTCTGGCAAAGATGTCCCGAGTATATACCCGATCTTCGTAGCCTTTCAGTTCCTCACCCAGCCGATTGGCAAGTATGACATCAGAATTTTCGGCAAAACGGCTGAAGTCATGATAGACAGAAAATCCTTCGTAAACATCATCATGCACAGTGGGTTCATACACGATAATCTGCGCTCCGTGCGCCTGCAGGCTTTCCATGATATCCAGGATAGCGGACTGCCGGAAATTGTCACTGCCAGCCTTCATAGTAAGGCGATAAATGCCCACAGTCCTTGGATTTCTGGCAAGAATGCGATCCACCACAAACTGCTTGCGCGTTGCATTGGATTCGACAATGGCCCGAATCAGGTTATTCGGCGTACCGCTGAAATTTGCCAGAAGCTGCCGGGTATCCTTGGGCAGACAATAGCCTCCGTAGCCGAAAGAGGGATTGTTATAATACTGTCCAATACGGGGATCGAAACAAATTCCCCGGACTATCTGTTCCGTTTTCAAGCCGTGAAGTTCCGCATACGTATCCAGTTCGTTAAAGAACGCCACTCTCATGGCAAGATAGGTATTCGCAAACAACTTGACGGCTTCCGCTTCAGTGGATTCGATAATCAGCGTCGGAATATTTTCATCCTCAGCCCCTTCATGAAGCAGACCGGCAAAAGCGTCCGCACGCTTACGCAGATCGTCCGAGCAGCCATGAGGCACACCGACAATAATGCGGGAAGGATGGAGATTGTCATACAATGCCCGCCCCTCGCGCAGGAATTCCGGAGAGAATAACAAGTTCGGAAGAGCAAAACGTTTTCGAACTTCGGCAAGATACCCTACTGGAACCGTTGACTTAATGACGACCGTTGCTGAAGGATTCGCTTTTTCAATCAGAGAAAGCACCGTTTCCACGGAAGAAGTATCAAAATCATTGCGCCGGACATCGTAATTCGTCGGCGTTGCGATCACAATCAGATCCGATTCCGCATATGTGCTCTCTCCATCAAGAGTCGCCGTCAAATGCAACGGTCTGTTCTGTAAAAAATCTTCTATTTCGCTGTCCCGAATGGGAGATTGACCATGATTTATCAGCGTAACACGATTCGGCACAATATCTACGGCCGTTACGTCGTTATGCTGCGCCAGGAGAACAGCAAGACTCAACCCCACATAACCGGTTCCAGCAACAGCGATGCGCATAGTCGAAAAACCACTGAATCCTTTATTGTTATGTTTCATAAAAGTTGGATGATCGACGAAAAAACAATGATTCTTCAGAATGGCTGATATAGCCATCCTGTTTTTTTACAATATCCTAATTTTCTTGCAAAAAGAAAGCTCTGCTCTTGTCTTTTTTTTCTTTGTCACGCATAGATATCACCAATGCACTGCCTATAAAAGGAGGCTTGTATGTCCCGTATCCTTGCCCTTTGCGCCATGACAGCATGGATCCTCCTGCTTATTCCCTATCCGATTACAACCTTTATGGCCGCGTGCATCGCCTGCGTGACCTATCCTTTCTATCAAAAGTGCACCAGCTGGCTTTCTCCCCGCATTGGCATGATGGCCTATGCGTCTTCCATCGGGTTCGCCGTGATGCTTCCTATCGTCGTCATCGTATCACTCGTTACACCGCAGGCTCTGGCAGGACTCCGCACGCTCGATGCGCTGCGTACTTCGGAATGGATGCACGGAGTCCGTGCTCAGACACTGTATCATAATGTCGATACAGCCTTAAAAAAAATCCCCGGATTTGACGGAGGACTGGAACAGCTGGCGGGGAATATCACCGATCTGATTGGCTCCCTGACCCGTCAAATACTTGCCGGAGGAGTCGGATTCTTTGGCGGCGCATTTCAGGCTGTAGTCGTTGTCTGTCTCTTCGTTCTCCTCTGCCTGCTGTTTGCCAACTATGCTTCAACGTTTAAAAAATTTACCTGCCGCATCACATCGCTTCCCGAAGATGTCGTATCCCGTTACGTCACGGCTTTTCGCAAGGCTATCTTCGGGGTTTTAATCGGTGTGGTATTCGTTGCCATGATTCAGGGTTTTCTATGCGGACTTGGCTTTTCCGTAGCCGGCGTGCCGCAAGCCGCCTTTTGGGGGCTACTGGCTGCCTGTGTCGCACCTATTCCCTTTATCGGCACAACTCTCGTCTGGATTCCCATATGCATCTGGCTCTGGATCAAAAGTACGCTTCTGGCAACGATTGGACTCGCGCTATGGTGCGCAATCGTCGTAAGCGGTGTTGACAACTTCCTGCGCCCATTCTTCCTGAAAACTGGCATCGATGCCTCCGTTCTTGTGCTTGTTCTCGCCATTATCTGCGGTCTAGCAGCATTCGGTCCAGTCGGCATTTTTGTCGGACCGCTTCTCGTCGCCTTTGCTGTACAGTCTGCCAGAGAAAGTGATACCTTCACGAAGGCAAATCAGAATTCAGAAAAAAAAGAATAATCCTGTCTCAGAAGAGGATCACGCCCTTACCTCGCACAATCCATGTGTTTTTTTCATACGTCTTCAAAAGACAAGGCTGCGTTTCCATACCAGGACGCAGCCTTGTTTCTATACCCCCAGAATCAGCTATTTTTCATTCTTCGCATACAGGGCACTGGCTTTTTCCAATGTTCGGTTCATACGCTGCACCAAATCATGCGGGTCGCGCATATAGCCATCCAAAAGCAGCGTCATGTCAAAAAGTTGACGAACCATATCCTCCAGATTTGCATCCGAGGCATCGTTTCTGTACATTTTCAGCATATTCCTCAGCAGAGGATGATCCCGATTGACCTCAAAGATCTTTTTGGGGATGGTTTCATCCTTCTGCATCACGCGCATCAGGCGATCCATGGACGAGGTAACGCCATCATCCGCAACCAGGCAGGCCGGACTATCTGTGAGGCGGTGCGATACGCGTACATCCTTAACCTGATCGCCAAGAAGCGTACGCATGGAAGCGACGAGACTGTCAAAAGCCGACAACTCGTCTTCCTGAAGTGCCTCAGCTCCACCTGTTTTCGCTTCCTTATCCGCGAACGCATCAAGCACGGAGCTATCGGCATGCTCGACAGCCTTAAAGGTGAAATCCTTGTACTTGCCGATGGATTCCAGAGCAAATTCGTCAACTGGCTCATAAAGATACAGGACTTCGATCCCCTTCCGCAGAAACGTCTCCATATACGGACTCGAAACAGCTCCTTCTCTTCCGGACGCGGCAAGATACCAAATTTCCTTCTGGCCTTCCTTGGCCCGCTCAATATAGCCGTCCAGAGAAGTCAGTTTCGTCTGCGCATCAAAGGCGGAAGAATTAAAGCGCAACAGAGGAACAATGCGATCCCGGTGCAGAAAATCACTGTAGCCGAGTTTGAAGACTTTGCCGTGAAGGTTCCAGAATTTTTCATATTCTTCCGGAGTGTCCTGCGCCGTTTTTTCAAAACGCCCCAAAAGCTGCTTGATCAGCGCCTGAGAAATGCCGCGCAGAATACGATTTTCCTGAAGCGTTTCCCGGGAAATATTGAGAGGAAGATCTTCGGTATCGACCACACCTTTGATGAATCCGAGCCAATCGGGAAGAAGATTCTTGTCTTCCCGGCGAATCATCACGCGGCGCACGTACAAATCCAGTCCCCAGTGATCATTGTACGGCCCGAAATTTCTCTGCTCTGTACCGGGAACAAACAGCAATGCGCTGAACTGCGTCGGCACATCCACAGATAAATGCAGCGTATCCAGAGGTTCCGTTTCCTCTCCGGTCAGGAATTTGTAAAAATCTGCGTACTGCTCCTTGGTTACGGAAAAACGGGGCTCACGCCATAAAGCCGGCGTCGTATTCAGACGCTTGTCTCCAAGCAGCACCGGAAATGGAACAAAAGCCGAATGTTTGCGCACAATACTTTCCAGACGGAAATCTTCAAGAAACTCCGATGCGTCTTCCTTCAGCCAGGCCCGGATTTCCGTGCCGCGTTTCCAGGAACAATCCTCTACTTCTTCAATTTCATAGGATCCTGTTCCATCTGATGACCAACGCAACGCCCTGCTGCCTTCTTCAAAGGATCGAGTCAGCACCTCAACGCGATCGGCGACCATGAAAACAGAATAAAAGCCAATACCGAAACGCCCAATGATGCTGGAAGCTTCCGGCTTGTCACCTACCGCCTGCATAAAATCCTCTGATCCCGAATGCGCTATCGTACCAAGATTCCTGACCAATTCTTCTTCCGTCATCCCGATGCCGGTATCGGACACCGTTAATGTCCTGGCAGCTTTATCGGCCGAGAGACGAATCTCAAGAGGCATTGACGCATCGAACGACGCAGGCACAGTTCCTGAAGCCTGATGATACCGCAGCTTGTCCAGAGCATCAGATGCGTTGGAAATAAGCTCTCGTAGAAAGATTTCCCGATCAGTATATAGAGAATGCGTCAAGATACGCAAAACTTTCTGAGTCTCCGCATGAAATTCGTGTCGCACCGCTTCAGTCATAATGTTTTTCCTCGTAAACAAAAAATTTTTCGTTCTCTAATATAATCATGCTCCGAACCATGGCAAGGAGGGGAAAAAAATACCAATCGGTATTTTACATATCGGATCTTGCATCTATCTGTTTTTACTGATATTTTTTAAAACAGTTTCTTCTTTTTTTTAAGCCTGCTTAAAAAACTTTACTTTTTTTTACGTTTTTGTAGAATTTTGTTCCTGTCTGACAACTGATAAAAAACGGAGTTTCTTTGAAAAAAACTTGTTTTTTCAATATATTATAAAAAATTTACGACTTTAGCACATTTTTTGCTAAAATTGTAAAAGTCCATATCAGTGCTCCGGCAGTATCACAATTTTGATAACGATTATTCCGGATTGCACGGTCGGGAACAGTTTTGAGGTCTGCTGTTACTGTATTAGAAGCGCCATCCGGCGCATACTTCATTTTTTAAGGAAAAGGATTATGTGCAGAATTGGTTCAATCAAAAGCCTTTCTCCAGTCAGACCGTCCAAGGCTCTGGAACTGATGCTTCCCCAGCAGGAGGGGCATGACAATTCCGGTTTTGCAATGGTCATGCAGGACCTGCACGGGCCCTTTGAGCATTGGAAGGAGTTGCCGCTTCTTTCAGCGGCCTGCACGCTTGAAATGGTACCTAAAATTGACGAATTTATGCGCGAACGCCGTTTCAAGCTCATGTTCAGCTGGCATCCCCGTCTGGATCCCCAGCCAGGGCTGAACATCAAGCCCATGCCGACCTATCTCTTCCTTGTCTTCGACTATCCTCCGGAATACAGGAATGCGGACATGGATGAAAAAGGTGAGGTTCTGCTGGACGTTCGCCTTGAACTCCGCAAAATGCTTGAAGAAGAAAATGCCGGCTTCGTGTATTCCTTCTGGCCTGATGTCCTTACTCTGAAGGAAATTGGCGACCCTCGCGATATCGCAACCTATTTTCGCCTGTGGGATGACGATTGTCCTCTGCTGGCAAACAACATCGTCATTCAGTGCCGTCAGAATACAAACTACGATATCGTCCGCTATGCGGCGCATCCGTTCTTTCTGCAGGGCTATACGCTGTGTGCCAACGGAGAAAACACGTTTTTTACCAAAAACAAGGAATTTCAGCAGCCCCTGCATCGTGGATACATCGGCTTTGAATCGGACTCCCAGTGTTTTCTCTACAGCCTCCACTATATCCTGCATGAACTGAAGTGGCCTCTTGTCTATTACAAGCACGTCATCACGCCGCTGCCCTTTACGGAAATTGATCAGCGAGAAGATCGCGATGCGCTGCTGCTCATTCGCGAAACCCTCGCGCATTTGGAAATCAACGGACCCAACACCATTATCGGTCTGCTTCCCGATGGAAGAATGATCAGCTGCTGTGATTCCAAGAAGCTCCGTCCCGTGGTCATCGGCACGACAGGAGATATGGTCGCTATTTCTTCTGAAGTCTGCGGTCTGAACGCGATCATGCCGAATCGTGATGCTTCAAAGGACATCTATACTGATGAACGTGAGCTTATCGTCATCGACAATGATCTGAAGGTGGAGAGATGCAAACAGTAAAGGCTTTCGACATCACCCGCGGTGATTTGAAGTGGGTCATCGAATACGATGCCTCCCGTTGCACCATGTGCGGCAACTGCATCGCCCAATGCTCCCAGCACGCAATTGAGGCAGCCATGTCCCGACAGGACATGACCGTTTCGGAAACGCCGCAGCCCATGCCCAAGAAACGCCATTTGACGAGGCCTGTCATCCGTCAACGGACAGACGATCTCAATCATCTGTGCGTTGGATGCGGCTTCTGCTGCAAGGTATGCCCCAACGGGGCTATCCGTCCTGTGCGCAATCCCGATCACCGAATTCCGGTTATCGCCCGGGAAAACGGTCCCATCAAGCGGGGCGGACGGACGAATCTCAATACGCAACGGACTCTGGACGCTATCGTCGTGGGGCGTATCAGCCAAATGACTGACCCCTCACTCGATTCCGAACGGCATACTTTCGATATGCGGGCTCCTCTTGGGCGTGTGCTTCTTTCTAAGGAACTGCCTCTGGAAGTCAGAGATGGGAAGCTGGTGAAAACTGGCAAGACGCCTCCGGTCAACTGGATTTATCCGCTGATTTTCAGCGATATGTCCATCGGCGCCATTTCGACCAGAGCCTGGGAAGCTGTAGCCATTGCGACGGCCTATCTGAACGAGGAATGCGGACTTCCCGTCCGCATGAGTTCCGGTGAAGGGGGCATGCCCGTCCGTCTGATGGAGTCCGATTATCTGAAGTATTTCATTCTTCAAATCGCATCCGGCCATTTCGGCTGGGATCGTATCATTAAGACGCTTCCCCGTATGACGACGGATCCTGCAGGCGTGCTGATCAAAATCGGTCAGGGAGCCAAGCCGGGCGACGGAGGACTTCTTCCCGCAGCAAAAGTTGCACCGCACATTCAATCTATTCGAGGCGTTCCGAAATCCACCCTCCATTCGCCGCCCAACCATCAGGGTCTTTACTCCATTGAAGAATCCGTGCAGAAAATGCATCTTTCGCTCAATGCGGCCTTCGGATTCCGGGTTCCTGTTGCCATCAAATGCGCAGCTTCCGCTACTTCCGTTTCCGTCTATAACAACCTGCTTCGAGATCCGTACAAGATCTGCGGTGGATTTTTCATTGACGGCATTCAGGGCGGAACCGGTGCGGCCAATGAAATTTCTCTGGATCACACCGGACATCCCGTAGTCTCCAAACTGCGCGAATGCTATCTCGCCGCTGCAGGGCAGGGTCTTCAGGGACAGATTCCTCTCTGGGCCGGCGGTGGCATTGGCATGACCGGCAATGCTGCAGCCGACGCTTTTAAAATGATCTGCCTCGGAGCCAACGGCGTATTCTGCGCCAAGCTTCTGACTCAAATCATCGGCTGCGTTGGCAATGATAACGGACGTTGCAACAACTGTGCGTCCGGACGCTGTCCAAACGGCATATGCTCCCAGGATCCGCGTCTTGTGGCTCGACTCGATGTGGATAAGGCCGCTCAGGCAATCGTCGACTATGTCCTCGCCTTTGATAGCGAACTGCGCAAGCTCATGGCTCCCGTCGGGAACAGTTCTCTTCCTGTCGGCCGTTCTGATGCGCTCGTCGCTACGAACCGCGACATCGCTGACAAGCTCAATATCGCTTACGCCTGCTAAGAGGTTCGCAACATGTTCAGTATTGACACACTTACGGGACATCAGCGCATGTCCACGCAGGATCTCCTGCAGAGCATCAGCGCAGCCGTCGCGCAGGGCGAGACGGAATTCTTCATTAAAGCCTCAGGCCAGCACGATATCGGTGGGCCTCTTTGGAACCAAAAAGGCAAAACTCTGCACTTTACGGTCAGCAATCCTGGTCAGCGTCTGGGCTGCATGGGGCTGGATAAGACAGAAATCATCGTTGAGGGTCCGGCTCCAGCCGATGTTGGCTGGCTGAACTCCGGAGCGCATATTGTCGTGCGCGGCGATGCCGGTGATACTGCTGGGCATTGCGCCGCCTCCGGTACGATTTATATCGGCGGACGCGTCGGAACGCGTTCCGGCTCTCTGATGAAACACGACCCGCTTTACACGGAACCGGAACTGTGGGTCTTGAAAAATACCGGATCCTTCCCTTGCGAATTTATGGGCGGCGGCAAAATGATCGTCTGCGGTTTTGACAGTGCCGACTATCCCTCCGTCCTTGGCGACCGCGCCTGCGTGGGCATGGTGGGGGGAGTGCTCTATTTCCGCGGCAATCCGGGCAATTATGCGGAAAAAGACGTTTCTGTTCAGCAGATCAACGATCAGGATCTGGAATTTCTTTCTGACGGAATGTATCCTTTCCTGGATGCCATCGGACGTCCTGAACTGATTTCTGAACTGTGCGACTGGACAGAATGGCGCAAAATCGTTCCCAACCCCAAAGGCAGAAAAAAGGAACGCATGTCGCTGACCAATTTCCGTCGTTCCCGCTGGGTAACAGGCGGCATTTTCAGCGATATTGTTAAGGATGACGTTTGCAAGGTCAGCTCTCTGGTCATGCGCGGCGAATACCGTTTGCGTATCCCCAGCTGGGACAACGGACTGCGCTCCGCTCCTTGCGAATACGCCTGCCCATCGCATATTCCTACTCAAAAGCGTTTCAACCTGCTGCGCGAGGGAAAAAGCGAAGAAGCGTTCCGGCTGGTTCTTGATTATTCGCCCTTCCCCGGATCCGTATGCGGAGGCGTTTGTCCTCATCTGTGCATGGATGCCTGCACGCGTAAAAGAAGCGTTGACTTCCCTATCCAGATAGGCGCGCTTGGCCGCGAATCAATCAATGTCAACGTCCCGAAACCCGATACTTCTACCGGAAAAAAGATCAGTATTATCGGATCCGGCGTCGGCGGACTTTCAGCTGCATGGCATTTGGCGCGCAAAGGCCATGACGTCACGGTTTATGAAGCGGACAGCGTGATCGGCGGAAAGCTTGAACAGGTGATTCCGAGATCCAGACTTGATCATGACGTACTCCTTGCAGAAATCAAGCGCATTGAAGATATGGGCGTGAAATATGTCACGTCATGCAGGGTTGATCGCCAGAAATTCGAGGAACTTCGTTCGTCCAGCGATGCCATTGTCGTCGCTGTAGGCGGAACAAAATCCCGTATGTTCAACTGGCCAGGCAAGGAACGCCTTGTTTCGGGTTTGGAATTCATGAAGGCTGTCAACAGAGGAGAACACCCCAAAGTCGGGAAAAGAGTCATCGTCATCGGATGCGGCAATGCCGGTATGGACGCTGCAGCCGGAGCCTTCGCCGAAGGTGCTGAAAACGTCACTTGTATTGACGTACAGCTTCCTGCAGCCTTCCCCAAGGAAATCAAGCATATCGAATCCCTCGGCGGCAAGCTGATTTGGCCCGTAAATACGCAGGAAATTACTGAAGACGGCATTATCACTTCCGATGGACACCTGATCCCCGGGGATATGGTCATTGTCGCTATTGGCGAAGAGCCGAAGATCGATTTCCTGCCTGTCGGCGTCAAAACATTCCGCGGCAGCTGGGTCGTTCCTGAAGCGGACTGCAGCATTTTGCCCGGGGTTTTCGCCGTGGGCGATGTCATCAAGCCTGGCCTGCTCACTACGGCTATCGGTTCGGGACATGACGTAGCCAACGCCGTTGACGCCTATGTCATGGGACGTCCATATATTCCGATTCCCCGCAAACCTGAAGCAAAGCATATGCAAGTCGAATACTTCAGCCGAAGCGACAAAAATGAACTGCCTGCGCCTCGGGACGATTATTCCCGCTGCGTGAGCTGCGGCTGCTGCCGGGATTGCGGTATGTGCATCAAATCCTGTCCGGAAAACGCGATTTCCCGCGTCAAAACCGATGAAGCCCGAGGCTTCCGCTATGAATCGGATCCGGAACGCTGTATTGGATGCGGTATCTGCGCAGGGATCTGTCCCTGCGGCGTCTGGACGCTGTATCCCAATAGCGCGCAACTGTAAAAAGACCTATCAGGTCTTCAAATGAGTAAAAAAGAGCCCGGCATGTAACAATGTCGGGCTCTTTTGAAGAGAACGTGAGACCAACGGAACAGACTATTTTGCCATGGCCTGAATAAAATCCGCATTCGATTTTGTGCCGCGCATTTTATCCAGCAGAAATTCCATACTGTCAATGGACGACATAGGCGCAAGAATCTTGCGCAAAATCCAGACGCGATTAAGCATTTCCTCAGGAAGCAAAAGAGACTCCTTGCGGGTTCCGGTGCGATTGATATCAATCGCCGGGAAAATACGCTTTTCCGCAAGATGCCGATCAAGATAAATTTCCATATTGCCGGTTCCCTTAAATTCCTCGAAAATGACTTCATCCATCCGAGAACCGGTGTCAATAAGAGCTGTTGCGAGGATTGTCAAACTGCCACCGCCTTCAATATTTCGCGCCGCTCCAAAAAAACGCTTGGGCTGCTGCAGAGCATTTGCATCCAGACCTCCCGAAAGAACCTTGCCAGATGTCGGGATAGTCGCATTGTACGCACGGCCAAGACGAGTAATGGAATCAAGCAGAATCACCACATCCCGCTTGCGTTCGACAAGACGCTTAGCTTTTTCAAGCACCATCTCACAGACGCGCTTATGATTCTGAGGCTGTTCATCAAACGTAGAGCTGATAACCTCGGCATGTTTGACCGTACGCTTCATGTCCGTCACTTCTTCAGGACGTTCATCAATCAGGAGAATAATCAAATGGACATCAGGATGATTGGCATTGATGGAATTGGCAATTTGCTGCAGCAGAACCGTTTTTCCAGTTCTGGGTGGCGCGACAATCAACCCTCTCTGCCCCCGGCCGATTGGCGCCATCAGATCAATAACCCGGCAGGAAAGATTCTTATCGCCGTTTTCCATAATCAGTTGCTGATCCGGATAAATAGGCGTCAAATTATCAAACAGCACGACATGACGCGTAACCTCCGGAGCATCGTAGTTAATACTTTGCACCTTATAGAGAGCAAAATACCGTTCTGTCTGGCTCGGAGGACGAATTTGTCCTGAAATAATATCTCCAGGACGGAGATACAGCCGACGTATCTGAGATGGAGAAACATAAATATCGTCCATCCCCATTTTATAACTGGAAATAGGAGAACGCAGGAAACCGTAGCCATCTGGCATAATTTCCAAAACCCCGTCTCCGAAAAGCTGACCGCCGCGGGCAGCGCAAGCCTGAAGAGTATAAAAAATAAGTTCTTCGCGGCGCATTGCGCTGACATTTTCAATTTCATAGCTTTCCGCCAGCTCCACAAGGCGATCCATGCCCATGGATTTCAGTTCGGAAAGATTGATCACTTCCTGCTGCGGCTCTTCGGGTATTTCACCGGCCGCGGTTTTTCTTTTCCGCATCATGTTGTGACAATCCGTTTCTGTGAAAAAAGCAATAAATAATATTGAAGAAGCCGCGTCTGCCCCGGCAGACATAAGACAAACAGAGACAGGCTGAAAAACAGCCATGCCGAAGAGAAAAAATAAAGCCGAGAAAAAAAGAAAAGATCGCTTATGCGGCAGACAAAAAGGCTGAATAGCGCTGCTTGACAAAAAGAATCGCATCCGTGATGCGATATCCGTTCACGGATGCGATATCGGGCTTAATAGAACTTCTTGGGCTTAATACGTGCAGCCTTGCCCTTCAGGCTACGCAGATAGTACAGACGGCTACGGCGAACGCGACCCTCGGTCACAAGCTCAATATGGTCGATAAAAGGAGAATGCAGAGGCAGAATGCGTTCCACACCGACGCCATCAGAAATCTTGCGTACCGTAACGGTAGAACCTATGGTGCCGCGATGCATTCTGATCACATTGCCCTGAAACACCTGAATCCGTTCCTTTTCACCTTCCACGATGCGCAGGAAAACTTTCACTGCATCACCAGGTTTAAAAGCAGGAATATCGGGGCGCAACTGCTCCTGTTCAATTTTTTCGATCACGTTCATGGTGTTCCTCCATGCCGCCGAAATGGCAGCGGTAAAAGATTCGCGTTCTATTTGTCCCTCAGGACTCTCAGAACGGGCCAGGCTGGAACGCCGAGGCACAGAGCGTTGCGCATTGAACCAAAAAAGAATGCGAAGAGGCTCTAGAAAAAATCGCCGAGAATTCTGTCAAGTGTCACGGCGAATGCCCCGCGAACGGGGTAATGATTTCGGTCATCAAGCCAGCGCAGAGGCTTCAGAATGCGATCGCATCGATCAAATACTTCAGGAGCCAGTCCGCGACCTGTACCGAACAGTAACAGAACCGGATGTTCTCTCAGCAGCTCCCGCACTTCCGCAGGACTGTCTGAACCAAAATCCCGAGCACTGGTTCCGATGAGAACCGGCTTGCGACCCGTCAAAAAAAGCACTTTCCGCACCGCTTCATCAATAGTAGAGACACCCTCAACAAGGCGCAATGCATCTGCGCGATCAGGATGACTGACCGATGCCGATCCCTGCGTCCAATGATGCAGAATTCTGTCCAGCAGCGCACGCTGATCCTGAAGAGGCGTTACGGCAAAAACCCGGGAAACGCCGTAGCAACGAGAACAACGCGCAATATCATGAATATCAAGGTTTGTCAAAGATGAAGCACCTGTTTTTCGCTCATCGAGATAAACAGGATAATGCACAAGAGCGCAAAATAAATTGCGTCCCAAACGCTCTCTGCCTTCTTCTGCGACAATGTTCCTTAAGAAAATCCGATCCTGACTATCAAGCGACGCATCAGTCAGCAGATCCGGACGCATCTCCATTGTTCTTTTCAGCGATTGCTGACGACGCCATGCGGATATCGCCGCGTGATTTCCAGACAGCAAAACCGGATCCACTTCATGCGTACCATATCGCTCAGGACGCGTATACTGAGGATACTCAAGCAGACCGTCGGAAAAGCTTTCCTCATCTCCGGACGCTTCCTTGCCCATAAATCCGGGAATGAGCCGCGTCACAGCCTCAATAATCAGCATCGCCGCAGCTTCGCCGCCGTTCAGGACCGCTTCCCCCACGCTGACCGGTTCAATCGGAAGCACATCGGAAATGCGATCATCAATGCCTTCATATCTCCCGCAGATTAAGGTCAAACATGCTTCCCTGGCCAGTTCCCGAGCTCTTTTCTGGGAAAAAGGACGACCAGAAGCCGACATAAGAAGTGCAGATCCTAAAGCGGAGTTTTTGCCAGCTTCTTCCAAAGCTTTTACAACAGGATCGACCATCATGACCATCCCCGGTCCGCCTCCATAAGGACGATCATCTACAGAATGATGCACGTCGAAAGTAAAATCCCGGGGATTAATAAAGCGCATCTCTACCAGCCCGCTGCTGCGAGCTTTGCCCAAAAGCGCAGCAGCAACGGGAGAATCAAACCATTCTGGAAAAAGCGTGATAACGTTGATGAGCATGCCTAACGACGAAGGAGCGCTGCTGCGGTATCCGCAACATGACGAGCTGTAAAACCAAAATGTTCAAAGAGAACGGAAGCCGGAGCCGATTCTCCAAACGTCTTCATTCCAACGACAGCCCCGTCAAGCCCGACATACTTACGCCAAATATCCTCAGCGCCGGCTTCCACGGCAACTCTCGTCCGTACAGAAGAAGGAAGAACCGATTCTCTGTAAGCGGCGTTCTGCCGATCAAAAGACTCCGTACAAGGCATGGAAACGACACGAACACGGTGTCCTGCCGCTTCCAGAATCTGAGCGGCCTCAACTGCAATCCCGACTTCCGATCCCGTCGCAATCAGGATAAGCTCCGGCATTCCCTCGCAATCTCTCAAGATATAGCCGCCTCTGAAAATACTGGCGAGCTGCGATTCTGTCCTCGGCATAGCTGAAAGCTTCTGACGGGACATCACCAGACAGGACGGATGATCCGCCTCAATAGCCTGTTTCCAGGCAACAGCCGTCTCCGCTCCATCACAGGGACGCCAGACATCAATACCTGGCATAACCCGAAGAGAAGCAAGGTGCTCAATTGGCTGATGCGTCGGTCCGTCCTCTCCCAAACCGATGGAATCATGTGTCAGAACCCAGATGACTCGCAGCTGCATTAACGCGGAAAGCCGGATAGCTCCGCGCGCATAATCAGAAAAGACGAGGAAGGTTCCGCTGTACGGAATAAAGCCGCCATGCAGAGCCATACCGTTCATAATGGCACCGCCGAGAAATTCCCGCACGCCATAGGAAAGATAGTTTCCCTCCCAATGATCGTGATCAATACGGACGGCATGCTGATGGTAGGTTCCAACCGATCCACTCAAATCTACGGATCCGCCAAAGAGTTCGGGCAAAGATCCCTCGATGGCATCCAGTACATTTTTGCCGGAAACGCGTGTTGCGGCAGACTGCTCGCGCTGCTGATCGAAAACGCACTGTTCCGAAACTTCGGCAAACTCTTCCGGAAGAATACCAGACATGCGTCTGGTCAGCTCTTCTGCTGCATCAGGCCACTGCTGCGCATAGGCCTGAAAAAGCGCGTTCCATTCAGCTTCACAGCGTGCTCCAGCTTCACGGGAATCCCAGGCATCCCGAATGTCTTCGGGAATCTCAAACGGATCATACGGCCAATCCAGCATCTTTCGAGCGGCACTCTGTTCCGATTCTCCAAGCGGTGATCCATGACAGGAAGCCTTACCGGATTTATTCGGAGAACCGAATCCTATCACCGTACGGCAGCAGATCAGCGTCGGACGATCTTCCTGGGAAACAGCCTGTCTCAAGGCGGCGTCTACAGCTTTCGGATCATGTCCGTCGACATTCCGCACGACATTCCAGCCGCAGGCCTCAAAACGTGCCGGCGTATCATCGGCAAACCACTGTTTCACATCGCCATCAATGGAAATACCGTTGTCATCATACAGAACTGTCAATTTGCCAAGCCCCAACGTTCCAGCCATGGAAATCGCTTCCTGCGAAATACCTTCCATCAGACAGCCGTCACCAACAAACACATAAGTACGGTGATCAATGATCGAAAAACCGGGACGATTGTAGCGCCTGGCCAGAATCTTTTCCGCCAGAGCCATACCGACAGCCATTGCAATTCCCTGCCCCAGGGGTCCGGTAGTGCATTCCACTCCCGGAGTCAATCCGTACTCAGGATGACCTGGAGTTTTGGAACCGAACTGCCGAAAGTTCTTCAAATCCTCAATGGAAAGATCGTAGCCGCTCAAATGGAGCAGTCCATACAGCAGCATGGACGCATGCCCATTCGACAGAACAAACCGATCTCGATTCATCCATTGCGGATTGGCCGGATTATGCCTCAGAAAATGCCTCCACAGGGATTCTGCGATATCCGCCATTCCCATGGGAGCCCCAGGATGACCGGATTTTGCTTTTTCAATAGCATCTACGGCCAGCATTCGCAGTGCATTGGCCAATTCTCTGCGCGTACGCACCTGTTCCTCCTTGCGTTAACACTTCTCAAAAGCTAACCGCCGTTCCGCATACGGCGTTCCATTGAAAAACGATGATCCAGAAACCAGAATTTCCGCTCCGGCATCAAGCAGATCCAAAGCATTTTCAGGCGTGACGCCTCCGTCAATTTCTACGGGTACATGGCGTTCTCCAAAAAGAACGCGGAATCTTCGTATTCTTTCATAGGTAATCGGCAAAAATTTCTGCCCGCCAAATCCTGGATTCACGCTCATCAGAAGCGCCATATCCAGATCATCAGCGACATATTCCAAAAAGGAAAGAGGCGTCGCCGGATTCAGTGCGGCTCCGGCTTTCATGCCAAGCCGACGGATTTCCGTCAATGTCCTCTGCAGATGCGGACACGCTTCTGCATGCACGGTAAGCATATCTGCACCGGCATCCCGAAACGCTCCAAGATACCGATCCGGATCTTCAATCATAAGATGCACATCAAAAAACAGACGGGAACGCTTACGCATCATGCCGATGACATGCTGGCCAAACGTAATATTCGGGACGAAATGCCCATCCATGACATCCCAATGCACCCAGCGGACACCAGCCTGCTCCAAAGCCTGCAATTCCTGCTCCAGCCTTCCGATATCGGCTGAAAGCAACGAAGGAGACAGTATCATAGCTTTTATTATTCCTTCACTACGTTTTTCAGAATTTGGCGCACTTCCAGCAGTTCCTCATACACCTGTTGCAAAATTTCCTGTGTTTTCTCTTCCGAATCCGAAGATTTCACCCTTTCCCTGTCCGCTTTCAGTTCCCGACGCGCTCCCTCGATAGTCATGCCCCTGTCATGCAGCAGTTCACGGATACGCCGAATCATCTGGACATCTTCGTCGCGGTAACGGCGCTGTCCTCTCTCTGTGCGCACGGGACACAGTTCCGGAAACATTTTTTCCCAAAACCGAAGCGTTGAACTTTCGATTCCGAGCTGTTCGGCAATACTGCTGATACGATACAGTTTCACAAGTCAGCCTCCCTTCCGTGCCGAACAGCAAACGGAATCTCTTCAAGATCTACAAACGAACACTGAGTTGCTTCACCAAAGCAGATGCAATCTTTTCCCGTTCCCGATCAACTTCGGAATCCCTGAGAGTTCTCTCAGCATCTCTGAAGGTGAGTCGGAACGTCAGGTTTCTTTCCTCAGAATGCTCAGGCTCATACAGATCCAGCAGGCAAATGCTTTCGAGAAGCGGCATTTTCATCGCCTGCACGGTTTCCAGAACAGTCTTGACAGAAAGAGAGAATGGAGCTGTCACCGTGATATCCCGACGAGACGGAGGAAAAACGGGCAAAGGAGCAAAACCCGGACGGAATCCGAAATACAGATTGCGCAAAGCCTCCATATCAAATTCCGCAAGCCACACAGGATGACGCGCATTATACTGCGCCGCGATATCGGGTTTGACCCTTCCCAAAAAGCCTATGCTTTTATCTCCGGCAAGCACTTCAATCCGAGGTTCCAGAAAAGATGCCGCTGAACGAATGAAGCGAACCGAGCCGCCGGCATGGACGCAAGAGGCGACATATTCCACAACACCGCGCAAATCGGAATAATCTGCTTCCCGCACGGTATTCGGCCAGGCCTGAGCACACATTTCTCCATACAGAACAATCCCCAAACGGACATGTTCCTCCGCGCTCGTTTCACTTTCCGCATTTTTCACAAAGCGCTTGGCGATCTCAAACAACTGAACCCCAGCATTGCCGTGCGCAGTATTCTGCCGGACATTTTGCAGAAGTCCGGGAGCCAATTCTGTGCGCAGCACACCCTGATCTTCTGAAAGAGGATTCAAAATATGAATCCTCTCCTCTTTGGGAAGATCGAGAATATCCAGATCTCTATCCCCGACGAAACTGTAATTTTCTACTTCGTGCAGACCGATACTGGCCAGACGATATTTCATCATGGTAATGAAATCGTGCATAGGCATGATTTTGCCGAAATCATCAATGGAACGGGAAACAGCAGGCAGATTTTCCGGAATGGTATCCATGCCCTTCACTCGAGCCGCTTCCTCCACCAAATCGATTTCCCGCGTCACATCACCCCTCCAGCCAGGAACAGTAACGCGCCAGCATTCCGGATCAGCATCATTAATGCCGCATCCGAGGAAATGCAGCGTATCGCGGCAGAAATCGTCACCAAGCTTCATTCCAAGAATATCTTCAGCTCGAGAGACTCGAAACGGCACTTCTGGAGATTTCCAGGGAGAAGGCTCACAGGTCATCGTACCGCGGCAGACCACGCCTCCGCCCAATTCTGCCATCATTGCAGCCGCACGATCCAGAGCGTAGACGCTGCCAGGCTGATCCACGCCTCTTTCGAAACGATAAGAAGATTCACTGGAAATACCGAGCCGGCGCGCCGTCATGCGGATGGTGCCGGGCTTAAATACCGCAGATTCAATAATGACGTTCCGGCTGTCTTCACGGATTTCAGAATTCAAACCGCCCATAATGCCAGCCAGAGCCACGGGAGTGTCCCCGTCCCGAATCAGCAGATCGGAATCCTTCAGAACCCGTTCCTGACCATCAAGCGTTACGATCCGCTCACCTTCGGCAGCACGGGAAATTTTCATACTTCCGTTCCGCAGAAAAGCCTGATCAAAGGCGTGCAGAGGCTGGCCAAGCTCCATCAAAATATAATTTGTTACATCCACGATGTTGGAAATAGGACGAACCCCTACGGCATGGAGACGGCAGCGCATCTGAAGAGGTGAAGGCGCGATCTTCACTCCCGCAACCCGGCGGAGACGGTATGAAGGACAGTATTCTCCTTCAGGAATCTCAATATCCCAATGCCAATCTTCACCAGATTCCCTCAAACCGGCCTGAGGAAGAGTCAATGGAAGATGACAGGAAAGAGCGGCTTCTCTTGCCAGCCCCAAAACGGAAAGGCAGTCAGCCCTATTTGGAGTGATGCCGATATCCAAAACCTCTTCGTCCAAATCCAGAGCTTCAATCAGCCTTATTCCGGGGTTAAAGGTATCGGGCAGCACCATGATACCATTGTGATCATCGCTCAGACCGAGTTCTCGTTCAGAGCAAATCATGCCGTATGACGGCACCCCGCGCAGTTTGGCCTTTTTGATCGCCATGCCTCCGGGCATCACCGTGCCAGGCAACGCAACAGGAACTGTCTGCCCCTGCGCCACGTTGGGGGCTCCGCAGACAATTTGCACAGACTCTCCCTGATTGACATCCACTGTGCAGACAGACATATGGTCTGAATCCGGATGCGGTTCGCATGTCAGGACGCGACCAATGACAATATCGCGAATGGACTCAAAGGGATGCACGAGATCTTCGAGTTCCAGGCCGAGCATGGTCAGTCTGTCTCCGAGTTCCTCTGCCGTTCCCTCAAACGGCACGAACTCACGCAGCCATTTTACACTCAATAACATCTCTAGCCCCCGCTCTAGGCAAACTGCGTCAGAAAACGCATATCGTTTTCAAAGAACATCCGAAGATCGCCGATGCCGTACTTCAGCATGGCAATGCGCTCAACACCAAGACCAAACGCAAAACCGGTATACGCCTCAGGATCATAACCCACGGCTTCGAATACGGCAGGATCGACCATGCCGCATCCCAAAATTTCCAGCCAGCCGGTTCCCTTGCATACGCGGCAGACCGTCCCATCATGATCATGTCCCTTGCCGCCGCACATACAGCAGGAAATATCTGCTTCGGCACTTGGTTCAGTAAAGGGAAAAAAGCTTGGACGAAAACGAATTTTCGTATCGGATCCAAAAACAGAACGCATAAAAGCCGTCAGAGTTCCCCGCAAATCCGCCATGGTGACATGCTTATCAACCAGCAGACCTTCTACCTGATGAAACATCGGCGTATGCGTGATATCAGAATCACGACGATACACCCGTCCCGGAGCTACAACAGCAACCGGAGGCTTCTGACTAAGCATCGTACGCACTTGCAGAGGAGAAGTATGCGTTCTCAGCAACACACCGTCAGAAACATACAAAGTATCCTGCATATCCCGAGCTGGATGCTCCCTGGGGATGTTCAACGCCTCAAAATTATGATATTCTGTTTCTACTTCAGGACCTGATACAACGCTGTATCCCAGCTGGCGAAAAACAGAACAGATCTCCTCAGTGACCAAAGTAATCGGATGCAGGGATCCGATTTGCGGCGTACGGCCTGGAAGACCAGCATCAAAACGAGCCAGTTCCTCAGCTTCCGCAGCCTTCTCCAAAGCGGTTTTGCGCTGCTCAAACAGCCCCACAAGCCCGTCCTTGACCTTGTTTGCCGTTTGCCCCAAAAGAGGACGCGCCGCAGGTTCCGCTTCCGGCAAATGAGCCATGATGCGGGCAAGACGGCCTCTGCGCCCGAGAAAATCCACTCGAAGCGCTTCCATATCCTGTAAAGAAGAAGCCTGATCCAGACCTTTTTGCAGTTCGGGGATCAGGCTTTCGAGTTCCGTGAGAAGGTCCATCTCGTTGACCTTTATGATATAAGATTGAGTCGGAGGCAGAGTGTCGTGTCCCTGCCTCCGCAATGAGTTCAATTAGGCAAGCTGCGTCTTGGCCAATTCTACCAATTTGGCAAAATCTTCCTTCTGACGCACCGCGAGATCAGCCAGAATCTTCCGATTCAGGACAATACCGGCCTGAGCAAGGCCAAACATCAGCTTGGAGTAGGACAAGCCGTTTTCACGGGCTCCGGCGTTAATGCGGAGAATCCACAATTTACGAAAATCACGTTTTCTCTGCTTACGACCCTCAAAAGCATAGGCAAGTGAACGTTCAACGGCTTCACGGGCTGTTCTGTACAGACGGCTACGGCCTCCGCGGAAGCCCTTAGCCATATCCAAATATTTCTTGTGCCGACGATGAGCAGCAAGACCTCTCTTTACACGCATTGTATTACCCTCTGAATGCTTGAGACACCGGCGAGGCGGAGATCATGCCAGCCGGGTCGGTTACAAAAATACGCTTAGGCGTACGGCATCATACGGCGAACGGCCTTCAAGTTGGTACCATCCACCAATGTTTCCTGACCGAGACGCATCTTGCGTTTAGAATCTTTCTTAGTAAGAATGTGACGAAGGTTCTGACGGCGACGTTTGAACTTGCCGGTACCCGTCGTCGAAAAACGTTTGGCGGCACACCGTCTCGTTTTAAGCTTAGGCATAATCCTCTCCTGACTTTGATGTAATCTTTCTCACGGAAAGATGCCGGGGACACGACTCCCCGAAATTACGCTCCGACGGAAGAAGAACGTTCTTCAGACGCCGGATTGACCGTTTCCTGCGAGATTCCTTTTTTTGAAACCGGGACGAGCAGCATCTGAAGCGTACGCCCCTCAGCCCGGGGGTCCTGCTCCACTCTGCTGATATCCTTCGTGTCGGCGATGACACGATCGAGAATGGCAAGGCCGCGATCCTTATGGACTATTTCTCTGCCGCGGAAAAAGACAGTCACCTTTACGCGATCGCCATCTTCAAGGAAACGCCGCACATGCCGAACCTTGGTTTCAAAATCATGATCGTCCGTTTTCGGACGAACTTTGATTTCCTTAATCTGCACCACGGTCTGGCGTTTCTTGGCTTCCTGCTTTTTTTTCTGCGTTTCGTACTTAAATTTGCCGAAATCCATAATCCGGCAAACTGGCGGTTCCGCAGCAGCGGCCACTTCGACCAAATCCAATCCGTGCTCTCTGGCCAAGGCGATAGCCTCATTACGGCCAAGAATACCGAGCTGATCCCCCTCGGCGCCGATAACCCGTACTTCACGGGCGCGGATCATTTCATTACAGCGAACGCCATCCTGTGGCATTTCGCGCCGGGGTCTGGCATTAAGAGAAGCGATAGCTCATCCCTCCACGTTTGAACGGTTCCATACAATCTTCGGCGATACGTTCAGCCAGCTCTGAAACCGACTGCCCACCGATGTTTTCTCCGCTGCGCAGGCGTACGCTGATACGCTTCTCTTCCTTTTCGCGATCACCAATGACGCCGATATAAGGAATTTTCGCAACCTGAGCTTCGCGGACTTTAAATCCAAGTTTTTCATTGCGCACATCCGTTTCTGCACGGACGCCCAATCTAAGCAGTTCTTTCCGAACTTCCTCAGCATACTCGTTCTGGGCATCGGTTACAGTCAACAGACGAATCTGCACTGGTGCCAGCCATGCGGGAAAAGCTCCGGCATAATGTTCTGTAAGCACGCCGATAAAACGTTCCAGAGATCCCAAAATGGCTCGGTGCACCATAACCGGACGATGCCGTTCTCCATCACTGCCCACATATTCCAGTTCGAATCGTTCCGGAAGAGCAAAATCACACTGGATAGTCGACAGCTGCCATTCACGGCCGATTGCATCCGTTACCTTCACGTCAATTTTCGGTCCGTAAAACGCCCCGTCTCCCTCATTAATACCGTAAGGCAGTCCTGCACGCTTAACAGCTTCAATCAGAGCATTGGTCGCCTTTTCCCAAATCTCATCTGATCCGATGGAGCCCTCAGGACGGGTTGAAACCACCACACGGTATTCAAAACCAAACAGAGACATCAAATCACGTACAAGCGCAATAACGCCGATGATCTCATCCTCAAGCTGTTCGGAAGCGCAGATGATGTGCGCATCATCCTGAGTAAACTGACGAACGCGCAGCAGACCATGCAAGACGCCGGACTTTTCATGACGATGAACAACGCCAAGTTCAAAATATCTCTGAGGAAGATCCCTATAACTGCGCAGATGCTGGTTGTAAATCAGCATGTGCGCTACACAGTTCATAGGCTTAATGCCGTAAATATCGCCTTCAATTTCCGTGAAATACATATTTTCACGATAATGTTCGTAATGTCCTGAACGCTCCCATAATTCTCTGCGGAGAATTTGAGGCCCCTGCACGATCTGATAATCGCGCTTCAAATGCTCCCGACGCAGAAAATCCTCGAGAATTGTACGCAGCAGCATCCCCTTGGGCATCCAGAAAGACATGCCCGGAGCGACATCTTCATGAAATGTAAAAAGATCCAGCTCACGTCCAAGTTTGCGGTGATCACGGCGTTTTGCCTCTTCCTGCATGGCAAGCCAGGCGGCACATTCTTTTTCAGTTGCAAAAGCCGTACCGTAAATACGGGAGAGCATTTTGTTTTTTTCGCTGCCGCGCCAATACGCTCCGGCTACAGAAAGCAGCTTAAAAGCTTTGACTCGATTGGTGGCAGGAATATGCGGACCACGGCACAGATCCACAAAATCTCCGCAACGATACAGAGAAACCGTATCCGCCTCCACATCTGCCGCCAGTTCCGCCTTATAAATGTCTCCCGACTCAGAAAACATCCTTACAGCTTCTTCCTTCGGCATCTCGATTCGTTCAAAAGGAACGGCCGCACTGACAATTTTGCGCATCTCAGCTTCAATTTTTTCGAGATCTTCAGGAGTAAAAGGGGTTTCCTTGTCGAAATCATAATAAAAGCCGGTAGAAATAGAAGGTCCGATGGCGCATTTGGCTTCAGGAAACAAACGCTTTACAGCGGCTGCCATCACGTGGGAAGTCGAATGCCGAAGAAGAGCAAGCCCCTCTTCAGAGTTCGCGAAAACGGGTTCCAGCTCCGCACATTCGCTGGGCATACTTGCAGAAATATCCAGAAGTGCTCCGTTTGCACGGCACGCCAGCACTTCACCGAACCGCTTCCGGCTCAACGCCTCTTTCAGCACACTTTCACAGGAAGCGCCGTCAGAGCATTCTACTGTTTTTCCTTCCACTGTAACCTGCATATTTTAGACCTTCTTTATTACGCATTCTCTTGCATCGGCAACATGCCGACTCTTATTCCAGCATACCTTTTTCCTGCGCAAACAGTACAAAAATTATAAGGATACCGGAAGACATATTTTGAAACATGAATGCCAAAAAGGCAAGAAGAAAAAATTAGAATTGATGCGGATCCGATACCTCAAAAATAATAAAAATAAAAATAAGGGAAGGAGATTACTCTCCTTCCCTGAACAAATCGATATGGTAGGCATGAACAGACTTGAACTGTTGACCCCTTCCGTGTCAAGGAAGTGCTCTGCCACCTGAGCTACACGCCTTTGCATTTCGCAAAACGGTTTGTATCCAACTCCGCAGATTCTGTCAACAGATTTTTAAAAAAATCTGAAAAAATTCGCTCTACATCCAAGAAAACCAATCCCTCCAGCTGCCATCTACCGCTCTGCGGCTTTCCTCGGAACTCTGCTCACGATACAGATAATACGCGGCAATGCCTTTTGTTCTGGCATGTTCGCAGATATCCGAAACATCTGCATATTCTTCTGTAATAAACGTATATCTCTTCCAGGCTGATCCGTATTTTTTCATCTGCCAAAAGACATCCGCCTGATACAGCTCATGTTCGGCAAGAATATGACGAGCACCACGGATTTCATTTTCCGCAGCCACGGCGTATTCGGAATCAGGATAGGTTTCTCTCAAACGATTAAAATACTCCAGAGCTTCTTTAACACCGGTAGTCGGACGATCAATAGAAATAAAGGCTTTCAAATCCGCCATGCCAATACGGTACAGGACATACGGAATGGCTTCATGCCGGGGATGAAGCAGTTCAAAATCCTTATAGGCCTCCACAGCATCGGCATAACGACCATCCAGATAAAGCGCATCTCCCAGACCCAATTCAGACTGAAGGGCATAAGGGCTGAAAGGATAATTATCTTTAATGCGCGTGTAGTAATCTATCGCTCGAACATAATCCTTTTCCCGAACAGCATCATTGGCGCCTTCAAACAGCTCCTGCACAGTGTCTTCAGCCGGAGGCAGAAAAAAGACATCCAGAATACCGCATCCAGGCAGAGGAAGCAGCAGCATCAGCAGCAGTAAACAACGCAGAACTTTCATCGCGCACCCTAGATTGATACTTATGCCAGCACTTTATCCAGCATGGTCTTCACAGCGTCTTTCGGCAAAGCCCCGCTGACCTGATCCACAATTTTACCATTTTTAAACAGAATCAGCGTGGGAATGGCCCGAATGCCCAACTGTTCCGGCACAGTCTGGTTTTCATCGACATTCATTTTCAGCACCTCAACGCGTCCGGCATATTCTTCGGCAAGAGCCTCAATAACCGGAGCAAGACTTCTACACGGGCCGCACCAGGGAGCCCAGAAATCCACCAACACAGGAAGTTCTGCCTGAAGTACGCTTTCTTCAAACGTCAAATCATTAATTTCAATCGCCATAACAGCTCTCCTTTGTTGTTACAAAACCTATTGTTCGCCAAAAAAGGGCTTCAGCCTTCCGGCATCATCCGGAATGGATCGCCCCCGGGGAACGCTTTCAAACTCAGCTCCGTGCCCGTATCCAAGCTGAGCCAGACGACACCCGAGATACGCAATCATCGCCGCATTATCCGTACAGAGTTTGCCGGAAGGCATCATCAGCTCAATGCCCCGATCCGCAGCGAAGCATTCCGCTGCAGCCCGAAGCTGAGAATTTGCGGCAACGCCCCCCGCAATCACCATCTGATGAATATCAGAAAAATGATCTACAGCTCTTCCCAACTTCACCAGCAGCGTATCCACCACAGCAGCCATATATGAAGCACAGACGTCTTGCAATGCCCTAGATGCCGTATCCAGCCCTCTCTGCTGCAGCAGATTCCCCTCAGCAACGATCTCCGGATGCGCTTTCAGCCATGTCAACGCAGCCGTCTTCAGCCCGCTGAAACTGTAGTCCAGCGTATCGGAACGAAGATATGGACGGGGAAAAAGCTGTCGATCCGCCGTGCCATGTGCAGCCAGACGATCCAGAATGACTCCGCCGGGATATGGCAAACCCAACATTTTCGCAAACTTGTCGCAGGCTTCACCAGCGGCGTCATCCAGCGTACGTCCCAAACGAATAAATCGATCCGGACCTTCGATGCGATACAGGTGCGTATGCCCCCCGGAAACCAGAAGACCAACAAGAGGCCAACGCAATTCCCTCTCCAGCCCGACAGCCAGCAGATGCGCATGAAGGTGGTTTACGGCCACAAGAGGCTTGTTCCCGGCAACGGCAAGCCCCTTGGCAAATGCCGCTCCCACCAGAAGCGATCCCAGGAGCCCTGGACCTCTGGTTACAGCGATCACGTCCGCATCACTCAGCTTCATCCCCGTACGCCGCATCAATTCATCATATAAACGGCCGATAAATCGATAATGCTCACGGGAAGCCAGCTCGGGGACAACTCCACCGAACAAGGCATGCAGATCAATTTGAGTCGCCAATACGGAATCGATCAAACGTCCATCCCGCACCAAAGCCAGCGCGGTCTCATCGCAGGAACTTTCTATCCCCAGGCACAGCATATCCGTCGTTCCGCCTCGACCTATTTTGTTTCGCCGGAATAAATACGTTGCACGGCTTCCACATTCTTTCTGGATCCGATAAACAGAGGAACACGGGCATGCAGAGAAGTCGGTTTAATATCCAAAATTCTCTGAGTTCCATCGGTCGCAGCACCTCCAGCATTCTCCGCGATAAAGGCCAGAGGAGAAGCCTCACAAAGATAGCGTAGCTTGCCGCGGCTTTTGCCGATGCGGCTGTCCGGAGGATACATGTAAATTCCCCCGTTCAAAAGCGTGCGGTGAAAATCAGCTACTAGAGCTCCGACATATCGGGAACATCCCTGAGGCTTCCCGAAGCCATTCCGGAAAGTTTCCACACACTGCCTTGCCCGTGCATCCCACAAAGGCCAATTTCCTTCATTCACAGAATAGATATTTCCCTGTTCAGGAATCCGGATATCCGGATGAGACAGCAGAAATTCACCGATGCTCGGATCCAGAGTAAAGCCGTGCACTCCCTGTCCGGTAGTATAGACAAGCATCGTGGAAGTTCCGTACAGAAAATAGCCGGCTGCAACCTGCTCACAGCCCGGCTGAAGCAGCTCTTCCGTTTCCACTTCCCCGGTTTTGCCAGGCTTGCGGCGCAGGATTGAAAAAATCGTTCCCACATCAATATTGACATCAATATTGGAAGAACCGTCCAGCGGATCAAAAATCAGCATGTAATCCCCACGGGGAAACGCTGCGGATACGCGCACAACATCAGGATTTTCCTCTGATGCCATAGCGCAAAGTACGCCGGATCGCTCCATTCGATACAGCAAAATACGGTTTGAAAGTTCATCGAGCTTCTGAACGTATTCTCCCTGGACGTTGATTTCTCCAGTTCCTCCGAGAATATCAACCAATCCGGCCTTGCTGACGCTCCGATGAATCAATTTGGCGCACAGTATCAAGTCATGAAATAATGCGGTAAAATGCCCTGTAGCCTGGGGAGCGCGTTTCTGCTGAAGCAGCAGATGTTCGGTAACCGTAACTTCAGAAGACATAAAAAAAACCTCCCTGAAAGTTTTCGGCGGTATTCCGTCGCGGGATTCATAAGGTTAAAAATAAATGGATTTCAATGCCGGAGGCACTGAAGGCAGGCCTTCATCCGAATGATTCTCTTCCTGTTCCGCTGCACGCATCTCATCTTCGCTGGGAACAGCATCGGACAATACGGAATCTGTATTCCCTTCGGATTCCTTCAAAAGTGAAACTTCGTCCGGATTTTCTGACATGGCGAAAACCAGAGGCTGACGACCGATAAAACGAGACATCCAATAAAAACGGGAAGGGCTGCTGCCGACACTGCCTGAAACGTTATCCTTCAGTATTTTTTCCCAGTTTTCTGAAAAAACTGGCAAAGTATCGTTAAAGCGGCCGCGACACAGTATTCCCTGAGGAGCAACAGCTACGATACTGTCATCGCATCCGGCATCCCGCAAAAGTGACTGCATATCAAAATGGACAATAAGCATGCCCATCAGATCCATATTGTTATAGACAGGAGAAGCAAGAAAGACTTCCGCTCCAAAAGGCGTATCCTGCACCCATCCGCGAACGCCTCGCAAATCCGTGCCAACAGGTTTCTGTTCAATCAGGGCCGAAAAATCCAGATCTTTGATATACGTCTCCGGAGCTCTGGCCAAAACTGTGCCGAGAGCGTCAATGGCAGCTACACCGGAAATCCAGGAGAATCTGCGAAAAATTGATGCGACGAGTTCATCATTCGGCTTATCAGCATTCAGCAGAACCCTTTCCAATGCTTCAAGCCGAATATCGACGCCAACCATAGCCAAGGCAAGACGCGTTTGCACCTCGGTCAGGGGACTTTTATCCTGATAATCTATTTCAGCCGGAGGATTGAGATATTCGGCGTACAAAGACTTCGTTGATTTCCATGTTTCATGGAATGAAGCCTGTTCTCCGCATCCGCTTACAACAAGCATCCCCGCTACAACCGGGAGCAAACAGGCAGCTTTTGTTTTCACCATTCTCTCCATCGAAGGACTCAAGATCTGGTTCTGGACTCGAAACGCTCTGCCAGAACAGTCAATAGGCGCTTCATTTTTGTTCCTGATCCGACAGAGGATCCTCCGCTTCCCTTTTCCTCTGAAGCGGACGATTCCGTTTCCGATTTTCTTTTTTGCAGTTCCCCAATACGTCTGGCAATACCCGCAGCTTCTTCAGCGGACAGAGAGCGCTCGGCAAGTTCTTCATAAATTTCCAAAGCTCCGTCGACATCCCCTTGATCAGCCAGAATTTCTGCCATGGACCGGGTACGAAGTGTTACAGCTTCCAGCTGCTCGTGAGAACTTTCTAAAGGTTTCATCTTCATATCAGAGCAGGATAAATTCGCAAGCTCTTCGTTTTCGGATTCACTTTCCTCATTGTCGTTTTGATCAGACAAATCGACAGGTGCGGCAGGCGGCTCAGAAAAATTCAGAGCAATATCGGCGGGTTCTTCCTGATTGTTTGCGGAGGATGAAGCTCCGATTTGAGCCAGATAGCTTAGTGCTTCATCATGCGACAGTGTCCGCTCCTCATCAACTGAAAACAGCTCGCTCGCTCCATGGGAATGATCTGACGGCAAACTCTCCGCAACGGAAATATCTGTGACATGTTCCGGCACAACGACCGTTTCAGCCTGAGGACTGACAGGAATCGCCTCTGCTTCAAGCCCCTTTTTCAGCAAAATATCTAAAGTCAGCTTGCTGTGACGATAGCAAGCTCCCATCAACCGTGCCGGAAAAGCCCTCGAATCTCCGTCAAGAGCAAGCATATCTGCCCAGCAGAACCAGAAAAGCGGATCCGAAGGCAGAGACTGTCCAACTGATCTGGCAAGATCTGTTTTTTCCTGGGCCGCATCGTTCGGCAGAATCTGGAAAAGCAGCAGCTTCGCTTCCAGATATTCAGGATGAAAACGGAGTCCATTCCGCAGAATTTCCGCAGCTTCCGCGACAGATCCTTCAGCAATGAGCTCACGGGCAAACGACAGAAAAATTTTCGATCCGGGATCCTGCTCCAACAGGTTTTGATACCATAGCTTCTTTTCGTTCACTTCGTTTTTTCTCCGGAAGAGTTTTTCCCATCTTCAAAAAGATACTGAATTTCTCCTGCACGCATATAGTTCAATTTCTGCCGAATCATTTTTTCCATGTATTTGCCATCTGTCTTCAGCATGAGAATCTGTCGGCTCAGCAGGATCTGACTTCGTTCACATTCCTGATATTCCATTTGCAGTGCCCGATATTCCTCCGTCAGCTCACGATACGCTGCAATACCCGTCAGACTGTTGCCTCCGAAAAGCAGTGAAACAATAAGGACAATATTGACACTGACGACAGCAGCTAAAGCGACCCTGCCCACCCTGCTACTCAGAAAAGTTTCCCGATCGCCGCCTTCGGCTACCTCAGGCATTGTTTTTCTCCCTCACGGCACGTCGATATTCTGCAAAATAATTCCATCCGGAAAAGACTGTCAGAGCCAAAGCGATATACAACAGAATCATACCAATGGCATGAGAAGGCAGAAGCAGCAACGGATAATGAATCAGCAGCGCAATCAGCGCGGCAAGCTGAAAGCCGGTTTTCCACTTACCGTATGCGTCAGCAGGCATAAAAATACCATTATCCACGGCAACAGTCCTCAATCCCGTTACCGCAAGCTCTCTGCAGATAATCAAAATAACTATCCAGGACGGAACTCTGCCCATGGAACACAGCTGCACCAGCGTTGACACAACCAGCAGCTTGTCAGCCAGAGGATCCAGAAACGCACCGAAACGGCTTACAAGATGCAGCCGCCTCGCTAAAACTCCGTCAAAATAATCAGTTATTGATGCCAGTGAAAAAAGAATCATGGCCAAAAAGCAATTCAAGCGGCTTTCCCACATCAAGAGACCGATAACGGGGAAAATCAGAAAAATCCGGGAAATCGTGAGAAAAACAGCAAGATTCATCGTTACGCTCTCAAAATGGAATCGTCATTGACGATCCGGGAATGACCGCTCAAATCATAACAAAAACGGCACCTTCAATTTTTATCATAAGGAAGATCCTCTGTCAAAAGTCCCCATGTCTTTTCAGTCAAAACATCCGTCCATCATGAAAAAACCAACTTGTCAAGAAAAGTGGAATCCGTTTCCAACTTCACATCAGGAACATACTGAAAATACGCCAGATATTCCTGATTACCCTTCGGGCCTTTTATGGCAGACGGGACGATTCCTTCAAGGCGTAAAGAAAGCTGCTCCCGGCAAAAACCGACAATTTTTTCCACGGCCTCCCGGCGCAGGGCAGGATCACGAACCACTCCTCTTTCCGTACGATGAGGCCCGACTTCGAACTGAGGCTTAATCAAGGCAATCACTTTTCCCCCAGGGATCAGCCAGCGAAGGCAGGGAGGAAGCACCAGAGTCAGGGAAATAAACGAAACGTCGGCAACGATGACATCCACAGGTTCGGGAATCAAATCTTCCGGAGCATGACGAAGATTGATTCCTTCAATACTGATGACTCGATCATCCGCACGAAGCTTTTCATGCAACTGATCTTTTCCGACATCTGCCGCATAGACTTTTGCAGCACCATGCTGAAGAAGACAATCCGTAAAGCCTCCAGTAGAAGCACCGGCATCAAGACAAATCGCGCCGGCAACATCGATAGCAAACGTTTCCAAAGCCGTAAGAAGCTTATAGGCACCGCGGCTGACGAAACGCTCAATGCCCGTCAGATGAAAAACGCTGTCCGCCGGATAATGGTGCCCGGGCTTATCCACCTTGATCAGTCGATTCTTTTCCTCAACGGTAATCTTGCCTTCCATGATCAGCCTTTTGGCCAGCTCACGGCTTTCGGCCAGACCTGCCATATAGACCAGAGAATCGGCTCGATCCTTCAATTGCGCCATACGCTTACCCTGCGAGGGTCGTAAAAAGGCGGTTTTCTCCTGATGAAAAAAACCGCCTTAACCCTATTGACCCTATTCTCTATCCTGATTCAATTCTGCTTTGAATTTTCTCGAAATGCGAAATGCCAGTACAGCATGCGTGCCAAGAACAATATCCTCACCTGTTTGGGGATTGCGCCCGCGCCGATCCCGCTTCATGAAGGTTTCAAACTTTCCAAAACCGCTCAGCAGAAGCTCCTGATCGTTTTTCAACGACTCTCGCATCAGAGCCAGAGTCATATCCAGCAGTTTCTTAGCCTTTTGCTGACGAAGAGTCTGAGAGCGTTCACAAATGGATCGGGCAATCCCGGCTTTTGTCACCGTATTGTTCATGTTCAGGCTCCTAAAATCTATCAATCCCATTCCCGCTTATCTTCAATCACCCGATACTGGGGAGGAAGCTCTCCGGGAGAAAGGATCTTCAATTCAGGTCTCAATTTGATGCGTTCACGGAACAGGTGCAGCAATTCATCCTGCTGATGAAAATTGCTGGCTTCAATATACAGAGTCATTTCGTCAATGCCACCAGGGTTGCTGACTTCAATCTGCCACCGCTTGATTTCCTCAAACCGGGCCATGACCTGCTCAACCTGATGGGGATACACAAACATGCCCTTGATGCGCGCCGTCGTGTCAACACGTCCTACAATACTCCCAAGACGCGGACTCGTCCTGCCACAGGGACAGGGACTGCGATCTATATAGGAAAGATCTCCTGTCGCCAGACGAATCAGCGGATAGGTTTTGTTGAACGCTGTAACGACAATTTCTCCGACTTCGCCGTCCTTCAGGGGAATGCCCGTATCCGGATGACAGATTTCCACATAGCAGCGATTGGAAATATGCAGACCGTTCTTATGGAAACATTCATAGCCGATGCATCCGACATCTGCCGTGCCATATGCCTGGCGCAAAATGATGTCTAATTTCTTTTCCAGCTGGTTGCGCATCTTTTCAGACAGCCGTTCTCCCGTGACGAAAGCGACTTCCTGAAACAAATCCTTGCGGAGGTTAATGCCTTTTTCTTCTGCTTTCTGCGCCAGATGCATCAAATAGCTTGCTGTACCGACATATCCGGACACCCGCAGTTTCTGCATAATGTCCAGCTGCGTTCCAGCATCTGTCGGGCCGGCAGGAATCGAAGTGCATCCAAGATTCCGAAGCGGTTCTTCAAACATCAGGCCTGCAGGTGACAAATGATAATTGAAAGTTACCTGTACGACATCTCCGGGCCGAAATCCGACAGAGTAAAAAGCCTCAGTATATCCCCAGTAGTCATCAGAACGATCTTCAGGATCGAAGATAGGACCGGGAGAAAGAAAAATCCGCTTTAGATCGCCGATATCCTTGGTCAGAAGTCCGCCCAAACGCGGCCCCATGCCCTGCAGATAAATCAGCTCTTTTTTCTTCAAGATCGGAATATGCTTGATATCCGAAAGCGTTTTAAATTTTTCGACATTGAACTGCGCTCTGTCGAACCGTTTCTTCACATCTTCAGAATAACGGTACGCATAAGACAGCAACTCTTTCATCTGTATAAGATTGTGCTGTCTGCGTTCGCTTTCGTCAAGAACCTCTCGCCTATTATAGATGCCTTCCGTGCGATCCTTACGCGTCATAAACCGCACACCTCCGTACAGCCACGCTTCATCTATGACTCAGTGGATTAGTATTACACCTTTTTTTCATAAATCCGCAACAGGAACGCCTCTCTTTAGAGGCCACCTGAAAAAACATCTCTTTCTTAACTCACACCAGCTCGCCGAAAAGACACACTCTTTTCTGCAATTCCCGAACGATCAGATCTTCATAATTATTGGCAGGGATGATGGCATCACGGCTTTGTGCGCGCAGAAACTGCTCAATTTGCTGAGTTTCTCTCCAGAAATCCAGCAATTCTTCGTTTCCGAGTCCCTGGATCCGCTCTTCAAAGGAAAAATTCTCTTCAGAAATGCGTTGTGCCATATCTCGTACTTTCCTCCCGACGAAATCTGCCGCAAGGGCCGGATGCCTGTGCATCCGGCCAATAAAGACTAAAGTGTCGCCGCCTCTTCAATGACTTCAAAGGCTTCGATGACATCTCCGTCCTTGATATCGTTGAAATTCTCCAGGCAGATACCGCATTCATATCCCTTCAGGACTTCTCTCACATCATCCTTAAAGCGACGCAAAGACGCAATCTTACCTGTATAAACAACGACACCGTCGCGGACAAGACGAGCTCCGGCAGTACGGGTGATCTTGCCATCCGTAACGAGACTGCCGGCAATGGCTCCGACTTTCGGCACGCTGATGACCTTGCGCACTTCCGCCTGTCCCAAAGCCTGCTCTCGGCTGACAGGAGCAAGAAGCCCCGCCATAGCACTTTTAATCTCATCTACGAGCTTGTAAATAATATCATAGAATCGAATATCAATACTTTCATGCTCAGCCAAATCGCGAACCTTGGAAGCCGGACGAACATTGAAGCCGATCACAATTGCGTCAGAAGCCGAAGCCAGAAGAATATCTGATTCTGTGATTGCTCCTGTACCGCCATGAATGATATTGATCTGCACCTTGTCCGTGCTCAGCTTGCGCAACGCTTCCAAAATGGCTTCCAGAGATCCCTGCACGTCGGCCTTCACCACAAGATTCAGAGCCTTGGCCTCTTCATCATCAGCTCCGGAAGCAAGGAATGTCTCCAAAGTAACGCGGGTCGCCTTGGCCAGTTCTCTTTCTCTCTGTTTAATAGCACGGCTTTCCGCAATGCGGCGAGCCAGCTTTTCATCGGAGAGACAGATAAACTCCTCGCCGGCTTCCGGAACTCCGTCAAAACCCTGCACCTCAACAGGAATGGAAGGTCCGGCTTCACGGGTCTTTCGTCCCTGATCATTAAACATGGCGCGCACGCGGCCGCTGAAAACACCGCAAACGAAATTATCTCCCTGATGCAGCGTACCTTCCTGAATCAGTACGGTAGCCACAGGTCCGCGTCCCTTATCCAGCTTTGCCTCCACGATGTGTCCTCGGGCAAGCTTGTCAGGATTGGCTTTCAGTTCCAGAATTTCAGCCTGCAATGCGAGAAGTTCAAGCAAATCATCAAGACCTTCCCGTGTCTTCGCCGAAACCTTCGCTACGATGGTGTCTCCGCCCCATTCTTCGGGAACAAGACCGATTTCCGCCAGTTCTCTCAGCACTCTGTCCGGATTTGCCGTTGGCTTATCCATTTTATTAACGGCTACAAGAATCGGAACACCCGCAGCACGGGAATGGTTCACCGCTTCTCTTGTCTGCTCCATCACGCCGTCATCCGCCGCCACGACAAGAACCACCAGATCTGTCATCTGCGCGCCTCTGGCTCGCATGGCTGTGAATGCTTCATGACCGGGAGTATCCAGAAACACGATTTCACCGCGCTTCGTCGTGACGTGATACGCGCCGATATGCTGCGTGATGCCGCCAGCTTCGCCGCTGGTCACATTGGTTTTGCGAATGGCGTCAAGCAGAGAAGTTTTGCCGTGGTCAACATGCCCCATGATCGTCACAACCGGAGGACGAAGGCGAAGCTGTTCAGGCTTATCCGGCACAGCATTTGCCAGGTACTCCTCTTCCATAAAGCCCACATGCTCTACTTCATATCCAAACTCTGACGCCACGACGGCTGCCGTATCGAAATCCAGAGACTTATTAATCGTCGCAATAATTCCAAGATTGAACAGAACTTTGATAATTTCTCCGGCTTTCAATCCCATCTGATGCGCCATATCATTGACACGAATGGCCTCTTCCACACGAATTTTTCTCTTGGCGGCCTTAATGGGCTGCGTCGTAACCGGAGAAGCGGCATGAGCCGACGCCTTTGGACGACGCTTCACGCTGCGCATGCGCGGCATTTCTTCATCATCTTCTCTGCGACGACCTCCAAAATCTTCAAAATCCGTATTTCTACGGACATTCTTGTTCCGCTTCTTCTTGCTCTGTCCCTCTCCGGCGAGTGCCGCGGGGATACCAGCAGGCTGACGGGATCCTCCGCCCGCAGAACGTTGAGGACGAGACGGACGGGAACTTTCCGCATCCCTGTCAAAGCCGTCTCTGCCTTCACCTCTGCCAGATCCCTGAAAGGAACGGCCGGAAGAACGTGAAGCATCCCGATTTCCTTCGGAACGGGAACGCCCCTCACCACGATTCATGCGTCCGGAATCGGCACCTTCTCCACGGCGATTATTGAAATCACGACGTTCACGAAAATCTTTTCCAGTGCCTCCCCCATCTCTGAAACGATTTTCCCGAGGATTCTCTCCCGCAGTAGCCTGAGGAGTCTGCGAGACAGTCTGAGTCTGAGGAGAAGGACGCGAGATAACTCGAACATGTGGGACGGCTGCCTCCTTGCGGGAACGGCGACGTTCCGCGCCGTCTTCCCTGGCTGATCCGGACCTAACAATCGCCGCTTCTTCCGGAGAAGCGGAAAAAACCGGCGTGCTGCGTTCATGCTTTTTCGCTTCCTCAGCTTTTCGGGCTTCTTCCCGAGCCGCTGCAGCTTCCTCAGCTTTTCTGGCCTCTTCAGCAAGGCGAGCGGCTTCTTCAGCCAGTCGTTTCTCTTCAGCAAGCCGAGCTTCTTCAGCGGCCTTAGCCGCTGCAATATCCTCAGGACGGCTGATGATTCTGGCAGGAGCTATCTCCATAGGAGCTCTGCGCGCACGTTTTCTCGCCGTATTTTTGGCCGCCTGGGCTTTGTCCGGCTTTGATTCTTCAGCAGTCGCCTCCGTTTCGGAGGACTTAGCGGAAACGTCTTCCGCTTCAACAGTGCCGTTTCCCTCAGCAGCTTTCGAAACAGACTGGCGACGACGGACTATCACTCCTGATCCACGGCGTTCCGTGCCAACAGATCCGACACCGTTCTTCTGAACTTCAGCCCGAAGACGTCCGGCCTCATTTCCGGTCAGACTGACGCTTTTGCGTACCTGAATATCCAGCCGACGTCCAACTTCGGCCAGCTCTTCGGCTTTAATGCCGAGTTCTCTGGCAAGATCTCCCGCTTTTATCTTTTCTTCACTCATGCGTTTTTCTTCCTTCCCCCGCGATTCCGTCCAGACGGAGGACGGCGCCGCCGAAATTTTTCAAGACATTCTCCGCTTGCACAGACATAAAAACCTCTTCCCTGAGCCGTCTGTCCGGCATCGGATTCAAAGGACTCTCCGTCAGCTGACGGTACGAAACGGTGCAGTTCCCATTTCGGAAAATGCCGTCTGCATACGGCGCACATTCTCATCGGCACATGCTTCACTCTTCGGCATTCTCCGTATTCCCGGCAGGCCGATCCCGATACAGATTAATGGCCATGCGCAGTTCTTCGATTTTTTTCGCAGACAGCCCAAGTCTCTCACCAAGATCATCGTCCGAAGCCGCATCAATCCGATCCAGAGACGTATACCCAGCCTTTTCAAACATGTCCTCAGGAAGATTGACCACCTTCGCCGCCGAAGCAATAAAAGCATCAATCTTCGCATCAGATTCCTTGATAATATTGATCTTCATGCCAAGCAGCGTTGCAGCCAGGCGAGTATTCTGTCCGCGTACGCCAATGGCACCTGTCAGCTGGCTTTCAGGAACCACGACTTCAAGCTGAGTTTTGCCGTCTTCTTCGACCGTGCGGATACGAGAAACCACAGCAGGAGCGAGGGCGTTTCTGGCATAGACGGAAATATCGGAACTCCATACGACGATATCAATGCGCTCTCCATGCAGCTCCTGCACAATATTCTGAATGCGGGATCCGCGTACGCCAACGCAGGAGCCAACAGCATCGACATCTCTGTCTCTGGAAAAAACAGCCACTTTTGCACGGCGACCCGGATCTCTGGCAACATTAATAATCTGCACAATTCCGTCATCCACTTCGGGAATCTCTCGTTTGAAAAGCGCAATCATATATTCACGTCCAGCCCGAGAAAGAACTATCTGAGGGCTGCGCCCGTCATTGCGTACCTCCTTGATGACTGCCTGAATCCGCTGATCTCTGCCGAAATGCTCTCCGGGGATCTGTTCACTTTCCGGCAGAATTGCTTCCGCACGTCCGTTTAAATTGACAATGATATTCCGACGATCCCGACGCTGCGGCACGCCGATAACGATTTCGCCGACGCGCTTGACATATTCATCATAAATGCTTTTCTGCTCAGCTTCGTGCATACGCTGAATAATAACCTGCTTGGCAGATTGAGCGGCAATACGGCCGAGATCCTCAACTTTCAGAGGAAATCCCATTTCATCATTGAGCTGTACGCCAGGATCCAATTTCAGAGCCTGCTCCAGAGTGACTTCTCTGTCAGGATCCTGAACCGTTTCGACAACGACCTTGAACTGAAAAACCTTTATTTCTCCTGTATCGTCATCATACGTCACTTCAATATCTATGCGTTCGCCATATTTCCTCAGAACGGACATTTCCACGGCAGCCTCAAGAGTCTCAATGAGCGTCGCCTTATCGATTCCCCGATCTTTGCAGATTTGATCAATGGTTTTCTTCAATTCCAGATTCATGCTCTACCTCCGCCGGCTTTTCTTTAAGAGTATTGGCCTTCCGGCCTTTTTTCTGCTGAGATCCGTTCTTTTTTCCGGGTTCAGGGAAATGATGCACAAGCCTGGCACGCCGTACGTTTTCCCATGCCAGAGAAACTGTTTCTGGCTGCTCGGCAAGGCGATTTTCCTCAGCGATGCGCAGTATCAGGGATTCTCCGTCAAGCTTTTCCAAAATTCCCGTAAAATGTCTGCGCCCGTACCACGCATCAGGCGCTTGAAAAAGCGTTATATCAAGTTCCCGGCCAATATAGGAAGCAAGCTGATCCAAACGGAAAAACGTCCGCTCCAGTCCTGGCGAAGATACTTCCAGTGTCCATCTGGAACTGAACAGATCCTCCACTTCCAATGCCAGTCCAAGCATTCGCGACAGTTTTTCGCACTGTCCTATGCTGACACCGCCCTGAGATTCCGTCCCCTGCATGATGATGCTATCTTCGGCAGGATCTTCATCTGCTTCAAGGGAAATATCGGGATGGGCATCAACAAAGAAACGGACTACCGGAACTCCCTGCCCGATAATTTCAACTCCCCAGACCTTCAATCCTAACGACTCCGCAAGAGGTTCCGCGAGAGAGGTCAGCCGTGCGGCAAGCGATTCACTCATAGATCAACGAATCCGTCCGCACTTCACGTGCGGCATTAATTTTATTTTTATTTCAGCATAAAAAAAGGGGGCCTGAAAGGCCACCCCAGCTAAGCCGTCTCATTACGGCTGAACAGGAGAACAGATTCCAAGAATCTGTTTCAGGAAAAGAATAGGCTATTTTTATGGCATCTGTCAAGACTGCCGTCCAGACAGAAAAATTTATAGAGATGAACAGGAATCCGCCTTCCGGCGGATTCCCAATGAGTTTCTACTGATTCCGAACGGGGACAGAGGCCGCAACAACTTTTACATTGTAATTTACAGCTTCCGCAGGTGCTCTGTAAAACACGACCATGAACGGCACCTGTCCGCCGGGATGCACATTCGTATTGTTTGCCAGAACATCAATCCTGTTGGTAAGCAAAGTCTCTATTTCCTGCTCCGACAAAACACGAAGCTGGAACGGCGTAATAACCGTTCCGGCGATCTGGGTCTTCGCAATCAAAACCCGGCCGTCCTTATCCATCAGACTGGCTTCCACCCGAATATTTTCACGGGGCGAAGAGGCATTGTTCATTAATGTCCCTTCTACCACACAGATATCGCCGCATTTTTCATTCTTGATGCTGCTTTGCTTTGCTGTAATGCCAATATCACGAATCAGTTCCTGCGACGATATTCCGCTATTGGCTCCAGCTTTCAGATTCAGCATGACCTTGACGGAGTCCAGATAAGACGTCTGCGTCCAAAGCCACCAGGAACCTCCTCCCAGAGCACAGAGGATGATTAAGGCCGCAAGCCATCCAAAACCGGAGCTTTTTGGCGCAGGCGGCATACGGAGCTCTCCATTTTTCACAGCACAGCTCTCATTGTCCGCAGCCTCCTCTCCAGGCATTCGAAGCGTTCCGGAATCATTCCTCTCAGCAACAGGCTGCGTCTGCAGTGCCGAATTCACGGGAAAAGAATCCTGCTGCCCCCCTTTTTCTTCCCGGTCTGAAACGGGCTGAGAGAGGTTTTCCGTTTCTTCCAGGACAAAGACATGCTTGCAGACTGAACAGCGAAGCCTTGCACCTGGCCTGGCAACATTTTCTGGCAGCTTAAAGACCGTACTGCATTTCGGACATGCAATTTTTCTCATAAACATATCTCTCATTATCTTAAAAGATTAGGGTATTCCGCCGTTGGCTCCAAAGACCTTGACGACATGACACAGACAACATGTCTGCCAGACATGTCCCCTCTACATTGAAAAACGCTATGAAAGTACGTTACATCGCTCTCATGGTCAACAGCCGTTTTTCATGACAGACGCCTGGCAACGGCAAATTCATCGCAATCCGGAAATTTCGGACAGTGAATGCAATCCATCCAGACTTTTTGAGGCAGAATATCCTTGCTTACTTCTTCAAAGCCAAGAGCCTGAAAAAAAGCCAGCTGATAGGTCAGCGC
This sequence comes from Desulfovibrionaceae bacterium, assembly GCA_029011315.1. Classification (GTDB taxonomy): domain Bacteria; phylum Desulfobacterota; class Desulfovibrionia; order Desulfovibrionales; family Desulfovibrionaceae; genus Bilophila. Next base: position 43,163 of record JAQXLA010000010.1, read on the forward strand.
GAAAACGCGATCAATGCCAAGACTTTTTGCTTCATCAAGACAGGTATTGACAATCTGTCTTCCGCATCCTCTGCGCCGAATCTTTGGATCAAGAGCCAGAGAACGCACTTCGCACAGGTTGTCCCAGATAATTGCCAACGCGCAGCATCCGACAATGGATCCATCCTGCTCCGCCACATAAAAATCGCGCAAATGTCCGTACAAATCCGAAAGAGAACGAGGCATTAAAACCTGATCCGCAGAACAGGTCAGCAACAGACCATGAATAGCCCGGATATCGTGCATCCGAGCCTTGCGCACCACAATATTCAGTGCCGAACATACATTGCTCATTGAACATCCCGTTGATTTCGCCTGATCGATTCATCAAGAAAATCGCGCAGCCCGTCAGCATCCAGCACCCCGGAAGCGGCATGGACTGCCGTTCCCGACGCATCATATATTCTGTTGTAGGGAATGGTAACAAAACCGGTTTTACGCGCCACAGAAGATTCAGCGAGCCATACCGGATACGTAATAGCAGATTTCTGCACAAACGAACGCATGGCATTCGCATCTTCATCCAGGGAAATCCCGATAATCATCAGATCTTCAGGAGAATATTCCCTGCGAATCCGAATCAGATCCTGAATTTCCATGCGGCATGGCGGACACCACGAAGCGAAATAGTTGATGAGAACGATCCTTCCCCGAGCACTCTGCACAACGGATTCAATCTCTTCATAGGACAAGGCACGTTGAGAATCCGCATTTTCTCCAAAGGCATCAGTGGCTCCGGCATGCCCCAGCATGATGAGCAAAAACAGCGCTACTGCAACAAGCTTCCGGAACAATCCGCACATAGACTCAGGCCTCCGCATTCCGCACCAGCATCTGCGCCACCCGTACGGCCTCTACAGCATTGGAAGAATAAAATGCGCCGATTTTTTCAGCGTATGCTCCGGTTACCACGGCTCCGCCGATCATCACGGGAATATCCAGATGCCTTTTTCGCAATTCCATCAATGTTTCCGGCATCCTGGTCATCGTCGTCGTCATCAGGGCGGAAAGGCACACGAGTGACGCCTTTCTGGTTTCCGCTTCCGCCGCAATGACTTCGGCTTTGACATCCTTGCCGAGATCGACGACATCAAAGCCATGATTGCCAAGCATCAAGCCTACAATATTTTTTCCGATATCATGAATATCCCCTTCAACTGTCGCTAAAATAGCGACTGGCCTGGCTTCGCCCCCGCTTCTTTTTGCAAGAATCGGCCTCAGCGTTTCAAATGCGTCTTTCATCGTTTCCGCAGAACGCAAAAGCTGCGGCAGAAAATATTCTCTTCTCTCATATCGGCATCCGACTTCGTTAATAGCCGGAATCAACGTCTCCTGAACGATCTGAAATGGATCGCGCCCTGACTTCAATTCCCTGTCCAGAAGCGCAGGCATGCCATCACGATCTCCGACGAGCACCGCATCACCCAATGTCTCTGCAGTATGAGATACACTCTGGCCGGAAGAGGCTTTCGATTCAGACCCGCCTCCGGAAGGTTTCCAATTCGCATACGACGCAACAAAGCGCTCTGCCCTATCGTCCCGACAGCAAAGAACATTGGACGCTGCCACAATTTCTCGCAGTCGCACGCTGGACGGATTGGCAATACAGGCTGAAAGTCCGGCACCTGCGGACATCGCAAGAAAACTCGTATTGATAAGATCTCTGGCAGGCAGCCCGAATGAGATGTTCGACAGCCCCATTACCGTAGGCAAGCCGTTTTTCCGACACCACTGTATCGTTTTCAGCCCCTCCTCTGCAGCCTGCGGCATAGAAGCTACTGACAGAGCCAGAACGTCAACAAGTATCAGTCTCCGGGGAATGCCGAGTGATTCAGCCCTGTTCAGCAGTTCCTCAATAATGGCAATGCGATCTGCGGAAGAAACAGGAAGCTTTTTGCCTTTCAGCGGAAGGAGAATAAATGGCGCACCCCACTGACGGCAAAGAGGAGCCATGCGCTCCATACGATCGCCCTCTCCGCTGATGGAATTGACGAGGGGCGATCCGGGCACAAGAGGCAGGGACAATTCCATAGCGGCAGCCGAAGAAGAATCAAGACTGAGAGGAACTGCGTGGCGTTCTGTAAGACGGAGAACGATTTCCGGCAGCATCCGGGTTTCATCTACCAACGGATCTCCGACGTTCACATCAAGCAGGGAAGCCCCCAATGCGATCTGATCCGCAGCCATTTGCATGGCCAGAGAAAAGATGCCGGACTGGAGCTCTGCCTGCAATGCCTTTTTCCCTGTAGGATTCAGGCGTTCTCCAATGATCGCAATAGGCGAAGAACCGCCTATACGCACCATTTCTGAACGGGAGGTCAGCACAATGCTGTTCCCCTCCGAGACGGACAGCGGACGGCCTTCCCTGCCGTGTATTGCAGCCGACAGAGCTGCAATGTGCGCAGGCGTCGTACCACAACACCCCCCAAGAAGACTTACGCCCTCATCTGCAAACTCCGCAGTCTGTTCCGCAAAGGCTTCGGGACTGAGACGGAAAACCGTTTTATCGCCGTCCAATTCCGGCAATCCGGCATTTGGTTCTGCCAGAACGGCAATTCCCGCTTCCCGACAGACCGATAGAAGACGGCGAATAACCGGTTTCATGCCTTCGGGGCCGACACCGCAGTTTGTGCCAATACCGTCAACCCCCATATTGGCCATGGTCTCAGCCATGATTTCCGGAGTCGTCCCCGTCAAACTCACACCATCTTCAAATGTCATTGACACCAGAACCGGCAAATCGCTCTCAGCCCGCACGGCTGCGACAGCCAGTCGCATTTCAGCGAGATCAAACTGCGTTTCGATAAGAAAAAGATCAACGCCACCCTGAAGCAGTCCGCGAGCCTGCTCGCGATAAGCCTCATACAGATCGGCAGCATCGACATCTCCAAGGGGCCTGGCAAAATGTCCCGTCGGCCCCATATCCCCCGCAACCCATACTTTGCGCCCCGCTTCGGAAGCCGCCTCTCTGGCAATTTCCGCCATACGGCAGGAAAAGCTCCGGGGATCCAGATCATTCGGAAGCTTAAACCGCGTTCCTCCAAACGTCGCTGTCAGAATGATATCCGATCCGGAGCGGATATATTCACGATGAACGCCCTGCAGAATATCCGGACGATCAAGACAGAAGCGCTCCGGCGATGCTCCGGGAGGAAGCCCTCTGGACTGAAGCATGGTTCCCATACCGCCATCAAGCAGAAGAATGCGTCCAGAGCGCAGAATACTGCGGAAATCATTCATGTTTCCACTCCTTCATCCTTATATTTGTAAGCTAACAGGGACTGAAGTTGCCCGATGCTTCCGGCAAGAATCGCTTGCCTTTCACTGTTGAGTGCTACACAATAAGACAACCGCAGGTCATCCGACAGGCGGCAAAGCTTTTACACTCCCTTGAGAGTCCCCTCATGAATACGTTGAAACAGCTTCCCGCGCAAGACAAAAACGTTCAGGAACAATCGGATATTCAGGATATTCAGATAGATGAAGCGGAAAACAAAACAGAAATTCTCCTCCCCGGGGAATTGGACGGAGATGGTTTTGACGAAGAGGCTGAAGATGGGGAAATCGTTGACATTTCTCCAGACGGAGAATTCATTGATTCCGATGATGAAGCCTGCGTTCTGCTTCCTGCAGAACCATCTTCCAATCTACCTTCTCTGAGCAAAAACGGAGATTCTCTTCAGGCCTACCTGCAACGTATCGGCCGCTTCCCCATGTTGAAGCCTGAAGAGGAGCAGGAACTGGCCCGCCGCGTCCGCGAGTACGGAGACGGCGATGCCGCCTTCCGTCTCGTCACCTCGCATTTGCGACTGGTTGTGCGCATTGCCATGGATTTTCAACGACGCTGGATGCAGAATGTGCTGGATTTGATTCAGGAAGGGAATGTCGGCCTGCTCCGTGCTGTTGATAAATTCGATCCGGATAAGGGAATCAAATTCTCCTATTATGCGGCATTCTGGATCCGGGCCTATATTCTGAAATTCATCATGGATAACTGGCGCATGGTCAAAATCGGCACGACGCAGGCGCAGCGCAAGCTTTTTTACAATCTTAACAGAGAACGGCAGAAGCTGCTTTCCGAGGGATTCGATCCCAATGAGCAAATTTTGGCAGAAAGGCTCGGCGTCAGCAAAGATCAGATTGTCGAAATGGAGCAGAGGCTCAATGCATCGGACACGTCCCTTGACGTCAACGTCAATGACGAATCCGGAAGCGCAACCCGCATGGATTTTCTTCCTTCTCCGACACCCGCCATTGAAGAGTCTCTCGCCGATATGGAAATTTCCGATTTGCTGCGCAGCCGTCTTGAAAAAATTATGCCCACGCTTTCTGAAAAGGAAGTCTACATTTTGAAAAACCGCCTTCTGACGGATGATCCCGTTACTCTTCGGGAAATCGGCGAACGCTACCATATTACAAGAGAACGCGTACGCCAGCTGGAAGCGCGGCTGCTGCAAAAGCTGCGGGACTTCTTTCTGAGAGATATCAGCGATTTTTCCCGAGACTGGATTCGACATTGAAAAATTGTAAAAAAACAAAAAAAAACGCTTGACGAAAAAATCGTGTTTCTGTATAGCTATTTTCCGTTGAACGGAACAAAAAATGTTTCGGGAAGCAAAAGGGCTATTAGCTCAATTGGTAGAGCAGCTGACTCTTAATCAGTTGGTTCGGCGTTCAAGTCGCCGATGGCCCACCATCAGAAATTCAGGAATCCGCGAAGCTTTTCGTGGATTCTTTTTTTATATCCTTAGTACCGACAATGACCATGACAACAGGCACTGATTTTCGTAAAAACTTCAGCAATTCAAATGCTGATTCGGAAACAGCCCGGACTGTTTCAGCCCTTTTGCCATCTGGTTTACCGCTTCATAAAGGCTGAGAAACCCCTGCGGCGTCATCAGAAGCCTGGCGAAATCGTCCGGCTCAGCTTCTCCATTTTGAAGAGGCTCCATTCGATACAAATCCAATCGAATCATTCCTCTGATAAAATGCATTTTTGACACGCCATCCAGAAAAATTTCCTGTTTTATGTCCATATTTTTACCTGCTGTATCATTCAATCAACTTGAAAGAACCCTAAAAATTCTGCAACATCGCATGAATCCGCTTCATGTTCAGGATATCCAAACGACACGCCTTCCGCAAGATATCGAAGAAAATCGAAAGGTTTCCTGACTGCACTCACCACCGGTCTTTTTACCTTGACACTGTTGAAGCTGCGCAATATTTTGATGATAGATGATAAAGGATTTTGAAAAGCAGGCTTTTTCCGAATGTGCACCATGCGCTTTTTCAGCCTCAAAGAATCTTCTTTTTCTCTTTATTGAGGACTACTTTTATGAAATATGTCAAAGAATTAATGCACGGCAATCCAATTACCCTCTTGCCTGGAGACAGCATGCAAAAGGCCAGAGAACTTATGGCAGAATATTCTGTTCGTCATCTCCCCGTTGCCGAATCTGACGGACGGTTCGTAGGGCTGGTGACCCATCGAGATATTCTGGACTGTTCCGTCTCCAGATTCGCCGATATTCCCGCTTCGGAACAAAAATCCATAGAAAAAAATGTTCCTGTCAGAGAAATCATGCATGTGGATATCATCACGATTTTTCAGGACTGTACGCTGCGCAAGGCAGCGGAGACCATGTTTCGATACAAAATAGGCTGTCTGCCGGTTCTCGATCAGGACGATCACATTACAGGCATTATCACGGAATCTGATTTTCTCCGTCTGGCCATTATGAGCCTGTCTGAATAAGATTTCTGAAGGAGATCCGCATGTCATTCTTTCGATTTATATTTCGGATTCTGCTACTCTTCATTCCTCTCGCCCTTATTGCCTGCGGTATCGGCTTTTTTCTGAATGATTTCTCCGGACCGGTTATTACGATGACGCCCGACACAGGACGCATTTCTCCGGTACGAGACATTCATCTGAATATCCGGGATGCGAAGTCAGATTTGGCATCGGTCAAAATTCTGCTGAAAACTGGCAGCAGGGAAATCGTCATTGCTGAACAAAACTTTGCTGAAAAACGGCGTGAACAGAATATCGTCTTCAATATGAAGAATTTCGATATCCGTTCCGGATCCGCCGAGCTTGAAGTCAAGGCCAAGGATACCGCTCTTTTTGGCCTCGGAAACAGCACGAAGAAAGTCTGGAATGTGGTTCTTGACGCACAGGCTCCGCGTACGCGCATGTTGACCGGAGCGCCTTCCGTACGCAGAGGCAGTATCGGAGCTGTGGCATTTTCCGCATCCGAAGATCTTGCCCGGGCTGGCATCCGCATCGGAGATCTGTTTTTCCCGGCCTTCCAGCAGCCTGGCGGCGTTTATTTCTGTCTCTTCGCCTTTCCTCATGATCTGCCTGCGGGCAACTTCCGTCCGGAACTGATTGCCGAAGATACGGCTGGCAACGAGTCAAAAACACGGATTGCCGTACACGCTGTAGAAAGACGTTTCCGCAGTGACACGCTGACCATCAGCGACGCTTTTCTGGAAAATAAGATGCCTTTGTTTGAAGAACAGATTCCTGATGCTGCCACTCATCTGGAACGATATATCCGGGTCAATACGGAAATTCGCAAGGCCAATGCCGAAAAACTCATGGAAACCGGCCGGGATACGGCTTCTTCTATTCTGTGGAAAGGCTCCTTCCGCAGACTGCCACGTTCGGCGACAAGAGCCATGTTCGGTGATGACCGCACATATCTGTATAACGGCGTAAAAATCGATCGCCAAACCCATATGGGCATTGATTTGGCCTCAGTCGCCCACGCCCCTATTCCCGCAGGAAATGATGGACGAGTCGTTCTGGCAGAAGATCTCGGCATTTTCGGTCTGCTCGTAATCATTGATCACGGACTCGGCCTTCAGTCTCTGTATTCCCATATGAGCGAAATCACGGTGAAAGTCGGGGATATTCTCAAAAAAGACGACATTATAGGCTACACGGGGAAAACAGGTTTGGCCGGAGGCGATCATCTGCACTTCGGTATTCTTCTCAGCGGTATCCAGTTGCAGCCGCTCGACTGGTTTGACGAAAAATGGATTCGCAACGCGATTACCGATCCGCTGAACAATGCCGCAGTAAAATGATGGCAACCAAGACTGACTCTAGACAGATGCGCTGAAAAGCAGTATTGTCACAGTATAGAAATTATCAGTAACCTGTACTCGGCTACAGTAGCCATCCTCAACCTTATGGAGGAATTTTCATGATTGGCGATATCTATCACTGCAAAACCTGCGGCAGAACTGTAGAGGCCGTTTCTGAAGGATCTACGGATATTATCTGCTGCGGCCAGCCGATGGAACTTCAGGTTCCGAACACCTCTTCAGCTTCCAGGGAAAAGCATCTGCCTGTCCTTGAAGCCAGCGGTTCGGGAAGCATTGTACGGGTAGGAGAGGTGGCTCATGTCATGGAAGCCGTACACTGGATCGAATGGATTGAAATCATCCATGCGGACGGTAAAAAATGTCGGAAATATCTGAATCCTGGCGATGCTCCGGAAGCAAGTTTTACCTGTCCGCCTTCGGAAATCCGTTCCGTTCGCATTTTCTGCAATCTGCATGGCGTCTGGTCTATCAACAACTGATTACACAAGGATGATAAAAATGGAAAAATACACGTGCGAAGTCTGCGGCTATGAATATGATCCCGCTACCGGAGATCCTGATGCCGGCATTCCTGCCGGAACCGCTTTTGAAGATCTTCCTGAAGATTGGGTCTGCCCTGTCTGCGGCGTCGGCAAAGATTCTTTCTCTAAGTAGACAGGCTCTTTCGCTGTTTTGAAACCTTCTCTTGAAAAGGCGGCATCTCATGCCGCCTTTTCAAATCCCGGGAAAAATACAAGAAATGCAACCGATTGAAATTCTTCATCATGTCTGGTGGATTGGGGCCGTAGACGGAAACAAACGCAATTTCCATGGATACAGCCGCTCTCCAAAAGGAACGACGTATAATGCGTATCTGATTCAAGATGAAAAAAACGTCATCTTTGATACTGTCGATGAGAAATGGTCGGGAACCATGCTTTGCCGTCTGGCTCATATCCTGCCTTTGGAAAAAATCGACTACATCGTCGTCAATCATACGGAACTCGATCACTCCGGATCGCTTCCTCTTCTGGTAGAAAAATGTCATCCGGAAAAAATCTTTGTGTCTCCCCAGGGAAAACGATTCCTCGATGCCCAGTTTGATACTGAAGGATGGCCTGTTGAAGTTGTCAAGACTGGAGACTCCATTTCCATTGGCCAACGAACAGTGCAGTTTATCCAAACGCCTATGCTGCATTGGCCGGACAGCATGTTTTCCTATATTCCTGAGGATAGGCTCCTCATCAGCAATGACGCTTTTGGACAGAACATTGCCTCAACGGAACGCTTTGCCGATGCTGTTCCCCGTCCTATTCTGCTCCAGGCTGTCAAGGAATATTACGGCAACATCGTTCTGCCTTTCTCTCCACAAGTGCTCAAAACTCTCGAAGCCGTTGCCAGTCTGCATCTCGACATTGAAACCATTGCACCGGATCACGGCCTGATCTGGCGTGGATCAGAAGACTGCGACTTCATTCTGAATGCCTACAGGCAGCTTGCCGAACAGAAGCCTCAGGCAAGAGCCTTGATCGTCTTCGACACCATGTGGAATGCAACAGAGAGAATGGCGCGTGCCATTGCTTCCGGCTTTGAAGATTCCGGCATTCCGTGCACGCTGCTCGATATGAGGGTCTGCCATCACAGTGATGTCATGACAGCCCTTACGGACTGCGGGGCCGTTGTCGTTGGATCATCCACCCATAACAACAATATGCTGCCGCAGATTGCCGACGTTCTCACCTATATGGGAGGACTGCGCCCCGCAAACCGAATCGGTGCAGCGTTCGGATCCTATGGCTGGTCAGGAGAAGCTCCGGCTCTCATTCAAAATCATCTCGCGGCCATGAAAATGGATCTTCCGGAAAAACCGCTGAAAATCGCTTTTTCTCCGAAGCACAAAGACTTAGCTGCGTGCCACGATTTCGGCGCACGGCTTGCTCAGGCCCTCAAACTTCGCTGCGAACTCCCTGTCAGCGAGTAAACCTCCTTCATAAAGGAGTCCGGTATGGATGTTGTTCTTCTTTCACGGCTGCAGTTTGCCATAGCTGTTTTTTTTCATTTTATTTTCGTGCCGCTTACCCTCGGCATGACGGTTCTTCTGGCCATTATGGAAACAGCCTATGTGCGTACGGGCAAGGAAATCTGGAAAAGAGCTGTTCGTTTCTGGGGTAAACTTTTTCTCATTAACTTTACGCTCGGCGTTGTTACAGGCATTTCTCTGGTCTTCCAGTTCGGCATGAACTGGTCGCGCTATTCAGCCTTTGTAGGTGATATTTTCGGTTCCCTGCTGGCTATTGAAGCGACTGTTGCCTTTTTTCTTGAATCGGTCTTTGTCGCTGTCTGGGCTTTCGGATGGAATCGGATCAGCCGCAAGGCGCATCTTGTGGCTATCTGGCTCGTCGCATTGGCTTCAAACACGTCCGCTTTATGGATTATCTTGGCAAACGGCTGGATGCAGAATCCCGTAGGCTATGTTCTGCGCAATGGACGCGCCGAGCTCGAAAGCTTTGGAAGCGTATTTTTCAACGGATTCGCCTGGGGACAATATTCCCATACTATCTTTTCTTCATGGATGCTCTCCGGATTTTTCATTCTCGGTATTTCCGCATGGCATCTCCTTCGCGGCAACGAAACGGAATTTTTCAAGAAATCCGTAAAAGTTGCGGCTCCATTTACGCTGATTCTTGCGCTTCTTCTCGGCATGACAGGCCACAAGCATGCCGTTGATGTCGCCCTGCATCAGCCGATGAAGCTGGCTGCTATGGAATCTCACTGGGATACCGCGAAAAACGTACCGATGTATCTTCTTGTCGTACCGGATCCGGATAACAGCACCAATCTTGTTGAGGCATTCCCTGTCCCGGATATGCTGAGCATGCTGGTTGGCGGTTCCGGAGATACGGAAGTGAAGGGGCTGAAAGAAGTTGCTCCCGATCTTCGTCCTCCTGTCACTCCCACTTTCCTGTCCTTCCGCTTCATGGCCGGATGCGGCGTGCTGTTCATTCTGCTGGCCTTCCTTGCCTGGCGCCATCGCAGAGATCTGGAACAGTGTCCTCGTCTGATGAAGTGTCTCGTTTACTGCATTCCGCTGCCGTATATTGCCATTATGGCCGGATGGGCCGTTGCGGAAATCGGCCGTCAGCCATGGATCGTCTATGGCTTGATGAAGACTTCAGATGCGGCTTCCCCCGTACCTTCCTATTCCGTTTTCTTCTCCATTCTGGCCTTGATTGTTATTTACGGCTTTCTTGGAACGCTGGATATCGCACTGCTGCGCAAGTATGCAAAGCGCGGTCCCGATCCGCGGAACTAGCCACTCGTTTTTCCTTAAAAAGGAGTCAACACCATGCTTGAAACCGTCTGGTTTGTTCTCTGGGGCCTGCTGTGGGCCGTGTATTTTGTACTTGATGGATTTGATTTCGGCCTGGGCATCATGCTCCCCCGCGTAGCCCGGACAGAAGATGAAAAACGTATCGTTTATAATGCCGCCGGTCCTTACTGGGATGGCAACGAAGTATGGCTGATCACCGCTGGCGGCGCGACATTCGCAGCCTTTCCCGGGGCGTATGCCGCTCTGTTTTCCGCACTTTACGCTCCTTTGTTCATCATTCTGATTGCACTCATTTTCCGCGCCGTTTCCTATGAATTCCGCAGCCATCATCCCTCAGCCAGATGGCGCGCACGCTGGGATAGGTGGCAGTTTATTGGCAATGCGGTTCCGGCCTTTCTGTTCGGTGTCGCGTTCGCCAATCTGTTCCGAGGCATTCCTCTTGATGCCCAAGGCGTCTATCACGGCAATATTCTGTTCCTGCTCAACCCCTATGGATTTTTTGGCGGAGTACTCTTCCTGCTCATGTTCTCACTCCACGGCGCGCTGTGGCTGGCTCTGAAGAGTACCGATGACATCCACGAACGGGCTTTACAGAAAGCTGAAGCGATTTGGGGCTGGCTGGCTGCTGTTACGGTCATTTTCCTGCTGCTGACGGCCGTCAGCACCAATCTTTATGACAACAGCCTGGAACATCCCGTCTTGTTTGTCTTCCCGATTCTTGCGGCCCTGTCTCTGATTGCTGAAAAGATTCTGATTCGCCGCTGTATTCCCGGATCCTGGATATGCAGCTCTCTGTTCATCATCTGCGTCGTGTTCTTCGGCGTCTGCGGCATGTATCCAAGCCTGATCATTTCCAGCATGGATCCAACTGCGACACTGACCATTTTCAACAGTGCTTCAAGCGAACTGACCTTGAAGATCATGCTCGGCGTCGTCGCCATCTTCGTCCCACTGGTTATCGGGTATCAGGCCTGGGCGTATTCCATCTTTGCGCAAAAGATCACGCCTGAAAGCCTGAAGGCTGAGGATCACGCTTACTGATTTTTCGTTCAGAGCAGACTTTTTATTCTGAGGCTCCTGCAAAGGAGCCTCTTTTTTTTGCATAAAATACGAAATTTTTATGGCATATCCGGCATGTATAAACTCGACTTTTTAGGTAAAAACAATTAAAATATGCAATTCTTTATATGTTTCATATCCGGAGTAAAGCCATGATCTGTCATACAATGTCACTGCGGAGCGCAGAGGAAGAACAACAGCTGACCAGTCTCCTGTTGCAGCGCAATCAGCCGCAGGAATCTGTCGAGACAGCAGTAAAAGGCATGATTGCTGACGTCGCTGAACGCGGCGATGCAGCGCTTTTCGACTACTGCCGGAAATTCGACTGCCCCGATATGGAAGGTTCTCTGAGTATTTCTGAAGAGACCATTCAGCAGGCATACAGCGGAGTCTCTTCCGAAGAGCTGAACCGAATCCGCATCGCCGCCGGAAATATTCGTGCTTTCCATGAAGCGCAAAAAGAACGCTCGTGGTTTCAAAGCCGTGAAGACGGAACAATCCTCGGACAAATGACTGTTCCCGTCGATCGGGCGGGGCTGTATGTGCCCGGAGGACGCGGAGGCAACACTCCTCTGCTGTCCAGTCTGCTAATGACCGCTATTCCAGCACAGGTTGCCGGCGTCAAGGAAATTGCTGTCGTATCGCCACCAAGAGCCGATGGCTCTCTGAATCCTTCTCTGCTCGCTGCCGCCCATGAACTCGGAATCCGGGAAATCTACAGAATGGGCGGAGCCTGGTCCATCGCCGCTTTGGCGCTTGGCACAAAATCCGTACCGAAAGTCGATGTCATTGCCGGCCCGGGCAATATCTGGGTTACGACGGCAAAGCGTCTGGTCATCGGTCGTGTCGGCATTGACATGATTGCCGGACCAAGCGAAGTGCTGATTCTGGCCGATTCCACAGCGAATCCGAAATGGATTGCTGCTGACATGCTCGCTCAGGCTGAACACGACAGGCTCGCGTCTGCAATCTGTCTCACAACCGATGAATCTTTGGCCAGACAGATCCAGATCTGCCTGGAAGAGCAGATCGCGACCCTTCCCCGGGAAGAAATTGCCCGTCAGTCCCTGGCCGAATGGGGCGTTGTGGCAGTGGTTTCCGACCTTGATAAAGCCATAGACATCGCAAACCGGATCGCTCCCGAACATCTCGAAATTCTTACGGAACAGCCATGGAGCGTTCTGCCGCGCATCCGTCATGCAGGAGCGGCTTTCCTCGGTCCGTACTCGCCGGAAACGCTCGGCGACTACTGCGCCGGCCCCAATCATGTTTTGCCCACATTGTCAACAGCACGCTTTTCCTCGGCTCTGTCAGTCCAGACATTCAGCCGCAGAATGAGTATTATTTCTGCCGGACGCGCTTTTGCGGAAAACCATGCTCCTGTAACCGCTGCATTGGCCCGAATGGAACAGCTTGAAGCACACGCCCGTTCCATGGAATGCAGGGTCTCCCGGTAACCTTTCACAGAAGGAATATACATTATGATGCTTGAAAACAAAAAATGTCTCATTCTTGGTGTTGCCAATCAGAAAAGCATTGCCTATGGAATCGCCTCTGCCTTCCGGCGTGAGGGTGCCCGCCTTGCCTTCAGCTATCTCGGAGAAGCCATCAAAAAACGTGTTGAGCCGATTTCTGAGGAGCTGGGAGGCGAATTCATTTTTCCCTGCGACGTCTCCAGCGATGAGAGCATCGCACAGGCCGTTCAAACCGTAAGGGAACAGTGGGGAACTGTGGACGTTATCGTGCATTCCGTCGCCTTTGCGCCGAAAGAGGCACTGTCCCAACCCTTCATTGAAACCACCCGTGAAGCATTCCGTGTGGCTCTCGATGTCTCCGCCTACTCTCTTCCGGCCGTATGCAATGCCTTCCTGCCCATCATGAACCCCGGGGCATCTGTTCTGACCATGACCTATTACGGCGCACAGAAAGTGATTCCCAACTATAACGTCATGGGCGTTGCCAAGGCGGCTCTGGAAGCTTCAGTCCGTTATCTTTCCGCCGATCTCGGACTGAAGGGCATGCGCATCAATGCCATCAGCGCAGGAGCGGTGCGCACGCTTGCCGCTTCCGGCATTTCCGATTTCCGACATCTGTTCAAGCAGTTTGAAGACGTTGCCGCCCTGCACCGCAACATTACCATTGAGGAAATCGGCAACGCTGCGGCATTCCTCTGCTCTGACATGGCATCCGCTATAACTGGAGAAACCGTATTTGTGGACTGCGGCTGCCACAATATGGCTCTTTAAGGAGTCGTTTGGTGAAAAGCTCCGTCCGTAATGAAAATTTGCGCAATATTGCGATCATCGCTCACGTTGACCACGGCAAGACCACGCTTGTCGACGCCCTGTTCCGTCAGGGAGGCGTTTTTCGTGCTGACCAGCAGATGGACGATCGCGTCATGGACAGCATGGATCTGGAAAGGGAACGTGGCATCACTATTTCCGCAAAGAACTGCGCAGTCTCCTGGAACGGCGTCAAAATCAATATTATTGATACGCCAGGGCATGCGGATTTCGGCGGCGAAGTCGAACGGGCTCTGTCAATGGCTGACGGAGCAATCCTGCTCGTCGACTCCGCTGAAGGTCCTCTGCCTCAGACACGCTTCGTGCTCCGCAAGGCGCTTGCTGCAGGACTGAAAATTATCGTTGTCGTCAATAAAATTGACCGAAAGGATGCCCGTCCGCAGGAAGTTCTCAACGAAATCTATGATCTGTTTATCGATCTGGATGCCGACGAAGAACAGCTGGAATTTCCGGTTCTGTACGCTATCGGCCGCGACGGTGTGGCCATGCGCAATATTGACGATGAAAGGAAAGACCTGTCACCTCTCTTTGAAACACTGCTGGAAACGGTTCCTGGTCCGGCCTATGATCCGGAAGAGCCCTTTCAGATGCTTGTCTCGGATCTCGATTACTCAGACTATCTGGGAAGGCTGGCTGTCGGCCGTATTGTCCACGGCACGGTCCAGTCAAAAGACGCTTTGGTCTGTGTCAATGCACAGAATGTGCCCGTTCCCCTGAGAGTCACCCGTCTTCAGGCATATCAGGGGCTCCGACTCGTGGAAATCGATTCCGCTCAGCCTGGAGATATTGTCGTCCTCGCCGGTCTGGAAGATGTATCCATAGGCGATACAATCTGCAACCGCGACAACGTGCGGGCCCTGCCGCGTCTCCGTGTTGATGAACCGACCGTATCCATGCGCTTCGGCATCAATACCTCGCCTCTGGCCGGACGTGAGGGAAAAATTGTCCAGGCACGCAAAATCCGGGAACGTCTGGATCGTGAAGCGCTGACCAACGTCGCCGTACGCATTGAGGACAGTGAAGATCGGGACTGCTTCATTGTGAAAGGCCGAGGAGAATTCCAGATGGCCATTCTCATTGAAACCATGCGTCGCGAAGGCTTCGAACTGTGCGTCAGCCGTCCGGAAGTTATTTTCAAAAAAGACGAAAACGGCAATCTTCTCGAACCTATCGAGCAGCTTTATGTCGACTGCGATGAAACATTCATGGGCGTGGTGACGGAAAAGCTCGCGCAACGCAAAGGCCGTATGGTCAACTGCGTCAACAACGGCACAGGACGTGTACGCATTGAATTTTCCGTGCCTTCAAGAGGTATCATCGGCTACAGGGATGAATTTCTGACCGATACCAAAGGCACCGGCATCATGAACTCTCTGCTTGCGGGATATGAGCCGTATCGCGGTGATTTTCCCAGCCGTTTTACCGGATCTCTTGTCTCCGATCGTGCTGGAAACGCAGTAGCCTACGCTCTGTTCAATCTTGAACCCCGAGGACAGCTCTTCGTCGTTCCCGGAGATCCCGTGTATGAAGGAATGATTGTCGGCGAACACAATCGGGACAACGACATCGACGTTAATCCCACGAAGGAAAAACATCTGACAAATCTGAGAGCCTCCGGACATGATGAAGCCATCATTCTGACACCCGTACGTCAGATGACGCTGGAAAAGGCGCTCCATTTTGTACGCGAAGATGAACAGGTTGAAGTCACGCCCGTTTCTATCCGGCTGAGAAAAACGGAACTGAGTGCTTTTAAGCGATATCAGGCGGCAGGCAAAAAGAAACTTGCCTCGCCCGGAAAGTAATGCCACAAAAAACCCCGGAAAATTCCGGGGTTTTTTGTTATCATTGAGAATCATTCCATCAGGCTGCGGAAGATGCTGTTCCGGAACGCAACGTCTTCACCAACATATCCGAATTTTCGCATTCAGCAAAATCAGGTGCCGTTTCTAGTGCCAGCTTGAGGACATCATCCATATGATCCATCAGACACACATCCAGATTCCGCAGAATATCCTGAGGAATTTCTTTTAAATCCCGCGCATTTTCACTGGGGATCAGAACACGTTTCATACCTGCGCGACTTGCAGCCAGAAGCTTTTCACGCAGGCCGCCGATAGGCAGCACATTGCCTCTCAGTGTGACTTCTCCAGTCATGGCCACATCATAGCAGACGGGAATCCCTGTCAGGGCAGAAACCAGAGCTGTCGTAATCGTCACGCCTGCTGACGGTCCGTCTTTTGGCGTCGCCGCTTCAGGAAAATGCACATGGATATCAATTTTATCATAAAAATCCTGACGCAGTCCAAAAACAGAAGTACGGGAACGCACATAGGACAATGCAGCGCGAGCCGACTCATTCATGACATCGCCAACTTTGCCGGTAATCATGACATTGCCCTTGCCTGGCATGATGGCGGTTTCAACCTGAAGCATAACGCCTCCGACTGAAGTGTACGCCAGTCCGTTGACGACGCCGACTCGAGATTTTTTCTCGGATTCGCCGATCCGGTAGCGGCGAACGCCAAGCAATTTTTCCAGACTTCTCGGTGTCACCACATGCGCGATTTTCTTCTTCGGATGCTCGACCACATCAATAGCCGTTTTGCGACAGAGATGCGCCAATTCCCGCTCAAGGCTTCGAACACCGGCTTCCAGAGTGTATCCTCTGATAATTTCCGTAAGAGCGTCATCAGAAACTCTTAGAGATTTCGGATCCAATCCATGTTCGCGAATCTGCTTTGGCAAAAGGAAATCCCTGGCAATATGCTTTTTCTCTGTTTCCAGATAGCTTGGAATTTCAATAATTTCCATGCGATCCTGCAGTGGAAGCGGAATGCCCTGCAACGTATTGGCCGTTGTAATGAAAAAAACCTTGGACAAATCATAATCCAAATCAAGGTAATTATCGCAAAACGTCGCATTCTGTTCAGGATCGAGCACTTCCAGAAGAGCCGAAGCTGGATCTCCCCGGAAATCCGCACTTAATTTATCAATTTCATCAAGGCAGAACAGAGGATTGCTGGATTGAGCTCTTCGCAGCGAAGAAATAATCCGTCCGGGCATGGAGCCGATATACGTCCTTCGATGACCTCGTATTTCAGCTTCATCATGCACACCGCCTAAAGACAAGCGTACATATTCTCGTCCTGTAGCGTCCGCAATAGAACGAGCAAGCGATGTTTTTCCAACGCCTGGAGGCCCAACAAGGCATAAGATCGGCCCTTTAATTCCGCCGTTCAGTTTCTGAACAGCCAGAAATTCAAGAATCCGCTCCTTAGTTTTTTCCAGTCCGAAATGATCGCGATCCAGCACAGAACGAGCCCTGGCGAGATCGATATCAATATCCTTCAGCTCATTCCACGGCAGATTGAGAATCCACTCAATGTAATTGCGGGATATGGCATTTTCCGATCCCTGCCCGGGAATACGGAGTTTCCGCACTTCCTGCATGGCACGATCAAGTGCTGCGGACGGCAAAAATTTTGCCTTGTTCTGAATACGTTTTTCCAATTCATCAACTTCAGCAGACGGATCCACTTCTCTGCCAAGTTCCTTTGTGATGGCCTTCATCTGCTCAGACAGGTAGTATTCCCGCTGATTTCGATCCATCTGTTCCTTCACATCGGCCCGTATTTTCTGTTCCAGATTCGAGATCTGGACTTCTTCCTGCATCAGCCTGTAAATCAGCGTAATTCTTTTCAATGGATCAAGCGTTTCATGAATCATCTGCTTATTGAGCTTGCGGCTGTCACGCATCATTGGCAGGATCATATCCGCCAGCTTGCCGGGCTCTGACACGCTCTTCAGAGAATCCACAATCTCCAAAGACAGCTTTTTATTGGCACGAGCATACTCTTCAAGATACTCATGAATCAGATTGACAAAGGCTTCAGCCTGAACGGAATCACAGGCTGGCTCTTCAAGAGTGCGCACTAAAACTACCGGAAAAGGATCCTGCCGCAGAACTTCGCCATCGGCTGACTCCCAGCTGACACGGTAAAGGCCTTCAAGTATCGCCTTATATGTTGTTGAACTGTCCGGAATTTTGACAAATTGCACGACACGACACACAACCCCCATAGAATGCAGATCTTTCATTTCGGGCTTTTCCGTTGCCGCATCTTTTTGAGAAACCAGACAGATTTTTCTCCCGTAGTTCTTCAAAGCCGCTTCAATAGCATGGATGGAAGCTTCACGACCTACAAAAAAAGGAATCACAGCATGCGGCGTCATCACCGCATCTCGCAGAGACATCAGAGGCAGCTCAACAGCCTCATGCAGAATCTCCGTATCAGGTGCAGATATCCGTTTATCCATAGTCTATTTTGCTCCTTTCTCCGAACCGCCGGTATCGAAGACATATTTCGGTTCCGCGCCTTTCTCAATAGTATCCGCATCGACAATGCAGGTTTTCAATCCGTGCATGGAAGGTACGCGAAACATAATGTTCAGCATGGCTGCTTCAAGGACATTGCGCAAACCACGAGCTCCGGTCTTACGCTCCAAAGCTTTCTTGGCCGCTGCTCTCAAAGCTTCAGTCGTAAACTTCAACGTAACGCCATCCAGCTCAAAAAGCATACGGTACTGCCGAACCAACGCGTTTTTCGGCTCTGTCAAAACACGGACGAGATCCTCTTCGTTTAATTCCCCGATATGCGTAAGCACAGGAAGTCGGCCGACAAATTCCGGAATCAGGCCAAAGCGAACCAGATCATTCGGCATCAGGCGATCCAGAAGATCCTCCAGCGAATGCTCCTTTTTTGAGATTACGGAGGCTCCAAAACCTATGCTTCCGCCTTTCATGCGCTGTTCTATAATCTTTTCAAGACCGACAAACGCCCCTCCTACGATAAAGAGGATGTTGGATGTATCCATGCGGATAAATTCCTGCTGCGGATGTTTCCTGCCTCCCTTTGGGGGAATATTGGCTTCTGTACCCTCAATAATCTTCAGCAGAGCCTGCTGCACGCCCTCTCCAGAAACATCTCGAGTAATGGACGCGCTTTCACTTTTTCGTGAAATTTTGTCAATTTCATCGATATAAATAATGCCGTGCTTTGCCGCTTCCATATCATATTCCGCATTTTGGAGCAGCTGCACCAGAACATTTTCCACATCTTCGCCCACATAGCCGGCTTCCGTAAGCGTCGTCGCGTCAGCTATGGCAAAAGGTACATTCAGAATCTTCGCAAGCGTCTTGGCCAGCAGCGTCTTGCCGCTTCCAGACGGACCAACCAGCAGAATATTGCTTTTTTCCAGCTCCACGGAACCGGAATGAGCTGACGCAGATGCGTAGCGAATTCTCTTATAATGATTGTACACCGCTACGGACAGGACACGCTTTGCGCTTTCCTGACCAATAACGTATTCATCAAGCCTGGACTTAATCTCCTCAGGTGTGGGCAGCGCGTCTCCTCCACGGGTTTGGCTGAGCTCATGCCGTGCCGCTGCACGGCCGCATGCTTCCACGCAATCCCTGCAAATCAGGACTCCATCGGAACCGGAAAAGAACTGTCCGCCTTCTTCTTCTTTCTTTCCGCAGAAAGAGCATACCAATTTGGACTGCTGGTCTTCAGTCATTATCTTGCCCTCCTTATGCCCGTTCCGCAGATTTTGCCAAATCAGCCCGAGAAGACAGCACTTTGTCAATCAGTCCATAGCGCGCCGCCTCTTCTGCAGTCATGAAATTGTCGCGATCCGTATCTCTGGATATGGTTGCCAACGGCTTGCCCGTGTGCTGCGCCAGCAATCCGTTCAAGCTGCGCTTCATGCGCAGGATTTCTTTTGCATGGATATCGATATCCGTTGCCTGCCCCTGAAAGCCCCCAAGTGGCTGATGTATCATAATCTGACTGTGAGGCAGAGCATATCGAAGTCCGGGGTGCCCGGCACTGAGCAAAACAGCGCCCATGCTGGCTGCTCTCCCAATACAGAGCGTGGCAACAGGTGCCGTAATATACTGCATGGTATCGTAAATCGCCATGCCTGCAGTCACAGACCCTCCTGGACTGTTGATGTACATGTAAATTTCTTTTTCAGGATCGTCTCCTTCAAGAAACAGGAGCTGCGCACAGACAAGAGACGCCACATTATCATCTATCTCACTACCCAGGACGATGATACGATCCTTCAATAAACGGGAATAAATATCATAGGCGCGCTCATAGCGGCCATTATTTTCCAAAACTGTAGGAATGAACATGAAAAATCTCCGAGAACTGTATGTAAAAAAGCTGAAAGTATTGCTATGAAATATAAAGCACATCGCAAAAACGGCAAGATGCCGAAGAAAAAAAACTTCTTTTCCCGAATAAAAACGCCGAAACGGCTGTCCGCTTCGGCGTGTTGCTCAAATATTACGCGGCATTACACCGCAATCCGCTTGACTATTCCGCAGATTTGGCGTCTTCTGCAGCCTTTTTAGAAGATTTTCTCGCTTTCTTGGCGGGTTGTTTTGCCTCTTCTTCAGACTTTGCTTCTTCCTTCACGTCCTCATCCGGTGCCGCATTCGGATCGACTTCGGTGATTTTTGCCTTGCTGTACACGAACTCCATTCCCTTGTCAGCCAGAAGACGATCCTGCAGATCAAAAATGAATCCAGACTTCTTATAGGAATCCAGAAGCTCATTATAGTCACGTCCGGCACGTTGGGCGATATTGTACACAGCCAAAGAAATTTCATAATCTGAAACAGACAGATTTTCCTTTTGAGCCAGAGCCATCAGAAAAACCTGAGGACGAAGGCTTTCAATCGCTTCTTCCCGAGCTTCCTTCGTCATGTCTTCATCCGTTTTGCCCAGCTTTTCAGGGGTCTGTCCGGCGCGGCGCAGCTGATACAGATGATCGTCTTTAATTCGCTGAGTTCTGTCTTCCACCATTTTTTCCGGAAGTTCGAAAGACAGATTTTCCAGAAGTCCATTCAGCAACGCATCCATAGCGCGGCCACGGGCACCCTGAATCCACTGCAGACGAAGATTTTCACGAATCGCTTCCTTCAGGGATTCCATGGAATCCTGTCCCGTCCGCTTGGCGAGTTCATCATTCAATTCAGGAAGGATGGTTTCACGAATGGCGGTCAGCTTGACTTTAAATGTAACAGTCTTGCCGGCCAGAGGCTTATGAGCATAATTTTCCGGAAAAGCAACAGGACCTTCCTTCTCTTCGCCGACTTTGACACTTTTCAGCAATGCTTCAAAGTCAGGGAGCACTTCACCTTTACCAATATTCACCGTCAGATTGACACCCTTGACATCGGCGACAGGCTCACCTTTTTCGTCAAAGCCCTCATAATCGACAACAGCGGCATCGCCTTCCTTCGGGCAACGCACTTCAGAAGCATTGACGACATCGGCATAATTGTGCTGCAGCTGATCAAGCACAGCAGCCACATCAGCATCCGTCACATCAGCGACTTTATCCTGATTCACTTCAACGCCTTCATACACAGGGAAATCTATTTCCGGAAGCGTATCAAACGTTACCTTGCAGGCGAAGCCAATGTTACGGGCAAACAGCGTTGAATAATCCGCATTCATACCGCCGACAGGCCGCAGATTCTTTTCCCTGAGAGCCGCATCAACATTTTTCTGCAAAGTATTCTGCGTCACCGTTGCACGGATTTCATCGCCAAAACGCTTTTCAATCATCGTGGCAGGAACTTTTCCCTTGCGAAAACCGGGCAGTGCGACATCATTTCTGTAAGAAGCGACGCCTTCATCAAGCAGTGCGTTCACCTCTTCTGCAGTAAAGGAAAGCGTCAGAGTTTTGCGGGTTGCGGAAACGTTTTCAACGACTGATTCCATAATGCCTCCTCAGGCCGGCGGCGACGGCGCCGTAAATGCTAAATTATAGTCGCGTTCCCGCTTTTGATGCGCTAAGAACGCGACTGAATAATGTACAGAAAAAACAGACTGTACGCAAGATGGAAAAATCGGCGAGATTCTGAAGACTACCTGCTGCCAGCTTCCCTTTTTGGAAGAAGATAACCGTACATGGTGGCCAAACCGTCCGTACGTTCCGCAAGCTTCGTTACCAAATCTTCCAGATTATCCGCAGAAAACGTACCCGTTTCCTGTACCAGATACGATCCAAGCGTCTCTTTGGATTGAGAGAAAATCCAGACGGCGGCATATGCGGATCCGACACTCGGACGGGAAGGAAATTCCGGAGCTGTGGAAAGACGAAGAATCAGCTTCGGTTCGTCACGATCCGTAAGCGTAAAAAGGCTTCCGGAATTGAATGTCTCCTTCATGCGCATGGCCAGACGGGCTCCCAAACTGTCTGTACCGTTCAGCTCGATAAAAACAGGCGTACAGCGATCGACAGCCTTGGCAGGTCGTGCGGGGACGGCCTCGCTTTTCTTTTCCGCAGAAAGAACCGGAACTGCGCACAGCAATACGGATAAGGACAAGGCAAAGGCAAATCGGAACATAATGACCTCCTATTTTGCAGAATCTGCTCTCACATTCCGCATCATGTCGGCACGGCGTATTTCCGCATCAATGAACTGAACAAGAATAAAAGAAAGGATTGACAGCACCATGCCTCCGTAAAAAGGCACAGCCGATCCCCATGCCACCCATGCCGCTCCACCGAGAGCGGGAATGATGACTGCGGAAATATGGTTAATTGTCTGCCCTACGGCCATCGACGGCGCAATATCTGAAACATCGGCGATTTTCTGGAAAAATGTCCGCAATGCAATAGAAAAATTGAAAAAAATATAATCCAGAATATACAGCATGCCTACAATCCAAGCGGTATCAAGCGAGGCATATCCCAGAAAAATCAGCGTGGAAAAACCGTATTCGCAGCTCAGCAGGAAACGTTCACCAAAATAATTGATAGCTTTTCCAAGAAGCGGATTTAAAAACCAGTTGATGGCATAGTTTGCCATGAACAGCATGGAAACCGTACGAACGGAAAAACCAAATTTCTCTACCAGCAGAAACAGAGCAAAAGCGATGAAAATCTGCCTTCTTGCGCCGGCCAGAAATGTTAAAGCATAGAAAAGACGATACCTGAGTCTGAGGACTATTTTTTTCCGTTGCGCCGGCAACCCCTGTTCTGAAGGACGCATAAACCAGCCGACACAGGCAGCTGCGATACAGATGCCGCCGATCAAGGCAAAAAGGACCCAATATGGCAGAAGACCGGACAGGAAAAAAACCAGGCAGGCAGCAAGAAGACTGCCTCCGGCAGCCAATCCTCTCAGCTTCCCGATGACCAGTGGAGTCGTGCGAAGATCAAAATACTGAAGCTGAAGCGACTGATTGATCGCCTCGTAGTAATGAAATCCGAACGACATGCACAATGTCGTCAAAATCACCATCCCATATGAAGGAAACAGTCCTGCAATAGCCGTACCGATTCCCGTAGCCAACGTCGCCGCAACGGCCAGCGTATGCTCTCTGAAAAGGCAGAGCAGCGGAATAATCAACAGACCGAGCAACCCTGGAATTTCCCGCAACGATTGCACGACACCGTTCTGAGCCGCAGACAGGCCGGCCACTTCGACGGCAAAATTTGTATACAGAAGCGTCCATCCCTGAAAACTCATCGTAGTGCCAAACGTCAGAAGCACCAAAAAGAGATACCGGGAGGATGAAGCACCTGGAGGTGGAGCGAGCAAAGCCATGAATGCTCCTAAAAGCCGGCTTCCAGTGCCGGACTGATCAGCACGCCGCCCTGCACTGCGGCAAGAGCACGTGATGCAGGACGAAGCCCGACAGTTCGGGAATTCTCAACAAAGAAAAGACGATCCTCAGCCAGCCATTGAAGTGCCTGAGGATAAATCCGGTGCTCCTGTTCATGGACGCGAGCCGCAAGCGTCTCCTCCGTATCTTCCGCAGACACGCGAACCGCCGCCTGAATGATGACAGAACCGTGATCCATGGCCTCGTCAACAAAATGTACGGTACACCCGCTCAGCTTAACGCCCCACGCCAGCGCATCCGGCATACCGTGCACGCCAGGAAAAGAAGGAAGAATAGCCGGATGGATATTCAGCACCCGATGCGGAAAAGCCCGAAGAAAATCAGGCGTCAGCATCCGCATATAGCCGGCAAGCGCGACTGTATCGGCTCCGGAAGCCAGAACTGCTTCCGCAGCGGCATGATCATACGCAGAGCGGCTGCTCCATTCCGTATGATCCATCACAATGGCCGGGACACCAAAAGACCTGGCACGTTCCAGAACTCCAGCTCCAGGACGGTTGCAAAGTACCAGCCTGATGTCAGCGTCAAGTACGCCGCGCTGCACAGCCTGCGCGATGGCTTCGAAATTCGTACCGCTTCCAGAAGCGAGAACAGCCAGTTTTATCGTCATGCCTTTGCTCCACTGAACTCCGATTCCGACGAAAAATATGCACAGACGGCATCTGTCAAAGCCTGAATCGTATAGATATCCGGTGTAATATCGGCCTTCATGCCGTATTGGGACAACGTTTTTGCTGTAACAGGGCCGATACAGGCTGTTGCGACGCCGCATACCGCATCCGGAGGAATGGCGGAAAAGAAATTTTTCACGGTTGAAGACGATCCGAAAGTGATGCAGTCAATTTCACCATGCTTCAGCCGGGTCAAAACGGCCTCCGCATCACCGGTATCGGGAACAGTCTCGTACAGCGGAATTACAGAAACATCCGCTCCGGCCTGACGCAGCATTTCAGGCAAAACGTCTCTTGCCTCCCTGGCGCGCAAAATCAGAATCCGGCGATTTTCCACTCCCTGTGCAATCAGACCAGATGCGACATCTTCGGCGACAAACTTTTCCGGAATGAAATCCGCCTTCAGGCCATGGGTTCGCAAGGCTGCAGCAGTCGCTGTTCCAATGGCGGCGATGGCGGTATTCGCAAAAATTCTGGCATCCAGGCCAAGATCTTCCAGACGAAGAAAGAAAAATCGAACGCCATTTGCCGAAGTAAAAACAACCGTATCATATTCCGCAAGATGAGCGGCAGCGTCATCAACCGCCCTGAAATCCTCCACAGGCTGCATGCGAATGGCAGGGAATTCTACAATTTCGGCACCGTTTTCCTCAAGCTTCCGGGAAAGAGCACTGGCCTGCTCCCGCGATCTGGTGACAATAACTGTTTTGCCGAGCAGCGGCTTTCTCTCAAACCAGTTCAACATATCGTGCAGACGCACAACATTGCCAATCACAATAACGGATGGATTGGAAAATCCGTTTTTCACGGCATCTGAAGGCAGCGAAGCCACCGTCCCCGTCAAACTGCGATGACGCGAAGTCGTGCCCCAGTGCACCAAAGCAGCTGGCGTATTCGGATCCAAACCTGCGGCTATCAGCTTTGCGGAAATATCAGGCAGGTTCTTCATTCCCATTACGAAAACAAGTGTGCCTCCGATAGAAGCCAAAGCCGACCAATTCAGCGAGGATCCGGGCTTGTCCGGATTCTCATGCCCCGTAATGAGCGTTACGGACGAAGTAAAATCCCTGTGCGTGAGCGGAATGCCCGCATAGGCCGGACCTGCAATCGTGCTGGAAATACCGGGAATTTCCTCAAAGGGAATGCCTGCGGCTATCAGCTCTTCGGCTTCTTCTCCGCCTCGACCAAAAATGTACGGATCCCCGCCTTTCAGTCGAGCAACCGTTTTGCCTTCTCTGGCCTTACGAATGATCAGCTGATTGATTTCACTCTGAGGCAGCGTATGGCGTCCAGCAGTTTTGCCCACGTAAATGCGTTCCGCATCCGGTCTGATCAGTCGCAGAAGCGAAGATCCGGCCAGATAATCGTAAACCACCACGTCGGCTCGTTCCAAAATTTCTCTTCCGCGCACAGTCAGAAGACCGGGATCGCCAGGCCCCGCGCCGATAAGATAGACTTTCATCATTCAAAAGCCTCACTATTTTTTATCAACATACCGACGCATTTTGGACATGGCCGGGGAAATCAAATCTCGCAACGTATCGGCAAGCAGAGACTGGAGAGCCGTCGATGTGGGCAGACTCTGGCGATCCTGCGTCGCCGTCAGATTTTCCGAATAGATGACGCCTTTGGCATTCGACAGCGAAAGCGTCACACGTATAGTCGCCGTATAGCTCGTGGGGCCGTTTTCCTTAACCCACAGTTCGCGCACAATGCCTGTAAGTATATAGTCCGGGCGTCCGTTGCGCGCCTGATTCAGAGTTGCGGCATAGGAAACCTGCGTTCCTGTTGATTTCAGCTCTTCAGCAAAAGCACGCCCCACCCAGTCGGCAACTGAAGAATCGGCCGTAAAGGATGCTCCATCCTTACGCACGCCGATCGCGCTATTCATGCGCTGATCGTCAAACATCACCACGGCCAGCCGTTTGGCCTGAGGCTGAGGAAGAATATTACTCTGAGAGGAAGTATAGGACAGATGCACCACATTGCCAGGAGCGCAGGCCGTCATGCCGAAAGCCAGTCCCAAAGCCAACGCCGCCGCAAAAATTCTTTGAGCTAAGATCTTCATAAATACAATGCACCTCCGCAAAAAACGCTTTTGCCAGTCTACTAACATACATGCCGAAAAAGCAAGTATATTCTTTCGTTGCAAGAACGGCCGCTGTCTGCTATTCTCAAGAGAAAAGGAGTGCCTGAAAGTGCTTGATCTTAAGTTTTTACAGAAAAACCCCGAAGCTGTGTCTGAAGCCTTGAAAAAACGGCATTCAGCACTGAACATTGATACATTTCTTGAACTGGATGCCCGCCGCCGTGAACTTCTGGCGGAAACAGAAGCATTAAAGGCCGCTCGCAATCGGTTGTCTGCTGAAGTTGCTAAACGCCGCCGCGCCGGAGAAAACGCCGATGATATTTTGGCCGAAGCTGCTGCTGTACCGGCAAAAATCGCTGAAGCGGATGCCAGGCTTGAAGAAGTGAAAAGCCGTCTGAATGACTGGATGCTGACTGTGCCCAATATTCCCGCGCAGGATGTTCCGGTCGGGCTTGATGAACGAGACAACCCGGAAGTGCACCGCTGGGGAGCACAGCCAAAATTTGACTTTCCCGTAAAAGAGCACTGGGAACTGGGAGCTGCTCTTGGCGGACTGGACTTCGAACGAGGAGCCAAGCTTGCTGGAAGCCGCTTTACTGTTTCCTGGGGCTGGGCCTCCCGCTTGGAAAGAGCCCTGGCTTCTTTTTTCCTCGATTGCCACAGGGAAGAAGGCCGTATGGAAATACTGCCGCCTTACATGGTCAATCGCAAAACCATGCAAGGCACCGGACAGCTGCCCAAGTTCGAAGAAGATCTGTTTAAACTCCGTGAAGCGGACTACTATCTCATTCCCACAGCCGAAGTCCCGGTCACCAATCTTTTTGCCGATGAAATTATCGACGAATCCATGCTCCCTGCCAAATTTTGTGCCATGACCCCCTGCTTCCGCTCAGAAGCAGGGTCAGCGGGCAAGGATACTCGCGGTTTGATCCGTCAGCACCAGTTTACAAAAGTGGAAATGGTCTACCTTTCGCATCCCGATAATTCCATTGCCTGTCTTGAAGAAATGCGCCGTTCTGCGGAAGTGCTTCTGGAGAAGCTGGGACTGCCCTACAGAACGATCGTTCTCTGCACAGGAGATATGGGATTCTCCGCAAACAAAACCTATGATGTGGAGGTCTGGCTCCCCGGACAAAATACTTATCGGGAAATTTCCTCCTGCTCCAACTGCGGCGATTTCCAGGCGCGCAGAGCCAACATCCGCTTCCGTCCGCATGGAGGCGGAAAACCGGAGTTCGTGCACACGCTCAACGGCTCAGGCCTTCCGACCGGCCGCGCTCTGGTCGCTGTTCTGGAAAATGGACAGCAAAAAGACGGATCCGTCGTTCTTCCCAAGGCTCTGGTTCCCTATATGGGCGGTCTGGAAGTCATCGAGCCTGGAATGCAGCCGGCTATCCGCAGCTACAATTAGCGCTTCTTTTCCAGGGTCGGAGAGGAATGCTCCGACCCTTCCTTCCGTTTTTCAGATTCTAAGATTTTTAATTTTGAGGGACAGCGTATGCGTCGTGTTAAAATTGCTCTGCTCGGTCGGCCGAATGTGGGCAAATCCACGCTTTTCAACAGACTGATCCGCAGCAACCGCGCCATAACCCACGATCGCCCGGGTGTGACTCGCGACAGAATGGAAGGTTTTGTACGCCCGCGCGGCGGGAAGCAGTTTATTCTTGTCGATACCGGCGGTGTTACGCTTGATGCTCACCATATTGCAGCCGAAGGGCCACAGGCCTCAAGAGGCTTTGAGCAGGAAATCCTACATCAGGCTGAAGCGGCTGTCGCCGAAGCTGCGGCACTCTGTCTGGTCATGGATGGGAAGGAAGGTCTGACGCCTTTTGACGAGCATCTGGCATCCTATGTTCGCAGAAGCGGAAAGCCGACTATCCTCGCTGTAAACAAAGTGGATGGCATCGAAAAGGAAGATCTCTTTCTGGCGGAATTTCACGCGCTTGGATTTCCGCTTTTAGCGGTATCGGCTGAACACGGACATAACGTGCGGGCACTTGAAGAAGAGCTTTCTCTGATGGCGGAAACAGCTGCTAACGTGCCTGAAGATGCCGATTCGAATGCTGTATCGCCGGAAGATGTCCCTGATACAGCTTCCACAGCGCATCCGGATGCGCCTCTTCGTCTGGCCATGCTCGGCAAGCCCAATGCGGGAAAATCCTCTCTGGTCAATGCGCTGATCGGAAGGGAGCGCATGATTGTCAGCAATATCGCCGGCACCACGCGCGACAGCATTGACATTCCTTTTACGGATAACAGCCAGGAATATGTCTTTATTGATACGGCCGGAATTCGAAAGCGTGCCCGCATTACAGATACTGTCGAACGTTTTTCCGTTAACGCTTCAATCAAAACAACCACAAAGGCTGATGTCACGCTGTTTGTCGTTGATGCAACTGAAGGCATCACAGCTCAGGATAAACGGTTAATTGAACTCATGGATGAGCGCAAAACGCCTTTTCTTATCCTGCTGAATAAAATTGATCTGCTTTCTGGTGACGAACGGAAAAAATTGCGGGAAAACCTGAAGGATATTCTGGGATTCTGCTCTCATGTTCCGGTCATTCCTGTGTCCGCTCTGAAAAAGACTGGTCTTCGCAAAATCATTCCCACAGCACGAGATATTGTTGAACAATGCCGTGTGCGCATCAGCACCGGACGCCTCAACAAGGCCATGGATGAGGTTCTGACCCGCCATCAGCCTCCCGTCGTCAAGCGCGTGCGCCCCAAATTCTTCTACCTCACCCAGGCTGAAACCGAGCCTCCAACTTTTGTCTTCTTCGTCAGCGATGCCGATCGCGTGTCAGAATCCTATGCCAGATATTTGGAAAAATCCCTTCGCCGTATCTTCGGCATTGAGCTGGCTCCCGTCCGCATCCGTCTGCGCTCATCGCATGGAAAAGGAGCCAAAGAACGCAGAGCTTCCCGATCGGAAACTCTTCCCGGAAGCGTTCACAATCCTGCCGAGGCAGATTCATAGTTTTTCTTGCCACCCTGAGGTATTACCGATATAACCCACCACATGGATACTCTCTGGCAACAAATATGCGCCCAGCTGGAACGGACGTTACCCGCAGGTTATTTTCAAGTCTGGGTGTCTCCGCTTCATGCCAAAATTTCCGGAAACAACATCACGCTCACAGCTCCGACTCCCTTTGTGGAGACATGGATCAAGGAGCGTCTTGAGTCGTCCATCGTTCAGGCAGCACGCGATGTGTCCGGACGTTCCGATCTTACCCTGTGCATTGAAAGCCGACGAAGCGAAACACCTCAGAACACGCTGCGTCCGATGGCCGCTCCCACTCTTCCTCAGTCTGTCCAGACGGCATGCAGCAAAGCTCCAGGGCGTATTCCAAACAATCCGTCCCGACCCAGGCTGCAAGGGCTGACACCGCATGTCACAGAATCTTCTTCGGAGCACGATCGCCGAACCGATTCCAGCCTAGATCAGCCAGTAGCGGGTTCCCATATGGAACAGGCTTTTCTACCTATTTCCGTGCCCATTTCCCGGAGGCCAATAGTCTGGAAATATTCCTTTGATGATTTTGTCACTGGTCCGGCCAACCGTCTTGCCTATACAGCTGCAGTCAGCATGACAAATAATTCAACCGTAGCCGATACGCTGTTTCTCAGTTCCGCACCAGGACTGGGCAAAACACACTTGACGCAGGCTGTTGGTCATCAGCTTTGCCAGAACTGCAATCATGACAATCCAAAAATCGAATACCTGACTGCTGAAGAATTTTCTTCAGGATTCGTCCAGTCTTTGCGCTACAAAACGACGGAGCAATTTAAAAATCGCTTCCGCGATCTGGATGTTCTGCTGCTGGAGGACATCCAATTTCTGCAAGGCAAGGAAAAAATGCAGCTTGAGGTGCTTTCGGCCATTAAATGCCTCCAGGAACACGGCGGACGTGTCGTTCTGACCAGCTCCTTTGCGCCTTTTGAACTGAAGAATGTCGATACGACGCTTGTTTCCCGCTTCTGTTCCGGATTTCTTGCGGATCTGGAAAAACCGGACGAGGATACCAGAAGGCGCATCTTGATGGAAAAGGCAAAACGCAGCAGTGTGGTGCTTCCTTCCGATGTAGCGGATGTGCTGGCCTCCAGTCTGAAGGGTGACATCAGAAGCATGGAAAGCTGCATTTCCAATCTGGCACTGAAAGCCAAAATGCTTGGTGAGCCCGTTACTCTTGCCATGGCCAGGGAAATGATCGCGAAATATGTCAGAGAAGCCCCCTCGCTGGACATCGATACGATCATTCGCAAGGTATGCGAGGGCTTTCATCTTACCTTTCAACAGATTGCTTCCAAAAGTCGCAGACAGACCTTCGTTCTGGCCCGCAATACCATTTTCTATTTGGCAAGAAGGCATACCGATCTTTCCCTGCAGGATATCGGAGACCGTTTCAACCGCCGTCATTCTACAGTGCTGAAAGGCATTTCTTCTATTGAACGGGAAATCAAGAAGGAAAGCTCCGTCGGCCGCCAAATTGCGGGAACCATTTCTCTCATCGAACGGCAAAGCTAACTCCTAATCCATTTGGACAGGTGGGATTTTCTTCTGCAAGAAGCTTGATTTCTATCAAATTTTATGACATTAGAACTGTTTCTAACGGATAAGACGCCGTTTAGACGTTATTTTGCGACGATGTCCGAATCAATTCAGGTATCCCCGTTCACCCGAATAGGATTTTACAGGACATGCAGTTACAAAGCTTATCCTAATGTTGCGGCAATGCGCATACTCACTTCGCGCGAAGCATCGGTTTCTGCCGGTGGTTACATGTTATACTGAAGAGGAGACGCTTCATTATGAAGACGTTCAGCCCCACTCCGGAGCATATCGAACACAAGTGGTTTGTTGTGGATGCACAGGACCAGATTCTCGGTCGTCTGGCCAGCCAGATTGCGCATCGTCTTCGCGGAAAGCACAAACCTGAATTTGCCCCCAACACGGATAACGGCGATGTGATCGTTGTTATCAACTGCGAAAAAATTAAAGTCACGGGAACCAAGCCCGCGCATAAAAAATATTACAGCCATTCCGGTTATGTCGGTGGCCTTACCGAAGTAACTCTGGAAAAGCAGCTGGATGAAAAGCCCGCCGAGGTGCTTCGCCACGCCGTCCGCGGCATGCTCCCGAAGAATCGTCTCGGGCGCGCCATGCTTAAAAAGCTGAAGATTTACGCCGGTCCCAGCCATCCCCATACGGCTCAGGATCCCAAACCTCTGTCCTTCCAGTACTAATTACGGTTAGGAGTCTGATATGTCCACGAAATTCGACTACGGCACTGGCCGCCGTAAAAATGCAACGGCCCGTACCCGTCTGTATGCCGGAACCGGTGCTATTGAAATCAACGGCCGTTCTCTTGAAGATTATTTTCCCCGCAAAACACTGCAGATGATCGTGCGTCAGCCCATGCTCCTCGCTAAGGTTGCCGATAAGTACGATGTTAAAATCAATGTCTGCGGAGGCGGTATTTCCGGTCAGGCAGAAGCTGCCCGCCATGGCATTTCCCGTGCCCTGCTTGAAGCTGATCCTGAACTTCGTCCTCTGCTGAAGCGCGCCGGATTCCTGACCCGCGATGCCAGACAGAAGGAACGCAAGAAGTACGGTCTGCGTGCTGCCCGCGCCAGATATCAGTACTCCAAGCGTTAATTTTCCATATTCAGAACAAATTGCGCTTAAGACGCCGATGGAGTTAAAGCCGGAGGCGTCTTTTTCTATTTTTCTATCCTCTCATGCTATTACGAATCTCAACACTGGAATTTCAGCCGGTTCTATGATATGCAGACAGTTTGAGCATATCAGATTTCTTAAACTTCTTTGACTACGCAGCGTGCGCACCTGCTTGCATGACGCCGCACCACAGGATTTTCATGACGGAAACATCGTCTTTGACTATTACCCCGCTCGGGGGACTTGGCGAAATAGGCATGAACTGCCAAGTATGGGATACCGCTGCAGGTTCCGTTCTCATCGATGCAGGCTTAATGTTTCCCGATGATCAGCAGCTCGGAGTCGATGTCGTCATTCCGCCTCTTGATCCAATTCTGACTCGCAGAGAACATCTGCTCGGCGTGATTCTTACGCATGCACATGAAGATCATATCGGTGCGGTTCCATGGCTTGTCTCGTTTATCAATGGACTGAAAATTTACGGTTCTCCCCTGACTCTGGCTTTTGTGGAGCATAAACTGCATGAACGGTGCCTGCTTGATCGGGCTCAGCTCATTCCTGTCGGTCCGGGCGAAGATCTGACTCTCGGCGATATGACTTTTCATTTCGTTCCTGTCAGTCACTCCGTTCCTCAGGGATACGCCCTCGCAGTCGACACTCCCGCAGGCAAAATCGTACATACAGGAGATTTCAAGATCGAACCCCATCCCTTCAATGGTATCGGAACTGATCTCAACATGCTCAGAACTTTTGCCGCCGGAAAACCCGTGCAACTTCTTCTTTCAGATTCTACCAATGCGGAAAATGCTGGCTGGACGCAATCAGAACTCATCGTCAGTGAAACCTTTGATCAGATTTTCCAAAAAGCTGAGGGACGCATCATTCTGACGCTGTTCGCCAGCCATATCGAACGGATCCAGATGGTCTTTGACACTGCCGCCAAAACGGGGCGGGAAGTGATCGTCAGCGGTCGCTCTCTCCTCAACAATATCGAAATGGCTCGGGATCTCGGATTGATGCATCTGCCGGAAACACTGCATACCGATCAGATGCCTCCGGATATTCCGCCGGAACAAACCGTTATTATAGCTACAGGTTCACAGGGAGAAACGCTGTCTGCACTGTCCCGCATTGTAAATGGAGAACATCGTCGACTTTCCCTCCATAGCGGCGATACGGTTATTATGTCCTCCAGAGTCATCCCGGGAAACGCCCGTGCGGTCAATCGTCTTGTCAACCGCATGTATCAGCTTGGAGCCAGAGTCTTTCATGCGGAAGAGTACCCTGTTCATGTCTCCGGTCATGCCCGCAGAGAAGAACTCAGAACAATGATCCGCACCATCAGACCGAGATGTTTTATTCCGGTTCATGGAGAGTATAGACATCTGATCCGCCACAGAGATCTGGCTCTGGAAGAAGGCATCCAGCCTGAAAACGCACTGATCTTCTGCGATGGAGAACCGATTACTCTGCTATCCGATGGCACACTGATCAGAGAGCAGCCTATTCCCATGGAATCAATTCTTGTTGATGGCAAGGGGGTGGGAGACGTTGGAAATCTTGTCTTGAGAGAACGTCAGCTTCTCGGAGGAGACGGCGTTGTTATCGTTTCGATGGTTCTGGATGAAATCACCGGTGAATTGCTTCAGGGGCCCAAGATTATTTCAAGAGGCTTTGTCTACGAACAGCGTTTTGATCATATTCTTGAAGATTCCAAATGCCTTGTGCTGGATCAGCTTGAGGTCTCGCCCCGTCCGGATATCGCCCGTCTTGGAGATCGAATCCGTTCCTCAATGCGCAGTTTTTTCCGCAGCGTTGTAGGGAGAGATCCGATTGTTATTCCAATTATTACGGAAATGTAAAGCGAATAACTGGTGCATGATTTCGTTAGAGATACATTCCGTATATATACCTTTCAGCATAAACAGGAATCGCTTCCCTGTCCGTCAGAGCATCAGCGACTGACGATGCTGTTTCAACTGTTCATAAATAGCCTGTGTCACGCGCAGTCCGCCTTTTCCTCTTCCGAGCGCAATGTCCGGCTTGCGCAGCCCGTGATAATCTGATCCGCCGCTGCACGCCAATCCATTCCGAGCCGCAAGAGACACGCAGAAATGCGTATCCGCTTGGGAATATTCGCTGTAATAGGCCTCAATCGCTTTCAGACCGTTCCGCTTCATCTCTGGCAGGATATCCACAATCCAGGATCTCGGACAGCGAAGCAGCAGCGGATGCGCCCAACTGACAAGCACGCCGCACTCCGACAAAAAGGCGATGACCTTCTGAAAATCAGGCAATGGCCTTGGAACATACGCTGACGCTCCCTCGGCAAGATATTGAGTAAAGGCATCTTTGTAGGAGGACACAGCATGCCTGTTCAACAGGACAGCGGCAATATGAGGCCTTCCCGGCGTCATATGCGGAGTACCACACTGTTCCAGTACTTCCTCATATTCTATGCGAATACCGAAAGACGCAAGCTTTTCCAAAATACGCAGATTTCTTTCATCCCTCAGACGGCGCTGCATTTTCAAAAAATCTTCTAAATCTGGACAGTGCTTCGGAATCCACAGCGCAAGCAGATGCAAATCTCCAAAAGGACTGCGGCTGCTGACCTCGCATCCCCGCACAACTTCAACTCCGTAGCGCAATCCAGCTTCTTCTGCCTCATCAAGACCAGATATGGTATCATGATCGGTGATCGCGATACTGGAAAGCGAAAGCCGTGAAGCCTTTCGCATCAGTTCTTCAGGAGTATCTGTTCCATCTGAATACAGGGTATGTGTGTGCAAATCAACAAAGGACGGATGCATAAGCTCTCCTTGATGAAGCCTTTTTCGGCATTGATATGAAGTATATTGACAAACATGCAACTTTCAGGGACAGTTACGAAACCCAAACATCCCTAATTGACAAATCTTTCCATATACTGAGCTTCGGAGGAAAAATGAATCCCAAATTGCTTGAACTTCTCGCCTGTCCAGTATGCCGTACAGCTGTTGAAGCCGTAGACAACGGCGAAGGTCTTCTGTGCCGAAAATGTGGTCTGATTTATCCTGTACAGGATGAAATTCCAATTATGCTTCAGGAAGAAGCGATTCCCCAACAAGAATGGAAAAACAAAAAGAAGAATCGCTAAAAAATCGGGGAGATTCTCCGTGAATCTCCCCTTCTCTTAATTTCTGCTGATAAAGATATTTCTATAGGACAGGCTTCCGAGGAATACGCCAAGCCGACGTCCGTCAATTCCCTGCGCTTCTGCATCAGAATATTCACCCAATGAGGAATAGGAAAACGCCGCAACAAGAGTCTTCTTGGCACGCTCCTGAAATGCACGAATTTCCGGCTTCCATTCAGGGATTTCCACCAGACCGAAACACCATGCCGGCAGGGGTTCACGATATTCCAGAATAATTTTGATTTTTTCAAAATTCGTGACCAATGCATACCTCTGCACTAACCATATCAGAGAAGAAGCTTTCTCTGCATCCTTCTCAACCAGGGAAACAAACGGATCCCTGTCTCCCTTTAAAGCGTACAGCCTTCCTCCAAAGACATTGCCATCCACAATGATTCCATCTGACACAGGGCTGTCCCAGTAACTGAACGACAACGCATCCCATTCCAATTGATCATTCGGCGTTTCTGCAAAAATCGTGACTGCCATAGGAGACGACGCATCTGTGCCATACACGGCTACGACAGTTTTCGGCACCACATGCGAAGCCCCCATATATTTCAAAGGCGTATACCGTCCCGCAGACAGCAATGGAAGATCTCTGGCATACAGCGTCAAAGCTGGTTGAGATGAAGAAACGACCTTACCATTTTCCACACCTCTTTTCATGGGACTACAGGCACACACCAGAGTCAGGAGCAAAAGCATCAGTGTTTTTTTCATGATATTTTTCTACCTTAGAAGTTCCATGCAACGGCATAATACTGATAAAACATTCTCGCTGTCAATCAATATAGAAAAACCCGCATTCCCATGGAAGGACTGCGGGTTTTCAAGTCATACCGAAAAACTCACTTAATTTTGCGATCTGCGAAGAAAGGCAGGGACCAGCAGAGGATCCTCATCAAAAAGAAAATCCTCAGAATGATCAGGACGTTGCGCGCGACCGTCATGATTCTCCCGAAGATACGTCGGGCGGCTGATTTCCGAATTTTCCGAATCAAACGCAAAAGCGTCTCGTCCTGCAGGAGCAATAATCTCAGACTGCGATCCAGTCTGAGACGGAGTCGAAGGCATAACAGGATTCGACTGCGATCCTCCAGCAGCTGGCGAATTCTGCATATTCTGCTCGGCATTGCCATTTTTAGGCTGACTGACATCACCAGACACAGGCGATGAAGCATCCGATTTTGCCGCGCCAACGGTTTGAACAGCCCGCCAATCCGTTGGATGAAGATTCGGCTTTTTCGATTTGCTTCCAGCATCGATCCCCGTAGCAATAAGCGTAATGCGCAACTCATCCCCGGCATTTTCATCAAGAGCCGTACCGACGATGACATCTCCGTCACAGGCACCCAGTTTTTCTGTAATATACGACACTGCGTCGTTATATTCCAGCATGCCAAGCTCGGAGGATGCTGTTACGTTCACCAAAGCTGACTTGGCGCCTGTAATGGAAATATCCTCCAGCAACGGACAGGTTAAAACTGCTGTAGCCGCTTTGATAGCTCTGTCTTCACCCTTGGCGGAAGCTGTGCCCATCATGGCCATTCCCTGAATACCCATGACCGTTCTGACGTCGGCAAAGTCCACATTAATGATGCCGGGTTTCGTAATCAAATCCGAAATGCCCCGCACTGCGTTGTACAGCACATCATCCGCCATTTTCATCATAGACTGAAAAGAGGCTTTCGGATCGGCAATCTGGAGCAAACGGACATTGGGAATCACGATCAAACTATCCACATGTTCGCGAAGTTCGGCAATTCCGCGTTCCGCCACAGATTCACGTTTTTTGCCTTCAAAGGGAAACGGCTTCGTCACGACCCCAACTGTCAGTGCTCCGGCAGCTTTCGCCGTCTGGGCGATGATCGGAGCGGCTCCTGTACCGGTGCCTCCCCCCATGCCGGCCGTCACAAA
>JAQXLA010000011.1 GCA_029011315.1 Desulfovibrionaceae bacterium
TTTGAGTTCATATTGCTTTTTCTTGTTTTGTTCGCCTTTGTTCTTGGTCAGAATTAATGCCGCTTCTAGATTTCGTTTAGTAGACAATAATGATTTTTCGGTGTCATCGATGGAGGTTACA
This sequence comes from Desulfovibrionaceae bacterium, assembly GCA_029011315.1. Classification (GTDB taxonomy): domain Bacteria; phylum Desulfobacterota; class Desulfovibrionia; order Desulfovibrionales; family Desulfovibrionaceae; genus Bilophila. The sequence goes on from JAQXLA010000011.1 coordinate 122, forward strand.
ACCTTTTCCGAGAATGCGGAACTGCAACTCCCAGCAATAGCCCTTATAAAATCATCTCGCCCTTGCTTCATCTGATTTTGCATGATTACAGTGAAATCATTTTTTATTTTCTGCAGCTTTTTCTGTGCATGCAAGCCACCACAGGCAATTGCAGCAATGACCCCTATCATTAATGGCGCCGTACCGCCTGTGACAGTTGCAAGGAGTGCTGCAATACCGTATGCGCCAATGCCCCCCAGACCACCAACAACGGCAATATCTTTGTTTGAGGTTTCTTTGATGACATTTTGCCGCAAAAGGCTATTCATAGGAACTGGCGCAGTTGCTTTTGTTACTGACACGCTTAAATCGCTGTTTAAAGAAATCACTTCCCGGGAGATTACCTGTAAATGGCTGATAATCTCACGTTGAAAAATATCGGTTTCCGTTTTCAGCCTCGGTATCAGCGTTGTGTTTATCCATTGCGCTGTTGTCTTGTTCAAATCCGAAAGTAGATGCTGATTCAAAATGCTATTCATTTCGTTTGGTTGCAGCATCAAAATTTCAATATCAATAGGAGCGGAACTTACTATTGAGGGTATTCTCATTATATATTCATCCACATAGCTTCCGATCCAAGCAGTAGCCCGCTGATTTATTTCAGCTGATTTTCTTTTCAAATGTGAACGGATATCACTAAGCTGTTTCTCCAGTTCATTGATTTTGGGCAGTTGATTGTCATATCTTTGCTGAATTTCAAGGGCATTTTTATCAAGCAATTTTTCTAGAGGGTCTATTCTCTCGGATATCAGCCGTCCGATTTCATTGGAAAAAAAGAGCAGCGTGGGCAAAATTTTGATTTTTGCCCTGTCATTAATCACTAATTCTCCAATTCCTGCTTCAAAATCAGCGAAGCCTGATTTTTCGTATTCTTGCAGATCGTTATGTATTTTAGCATTAAGTGCAGGATAGGAAGAAATGAAAAATATGCCGTTTCTGCCTAATGAAGTCTGATTTTCAAGTTTTTTGTAGGCATACTCTTGGACTCTGACTCGGTCTTTATCAGTGTTCAATTGATCAAATCTATTACAGGCAAAAATCAAATTCTCAAAGCCATAATTTTTTGCCGTTGTTATAAAATCCTTATCGTATTTACCTGCAAGCTGCTGACAATTCATAACATGAATTATCATATCTACTTGGTCAATGTAGTTCAAAGTGGTCTTTTCTCGTGCTTCAGCTTCATTGAGCCCAGGGGAATCGATAATTAGCACACCATTTTTGCAAAGTTCCAAAGGCCAAAAGACCTCACACTTGTCATAAGGACTCTCAGCCACAGATTTCTCTTGCTCTTTTCCAGGATCAGGGATGACTAGACAGCTTTCCAAATCATAAACATCAATTTCCAAAGGCGGTACATTTTTGGGGTCATGAGATGCTAGATGCTGAACAATATTTGTGGGAAGGTTTTCTGGTAATTTGCCAAGATTTTTTTTAAAATATAGCTTGGCTGATTTTTTCTCTCCATATTTCAGTTCTGTAATCACCGCTGTGCACGGTGTAGAATAGGCAGGCAAAACCTGTTCTCCCAGCAATGCATTTACAAGAGTACTCTTACCTTGTTTAAACTGACCGACAATCAGTATTTTAAGGTCAGTTGAATTTACCTTTCCCGCATATTTTTTGAGAACGGACTCGGTCAATTCTAATCTTTCACTATTATCTGAATGAGTCGCTATCGGAAATGATTCATTGAAAGAAGAAAGAACAAGAGATGTGGCTTCAATATTAGCCAGCAATTGTTCTTTGATTGTATTAAATGCTGAAACACTGTTTTCTAAATTGGTGTTTTGCAACAATGTAATAATTGTATTATGTCTGTTTTCTGCAGAAATATATATCGGTTGAAGGGTCTTAATAAGTTCTTTAATATAATCATATTCAGCCACAGCAAAAACTTTGCTCGAATAACTCGGATAGTCTTGCTTCGGCTTCACTATTGCTTTAGGATGAGAGGCTGTCTGTACCTTTCGATTTGAGGGGCTAAAGACTCTTTTAATCATTGCGAACATGTTATAACTCCGGTTGATACTCTTTAATCCCAGAAACCAATTGCGTCAGCTGGTTTTCATAGATATCTAATTCCGTCTCAAAGGCTTTGATTTCAGAAATATGTGTATGCTTTTCTTTGTTAAATGCTTCTACGATTGCCAGCGAATTATTTATTTGCATAGCCATTTTATTTCTTAAATCTTTTTCAGCGCTACCGAACGCTTCGTTAATATTTGTATTGAATGTGCTTAATATACTGTCCCTTGCATTTGATATGGCGTCGCTTATTCGGTCATAGGCATCCCGTTTCCTACCTTCTAAATCAGAATCAGAAACAAAAAAGGAAACAACAAAGCCAGCAAAGGCACCGACAGCAGCACCAACTGGACCACCTACGGCCGCGCCTATGAGTGCGCCAGCCACTATTGAACCGCCTTTAGCCTGTAAATCTTCCTTGCTAAATTCTTGACCGATGGTATTGCCTTCAATGGTAGCTTCAGTGGTAAAACCAACGCTTTTGCAAGGATTACTCACAATAAAGTCAGCACTGAAATACTTCTGCTTTTCTCTGATTGTCTCGTATCTCATCTTAATTTCTTCCTGATATGCATTTAAAATGCGTTTGCAAAGCCGATTCAAGCTGTCCCTGAATTCTCCCTCCGCAACATTTTCTATTTGTTTCTCTGCTTCGGTAATGTATTTTTTAGGGTAATGATTTAAGAAATGTTTTAGTTTGCCTGATGAAGTACATCCAAAAATGCCTGCTCTGACATTGTCCAGCAATGTTGTAAAAATTGAATTTAATTTCGATTCGGTCGTTTCTCGGATCCTTTCTCTTTCAGGATAAAAATCTTGTAGTTTTACCTTGAGCAACTCATCCAACGATTGCTTATTAATATAAACCAATGAGTTTTCCAACTCCTGTATTTCATTAAGAAAACATTTCTTTTGAACGGCGAAACCAGATTTTAATGTCTCAACAGTATGGGTTATGAGTGAAACCAATCTTTGCTGGATTAATTGAGGTTTTCGAGGCTCAAGAAACGAGAATAGCTTATCCTTAAAACTCCTGAACTCATTGAGGGATGCTACATATGCCTGATTGTTTAATCCTTGCAATGCCTCATACGCTGAAACGAAAAATATCGGGGGATCATAATCGGATCCAAATTCTGCCTTAAGTTTTTGCCTGAAAAATTTCTCCTGACGTAGCAATTCACTATCTGGAATCTGATCTTTAAATGTTCCTACAAATATGCACCCAGACGTGTCTCCGTTTGTGATATCCCGTATAAAAGTTATTAATTCTGAACTTAATGGCTGGTGGACACTTGTCAGAACTAGCAGGGCATCACATTCATTTTGCGCAGTTTTAGCCGCCAAGTCAGTATGTCTGGGATTGGTTGACCCCAGACCAGGCGTATCGACCAGAACTATATTCTACCGCAAGCCGGATGATGGGGTATAAAACTTGACATATTCGATTTGGCTGGATTCTTCTTCGTTAGCTGTTTTATTTTTGATGAACGCTTCAATTGATGATCTGTTTTTCCCGAGCCACCTCAATATGCCAGAGACAAAGCCTTTGCCTGTCCATTCTTTTTTTTTGCCGTTTTTGTATTTGACTAAGACTTTTTCTTCATCCCCATGCAAAACATAGGTGCCCACACAGGTTGTTCCCTGGTTTACATCTGCGGCGAGAGTTTCTCCTTCGATGAAGGCATTGACAAAGGTCGTTTTGCCGCATGAAAAGCCGCCTACAATTCCAATATAAAAATTAGGATCTTCTATTCTTGACTGAATCTCTTTGAGGCTGGTTTGGGCAGAATCGACGCACTGATTTAACGCATTGCTGCCATGACGCATTTTCAACAGCTTTTTTAAATTATTAAGGATTGCGCTTGTTTGATTTACGGTTTGTGACACGGGATTCATCTATGCGCCTCTTAACCGATTTTGAGCTGTCCGGTTACACGTGTGTTAGTATAATCAATAAAGAGTATTCGCCTTAAGTTACAAGCAGTTATTGGTCATCTTGATGTATTATACATGATAGTTCTGGGTATTGCAAAGAGTCTTTTGTAGGTGCAAGGGATGGCAATCTAATCCCATTCCCGACACCCCCCAGCGACACCACCGACACCCCAAGTCAGGCAGCGACACCCCGTTCCCCGTATCGTATCAAATCCGTAAGCTTGATTTCATAGACCTTATTCACAGAAGTTTTGCCAACGGTCGTTATCTTGGCGAGCAGTTCCGAGACTTCCTGCGGAGTGTAGTATTCGCCGCCGCTCTTGCCAGCGTTGGAGGCATACATTCCCATAAGGAACTCGTAGGCATCACCGAAGGCGTCGATCGTGTTGTCCTGGTAGTTGCCAAGGTTCATATCACGCACGCCGTAGAGCAACTTCACCAACTTGTCGTTACGCTTGGCTACGGTGTCGCCTAACTTCTTGCTATTGACATCAAGGTCGTCAAACAAGCCCTTGAAGTCGTCTTCGCTCGCCGCTCCAACGGCGGAGGCTTCAATGTGCTTGAACGCCTGTTCCAGCGTTTCGTTCAAGTTGTCGTCAAGGGCGGCACGGAGGCAGACATTGGCAAAGAGTTCGCTTGGCAGGATGAAGAAGCCCTTGGTGGCGACCATTTCTTCACGGGCGGCTTCGGCTTTTTCGTCCGTCATATTCACATAGTCAAAGCCATCAAAGCCCGCTTCCACCATACGATTGTTGAGGTAGGCAGTCAGGTTCTCGGAGATATAGCGGTAGAAGAGCATACCGAGGACATATTGCTTGAAATCCCAGCCGTCCACGCTGCCGCGAAGTTCGTTGGCGATATTCCATATCACGCGGTGGAGTTCTGCTCTTTCCTGTTCTTTCTTGTTGTCTGCCATTCCTCTACTCTCCTGCTCGGATATTTGTTTGGTGCTTCCTGAAGGAAGTACTAAGACGATGCAAAAATTTCAACAGAGGAAAGAGTGCAAGTATACATTAGCTAATTCTCGATTTTAGTGCGTTTTATCGTATTGTTTCGCAGATTTTGACCAAAATTAAAAAACTTTTAAGTTGGCATATATGGACTTTTGCAGACTGTCTTATACTAACACAGACAGGAGAATGAATAAAAAAACAAGTCCGTTCAGACACTTACGGACTAAAACGGACTTACTTGGATTCTAGTATGGCGGAGAGAGAGGGATTTGAACCCTCGATACAGTTCTACACCGTATACCCGCTTAGCAGGCGAGCGCCTTCGGCCGGCTCGGCCATCTCTCCGTAGCAGAGTTAGTAAAATATCCGCCATGGATTGTCAAGAGAGAAAAAGCTTTTCTTTTTCTCTGCACAAGACCGGATTACAGATGAGCTGCAGTCAGAAGATCCTTGACAGCGTCGGTTCGTTCCCAAAGAAATTCCGGCAGTTCCCGCCCGAAATGACCGTAGCAGGATGTTTTTCCATAAATCGGACGAAGCAGATCCAAACGCTGCGTAATGTAATAGGGACGCAGATCAAAGACATCCAGAACCGCTTTTGTCAGGACTTCGTCCGGAACATCACTCGTTCCTCGAGACGACACCAGAACAGAAACCGGGTCGGCAACGCCAATGCAGTAGGCGATTTGAACTTCGCAGGAAGGAGCCATGCCCGAAGCGACAACGTTTTTCGCTACATACCTGGCCATATAGGCCGCAGAGCGGTCAACCTTTGAGGCATCCTTGCCGGAAAATGCGCCGCCGCCGTGATGACCGGCTCCGCCATACGTGTCCTGAATAATCTTGCGTCCAGTCAGTCCACAGTCTCCCATAGGACCGCCGACCACAAACCGGCCGGTCGTATTGATGAAGCACTGGCATTCCTTTTCGTCAAAGAAACCGGAAGGCTCCAGAACGGGACGGATAACATGCTCCATCACAGCATCCTGCACATCGGCCTGTGACGCAGAAGGTTCATGCTGGGTCGAGACAACAACGTTATTGATGCTGACAGGACGTCCATTATCATAGCGGAACGAGACCTGAGTTTTGCCATCAGGACGAAAAATAGAGACTTCTCCGGATTTGCGGACAGATGCAAGACGCTGGGAAAGCTGATGCGCCCAGTAAATCGGCGCGGGCATCAGCGTCGAAGTCTCATCGCAGGCAAAGCCAAACATCATCCCCTGATCGCCTGCCCCCTGCTCTTCGGGAGTGCTGCGATCCACACCCTGAGCAATATCCGGCGACTGATGATCGATTGAGGAAAGCACGGCGCACGTATGGCCGTCAAAGCCCATATCCGATCCGGTATAGCCGATTTCAATAATGGTATCGCGAACAACTTTGGCTAGATCCGCATATCCCTTCGTGCTGATTTCCCCGGCAATCACGGCCATACCCGTCGTAACCAGCGTTTCACAGGCGACACGGGAATTTGGATCCTGGCTCAGGAGAGTATCCAGCACGGCGTCGGAAATCTGATCCGCAACTTTATCGGGATGTCCTTCAGTTACGGATTCCGAGGTAAAGTAATACGTACCCTTTTGAGAATTCTGCATGGCAATTCCTTTATATCGATTTATCTTGATATAATCATATATCTGAATGAAAAAAGCTTTATCACGCAGAAAACCGGATGTCCAGAAAAAATTATACGCTGCGTTCGCCATCCTGCATGGATCTTCTCCCATACTCACGGGATATCTGATCACAGATAGAAAAAAAGGTGAAATGAGAGCGTCATTTCACCTTTTTGCTGCAAAAAATACAATATCTTATTTCTTATATCCGCACTTCGGGCACACGCCATTCTTATTGAGCGCGATGCCGCAAAGCGGGCAACGGTCGATCGACTGATTCGGCTGATATTCCTGAGATGCCGCATTCACGCCGCTGGTAAATGTCAGCTTGGCAATATTCAGTTTATCCTTCAGCAGATCGTAGACAATTTTAATCATACCTTCAACGGTCATAGTCTCCTTTGTCACCACCAGACGACAATCAGGATATGCCGTTGCAAGATCCGTTTTGAATGCCTCACCCTTCATTTTATTCCGAGGATGACCATTTTTGATCCCCTGCTTTTCATAGACATCAAGAATAGCAGGCAGAATGGGATCATCCTCCCTGAGAATCAGAGCGTGGTCAAAATTTTTCAGGACAGCCCATGCGGTTTTCTGAATTTCGTTGCAGGGGAACACCATATTAACCCCTTCATTAACGGAATCCTCAACTTCGATGGTCAGAACACCTGTATGGCCATGCAAATACTGGGCTTCTCCTTCAAATCCATAAAATCTGTGGGCATACTGAAGTTCAACAGTGGTAATGCTTCTCATGGGGCACCTCATACATACCGGTTACAGGTTATACAGATTTCTTTTTGCAGGCTGGACAAACATACGTGATTCTCAGGTCATAGCCGTTGATTGTTTCTCCAAGCTCTCCTTCCAACTTAGAAGTCAGATCGGAAAATCTGTAATCGCTAATTGCACCGCAAACACTGCATATCAAATGGTCATGCCTTTCAGATCGATCATATCTGTCCAGCTCGCCCTCGATGCTGAGTTTTTTTATCTTTCCATTCTGCACAAGTTTCCTGATATTGTTGTAAACGGTTGCCAGAACCACTTTGGGTTCGTCCTGCTTTAATAGATTATAGATTTCCTCTACGGTCATATGACCATGTGAAGTTTTGACAAGATTAAAAATCTTCGTTTCATATTTTGTCATATGGCCCTCATCTTTTAGAATTATTTTAATTATAATAATTTTGATTTGTCAATCTTTTTTAACATCAGAAAAAAAGATCAAATCACAATGCCTCATTCGGAAAATCTCAATCTGACTCATCATGAAAATTTTCCTGATCGATCCGCCGGAATTTCTGTTGACCGAATCCGGAGGAACGGTAACAATTCCCGCATAGTGCGATGCGGGAGGAATAACAATGCAAACACTGCGCGCCAAAACAGGCGGATTCTGCATGGGCGTCGGTCTGGCAATGCGAAAGCTGGATGAAACGCTGCAGAAAATCCGCTCCGGCAGCATTTCGGGAAGACTGGTCATGTACGGTCCGATCATTCACAATCCTCAGGTACTGCGGGAATATTCAAATCAGGGCGTTATCCTTGCTCACTCTCCCGATGACATCCTTCCCGGAGACAATGTCGTTATCCGCGCCCATGGCATTCCCTGCACAGATGAGATCCGGCTGCAGAGCCTGGGAGCCATTCTGCAGGACGCGACCTGCCCGCGAGTCAAGCAGGCTCAGCTGGCTATTGCCGATGCGACAAGAGACGGAAAGCCGCTGTATCTTTTCGGAGAAGCGTCCCATCCGGAAGTACGGGGACTGATCTCCTACGCCAATGGCGCATACCGCATTTTTTCAGATTTGGACGGTTTGATGTCCTGTTATCTGCCGGAAGATCAGCATATCGTTCTTGCAGCTCAGACAACTCAGGAACGGACTGTTTTCGACGAAATGCGCATATGGCTCCAGAAACGGGCTGAAGTCACCGTTCTTTCTACAATATGCGATGCGACCAGAAGACGCCAGCAGGAAACGCTGGAAATGACTCATCAGGTAGAAGCGATGATCGTCGTCGGAGGCCGCAACAGCGGCAACACGCGGCGCCTGGCCGATGTTGCCCAGAAAGGGGGCCTGCCCACATGGCTGGTAGAGACTCCAGATGAGCTGGAACAGCTTCCCTTGAAAAAATTTCAGCTCATCGGCATTACGGCCGGAGCCTCCACGCCAAAAAAACTTATAGATGCCGTAGAAAAGACTCTGCACGACTTCAACAGCCATCAGGATATGAAAAAATGACTGAATTTCCCTCAGCTGTTCTGTTTGATCTGGATGGTACGCTGCTCGATACGCTTGAGGATCTGGGAACAGCAACCAATCGCATGCTGGCCGATATGGGGCTGCCTCAGCATCCTCTGAATGCCTATCGTCAGTTTCTGGGCGGTGGACTGAAAATGCTGGTAAAACGCGCTCTGCCTCCCGAAGATCCTGCTCACACAGATCCGAAGCGCATGGCTTCGCTGATTGAACAGGCTGGAAAACACTATGAAGCCTGCCTGACAGACACCACCCGTCCCTATGACGGCATTCCGGATCTTCTGAATAGGCTTCAGGAAACAGGACGCGGGCTGGCGGTCGTGACGAACAAGCCGCATCTCTGGGCTGAACGCATCATCAGGCATTTTTTCCCTTCCGTGCCCTTCGCTCTGGTTCTCGGATCTTCAGAGATGACGCCTCACAAGCCGAATCCTTTAGGAGCCCTGAAAGCGGCATCGGAACTGCGGACTTCTCCAAAAAATACAGCCTTTGTAGGCGACAGCGATGTTGACATACAAACAGCACGCAATGCCGGAATGGTCTCCTTTGGAGCAGCCTGGGGATTTCGCGGCGAAATGGAACTGCGTCGATCCGGTGCGGATTTCATTCTCCAGCATCCCCATGACATGATTCATCTGATTCAGTCTGGATTCAACCAGCCTTCGATCCGCTAATGCGACTTTTTGCCGATCCCGGCGCGCTTCAGCAAGCCGGCTATATCAGCACGACCGTTTTCCATGGCATAATCCGCCGCCGTCCGGGACTCATTGTCCCGGATTCCCGGATCGGATCCTCGCGACAGGAGCAGTTTGACGATGCTCAAATGACCTCCTGCAGCCGCACCCATTAATGCAGTTCTGCCGGCTCTGTCCCGAACGTGTACGGATGCTCCGGCATTCAGCAAAAGCTGAACGTGTCGCACACGCCCCTCGCCAGCGGCCCATAAAAGAGGAGTGATGCCTTCGACATCACGCGCATCGACTTGAGAACCGCTCTGAAGCAAAAATTTTCCCGTTTCAAGACGGTTTTCCTCAAGGGCATACATTAACGCCGTCTTACTCATTTTGTCTGGGCGATCGATAACGGCTCCGGCCTGCAGCAGAAGCCGAACAGATCGTATCCTGCCGTTCGCCGCAGCAAACATCAGTGCCGTTCTTCCTTCGCCATCAGCAGCCTCCGGATAGGCACCGGCATCCAGAAGTTTTTTCACCATCCTCTCATCGCTGCTTACGCAAGCCCCCATCAGCGGTGTTTCGCCATATCGAGAAGCAAGGTTGGCATTGGCGCGCGCAGCCAGCAGACGATCTATGATCTGATTCTGTCCCCGAAAAGACGCAATCAGCAGGGCTGTTTCACCGTGTTGTCCTCTGGCGTTGACGTTCGCCCTGCGGGCAATCAGCACATCCGTGAGCTTTACATGTCCGTAATAAGCGGCAATCATTAAAGGCGTTTCACCGTCAACACTGTATTGATTTGGCGACAGATCCTGCTGATCCAGCACCTTTTTAACAAAATCCGCGTCGCCTCGTTCACATGCGGCGTAAAACGCTTCCAAATTGACAGTCGCCAAGACAGGACTGATCAAAAACGCCAGCAAAAAGCAGACTGAGGGAACCAGCCTGATCAGGAAGGAACTCATATCCATGCCTCCGGCCTCAGGTATCCATAGAGACCTCTCTCAGCGTACGGCACCGTGACGCCTGAGGAGATTCTGCACCTCACCTCGCTTCTTTTCCCGAGCCGCAGTCAATGCCGTGCGGCCGTTTCTATCCTTCGCATTCACCTGAGCACCATACTCCAGTAGCATGGATACCAAAGGAATGCTGCCGATTTCTGAAGCCGCCATCAAAGGCGTAAATCCGGCAAAATCAGCAAGATTGACATCAGCTCCCGCTTGCAACAGAGATCGAACTACGGCCGTCTGCCCCACTGAAGAGGCCAGAAGCAGTGCTGTACAGCCGTCTTTGTCTCGAAGATTGACATCAGCACCATGCGCGATGAGCATCTCGGCAGTCTCTGCCATGCCTCTGAACGAAGCTCTCATCAAAACTGTAAGGGAACTGCGCGATCGAGCATTGACATCTGCGCCCAGCTGAATGAGTACCGCACCGGTATCGGAATGACAATTCCTTCGGAACAGAGCATTCATCAGCACCGTCTCGCCATCCTTATCCCTGGCATTCACTTGAGCACCGTTTTCCACCAGCAGACGTACCGTCTCTGTTTTTCCGGATGCCGCCGCCTCCATCAAAGGTGTGCGTCCATCTTCGTCAGTCTTATTGACATCCACATCTCCGCTGCGGAGCATGGTTCGTATACTGACAGTGCTGCCGTCAGCACAGGCCTGAAAAAAATCTCTTTCCTGAGGACTCAAGGCCAATGCATCCAATTCAGCAGTCAAAAGCATTCCTGCGGCCAAAGCTGCAGCAAGCATTCTTTTCCTTGGTATTTTCATAATTCCACCGAATAATCCAGCTGTTCAGAGCAGATCAGCGGACGAAGTGAACGGTTTCCCTCAGAAGATCCGCTGCGGCAAGGACATCATCCACATATTTTTTCACCGTTTCCAACGTTTCCGGACTATAAGAAGCGTATTTTTCCAATTCCTCACGAATTTTCGTTAACCGAAACTCTGCGTTTTTGATATTAAATTCTTTGCCGGATCCCTGCTGTCTCTTTTTGACAACCGCAATTCCGCTACGGCGAGCGACCTTTTCCTTCAGCAAACGGAAGCCTTCCCGCTGAGCCTGCTCATCTCTTTTGCCTGCAATTTTTTTCAAATCGTGAAGGGAATACTGCTTCTGCTCCAGCAGTTCCTGCTGAATATCTGCGGGGAGACGATTCAACGACAGGATTTCTGAAATCGTGCTTTTTGCCAGATTAAAGCGCTCCTGAAGTTTCGCTCCTCGAACGCGAGGATTCCTTTCCCTATACTGTTTCAGTGCGATGGCTTTTTCCATCGGCGACAAATCATCCCTGAGCAAATTTTCCACCAAAGCCAGATCCTCGCTGTTTCCGGATACAATACGGGCAGGAATCTCCGTCCTTCCCATATTCTGAAAAGCCCGGAATCGGCGTTCTCCAGCCACAAGAAGAAAACGATCCCCGTTTTTCTTCACTGAAATGGCCTGAAGCAGGCCATCTGCTTCGATAGACTTTGTCAACGCTTCAAGGGCTTCGTCATCAAAATACTTGCGAGGCTGCAACTCATTGATATCTATTTGATCCAATGGAATAGAATACTGTTCGCCAATTTCATACTGATTCGTTTCCGCTTTCGCATCATGTCCGGTCATGGCAAATCCCCTATATCCTAAGTACGTCTCTAACGTCATAAAGAAATATCAAAACATATCATCCTGTGTTGCCATTCATAGCGGGCGGTGTCAATATGCTTTCCTCAAAGGAGATGCGGCGGCTAACACCACGCAAATCTGGCGAGGACTCCATCTGTAAACATCAGGGAGGATACACTATGCATCCATTTTTTCCCATCATTCGCTCAGCATGCCAGGGGAAAAAAGCTGACGGCCCCCGGCATTCCGCTCGGGAGACTGCTGCAGCCTGGTGGCGTGCTGGACGCCCGGCTTTTTTCATCACGGATTTCATTCCCGTAGGACTGGCCTTCGTCCTGGCGTACCGATTTCTTGGATACTGGCCCTGGACGCTCTGCGGCATCATGCTGTTCTGCTGTTTCTGCCTGCATACCGTAGCCAATCTTGCCGATGAGCTTTTTGACTATCTCCAGGGAGTCGATCGAGAAGATACCATCGGGGGCACACATGTCATTCAAGGCAATTATATCAGCCCCAGAGAGCTTTTAGCAGCCATTATTCTCCTGATTCTCGGTGCGGGGATCTCGGCTGTCTGGCTTATCATGCAGTGCGGGCAGCCTATTCTTTTTCTTATACTTCTTTTTTCGATCGCATCCGCTGTCTTTTATGTCGCTCCTCCCCTTTGCTACGGCTATCACGGATTTGGAGAACTCTCAGCCGGAATCAATATGGGATGCATCATGGTCTGCGCATCTTATATGATCATGACAGGAAGTTTCTCTGCGTCCTGCTTGTCAGCATCCGTACCTGTCGGCATGATGGTGGCGGGAATTGTCTATTATCAAAATCTTCCGGAAATCGAGACCGATCCCGCATCAGGCAAACACACGCTTCCCAGCATTATCGGCAAAAAGAACGCAGTCCTTCTATTCCGAATCTGGTGGCCAGCCGTCTGGCTTTGGATGAGCCTGCTCTGGATCTGCGGCATCACAGGTCCGATTGTCCTGCTTTGGATCCTTACGATACCTCTTTACCTGACAGCGTGCCGTCATCTTCGCAACGTGCGCGAATGGCTTGAATTGGACGATTACGGCTACATCGTTCGCCGGCTGTATCTGTTTAACGGCATCATTCTTGTACTGAGCGCATTTTTTCAGGAATAATGCCTGAAGTTATCTCAGAAAGCCATTTCTTCAGGCGTCTTCTTCGTCAAATCCGGGAAGGCGCCTATCTATTTTGCATCCCATCGACATGGCAACAGCGACTTCCCGTCCCTCTCCATCAAAAATGCGAATATCATATGAACAAATCTTTCGTCCTTCACGCACAGGTCTGGCAACGGCTCTGACAGGGCCGATCATACAGGCACGCAGGTACGAAATGGAAACCTGCATGCCGACACAGGCATCGCCGTTTCTGTTGCAGATGGCCGCAAAAGCCAAATCTGCCAACGTAAAAAGCACGCCTCCGTGAGCGGCATTCATGCCGTTTCTATGGCATGCCTTCAACTCCATTTCCGCAACGCAGTGTGCATCATCCAGCTCTGTAATCGAGATGCCGAGCATCGTACCGAAATGATCATGCTCGGCAAAATGACGGCTCACCTTTTCAAGACTGACCATAAAAATATTCCCTCCCTGATGCCTTAATAAAACTAATAAAACAAAAAAGGATCCGAAACAATCCGGATCCTTTTTTATGGCGCGCCTGGAAGGAATCGAACCCTCGACCAAGAGCTTAGAAGGCTCCTGCTCTATCCGACTGAGCTACAGACGCACGACATGTTTTGTTCATACGCCAAGTTTTATTCTCCGTCAACTCTTTCACATCGTCTGCTGAATGCCGTCCAGCTTCCATGTTTCGCCGTCATTTCGGCAGAAGTGCCAGACTTCTCGCACAGTTGAGACCTCCTGAGATGACGGATCTTCCCGCAGCTTGACTTCGAAATAGACCTGAGCCCGTTCCGGCTTTTCTTCGAAATCCGTTTCCAGCAACGAGGCATTCACAAGCAATATTTCCGTTTTGCAAGGCTTTGGATCCGCCTCAGCCTGTCGCCGAATCTCATCCATAAACGCCGGCGTGGAGAACTGAGCGATGTCATCCAGATCGCGGCGATCCCATGATTCGTTCATGCGCACATACACCGCACGGGCACCTTTCATGAAATCTTCCTGATCAAAACTGTCCGGCACGCTTCGCTCTGAGGCAGCCCTTCCATATCCTGCGGCGGCAGCCCCTGCAGGCACTCCAGTCTGCCGGCCGTTGCCGGAAGCCAAATCTTCCCACATACTGGTATTGGAAGGAACGGCCTGTTCCTGAACGGGTGCCTCATTCCGGCGCACAGCTTCAGCAGACTGAGACGATGCCCTGCGGCGCAAAAATCTTACGAGGAAAAAAGCAAGAGCACCGAACAGCAGGATATCGATCATGCCAAATCCTCCAAAACCGCCCCCAAACAGAGACCCGAGCAACGTACCTGCCAGCAAACCGCCAAGAATTCCGCCAAACAGACCTCCACGGCTCGGGCGAGATGCAGCAGTATTCGCAGCGGACGTGTTCTGATTGCGGCTGTAGGCATTCTGCTGCCTGAAAGAGGAAGAGGGAGCCGGATTCTTCGCGGGCACGCTCATGTATGAACGTCCTCCGAAAGACCGTCCTCCTCCGATCCGAGCCGCATCGGCATCAGGAATAAGACAGGCGATGAGTCCAGCCGTCAGCAAAGCACAGCATATTTTTTTGAAATAGCACATCATATCGCTCCTTTACAGTACAGAAAAATTTTACAGGTCTATTGAAGTGGTGCCACGTAAACCAGCATATTGGTACATATTGTCCGTGGCTTCAGCTCTCCGGACGGAGATTTCAGAGGATCGGCATCCATGGAAGAGGAAAACAGCCACCAGCCAGATACAGGACAGACAAAGCCGAATCTTCCATCCCCATCCGCCATCAGTTCCTGAGTCGGAAAAGCAGGCCATGCATTGGACTTATTGCTCTTCATTTTCGACTGCAGCGGCGCTTTTCCTAGAAAAGCAACCTTGACCAGTGCTCCGGAGACACTTTTGCCTCCGCGCATAATTTTTCCTCCGAACATCATTCCGGATCGTAACCCGGAAATACGAACTGTCGGCTGCACAGCGAACCCCGAAGATTCAAGATTCCACCCGACATCTGAACCTCCGACAGGCACTTGCACGCGGGAAATAAACTGCAGAAAACGATCCTGTTCTTCCATCCACATCGGTTTTGTGTGCAGAATAAACTGATGCATGCCGGCATGGGTCACAGGAACAGAGGCTTTCCAGCCAGCATTTCTATGCTTCCCGTTTTCTTCAAGCAGAGCAAGATGTTCACTTCGCTTTTCCTCAGATCCGGACAAGCAGGCAACAGAAAAAGCGTTGGGGTATTCCATCTCCACGGTTGAACCGTTGCGGGCATCAATTGCCCCTATCACGAAATTCAGATTCTGTTTTGTTGTTGTGTCTGCCAGAGGAACGGCCGTTTTATCCGGAAGAACAATACAGAATGTCAGATCTTTCCGAATCGCTTCAGCAATGCGGCTCATCTTATCTGCTTCACGCATTGCTGAATCATTCTGAAGCGGCAAAGCAGAAGTCTGCACAGAGACTTTCTGTTTTTTGTCCACAGAAACCGCAGCATCCTCCGCACGAACTTCAGAAGAGTCGAACTGCGCCAGCGAAAAAGCTGTCATGGCAGCCAACACTGCTGCTGTCATGCCTTTTTTCGGAACAGATCCAGATTGCATCATTTCCTTCAAACCCTTACAGTTAATTTTATCCTGCTGTACTCGAAAAGACAAAAAAGCAGAGCTAAGGTCAGGTTGCAGCAAAACCGGAATGTTACCTACCCGATTTCTGTTCAGGCAGACCAATACCGGGCACGGTTTTGATAATAGCCGCATCAGCTTCCTTTCCATATCCGGCAGCATGCGCTTCAACAAATCTCTGCAGTGCCGCAGAAGCAAGAGGCACCGGCATGCTCTGTTCCAAAGACGTCTGCGTGACAATCCCGAGATCCTTAACAAAGATATCCACTGTACTTAACGGAGTATAGTCTCCGCTGACAACATGTTTCATGCGGGTTTCAAACATCCAGGAATTGGCCGCAGCACTTGTGATAACCGCATAGATATCCTCAGCCTGCAGCCCCATACGCAATCCCAGCGCCATAGCCTCCGCCGCGACAGCAATGTGCGCTCCAGCAAGAAGCTGATTGACTACCTTCATCGCCGATCCCCGACCGGGACGATCTCCCAGACGGCGAACCGAGGAAGCCATAGCGGACAATGCCGTTTCCGCAGCAGCAAAAGCTTCTTCCGATCCGGAAGCCATGATACTCAGCTGACCTGCAGCAGACTGTGCCGGTCCTCCGGAAACAGGAGCATCAAGATACAGGATGCCCATGCTTTCCAGACGATCACCAACCGATTCCGAAAATGCCGGCTTAACGGTGACACAGCTGATAACGAGACTGCCCCTTTTCAATTCTGCTGCGGCTCCATGATTGCCGAACAGAACCTGTTCAACCTGTTCTGCATTGACAACGCACAGAATCAGAACATCAGTCTGCGCCGCAAATTCCGCTACATCGGCACTGGTTCTTCCCCCTAGTGCTTCAAAAGCTTTTCTTGAACGCTCACTGCGATTGCATCCAACAGGATTCAACCCCGCACGCAGCAGGGACTGCGCAACCCCGAAGCCTATTGATCCCAGTCCGACAACAGCATAATTTTTCCGAGACATGATTTCTTCCTGCTCTGAGACATGTTTTACTGATTTTTCCACGGCACAAACCAGCCAAGGCCGTCTTCCGTTCTTCCATCCGGATTGTATTCGCATCCTACAGATCCCGTATAGCCCGAATCATCCAGCAGGCGACAGATATGCGGGAAAGACAGCTCTCCGGAATCCGGTTCATGCCGATCCGGCACTCCAGCGATCTGGCAATGTCCTATAAAAGGCAGCAGCTTTTGAAAACGCGCTGAAACATTGCCCTGTTCCATCTGACAGTGGAAAAAATCAAACTGCAGACGAATATTTTTCCGCTGCAGGCGCTGAATGTAGTCAGCGGCCTGTTCCTGAGTCCGAAGAAAATACTGCGGCATGCTGATATGGTTGATCGGTTCCAAACAGATTTCAAGCCCCGCATCTGCACAGCGATCCGCAGCGCGTGCCATATTGGAAAACCACACAGCTTCCATTTCTTCCTCTGATACGCCTGCAGGCCTGTTTCCGGACATAACGTGAATTCGCGGACAACGCAGAACCCCAGCCCAGGATATAGCCATTTCCAGCCCCGCGTCAAAATCAGCATTTCTCCCGGGGATACAGGCAAGTCCACGCTCCCCTTTTTCCCAATTTCCGGGAAAAGCGTTGAACAAGACGACTGAAATATTGGCTTTTCCAGCTTTTTCAGCCAAAAAATCAGCACTCCAGGCATAAGGAAAAAGAAATTCCGCACGCCTGAATCCGGCATCTGCCGCAGCCTGAAAACGATCGGGAAACGCCTTTTCCGTAAACATCATCGTGAGATTTGCTGCGAAATGCGGCATTTTGTCCTCCTGCACAACGATTCATCCTCAATTCTCAAAAACAGACTGTGGACATCGTTTTTTTTGATTGATACAACTTTTTCAGGCAACATCTGCCTGATTGCGATTCAAATTCAAGGAGTTTTATCTTATGGAACGCACTTTTTCCATTATCAAGCCCGATGCCGTGGCTCGCAACCTGACTGGAGAAATCCTCGCCATGATTCAGGGAGCCGGACTGAAAGTTATTGCCATGAAAATGATTCATCTGACGAAAGAACAGGCCGAAGGATTCTACGCTGTGCATCGTGAACGCCCCTTCTTCGACAGCCTGACAACCTACATGAGCTCAGGGCCTATCGTCTGCTCCATTCTTGAAGGAGACAATGCGATCCGCCGCTATCGGGATCTGATGGGAGCCACCAATCCTGAACAGGCTGCTGAAGGCACTATCCGGAAAAAGTATGCTGTCAATATCGAAGCCAATTCCGTACATGGCTCCGATGCGCCTGAAACAGCTGCATTCGAAATGGGCTATTTCTTCAACGCGTTCGAAATCGTTGGCAAATAACAAACGTTTTTACATACGGGAAGGACAGCACAGCGTCCTTCCCTTTTTTCGTTCAAGTATTCTATGCGATTTTTCATTCCTTTGCATTAAGCAAATCCATCAGACGAAGACGCCGTGATCGGCCAGAATTTTCACACCGATTGCAACCAGAATACAGCCTCCGCATCGCTCAGCCCATTGTCCCATGGAGAATGCTTCGCCAAGCCTCCGCCCTATCATCAGCCCCGCTCCGGCAATGACCGTACAGACAATTCCGATAAGAACGGAAGCACTCCAGATATTGATATCCAGCATGGAAAACGACATGCCGATTCCCAGGGCATCCAGACTTGTTGCGACGGCTAGCGTCAACGCCGTCCATGGAGCTGCAAAATCCAAATTGTTCAGATGCCCATTTTCGGAACGGGCTTCCCGTATCATGCTCAAGCCTATCCACGCGAGAAGCGCAAAGGCAATCCAGTGATCCCAGGTTTCAATCAAACTGCGCACAGAAGATCCGATCATCCATCCTAAAACCGGCATCAGAAACTGGAACAGGCCGAACAGCACAGGCAAGCGCAGCAGATGTGTTTGTCTTGCGTTCATACTGCCGGCACAGACGGAAACCGCAAACGCATCCAGAGACAGCGCTACAGCAATCAAAGACAATTCAAAATACGACATCAAGACGCAAACTCCGTGCAACTTTTTCTTTCAGACGCCCATTCCTGGCACAATGCTACAAAACGAGATGCCCAGTGCGGAACGGCCGGAGCATACAGCTGTACAAATGTTCCAAACGTTCGGCGCACGGCATATCCGTCAGCATACGTTTCCTGATCGTCAGCCCTTCCAAAGGGTCTTCGCCGCAATCTAAGCCATCCATCCTCTGTGTTCCGGCTCAGGCAGCGAACATAATGGAAGGAATGACCCCGCCATATTGATCCGGCAGGATGAAAAGGCGTTTCCCTTGCCGCTTCAACAGTCACATACCCCAAATTGCCCGGCCTGGAAATGCTTTCAAAATCAAGAGGAAAAATACCGCTCATAGGAGCAGTTTCCGCATTTTTCCGAAAGGTTCGTCCAAGCAGTACAAAACTGCCTCCTTCAGCATAAATGGGCATGCCTTCTTCTGAAAAATGGCGCAAAACAGCCAGTTTTTCTCTCAAGCTCTCCAGATTGGAAAAAAAATCTGGGATACCGCTTCCAAGATACAATCCGTCAATCGAAGGCCAATGCTCTATATCAGATAAATTCAGCTCAACAAGCTCCGCACCCGAACGCCGCAGAGCCTCGAGATTTTCTCCATAATAAAAGCGCAGCCACTGATCTTGCACAAAGCCAATGCGGACGTTCGGTTCTCCGGAACAGAATATAGGGGGATACCGTTTCCAGCCGTGCAGTCGAATCGGATCGGCAAAGACCGGATCGACAAAAATATCTTCCGGCCAAAAAGGCATGCTCACCGGAAGTTCGGAAGCGGAACGCGCTAAGCCGAGAAGGCTGTCGATATCGGCATTTTGCTCCATCCAGTCAGAAAGATGTTCCAGAAGCTGTTCTGTCTCTTCGGGATCATCAAACAAGGGCAGCCCCATGCGTCTTTCCGGAAGAGGATTTTCTTCCATACGCGGCAACGCTCCCAAAACCGGAATGCCCGTTTTCGATTCAATGGCTCTGCGAGCCGCTTCAGCATGACGGAACGATCCGCAGCGATTTAATAACACGCCGTGGACGGGGGCCGAGGCAGACAGGCCGGCCATTACGGCAGCTGCAGTATCGGCCATGCAGGCGATATTGAGCACGATCACGGTCGGAGCCTGCAGCAGCTCGGCCAGATCCGCTGTGGTGCCTCCAGGAATACTGCCGTCAAGGAGACCTCGGTTTCCCTCAATCAGAGTAATATCCGCATCAGCGGCTGTACGGGAAAACAGCGACAGCAGACGCCCTTTTTCCAGAAAAAAGGGATCCAGATTGACGCATCTGCTTCCGGACGCGACAGAGAGCCATTCCGAATCGATGTAATCCGGGCCTTTTTTACACGCTGCTATGGAAAATCCGCGACGGCGCAAAAATGCCGCAAGCCCAACAGTTACCAGCGTTTTGCCACTGCTTCCTGAAGTGGCAGAAAAGATCAGTCTTGCTCCAGATCGCATGTTTTTTACCTTGCATCAGACGAAGGATTCTCTTCGTCCTGCCCCGACGCTTCCCGCAGCGCATACAGCGTTGTGGATCCTGAAGACCAGTAAACCAGCGTGCCTTCCTGAACCATTTCTGTCAGCAGCGTTTTGATGTGCCTGGCATCTTCATCAGGAAGCAGATCCTGAAATTCTCGAAAATAATGGCGAGTTTTGGCGGTTCGTGAAGCCTTTTTTTCCCGTAGGAAATCGAGAATGCGTGTCTTTAGCTCCAGGGAAGAATGCTGCTGTCCCTCACCCTGTGTATTCCGCAAAGCGTGCGCGACAGCATTTTCCGCATCTTCCGTAAATCGGAAATGTGTGCTGTGCCGCCATGTTTCTCCGGCCGATTCTTTGAAGTCATCAATCAGATGGTGCGTAAATGGCAAGCCAGTCAATTCAAAAAAGCTTTCCCAGCCAATACGATCAACCCAGTCGCCAATGCGCTCATATTTTTCAGCGTGTTCTGCGTACACCTGCACGATATGAACAACCGTATCGGTCAATGTCTTCCAGCGCGGCGGCTCATTGGGAATATACGGCACGACGATACGGGAAAACTTCGGCTCGCTGATGCGGTTGGAAATTTTTCCGCCGATCATGACCGCCACGCCGTCCCCCTCCCCGTCAGCAACAGGAAGAGCCGGACACATCGTGTAGCAGTTTCCGCAGTACATACACCGTTCCTTATCAATTTCCACTGTGGAAATCTGCCTGCCGTTGATCTCCTTTTTTACCGCTTTGACAGCACCTGTCGGGCAGGCGGCCACAGCCAGAGGCACTTCGCAAACCTGGTGCAGCCGATCCGCATCGACCAGAGGCGGCTTGCGGTGAATGCCCACGATACCGATATCCGAACAATGCACAGCACCGCACATATTGATGCAGCATGCCAGAGAAATCCGCACTGGAGCCGGCAAACGCATGGATCCGAACTCCGCATACAATGCATCCATGACCGATTTTACCGGACCAGAAGCATCCGTAGCCGTAGTATGGCAATGTACCCATCCCTGCGTGTGCACCATATTGGACACGCAGGCTCCTGTACCGCCGATCGGAAACTTAAAGGATCCTCCCGGAAACTTCCTCTGTGCCAGATCGGCCTTTAACGCATCAAGCGTCTCCAAATCTGTAACCATGAATTCAAGGTTGTTTCTGGTAGTCCAGCGCACATGCCCGCCGCAATACGCATCGGCTATATCGCAGATTTCACGGATCATGCTGACAGACATCAGACGAGTCGTTCCGCAGCGCACGGTATAGACTCGATCGCCGGACTCTGCTTCATGCATCAACACGCCAGGCTCCAGAATCTCATGATACATCCATTTTCCAAAATTTTTCCGAATCACATCTGGAAAAAATTCATCGTATCTGCGTGGGCCGATATCAGAAATACGATTTTTCATGGGATTTGCAGGATCGTATCCTGAAGAGATAAATGCCATACGCCCCCCTAATGCTGATGCCGTGACCGAAATGCCTTCAAATCGCGATTCCGACCGCCCGGAACTTCGTTTTCCCTGAAAAACATGTATGGATTGGTTCTCGGTGCTCTGATCTGCTGAGGCAAAGGAGGCAATCCCGTCGCATCCAGCAATTGCTGCAGTGAAAGACGCTTCACCGTCTCGCCAAGCCGTTCACGGTTTTTCGCCACATCTGCCCACCAATTCCAGACTTTTTCAATCAAATCTTCGACTTCCGCATAAGGAGGTTCCATGGGTATGAACGGCAGAAGCAGAGAGCCTAGCTGAGCGCCATGAACCACTGGAGCTTTGGCTCCGAACAGCACAGAAGCACCCTGCTCTGTTCCGATGCGCAATGCCCTGGGTATGACATTAATACAGTGCATGCAGCGAACGCACTGCTTGTTGTCGATATGCAGATTCCGCCCATCCCAGCGCATGCAGTGCGTCGGACAGCGGCCAATGACTTCTTTCTCAATGTCAAACGGTCCCCAGTTCCGGCTTGCGTGCGCACCGGCATTGGGTGGGAACTCTCCGCCGATATACGCGCGGACAGCTTCCTGATCCATACGAATATCGTCCTTCCAGGTACCAACAAAAGCCAAATCCGAACGGGCCATAGCCGCAACGCAACCATTGGGACAGCCGTCAAACTTCAGCTTGAACTTGTACGGAAATGCCGGGCGATGCAGTTCATCCTGATATTCCTGAGTGAGATGCCAGCAAACTTCCTGAGTATTATAGCAGGCAAATTCGCAGCGGCTTCGGCCAAGACAGGCTGCCGGGGTTCTGAGATTGGATCCGGAACCTCCCAGATCGGTTTTCAGCTGATGCGTAAGATCATGAAAAACTTCTTCCAGCTGCGGCGTATCCGTTCCTATGAGAACGATATCCCCGGTAGATCCGTGCATATTCGTCAAGCCGGATCCTCTCATTTCCCACATATCGCACAGCTGGCGCAGATAGGAAGTACTGTAAAACTTTCCTGAAGGCTGCGCGACGCGGAGCGTATGAAACTGGGCGACACCCGGATATTTTTCCGGCTGATCGCAGTAACGGCCAATGACGCCGCCACCATAGCCGAAGACGCCGACGACGCCGCCGTGCTTCCAGTGCGTTTCCCGATCTCTGTAAGATTCTTCCAGCAGACCAAGCAGATCTTCCGGAGCATCTGCGGGGATCTGAAAGGAAACCTGATTGGGATTTTCCTTTCGATGTGCAATTTCCTGCCGTATGTCCGAAACAAAACTCGGCCAGGGTCCTTCTTCCAATTGATCCAGCAAAGGCGTTGGGTGCTTTGCCATAATTATTTCTCCGCAAGGACTTCAAGTTTAACGCGGGAAATGCCGTAGCGCACCATCTCAATTTTTTTTGCGGCTTCACGTGACAAATCAATAATTCGGCGCTTGATATAGGGTCCTCGATCATTGATTCTTACAATAACGGAACGCCCGTTGCGCAGATGCGTCACACGCACAAGCGTGCCTATGGGAAGCGTTCGATGTGCTGCCGTCATTCTGTCTTTATGATACCGCTCTCCGCTGGATGTCGGCTCCCCGTGAAATCTATCGCTGTAAATTGAAGCAAGTCCCACCATAGGTCCTCGGGCATGAGCCCCGGGCGAAAAGGACACTGTCAGACAGCATAAACAGACGGAACAGATGACTATCGGTCGCATGAAACCTCCTGTGTTCTGAAAAATCTGTCAATGCACGGATTCATAACATACCGTTTTTTGTGATTTTTGTACAGATCAGGTCTCTTCCGGCGCATACAGCCTGTCTGGAGATGCCTTTTTGCCTCTCTTGACTATCAGCCGTACCTCGGCATAAAAGTTGAAAAAACGTCAACGCAGACCATCTGCACTGGATTGTATATGCTCGCCATTCTTGACTACGGAGCCGGCAATCAGACCAGCGTCCGAAGAGCACTGGATCTCCTTGGCATTCCCTGCCGCATTACTGCGGATTCCGGGGATCTCGAACGTTCAGCCGGAATCATTTTTCCCGGTGTTGGAGCCTCCGGACAGGCTATGCACCGTCTTCAGACTACAGGTTTGGACACCGTACTGAAAAAACATATTGCCCATGGAAAACCCCTGCTGGGGATCTGCCTTGGCTGTCAGATCATGCTTGAATACAGCGAGGAAAACCAGACTGAAACCCTTGGTATTCTGCCCGGAAAATGCGTCCGTTTTTCTGAAAATTTGCAGGATCAGGGTGTTCCCGTCCGCATTCCCCATATGGGCTGGAATACCCTCCATTTCCGCAGGGAAAGCCCGCTCTTTGCCGGAGTTGATCCGGAAAGCTCCTATTATTTTGTGCACAGCTATTATACAAAACCGGCAGAAGATCTTATCATCGCTGAATGCACATATGGGCTGGATTTCTGCGCCGCATTCGGCCGTGATGGTCTATGGGCTGTTCAGTTCCATCCGGAAAAAAGCGGCAGGCCAGGTCTTAAAATTCTCCAAAACTTCTATGACTGGTGCGTAAAACAGAACGTCTGCGCAGAAAATGGAGCTGTCTTATGCTGAGCAAACGGGTTATCCCCTGCCTTGATGTGCGCAACGGCATCCTGACAAAGGGCGTCCGTTTCGAAGGCAACAAAGATATCGGAGATCCTGTGGACGCCGCAAAGCGCTACTACGAAGAAGGAGCCGATGAAATCGTCTTCTACGATATCACCGCTTCGCATGAAGCCCGGGGAATCTTCCTCAATGTTGTCGAGGAAGTTGCTTCAAAAATCTGTATTCCTTTTTCCGTCGGGGGCGGCATTGCATCCGTTGAGGATATGCGCGCCGTTCTTCTGGCCGGAGCTGAAAAAATATCCATTAATTCTTCTGCAGTCACCCATCCTGAATTGATTCAGGACGGATCTGAAGCGTTCGGTTCGCAGGCCATTGTCGTAGGCATGGATGTTCGAAAGACTCTTGTTTCCGACGCCATTCCTTCAGGATACGAAATTGTGATTCATGGAGGAAGAAAACCCATGGGGCTCGATGCCCTGCAATGGGCAAAACGCTGTGAACAACTCGGAGCCGGAGAAATCTGTCTGAATTCTATCGATGCTGACGGCACTAAAGACGGCTATGAACTCCAGCTGACCCGACTGATCAGCGAAGCCGTCCGCATTCCTGTCATTGCGTCGGGAGGAGCCGGCAAGCCCGAACATCTTGCGGATGCTGTCACAGCGGGCAAAGCTTCGGCCGCTTTGGTCGCATCCATTGTGCATTTTGGTGAATATTCCATTCCGGAACTGAAGGCCTACATGGCCTCCCAAGGCATCCCTGTCCGCATGCGCTAACCGACTATTTAAGCCTGGCTCTGGCCGCTACAGCCAGATGCACTTCCGCTGCGCCAGCATCAAGCAGCGTTTGGGAAGCCTCCTTCAATGTCGTTCCCGTCGTCATGACATCATCAATAAGCAGAATGCGCCGCCCGGATATCCTGGATGAAGCCCGAAAAGCTCCCGCAAGATTGCCCGTGCGGCGCTGTCTGTCCTGAAGCTCCACCTGAGAGACGGTATTGACAACACGTTCCAGCCATAGAGATTTCAACGGCACGCGCAGACGATCGGCCACAGGGGCTGCGAGAATCTGAGCCTGATTATACCCCCTGCTTCTCAGACGCCTGGTATGCAGAGGAATAGGAACTACAGCATCAATGCTGCATTCCGCCGGCACAGACGCGCCGAGAGCCATCCCCATAAAGCGCAGCAGGGGCAATTCTCCATGAAATTTCCCGCGCAGAATCATCTCCCGCAGCAAACCTTCGTAATATCCCGTAAAATACAGTCTTTTCCATGGCGGATTTGCTGCCGTGCAGGAAAAACAGACATCACTGAGACAGTCCTGAAACAGCGGCATTCCACATAGGGAACAGCGACGCACTTTCTTCTGCCGCAACGCTGAAAGGCAGGATTGACAGACATATCGTTCGCCGAGAGAGCCTCCAAAAGGCACAGCAAAAGGCTCTCCGCAAGCGAGACAGCGTTTTTCATCAAACCCGAGCCGGTGGATTATCGGTCGCATCATTGACAACATGGCGAACAATCCGGCGGCTTTGCTTCCCTTTCTTTCAAGAAATCAGCTGCCATCCTGGCGAAATGATCCAGACTGCGCATCGTTTCAGCATGTTGCAGATCGCGGAAAGTTTCCACCCCGTACAGCGTTAGCAGCGCTTTCTGCGTGAAGCCAAGCACCCGCAGTGCACAACGGGCAATCAGAGCATTGCCGTCAAAAAGATGCGCGCCTTTTTTTCGAGCTCCATAGTACACGGCAAAGAAGGGCTTTTCCGCAGGCAAAGACTGTGCCCAATACCGCTGAATACGATCAAACAGTGCTTTGACAGGCGCAGGCGGCCCGTAAAAATATACGGGAATCGTGAGAATCAATGCATCGGCCCGAATCATTTCCCGCAGGACTTCGGCCGCTCTGTCAGTTCCGGGATGCCCGCAGGCATCAAAAGCAGTGCAGCCATCCAGAACACACTGATCGGGATGGCTGCTGCAAAATCCGCACCCCATGCAGGGACGCAGAGCTACATCGCTAATGCTGATGCGTTTGAGTGTGACGCCGCAACCGTTCAGAATGTTCTCCAGACGATCTGAAAGTACTTCTGTTGTTCCGCCTCGGTGCGGCGACCCTTCAAACAGCAAAACTTTCGGCATATGCGGCTTATTCAGCGTCAGAAAAAACCCATTCCAGAATGGCTTTCTGAGCATGCAGACGGTTTTCAGCCTCATCCCAGATAATCGATGCTTCGCCTTCCATGATTTCATCGGTGACTTCCTCACCGCGATGGGCAGGAAGACAATGCATAAACTTGGCATCGGGAGCAGCCAAAGACATCAGCTCTCTGTTAATGCAGAAATTTTTGAAAACCTTCTCGCGCTCGGCCTGTTCCTGCTCCTGTCCCATCGATGCCCACACATCCGCATACAGATAATGGGCGCCTTTCGCAGCTTCACGGGGATCAGGGCTGGTCGTAATCTTCGCTCCTGCAGCTTTGGCTCGTGCCATCAGATCCATATCAGGCTCGTAGCCGGGTGCGACGGCAAGAGACAGTTCAAACGGGAAGTACATTGAGGCTTCAATCCACGAATTGGCCATATTGTTGCCATCGCCGATCCAGGCGACACGAACCTGAGAAAAATCCGGCGTGCGTTCGTAAATCGTCAAAAGATCCGCCATAACCTGGCAGGGATGCCCCTGATCAGTCAGCGCATTGACGACAGGAATGGAACCGTATTCCATCAGCTCATCCAGTTTTTCCTGGCCAAACGTACGCACAATCATGCAATCAAGATAACGGGACAGCACTCTGGCGGCATCCCGAAGCGGCTCGGAACGCCCCAGCTGACTTTCTGCAGGCGTCATAAAAATCGTCGTGCCGCCAAGCTGGCGAACAGCGACATCAAACGAAACGCGAGTCCTCGTCGAAGCCTTTTCAAAAATCAACGCTGCCACCTTGCCGTCCATGCAATGGCCGCGAAAACCGCTTTCCTTCATGGTTTTGGCTCGCCGGATCAGCTCCATCGCACCGTCTTTGCCGAGATCGCCTATTTGAATGAAATGCCTGGGCATGACTCGTCATCTCCTGATTGGAATAGATCCATACGTGAAAAAATTCCTTATAAAAAAGTCTTTCCCAAAAGTCAAAGAAACCGTCCTGTACTCTAGGCTCTTACCGGAGCAATTCCAGAATCGTTCTAACCGAAAATCCGGATCCTCCAGCAGGGCAATTGTCAACCGCTTTGGTCAAAAACCCCGGTCCGGCTATGTCCAGATGAGCCCAATCCGTATCCGAATCCACGAACTGGCTCAAAAAAGCCGCAGCAGCGCAGGCTCCGCCTTCCCGGCTTCCGGCATTGGCAAAATCCGCTGTTTCGCTTTTCAGGCTTTCCATATAGCGTTCATGAACAGGCATGGGCCAAAATTCCTCACCTACCATTCTGCCTGCAAGACGAATTTTCTCAGCCACTGCCCCGCTGCGGGAAAAGACTCCGGCAACAACCGGTCCCAGCGCGACGACGCAGGCACCGGTCAGCGTGGCGATATCAACCAGAAAAGATGGATGCCATCTTTTCTGCGCATAGGAAAGAACATCACAAAGCACCATGCGGCCTTCTGCATCCGTATTGACGATTTCAACTGTCTTGCCGCTTTTCGTCCGTACGACGTCGCCCGGACGCGTCGCCAAAGCATCAGGCATATTTTCCGCACATCCGGCCAGACCGATAACTCTGCGCTGAATGCCAAGTTTCTCCAGAGCGCTGAAAATTCCAAGGACGGAAGCCGCTCCGGCCATATCGCCCTTCATCTCCCACATGCCTGCCGACGGTTTCAGGCTGATGCCTCCGCTGTCAAAAGTCAGTCCTTTGCCGACAATTACAAACGGATCATCATCTTCATGCCCATGCGGCGCATATTCCAGAACGATGAGCCGAGGATCATGCGATGACCCCGAAGAGACGGACAGGAAGGCGTTCATTTCTTCTCTGCGCAAATCGTCTCCGTTGAGAATTTCACAGCGTACGGCAGAAGAAGCAAGTCTTTCGGCTTCGCGCGCCATGTCTTCCGGGGCAAGATGACTGGCCGGACAATTGACCAGTTCTCTGGCCAGAAGCACGGCTTCAGCAGCGATCTCTCCCTCTTTTGCAGCCTTTTGCAGTGCGAGATCCGTATCTGAGTCGACCAGAAACAGCAGCTGTTCCGGATCCGAATCCGCTTTTTCAGCATCAGATTTGAAACGCAGATTCCGATACAGTCCAAGACCGGCGGCGCAGGCAGATTCCCGAACTGCGCAGACCAGTTTTCCCTCTCTGCCGATTATCTCACGGATATCTTTTAACGAAAGAGCGACCGATGATAGCCCAAATTCACGGCACTTTCTCATTGCCCTGCCGGACAAATTTCGCACAAGAGACAGTCGATCCTCCTCAGAAGCTTTTTCATCCCTTCTGCCCAGCCCCATTACCAGAGCTACTCCGATTCCGGAATACCCTGCCGGAGCGTACAAAAGCATGACACGCCCTTTTTTACCCAAAGATGGACACTCAGAAGCCGAAGACTGCTCCAGCCACGGCAGAAGTGCCTTACGGGAAGGGGAAAGCAACGACTCATTTTCAAAAAGAGGCAGAATCAGAACCTGAGCATCTGCATGAGTAGAAACGTTTATTTTCATCAGACTTCCTCCTGAAAGCCATGACTCTGAATTAGTAAACGATATGATACCTTTTTAATTTGCGATGAAGATAGCTGCGTTCCAAACCGATTATCTCAGCAAGCCGGGATATATTGCCGCCGCACTCTCTGAGCTTTGAAGACAGATAGCGCGTCTCAAACACAGCTCTGGCGGTTTTGAAATCCAAATTCAGGATATCGGATTCATCCGCATTGCCTGTATCCGAAGGGAACGCGGGCTCCATATCGTCATCAAATTCCGGAGGCAGATCCTCTTTAGTCACTTTCATGCCGCTGTGCAAAATCACCATGCGCTCCGCAAAATTGCGCAATTCCCGAACGTTTCCCGGCCAAGAATACCGGCAAAGACACTGCATGGTCTCGTCAGCGTACAGCGGAGGACGACATCCATAACGGGCGGCAAGCTGGGCTGTCATTCTGTCCAGAAGCAGTTCAACATCTCCCGTACGCTCCCGCAGAGGAGGCACATGAAGAGGCACGACACGAAGGCGATAATACAGATCCTGACGGAACTGTCCATTTGCAATGGATTCCTCAAGATTCTTATTTGTTGCGGCAATCACCCGCACATTGACGCGAATCGTCCGGGTTCCTCCCACGCGTTCAAAAGACTGCTCCTGGAGAATACGCAGAATCTTGGCCTGTGTCTTCAGGCTCATGTCGCCAATCTCGTCAAGAAAAAGCGTTCCTCTGTTTGCAAGCTCAAAACGACCGATGCGCACCCCCGATGCCCCGGTAAATGCGCCCTTCTCATGTCCGAAAAGTTCGCTTTCTATCAAATCATCTGATATGGCCGCGCAGTTCACTGCAACAAGCGGCGAATTTGCCCGTGAACTACCCTGATGCAGGGCTCTCGCCGCCAATTCTTTTCCTGTTCCGTTTTCCCCGGTAATCAGAACCCAGGCATCCGAAGCCGCAACACGCCGGAGGCTTTCAAAAAAATCCAGCATGACCGGAGACTGGCCGAGAAATTCATCCTGAACAGGCAGGGCATTGTGCAGAACAAGATTTTCATGCCGCAGAGAAGCCGTTTCCAGCGCTCTGGCGCAGAGGATGACGATTTTGTCCAGAGAAAAAGGCTTTTCGACAAAATCGTACGCTCCCTGCCGAATCGCCCGGACAGCCGTTTCTATCGTGCTGTGTCCGGAAATCATGATAACAGGAAGTGCTGGATGAACTTTTTTGAGTCTGACCAGAGCCTCAAGCCCGTCCATCCCCGGCATCCACACATCCATGAAAACCAGATCCGGCGTTTCCAAATCCGCAATCGCAAGCCCGTCCTCAGCTCCTGAGGCTTCCAGGACTTCATAGCCCTCATCTTCAAGAATGCCGTGCAGAGAAAGCCGAATGGCTTCTTCATCGTCAACGATCAGGATTTTTGCCATGTCCAGCCTTTTTTACGCATCCAGGCTCAGTAGACCCAGCCTTTCTTCGCGTCATATCGCGACACTTCGCGGGTTCTCCGGGCCTTGACGACCTTAAATTGTCCGGCTCGAGCCAAAGCTGCACTGCGGCCAATGGCTTCGCAGGTTTTTTCCACATAGATGATATGTCCCACATACGGCGTGCTTTTTGTCGTCCCAAGATAAATTTCCGTACGCAGAGTATCAACATCGACTTCCTGATAGCGAGCCACATACTGGGTTCCGCGTCGGAAAATCTCCATTTTATACCGGTTCGGTACGAGCGTATGATTGGAACGCACGGCATGCTCATAGGCGAAGCTGTCCAGCTTGGCCTTGACGGCCAGCGTTTCATCGATCTTGTCAACCGGAATAGAGTTGTTCCGTACCGTTCCGGCCGGAGCAGACGGCCTTGTCACCGTCTGTACCGTCTGAGCTGTTTTTTTCTGTTCGGCTGCAACGACGGCAGGCGCAGGCTCAGCCGGTTTATCTGAAGTAAGCTGCAGCGCAGAACAGGACGTGGCGGACAACACGAACACTGACCCGGCCAGGCAGAACAAGGCTTTTGACACAGGATCTTTCATCATGAAAAATTCCTAAATTTTAAAACATCACGAAAACAGCATAAAAACAGACCCGGCAGAAATCTGCCGGGTCTGTACATTAGCCGTATAAAGGCGGGTTAGTCAATAAAGACCAATTCCGTACGGCGGTTCTGATAACGGCCTTCTTCCGTCGCGTTGTCGTAGCGGAAGGACTTGCCCATGCCGCGGGCAACCAGCTTGGAAGAGCTCACGCCCTGCGAAACAAGATACGCACGCACGGCTTCAGCACGGCGCTGAGACAGCGTCTTGTTGTAAGCGTCGGATCCCTTGCTGTCAGTCCAGCCGGACAAGCAGACGCTCTTGCCATTTTCAATGATAATGCGGGCAGCTTCATTCAGAACGCCAAGAGATTCCTGAGTCAGTTCATAGGAATCGAAGGCGAAGTTTACGCCGCGCAGCACGATGGTTTCCGCGATGGGAGCATTCGTACGAGGCATGCAGAATACGTCGCCGACAAACTTGTCAACAGCGGCATCACTTTCATACAGGTCAATAGCCCGAACAGACACAGAGCGGGAGCTGAGGGCAGAAATGGCATCGGCAACAGCCTGTCCTTCAGGATCGTTGGCGAGAGAAATCACATGGAAGGTCACATTCGGATTGGCAGCGTACAGCTTCTTGACTTCTTCAACAGGATCGATGCCGCGGTTGCTTCCGCCGTCCGTCACAAGGATAACCGCAGAATTGGAAACCATTCCGGCCACAACAGGAGCATTGTCGGCAATGCCGTCACCCATCGGGGTGAAACGTCCGAACACGGGAAGATCTGACTTCAGCGAAGAGATGCCGGCCTTCATGGAAGCGCGATCCCATGTACCCATAGGCACAACCGTACTGTACGGAGCAAAGGTGTTCAGCCCTCCCTTATAGCCAAGCTCAACGACAGCGGCATCATTCACACGCTGCAACACTTCCTTGGCAACAGCCATTTTGCTCTTTCCGGTCGTTTTGTAATTCATCATCATGGAACCGGAATAGTCGACAAAGTACTCAAAATTATCAATGCGCTTTTCACACTGATCAGCAGAATGGAAAGCAAATCCGGACGTTGCCCAAGCAAAAACAAGGGCTACTGTCAGAATGACGAGGCGAGAAAATTTCATAGTTTCCTCCGTTGTTGAATGAGACGAAGTTGAATGAGACGAAGTAGTGTCTGCATGCACCATACCGTATAAACCAAATGAAAAGAATTGATGTTGCAGTTTACCTTTTAAAAGAAGAAAGGTAAAGCCTTTGCTATGGAAAAAGCATCCCTGAAAGATGACTCTTCAGCATTCTCTGCAGCTTCGCCATATGACTCGGCAGAACACTGTCCGCCGAACACCACCGCTCGACATGCAGTCGTCCCGAACTTCCCTGGGAACGCAACTTCTCGGGTTGCGCAAGCCATGCCGAAAGAAGCGAAGCTCCATCCTCCCCTGATTGGAAATGCAGCACGCCCGGATACATTCGCCGCGGCGGCGCATTATCTCCTTGCATCACCGGCACGCCACAGCTCAGTGCCTGCAGAATCGCATTTTCCGCATTGCGCGCATTGCTCAGACAAATATGCACCGTACTGTTCTGGAGAACATTGCGAAAATCACTGATATTCCTTACGGCATGAAACAGAATACGGCGAAAAATCGTCGGAGGCAGAG
Organism: Desulfovibrionaceae bacterium; assembly: GCA_029011315.1. Classification (GTDB taxonomy): domain Bacteria; phylum Desulfobacterota; class Desulfovibrionia; order Desulfovibrionales; family Desulfovibrionaceae; genus Bilophila. The sequence goes on from JAQXLA010000011.1 coordinate 32,843, forward strand.
TTGAGAAGCGTCTGCAGCCGCACTCAGCCGCATCAGCACTGCGGAAAGTGAGAACCGCCATGCACTGAGGACGTGCGTCCAGAACCGATTCCAGAAGATGCCGCAGAATATTTTCATCCCGCTCATCCAATGCATCTGCATCAATACTAATACATTCCGGATGCCTTTCTCCGGAAGGTGCAAAAAACACGGTATCAACAAAAGCAGGAAGAATTTCAGCCTGTTTTCTGAGTACTGGAGGAAAAGTCCGGCCTGCAGATGCGCCGCAAAGGAACAATGCATCGCAAAATGCCGCATTTCCCGCTTCAACCAGACGCATGGCCTGCATCTTTGCAGACGGCTGTTCCGCATCAAACAATACAGAATCGATATAATAAACCAAAAATGCCTGCGGAAACAGCTCCCGAATGGAGAACATCGGCATTCCCGAACCAGAAGCCAACACCAGATCCGGAAGAAAGCCCGTATCTTTCAGAATACGCAGAGATTCCGCTGCGGCGCAGCTTCTCGTCAGCAGTTCCCGGCATTCCCGAGGCATGCTCGATTCGCTGTTCTGAGTATGTTTCGAAGAACGACGCAGAATAACCCGCTGAATGCTGGGGATGATAAAGTTCTTTCTGTCGAAGTACGAGGCGAAAAGAATCTGGTTGCACGAAAATGACGCGTAGCAGGATGCTAAAGGGCCGAATCTTCCCGGAAAACTTTCACTGCAAAACAAAATGCGCATCACCAGAAACTCGCTTTTAACTTTAATAAAAAATGTATGTTTTCTTTATCTGTACACTTGACGATTCTATCTTTATTTTATCTTTATATACAAAATCAAAATGACAATGGCAAGCAACTTCTCCAGGCTCAGCTGCCATCTCCGCTCAGATCGCTCCTGAGGAAATAAGCATTTTCCGCTTGACATCGCTTTTTTCAAGCAGATAAAATATGCTTTTATCCAAATACGTAAATGTCTTCATTGCCGAGTTGCTTCCAGGTCGAAGGACCCGGTTCTCCGCAGACAGGCTACGAAAAGAACTGTGCGTATTTTCAGCGCCACAGCCGAATTTCGAAGGGGTTACATATGGCACGCATTACCATTGAAGACTGCCAGGAACGAGTTGAAAACCGTTTTCTTCTGGTTCAGATGACTATCAAACGGGTTCGTCAGCTCCGCAAGGGCTATCAGCCCCTGGTTGAATCGAACAACAAGGAAATCGTTACGGCTCTGCGCGAAATCGCGGCAGGGAAAATTCTTCCTGAAGATCTCAGCCAGTATAAGCAGCCCGCTAATGCAGTCCAGACTTCAAAAGTCTCAGATTGGGATGATTAAAAAGGCTTATCATGGCGCAAAGAGATTATTACGAAGTGCTCGGCGTGGACAGGAACGCCAGTGAAGAGGAAATTAAGAAAGCTTTCCGCAAACTGGCGATGAAGTATCATCCGGATCGCAATCCGGACGATCCCGACGCAGAGCAGAAATTTAAGGAAGCTGCTGAAGCCTACGAAGTACTGAGGGATAAAGATCGGCGGGAACGTTACGATCGCTTCGGATTTGAAGGCGTCAACGGCAATGCCGGAGGATTCGGTTCCGCCGAAGACATCTTCTCGCATTTCGGCGACATCTTCGGAGATTTCTTCGGGGGGATGGGCGGCAGAAGACCGCGCAGATGGGACAGTCCTGCTGCGGGCGACGATCTGCAATACAATCTGACCGTATCCTTCCGCCAGGCGGCAAAAGGCGATCGCGTCAGCTTGAAGTTTCCTCGCAACGTTTCCTGCAGCGAATGCCATGGAAGTGGAGCTGCTGCAGGATCTGAGCGGAAAACGTGCCCTCATTGCGGAGGCAGCGGACAGGTACGCCGCAGCCAGGGATTTTTTCAAATCGTCGTGCCCTGCCCCGAATGCAGCGGACAGGGGAGCGTGATCGGCAGGCCCTGCCCAAAATGTAAAGGGCGTGGAATCATTCGGGAAAACAGAGACGTATCCGTTAAAATTCCTGCAGGTATCGACAGCGGCATGCGCCTCCGCCTGAGAGGAGAAGGTGAACCGGGGCGTTTTGGCGGTCCAGATGGGGATCTCTACGTCGTGGTTGACGTCGAACCGGATAAAATCTTCCAGAGAGACGGACAAAACCTCCTGATCAGCAGAGAAATCAGCATGGTTCAGGCTGCTTTGGGCTGCACAATTGATATTCCCAGCCTTGACGGAGATATTCCGCTCATGATTCCCAAGGGAACCCAGAGCGGAACAGTCATCAGACAAGCAGGCAAGGGGCTGCCATATATCAACCGCAGGCAGACAGGGGATCTTCTGGTCACCATCACCGTCCGCACGCCTACCGGGCTTTCGGACGAACAGGAAGAACTGCTGCGACGTTTTGATGAGCTGTCTGAAAACAATCTTGTCGGCAAACTTAAGAAAGGAGCCCGCCGCATCAGTGAGGCAATGGGCTTAAAATAGGAGCTTAGATGCGTATTCTCCCTGTGCTTCTGTTCGTTCCTGGACTGATGCTGCTTTCTTCGCTGCACAGTTTTGCAGACGATCGCTTTGCTGCGATGGATGCCGATGGAAATGGAAACGTCTCCAGAGAAGAATTCCGCAAAGCCTGCCCGGGCATTCAGGACAGAGCTTTCGATGTGATTGACGCCAATCACGACGGCCAGATCTCTGAACCGGAATGGACCGCGTTTAAAAGCGGTCACAGAACGACTGATATGAAAAAGAACAGCGGCGTCGCATCGGACATGCCGCTTGTCATGCCGCCGACCGCCAAATAATGCAAATAAGGACGAATTTCATGAATACAGAGCCCGGCATCTCCTCGGAAACGGCATCTCTTGATTTTCTGCGCCAGCGTATTCGCCAGGACGGTCTTGACGGCCGCTTTGACGGGCGGGTGCATACCCGCTTTCCACCTGAACCCAACGGTTATCTGCATATCGGCCACGCAAAATCCATCTGTCTGAATTTCGGCGTGGCTGCAGAAAATAACGGGCTGTGCAATCTGCGCTTCGATGATACCAATCCCGTCAAGGAAGATACGGAATATGTCGATTCCATCCGTGAGGATGTACGCTGGCTGGGCGGGGAATGGGACGATCGGGAATTCTATGCCTCAAACTATTTTGATCGTCTGTACGCCTTTGCAGAGCAGCTGATTATGGAAGGCAAAGCGTATGTTGACAGTCAAAGCGCAGATGAAATTCGTGAATCCAGAGGCACGCTGAAGGAACCGGGCAGGGAAAGCCCGTATCGGAATCGCTCTGTTGAAGAGAATCTTGATCTGTTCCGCCGCATGAAAGCCGGCGAATTTCCGGACGGCAGCTGCGTGCTTCGTGCAAAAATCGACATGGCCTCTCCGAACCTCGTCATGCGGGATCCAACGCTGTACCGCATTCGGCATGCCGCGCACCATCGCACAGGCAATGCCTGGTGCATCTATCCCATGTACGACTTCACGCACTGCATTTCCGACTCCATCGAGGGCATTACCCATTCCATTTGCACACTCGAATTTGTCAATAACAGAGAACTGTATGACTGGGTGCTGGACACGCTCGGCATCTATCATCCTCAGCAGATAGAATTCGCCCGGCTTGGTTTAACCTATACAGTGTTATCCAAGAGAAAGCTGATTGAACTGGTCAGAAAAGGCTATGTCAATGGCTGGGACGATCCCAGAATGCCGACGATCTGTGGCATGCGCCGCCGCGGCTATACGCCGGAATCCATTCGTGATTTCTGCGCCCGCATCGGCGTGGCGCGCGCTGAAAACCTTGTAGAGTACAGCCTGCTGGAATTCTGTGTGCGCGAGCATCTCAATGCGACGGCTCCCAGGGTTCTGGGCGTGCTTGATCCTATTAAAATCGTAATCGAAAACTATCCCGAAGATCAAACGGAATATTTCGACATGCCCTTCAGCTCCGACGGCAGCATTCCCGGAAGCCGCAAGGTTCCCTTCTGCCGCGAACTGTATATCGAGCGTGAAGATTTCCGCGAAGATCCTCCGAAAAAATACCATCGTCTGTTCCCCGGATCCGAAGTCCGTCTGCGCTTTGCGTACTACATTACCTGTACCGACGTCGTAAAGGACGCACAGGGCAATATTACAGAACTGAGATGTGTCTATGATCCGGAAACCCGCGGTGGAAATTCTCCGGACGGGAGAAAGGTCAAGGGAACCATTCACTGGGTTTCTGCCCGACATGCCATTTCAGCCAAAGTGCGCCTGTACGATCATCTTTTCACCAGTCCAACTCCGGGAAGTCGAGAAGACGTGCCTTTTACGGAGGAACTGAACCCGGATTCTCTGAAGACGATTACGGCTAAAGTGGAACCGGCTCTGGCTTCGTTTTCCGTCGGATCCCGTGTTCAATTTGAACGCGTGGGATATTTCTGCGTGGATCCGGACAGTACGGCCGAAGCCCCAGTCTTCAACCGTACGGTTTCCCTTAAGGATTCCTGGGCCAAAATCGAAAAGAACAGCGCGCGATGAAGGGCTGCCTTTCAGGAATTCTGTCCGCTTTGCTGCTTTTCTGCTGTGAATCAATATGGGCGGCGTCCGCTTCCCCGGCAGCGACGCCGCACGCCGAAGTGAGAACAGCAAAAGGGATTCCTGTATTCATCAGTCCCTCTGTGCTGCTGGAAACGGGTATCAGGGAAAATCTGTGTGTTCTGACCTTTGATGACGGTCCCGGGCTTCATACGGGCGAGCTGCTCGATATGCTCAGGGAACACGGCATTCAGGCGACATTTTTTATCGTCGGTACGAATGCCGTCTCTCCTCAGAAGCGCGCGATTTTACAGCGCATCATCCGTGAAGGCCATGAAATAGGCAACCATTCCATGACGCATCCGGCACTGACCAAGCTTTCTGAAGCCAAGCAGAGAGCCCAGATTGAAGGTCTGCAGAATATCGCGCGCAACCAGGGGGTTCAAAGCACCTGGCTGCGTCCGCCTTACGGGCTGCACAATGAGAAAACCCGCCGCATTGCACAAAATCTCGATTTGCCCATTGTTCTCTGGACAGTTGACAGTGAAGATTGGAAACATCCTCCCACCTTTGCGACAATGAAAACGCTTCGTGCGGGGAAAAAGCGCGGAATTCTTCTTTTTCATGACATTCATGAAGGCACTATCCGCAATATGCCCGCAATCATCGAAGCGCTGAAAGCGGACGGTGCGAAATTTGTTTCACTCTCGGCTTTCATGGATGCCGCTGCGCGGCGTATGTATGAAGAGAAGGGAATGCCTGGATCAGACAGAAGGCAGCGTCCAGAGGTATTCCCGGATTTCGCCAGACCCAAAATGCTGTTTGCTCCGTCTTTGGAAAAGGATGCTTGACCATGATCGTCGGAGTCGGTCTGGACGTCACGGAATTGAGCCGCATTCAGCGGCTTTTGCGGCGTTACGGCGATCATTTTATTCGCCGCATTCTTTCCGAACGGGAAAAGTCCTTTCTTCCTGCCGGGGAAACAGGCAGGATTCTGTTCCTCGCGGGAAGATTTGCTGCCAAGGAGGCCTTTTCCAAAGCTCTTGGAACCGGATTTACGAAGGATATTATCATGCCGGATATATCTGTTCTTCCCAATACCTGCGGAGCCCCGCAGATATGCGCTTCAGGCGGAGCATACAGGCATCTGCAGGCTCTGGGGGCGGAAAGGATCTGGGTTTCCATTACGCACGGTCGAGATATTGCTGCCGCTTCCGTTGTGCTGGAAAGGCGTGAATAAAAGCATCAAGGAGGGGTGAATTCATGGACATTCGAGGAACAACTATTCTGGCTTTGCGCAGAGGCGACACCACTGCCGTGATCGGAGACGGACAGGTGACACTCGGTCAAAGTCTCGTTATGAAGCATACGGCTACGAAAGTCCGCCGAATGCACCGGGGATCCGTTGTCGCAGGCTTTGCCGGAGCGACGGCCGATGCTTTCACGCTTTTTGAAATGTTTGAAGCGCAATTGGAAGAAAAAGGCGGCAATCTGCTGCGAGCAGCCGTCGATTTGGCAAAAGAATGGCGCAAGGACAAATATCTCCGCCGTCTTGAAGCCATGCTGCTTCTTGCTGACCAGCACCACATCCTCATTTTAAGCGGAAACGGCGATGTCATCGAGCCTGATGACGGAGTTGCCTCAATTGGCAGCGGAGGTCCTTATGCGCTTTCCGCAGCCAGAGCCCTGCTCCGGCACAGCAACTTGAACGCGGAAGAGATCGCCCGCCACAGCATGGAAATTGCTTCCGAACTGTGCGTATTCACCAATAACCATTTTACCCTTGAGCTGATTTCCGAAGAAAAGCGCAGCTGATTTCAGCCCGTGATACGGGAAAAAACTTGCAGAGATTTCTCAAAGGATCTAAAAAGGGGATCTCAGCTTCGATTTCTGCTTCAGGGCAATTTTTCGCCTTATGTTTTTAATACATCGCAGAAGTCAATAAATCAAGGAGTTCCATCATGAAAGTCACCGTTCTCGGCGCTGCCGGAGGTATCGGCCAGCCCCTTTCTCTGCTTCTGAAAACCAATCTTCCCGCAGGCAGCGAACTGAATCTGTTCGATGTGGCGCCCTTTACTCCTGGCGTTGCCGCCGATATCAATGACATTCCTACGCAGGTCAAAACGCAGGGCTTCTGCGGAGATGCTGCGGCAGCTCTGAAGGGCTCCGATCTTGTCGTTGTCGTGGCCGGCCTCGCCCGCAAGCCCGGAATGACGAGAGCTGATCTTCTTGCGAAAAATGCCGGCATCGTGGCTTCGCTTATCAAAGCCGCCGCTGAAAACTGCCCCAACGCCTTTATCGCCGTTGTAACCAATCCCGTTAACGTTATGGTACCCCTGGCCGCCCGTGTCCTGAAAGAAGCCGGATGCTACAATCCTGCCCGTCTCGCCGGCGTAACGATGCTGGACGTTCTGCGTTCCCGCCGCGTTATGATGGATCGCAAGGGTCTGACCGGTGCTGACGGAGATGTAACCGTCATCGGCGGACATTCCGGCGTCAGCATCCTGCCTCTTTTCTCCAAGGTGGCAAAAGCTTCCTTCTCTGATGCTGAAATTGCCGAAATTACCGATGTGGTCCGCAACGGCGGCACGACTGTTGTAGAAGCCAAAGCCGGCGCCGGCAGCGCAACGCTGTCCATGGCCATGGCTGCCTGTACGTTTGTGATGACCGTTCTGCGCGGCATGAATGGCGAAAAAGACGCTGAAGCCTGCGCATACGTTGAAAATCCCTCGGCTCCCCTGCCTTTCTTTGCGCAGAAGCTTGTCTTTGGCAAAAACGGCATTGAATCCTTTGTGCCTTACGGTACGCTGAGTGCTTTCGAACAGGAACAGCTCAACGCTATGCTTCCCGTTCTGAAGGATGAGCAGGACAAAGCCGCAGCCATTGAACTGAACTAACCGTCTCTTTTCACAAAAGCGCCCCCGCAGCTATCTTTGCGGGGGCGCTTTCTATCCTTTCACAACTGCGCATTCCTCAATTTTTGGCAGATAATTTTCCCAGCGCAGACACTGCTCCTTTAACGCCTGATCCAGTATTTTTATCATTCCAGCATAGTCACGGACTTTTACAGCCTCAGTCAGTTCCTCCAGGCACAGCACCAGAGCTTCCTCGCCGCCATGAAGTATAGTTCTGACCCCAAGCTCTGAAATCTGCTTTTGCAAACGATCAATACTGACCAGAGCCTGCCTGGCAATGGAAAACAGCGGTTCCAGCATGCGAAGCGCCTCTTCTTCATCATGCTCCCGCAATTTAAGCGCAGCCCCAGCTGCTCCGTTTTTCAGCAGGCGGATCAAAGCGAGCAGATGCTTCGCCGATTGTACCGGCAATTCTGCCAGCGACACTGTATGTATCGCAATATTATCGTTTCCGTTCAGCATCCTGTCCGCCTCATCCTCGGATGTTGGAGCAAACAAACTGCCGTTGATCAGCACCTCGGCAATACGTCGATCCTGTGCACACAATTCCGCATGCACTGCGCACAGAATATCCCTCAGGCTGTTTTCACCCGTTTCCAAATCGCAGCGTCTGACATCGTCAACTGTTATCATCTTTCTCCTCCTGATACCTCGTGATGCAATCGCGAAAATATTGTACGGTCGGAATACTAAAAAGCAAGACATCTTGACAGGTTGCTTGAAGACGGGATAGAATACTGTGCATTGCGGAGGGATGGCAGAGCGGTTGAATGCGGCGGTCTTGAAAACCGTTGAAGGCGTGAGTCTTCCGGGAGTTCGAATCTCTCTCCCTCCGCCATACTAGAATCCAAGTAAGTCCGTTTTAGTCCGTAAGTGTCTGAACGGACTTATTTTTTTATTCATTCTCCTGTCTGTTATTGTTTAGGATAGTCTAGAAAGGACGGAGAAACCATAACCAGAAGTGAAAGATCTTCGTCTGTCAGCAGAAATATTCAGGATAAGACAGCCCTTATCTGGAATGCGGAGGACTGACATGGATGAAGTGATGCGCTATGCCGAGATGAAGGACAGCGGCGTGGAGTGGATTGGGATGATGCCGAGACATTGGAAAAGTTGCTCTTTGAAATATCTTTGTTCTATGCAAGCAGGAAAAAATCTTACTTCCGAGCAGATTACAGACGATGGGACGTATCCTGTTTACGGGGGGAATGGTTCGAAGAAGCCCTCCATAGTTCCTGTAAATGAGGACTCTATGGAGGGCTTTGGTTGTGTATTAGTAAGAAATTAGACTCTATTCTATATCATTGGAGTAACTTTCAGCAACTTTTTTCAGTTTTTCGGAATCCTCTTTATTATTGAGGATATGAATTTTACGGTGACAATTCGGGCATAGTGCTACGGTATTCATAATACTATCCTCTCCCCCATTAGATAGCCAAATAATATGGTGTGATTCAAGGTAAGGAGAGCCCATTTTATCAACGAAAGGAGCCTGTTGTCCGCACAACTGGCATACTCCGTTCGCACGCCGTTTAGCATATTCAGCAATAGTAACATTCCTTTCGGAAATATTTGTAACTACTGTTCTTGTTGAAACTTTTTTTGACGAATTGTTTTGGGCAAGTTTTTTAAGTTCTTCAAAAGAAATATGTTTTATTGTTTTTAATTTCTCTGCTATATTTTCTTTATATATTTTTTCACTTATATAGGTATTCAATTGTTTAGATTTTATTGGAAAAACCCACACAATTCGTTCTTCTCCATTAATATCTTTTTGAATGTCCTCATAGGGCGTGTTTGATAATTCAAATATGCCTTGATAAACATATTCTCCACGCTTGAATACTTCAAATAAATGAACTTCTATATCATTATCTTTTGAATAATATAATGTTTTATTTTGTCTAGATATTTTTTGGTCTCCAAATTTTCCCTCACCTGTATAATGTAGTTCATTTCCGAACCACTTATCTTCATAAAAGCCCTTTGTATGGTCAGAAATTAAAACGAGGCAATTTAACCGGTTAGAGCGACGCATACCGCCCATATTGCGACATTGAAAAGTTGTATAAAGTTGTTTATGTGAAATAATTTGACCAATTTCAAAATTAGGGTAAAAACTCATAATTACTACTTCCTTACTAGCAGCGATGCAGGGACTTGCTCTAGGCTTTGCGCTTTTCAGGAGCAAAAACGACAAACAGCGTGCAGGATACTGCCAGCATCATGGGATAAATCAGCATGGGCATGACATGCATCGCCGAAAGCGTATGCCCCATCGTACTTGCGGCCGCAAGCAGAATGAGCATCTGTGCGCCATAGGGAATAATTCCCTGAAAAATACAGGAAAACGTATCCAGAATAGATGCCGTTCTGCTGGGAGAAACGCCATATTCATCAGCGATTTCACGGGCAATCGGATTGCTGATCACAATGGCCACTGTGTTGTTTGCAGTTGCGATATCCATCAGACCTACCAGCAGACCGATGCCGAACTGTCCGCCCTTATGACTTCTGAAGGTTCTGCGGATGGTTCCCAGCAATGCCGCAAAGCCGCCGTTTCTGCGCATCAGCCCCGCCAGAGATGCGGCAAGAATCGCTACCATGGATGTTTCGAACATTCCTGCCGCTCCGGATCCGCTTTGCTTAAGCAAGGTAATGGCATCAGCATTTCCGGAAACAAGCATAATCAGCAATCCGGAAAGAATGCCGACTATCAGGACGGAAAACACGCTGCAGCCGATAATGCCGCCGATTAGAACAAGCAGATAGGGGATAATGTTGATCAGACTGTAGGGTTGGATATTTGCCGGCGCAATTGTCTGGCTCTGAGCCAAAATGTGCGTAATGACCAGCGTAATTAGGGCGGCAGGCAGAGCTATACGAAAATTTTCACGAAATTTTGCCTGCATGGGACATCCCTGACCATTACAGGCTGCAATGGTCGTATCGGAAATAAAAGACAAATTATCGCCGAACATGGCTCCTCCCATAACAGCGCCAAGGCAAAGCGGCAGACTGAAACCGGAGGCATCCGACAGAGAAACAGCCAATGGCGTAATCACCGTAATAGTTCCGCAGGATGTTCCCATGGACAGGGAAACAAAAGCACTGATGACAAAGATCGCCGCAGGGGTCCATTCTGCGGGAAGAAAAGACAAAATGCAGTTGGCCACGCTGGAAGCTCCCGAACGCCCCACTACGCCGACAAAGATCCCCGCCAAAAGAAAAATCAGAATCATCGTAATGATATTCCGATCAGCCATCGCCTCCGCCATAATCTCCAGGCGCTCATTTCCAGAAAGATCCCGGCTCTGTCTGCAGGCCACGGCAATACCGAGCAGAAAGGCGATAATAACGGGCACATTGTAAAAGCCCATGGGGATATCCAGAACATACTCAAAAAGCACGCCCAATCCCAGATAAAAGGCCATGAAGACAGCTATAGGAAGAAGAGCTCTTCCATTCTCCGGCTTTTCCTGAATGACAGAACCAAACTGATGCATTGCGTTCTCCAGTAAAAAAACTGCGGTTGAATCCGGCAGTCCGTAAAGATAGTGTTTCTGGACATATCAAAAGAGTCTTTGAAAAATCAAGATGTTCCGAAGAAAAATAAAAGAGGATTCCCGTCCGGGACGCCCGGAAAGGAACCCTCTTTTCTATAAGTCTGCTTTATTTAGGCGTTCGTGTTGTTCAAGATAAAGACCTGCGTCGCTGAAGCCAGTTCCGACTCCGTCGCTTCATTGGCATCCGGAATATTTGTTTCCAGCGTCAGAGCATCGTCTCCGGTGCCGAAAGTCAAGGTCGTAATGCCATTGGCATCCGTTCCCTGCTTCGTCCATCCGTCTCCCAGAGTCATGACCTCCCTGCCGGCTTCATCCGTTGAAATCGTAATGCCGTACTCTTCAGCAAGCTGCTTCATTCCTGTCAGGCTCAATGCGTTCTTTCCGTGAATCAGAACTTCCACTCCGCTGACGACAGGCCCCTCTCCAGGAATGCCAGTGCCGCTCAACACGCTGTCCATGCTGATTCCGTCCTGATCGGAAATCAGGAAATCAATACCGTCTCCGCCGTCAACAAGGTAGTCATTGTCATCGTAGACCAGAATGTCATTTCCTTCTTCGCCATACAGCATATCGCTTCCGAGTCCGCCGTCAAGGTAGTCATTGCCCTCGCCGCCGTAGAGCGTATCGCTGCCGAGTCCTCCATACAGAGTATCATCTCCTCCTTCTCCGTACAGAATATCGTCGCCGCTTCCTCCATACAGCACATCATTTCCTTCACCGCCGTGAATTGTATCATCCCCGTCCTGAGCATAGATGATATCATCATCTGCTCCGCCGGTGATGGTGTCATGACCGCCCTTGCGTGCCGTTAAATCCTCAGCATTGACTGAGGAATTCGGCGTACCGTCAGGATTAAATACATGGCCATGTTCATCAACAAGATAGTATTCCGTCGATGTGCCTCCATCGCTGTGGGTAATTTGCAATATTCTGGTTTCCATGCCCAATTCTTCGACATGATTCAGGATATAGTCTTTGGTATCCGTGGCCGTCCAACTGGCATCATTGCCAAGAATAAGCGAAGTATCCACTTCCGGATGCGCTTCAAGATATGTGAAAACAGCATATCCTGATCCGTATGGAAGCACAGATGTCAGTCCCAGCTTATTGAGCAGGATATCCGTATTCATGACATCGCCATAAATAAGGGCTGAAGGGGTCTTCGATGCGCTTTCATCAAAGTGAATCCTGTCGCTGCCAACAGCATTCAGCACGCCATTGGAGTAGGAAGCACCCTTTTCCAGAGCCGCCTGCAGGTCATCGCTGGAATTGACCAAATCATACTCACCGGTAGGCTTGCTCGTCAGCAGGAGCGTCTCGGTCTTTGTGGTCTTATACCATCTAAATGTTTCTCTGGAATACGATGTCGTAATTCTGGTTATCGTACCATCTTCATTTTCCTGTTCCTCAACGGTAGTCTCCGTTGAAGAAGGACGTGAAGCAAGCTGAACTGTCTCAGTTTCGCTGCTCAGCACAGTCTCTCCAAACGTATCCGTATTCCAGGCACCACTCCGATTTTGATAAGGATAGGTAGAGGCTGATCCGAAAGATCCTGTCGGAGTCGTATTATCCAGCAAATCCAGAATCTGCTGCGCCTGAGTACCCAGAGAGCTTTCGGTACCGATGCCAATAGCGTTCACACTGACGCCGCCTCCGGCATTGGCAAGATTTTCAAATGCTGAAATAGCGTGAGAGACGCTTGTCTTGTCGGCATAACTACCGCCTCCGCTATAGGAAGACCCCGTTCCGTAATACGTCGGCACACCATCAGTCAGGAAAAATGACATGTTTGTGCCTCCATTGCCGCTAATCGCCGAAGAATTATACCAGTCTGTGACAGCCTGCATGCCGGCTTCATAGTTCGTTCCCTGGCTGTAGCTCCCGGAAAACATCGTGTTCTTCCAGTTTTCAAGCTGTCCGGCAAACTGTTCATAAACCAGCATTCTCTCTTCCTCTGTGCTGTCTGCGGGGATTGTCAGCTCCAGGGACCCCATGAAAGTGGATCCGAATCCGGCGAGGCAGATATGCACATCGCCATCGTGGTTTTGAATGGAATTGGCAAAAAAGGCTTCCAGAGCCTCAACGGCCATTTCCATTCGAGATCCTGCAGGCTCTGTGGAAGACGTGTCTCCCGTACCCGTCTCGCGATCGTATTTCATCGATCCGGAGAGGTCGAGAATAATGCTGATATTGTAGGTTTCTCCAGGCGTGGTCACAATGACTGTTTCGGTACCTCCGACATCACCACCTGCAACGCTTCCTCCAATCGTTTCATCAACAGGAATGATGATATCGTCATCGGCATTTGAAATTGCCGATCCGTCCGGAAGCGTAAAGCCTATCTTCAAAGGTACAACGGCAGAAACGGATGCGGAATCCCCATCACTGTCCTCCGTACGGAAAGGCAGCCTGATGGATGCGCTCTGTTCACCATCATGATCCACGGTAAACGTTTCAAAGGATTCAAATCTCCAGCTTCCATTATTATCAACCGAAGCTGCAAAGATTGTCTTTCCTCCTTCCAGTACCGCAGTCAGGATTTCCCTGCCGTCTTCGGAAGTGCTGAGATGCAGAGTCGCCGTTTCTATTGCACCATCATCTATTGAAACGGAAATGGTATCTCCGTCATTTACGTCAAAGGAAACAGCGCGTCCGGCAAACCCGTCAGCTCCGGATGAAGCAAGAATCGTACCCGTACTCAGAAGCTGAACAGGACTCGGGATATCAAAGGCTGAGCTTTTATCGCTCAGGAATTGAGAATGCATGCCTCCCAATATCAAAGTCGGAATATCGTCTTCAATATTGACAAGCACCGTATAGGTTCCTTCACGCCCGGATGGATCTCTCAGGGTTACATCCACACTGCCAGCCAATTCCGTTTCAGGCACTCCACCCGCAGTGTGGTGATCATATGTCGAAGTCTGACGGTAATATAACATACCATCTTCAATAAGAAATTCACCACTGGGAGCAGAAGGATCACCCACAATTTCAGTGCCTTCAGGAACACGCAAGATGGCAACAAGATGATCGTTTCCTGGCATGCTGTCGGCATTATCCTTGACCCATACATCCCGGGAAGTCACTGGCAGATCAAAGATCGTCGCCGTAGCCGTCGCGCTGCTGTAATCCACAGCTTCGAAGTTGCCGCCGGTGAGACCCGTTACCGTGCCCGTCAGCTTCGAGGCGTCGATGTACGGATCTTCGCCGTTCGTGTTCGGAACATCCACCGTTCCGCTCGTCGCGCCGGCCGCGATGTTCACCGTATAGTCCGTGCCGCCCACGTTCACCGTCACCACGGCGTCTGTCTGCGCCGCGTTGCTCAGCGTCACCGTGTA